>NZ_JBFBAT010000018.1:0-199615 GCF_040682375.1 Streptomyces sp. NPDC051214
TGTTGAGTTCTCAAGGAACGGACGCTTCCTTTGTACTCACCCTCTCGGGCTTTCCTCCGGGCGCTTCCCTTCGGTGTTTCATTTTGTCTTGCTGTCTTGCGTTTCCAACTCTACCAGATCCGTTTTCCGTTCCGTTCCCGGTTCGGATTTCATTTCCGGTGGCCGTTGGGGGCCTTTGCCTTTCGGCGTGTTCACTACGTTAGCGGATTCCCTCTGCAACTCATAATCGAGTTTCGCGAGTTCGAATTCCGGCATGCGAGCATGCGAAATGCGCCCCCGCTGAGGGGAAGTCGTAGGTAGTGGTTGGCCGCTTCCAGCTGTCGGCAGATTGCCGTCACCGGGTCAAGCGGCTCGGGCCACATTACGGTCCGCCCAGGGCCGCGTCAAGTTCGGCGGCGTCGGGGCGCATGGGCCCGATAGGGGCTCACCGTCGGGTCGTTGGACGTCCAGAAGCGCCAGGGGTGGACGGCGCCTTCGCCGCCGACTCCGGTACGCGGGCCGTTGCTGACCTGGTCGGGGTCGACAGGAGTGCCCGCGAGGAGAGTGAGGGGGGCGTCCCCGCCCGCGCAGAGGTCGGAGCCGTTCAGGCTGCGGTCCACGTCAAGGGCTGTGGCCAGGCGTGCCGGGCCTTTGGCCAGTTCCCTGTCGTTGCGGGCCGAGAGTCGACGCTTGCGGGCGGTCTCGGCTCCGGCGGTGATCTCCCCCGCCCGGAGCAGGACTCCGCTCGCCTGGCCCTCGGGGCCGCACACCACGTTGAGGCAGTGCCACATGCCGTAGGTGAAGTAGACGTACGCGTATCCGGGGGGACCGAACATCACGCTGTTGCGGGCGGTGGGGCCGCGATAGGCGTGTGACCCCGGGTCGGCCTCGCCCGCGTAGGCCTCGACCTCTGTCAGGCGGAGCTCGATCGGACCGTCCGGTGAGCTGCGTACGAGGACACGGCCCAGCAGATCAGGGGCCACGTCGAGGACAGGGCGTGCGAAGAAGTCATGGGTGAGGGGCGTACGGTCAGGGGCCTCGATCATGGCGTCCGAGCGTACTGGAGACGGTTCGTGCGGGCAGGTGGTCACCTGCCGGGCGGACTGCCGGGGCGAGGACGCGGAACCGGACGTGGGTTCACCGCGTTTGTATGGATCAAGGATTCAAGTCGAGTCGAACCACAGGCGGGGCCTGGGGAGGAGAGTCATGGGGTTCAAGAAGCTGCTTGCGAGCCTGGGTGCCGGCGGTGCGTCGGTGGAGACGGTGCTGACCGAGGTCAACGTCGTACCCGGTGGTGTCGTCCAGGGTGAGGTGCGGATCCAGGGCGGGTCCGTGGACCAGGAGATCGAGGGTCTGTCCGTCGGTCTGCAGGCGCGGGTCGAGGTCGAGGGCCAGGACCAGGAGACGAAGCAGGACATCGAGTTCACCAAGCTGCGCCTCGGTGGGGCGTTCACGCTCCAGGCGGGTCAGGTGCACGCGGTGCCGTTCGGCCTGGAGATCCCCTGGGAGACGCCGGTCACCTCGATCGACGGGCAGCAGCTGCGCGGCATGAACATCGGTGTGACCACCGAGCTCGAGATCGCGCGTGCCGTGGACTCCGGCGACCTGGACCCGGTCAACGTGCACCCGCTGCCGGCGCAGCAGGCCATCCTGGACGCGTTCATCCAGCTGGGCTTCCGCTTCAAGAGCGCTGACATGGAGCGCGGGCACATCCGTGGCACGCGGCAGAAGCTGCCGTTCTACCAGGAGATCGAGTTCTTCCCGCCGCAGCAGTACCGCGGCCTCAACCAGGTCGAGTTGAGCTTCGTGGCCGATGACCGCGAGATGGACGTCATCCTGGAGATGGACAAGAAGCCGGGCCTCTTCAGTGAGGGCAGCGACTCGTTCCGCTCGTTCAAGGTCGGTCTGAACGACTTCCAGGGCACGGACTGGGCGGCGTACCTCAACGAGTGGCTGTCCCAGGTCGGCAGCAAGCGCAACTGGTTCTAGGCTCGGGAGACAAGAGCTGTAGAGCTACCGCCGAGCAGGAAACAACCAGGAGGTGCTGACGTGACCGAGCTCAAGAGGCCGCCGCTTCCGCATGACTTCCTCCCGCCCGTGCCGTCCTTCACGGTCGTGAGCGAGGACTTCGAACCGGGTGCGGTCCTCAAGGACGCTCAGGTCCAGGCGGCCGGGAACACCTCGCCGCACCTGCGGTGGGAAGGCTTCCCGCCGGAGACCAAGAGCTTCGCCGTGACGTGCTTCGACCCGGACGCGCCCACGGGCAGCGGGTTCTGGCACTGGTCGGTCATCGACATCCCGGTGTCGGTGACCGAACTGCCCACCGGTGCGGGCAGCGGCAAGTTCGAGGGGCTGCCCGAGGGTGCGATCCAGGTGCGCAACGACTACGGGACGAAGGAGTTCGGGGGTGCCGCGCCGCCTCCCGGTGACCCGGCGCACCGTTATGTGTTCACCGTCTACGCGGTGGACCAGGAGAAGCTCGGTCCGGACTCCGACGCCTCGCCTGCCGTCGTCGGGTTCAACCTCCGGTTCCACACGGTCGGGCGTGCGCAGGTGCTCGCCGAGTACGCGGCTCCCGCGAGTAGCTGAGCGTTCACTGAACGTTTGCCCGCCCCTGGTCATGGAAGTGATCAGGGGCGGGCATTTTTTATTGCGTTGTCCATCTCGGCGTGCCCGGCCAGAGTTGATCCCAGCCCGCCAGGGGTGGGTCGGTGTGCATACGGGAGGTGGGCGAAATGCGGGACACGCTGGTGCTGAACGCGAGCTTCGAGCCGCTGTCGACGGTGACGCTGAACCGTGCCGTCGTGCTGGTCCTCAGCGACAAGGCCGTCGTCGAGCAGGCCCACCCCGGACTCCGTGTGCGCGCGGCGGCGGTGGAGATACCGGTGCCTCGGGTGATCAGGCTCTGCAGGTATGTACGGGTGCCGTTCCGAAGACGGGCCCCGTGGTCGCGGCGGGGTGTCCTCGTGCGGGACCAGCACAGGTGCGCGTACTGCGGGAGGCGGGCGACGACCGTGGACCACGTGGTGCCGCGGGCGCAGGGTGGTGCGGACTCCTGGCTGAACACGGTCGCTTCGTGTGCGACGGACAATCACCGCAAGGCGGACCGTACGCCTGAAGAGGCCGGGATGCCGTTGCTGCGGCAGCCCTTCGAGCCGACACCGGCCGACGCGATGCTGCTCGCGCTCGGCCGGGACGAACTGGCCTCGCTGCCCGAGTGGCTGGCTCAGCCCGCGGCCTAGCTCCGCACCCCGCGCCCCCCTGTCGAGGCCTCAGTCGATCCGTGGCTGTTCGCGGCGCTCGGTGGCGGGGGCGGGGACTTGGCCGGAGGCGCCCGAGCTGCCGGAGTTGCCGCCCAGGGGGCCGAAGTTGCCGAGCGCGCCGCCGAGGCCCTTGAGGGCGTCGCCGATTTCGCTGGGGACGATCCAGAGCTTGTTCGCGTCGCCCTCGGCGATCTTCGGGAGCATCTGGAGGTACTGGTACGACAGGAGCTTCTGGTCCGGGTCTCCGGCGTGGATGGACTCGAAGACCGTACGGATCGCCTGGGCCTCGCCCTCGGCGCGCAGGGCCGCGGCCTTGGCCTCACCCTCGGCGCGCAGGATCGCGGACTGCTTCTCGCCCTCGGCGCGCAGGATCTCCGACTGCCGTACACCTTCGGCCTGGAGGATCGCGGCGCGCTTGTCGCGGTCGGCGCGCATCTGCTTCTCCATCGAGTCCTGGATGGAGGTCGGCGGCTCGATGGCCTTGAGCTCGACGCGGTTGACGCGGATGCCCCACTTGCCGGTGGCCTCGTCGAGGACGCCGCGCAGCGCCGCGTTGATCTCCTCGCGGGAGGTCAGGGTCCGCTCCAGGTCCATGCCACCGATGATGTTGCGCAGGGTGGTGACGGTGAGCTGCTCGATCGCCTGGATGTAGCTGGCGACCTCGTACGTCGCGGCTCGGGCGTCGGTCACCTGGTAGTAGATGACGGTGTCGATGTTCACCACGAGGTTGTCCTGGGTGATCACCGGCTGGGGCGGGAAGGGGACGACCTGTTCACGGAGGTCGATGCGGTTGCGGATCGAGTCGATGAACGGGACGACGATGTTCAGGCCCGCGTTCAGCGTGCGTGTGTAGCGGCCGAAGCGCTCGACGATCGCGGCGCTGGCCTGCGGGATGACCTGGATCGTCTTGATCAGGGCGATGAAGACCAGCACCACCAGAATGATCAGGACGATGATGATTGGTTGCATCGTTGCTCCCCGTACCCCTCTTGCCTCGGTGTTCCCGGAAGATCCGCAGAGCCGGCACGCGGGTCGGCGAAGATCTTGCTGGTCGAGTCTGACAGACCGCCGCACACCCCGTGGTCGATTCACATGACGACGGCCGTCGCTCCGTCGATCTCGACGACATCCACCTCGCGTCCCGCCTCGTAGCTCTGGGCGGTGTCGAGCGCGCGGGCCGACCAGACCTCGCCGGCGAGTTTGATGCGGCCGCCGGAGGCGTCGACACGTTCCAGGACGACGGCTGTCCTGCCCTTCAACGCCTCGACTCCCGTGGCCAGTTCGGGCCGTTGGGAGCGGTGCCGGGCCGCCACCGGGCGTACGACCGCGATGAGCGCGACCGACACCGCGGCGAACACGACGACCTGGAGCACGGTGCCGCCGCCGAGACCCGCGGTCACGGCGCCCGCGACGGCGCCCACGGAGAGCATGCCGAACTCCGGCATCGCGGTCAGTACGAGCGGGATTCCGAGTGCGGCGGCGCCGATCAGCCACCACACCCATGCGTCGATGTCCACGTGGTCATGGTAGGACCGCGGGACCTTCTCGCACAGGGCACGTGATCTACCGGCCGGAGCGGGTCCGGCTGTTCGCGCCGTCTCAGCCGAGCGGGAGACCCTGTGCGCTCCAGCGCTCGCCGCGCTCCTCGACCACCAGGGGCAGTCCGAAGCACAGGGAGAGGTTGCGGGAGGTCAGTTCGAGCTCCAGCGGGCCCGCGGCCATGATCTTGCCCTGGCGGATCATGAGGACGTGGGTGAAGCCGGGGGCGATCTCCTCGACGTGGTGCGTGACCATGATCATCGAGGGGGCGATCGGGTCGCGGGCGAGGCGGCCGAGGCGGCGTACGAGGTCTTCGCGGCCGCCGAGGTCGAGGCCCGCGGCGGGTTCGTCCAGGAGGAGCAGCTCGGGGTCGGTCATCAGAGCGCGCGCGATCAGGGTGCGCTTGCGCTCGCCCTCGGAGAGGGTGCCGAACTTGCGGTCCAGGTAGTCCGTCATGCCGAGGCGGTCGAGGAAGGCGCGGGCGCGCTGCTCGTCGACGTCCTCGTAGTTCTCGTGCCAGCCGGCGGTCATGCCGTACGCGGCGGTGAGCACCGTCTGGAGCACGGTCTGGTTCTTGGGCAGCTTCTCGGCCATCGCGATGCCGGCCACGCCGATGCGCGGGCGGAGCTCGAAGACGTCCGTGCCGGGCTTGCCCAGGGTCTCGCCGAGGATGGTGGCGGTTCCGGTGCTCGGGTAGAGGTAGCTGGACGCGACGTTCAGGAGGGTGGTCTTTCCCGCGCCGTTCGGTCCGAGGATGACCCAGCGCTCACCCTCCTTGACCGACCAGGAGACCTGGTCCACCAGAGCCCGGCCCTCGCGGACCACGGATACGTCCTCCAGCTCCAGTACATCGCTCATGAGCGCGTTGTCTCCCATTGCAGTCTCGGCTTTCGCTTGCGTCTGTGAAACGCAGTCCCCTGGGAGAAAACCTACGCCACCGGTCGAGCGCTCCAGCCCTTAGCCCGGTCCTTAGGCTGTACGCATGCTCTCGGAACCACGCTCAGGACGCCTGGCGGCATGGGGAAATGCCCTTCTTGCCGGACTTGTCTCGCCGGATGACGCGGTGCACGCGATGGTCGGTGACGACGCCGTGCACCGGGTCGAAGGTCTTCCCGGCGAGTCGGGGCCCGTCGGTCTCACGCTCGCCGTCGGACGATTGCGCACGCTCGGGGTGACCGGGCTGCGGGTCGCGCTGCCCGCGCCGGGCCATCCGCTCGGTCTGAGCGGTCCGCCCGCGTTCAACGCCCGCGCCCTGGACGCGCAGGAGGCCGTCGTCGCCTTCGGGGCGCCGTACGGCCTGGTGCCCGAGGTGTCCGAGGCGGGGCCCGAGGGCGACGTGCACGTGGAGGTCCTCTGGCACTGTCTGCCCGTCCGGGAGGCGCCGCCCGCCGATGTGCCCTCGCTGGGCGAGGCGGAGCGTGAGCTGGCCGAGGCGCTGCGGGATGCGACGGAGGTGCTCTCGCGGCTGGATGTCGCGGGCTCGGGGCCGGTCGCCGAGGCCGCGGTGGACGCGTACCGGGCGCGGGCCGAGCGCGGGCGCGAGGCGCTGGCCCCCGGATATCCGCCGCGTGCCGTACGGGTGTTGGAGCTGGCCCAGCGGGTCGGCCTGCTGATCTCGGTGGCGTACGAGAACGGCCATGGCGGAGCCGTGAGCGCCTCGGAGATGGCCGCGCGGGGCGAGGCGTTGCGACCGGTCGAACGGACGGCTCGACGGGCGCAGGTGGCCGCGTACAACGCCTATGTGGAGGAGCGGGAGCGGTAGCCCTGGGGGCGCGCACCCACGGGGCTCGACAGACCGGCCCCCCGGGAGTCACCCGGGGGGCCGGTGGTCACTGCTCGACCTGGGTTTCGCGTCAGGCGTTGAGGCCGTCGTTCGCGAAGGCGGGGTTGAGGGCGCCGATGACCGACACGGTGTTGCCCACGGCGTTCACGGGGATGTGCACCGGCGCCTGGACGAGGTTGCCCGAGCCGACGCCCGGCGACTTCACGGCCTTGCCGTCCGCGTGCGCACCGTCCGTGGCGGAGGCGAGACCGGCACCGGCGACGACGAGGCCACCCGCCACCATCGTGACAGCAGCGGCCTTCTTCAGGTTCTTCACTTCTGGACCCTCCTAGCGATCGCCGCGGCCAGCCGCCGCAGCACGCACTGAAGAACGGCCGGGCGGCGCACAGGTTGCGCCAATCGGGGGACATTGACACGACGGTATGAATCTCAGACCGGAACGCATCCATCCGTCGCGCCCGTCGGCCGGGTACGCAGAAACGTCAATCAGCCGGTCACACCGTGTCGGACGGCCCACAGGGCGGCCTGGGTGCGGTCGGCGAGGTCCAGCTTCATCAGGATGTTCGAGACATGGGTCTTGACGGTCTTCTCGGAGAGGACGAGGGCGCGCGCGATCTCGCGGTTCGAACGGCCGTCGGCGATGAGCCCGAGGACCTCGCGCTCCCGCTCCGTGAGCGAACCGCCCCTCCCCTGCCCGGTGTTGGCCTCCTCCTGGGACAGCAGCGCGCCCGCCACCTCGGGCTGCAGCAGCACATGCCCCGCGTGCACGGACCGGATGGCGCCCGCCAGGGCGTCCGGGTCGACGTCCTTGTAGACATACCCGGCGGCGCCGGCGCGCAGGGCCGGGACGACCGTGCGCTGCTCGGTGAAGCTGGTGACGATGAGCACGCGCGCGGGGTTGGCCAGTTCGCGGAGCTTGCGCAGGGCCTCGACCCCGTCCATGCCGGGCATCTTGACATCCATGAGGACGACGTCCGGCTTCAGCCTCTCGGCCTGCTCGACCCCTTCGGCGCCGTCCGACGCCTCACCCACGACCTCGATGTCGTCCTGCACCTCGAGGAACGTGCGCAGACCGCGGCGGACCACCTGGTGGTCGTCGACCAGCAGCACCCGGATCCCCGTCTTCGTCTTGAACACGGCGTCAGCCACCGGGAACCTCCATCTCGATCGTCGTGCCCTTGCCGGGCTCCGATTCCACCGTCAGCCGTCCGCCGACCCCGCCGGCCCTGTCCCGCATCGAGACCAGGCCCAAGTGCCGCCCCGCGCGCCGGATCGCGCGGGGGTCGAAGCCGCAGCCGTCGTCAGAGACGCGCAGCACGGCTCCGGCGCCGCGTCGCACCAGGGTCACGCAGACGCGCTCCGCGCCGGAGTGCCGCAAGGCATTGTGCAGCGCCTCCTGGGCGACGCGCAGCATCGCCTCCTCCTGGGCCGCGGGCAGGGCGCGGACCGCGCAGCTCTCGAAGGTGACGGCGGCGGAGTGCGCGCGGTCCAGGACCTGCGTGTGCGTGCGCAGGGTGGCCACCAGGCCGTCCTCGTCCAGGGCGGCGGGGCGCAACTCCACGACGGCGGCGCGCAGTTCGTCCGCCGCCTCGGCCGCGAGCGCGGCCACCTGCTGGAGTTCGCCCTTGGCGCGCGAGGGGTCGCGGTCCACCAGGGCGGCCGCGGCCTGGGCGGTCAGGCGCAGCGAGAACAGCTTCTGGCTGACGGCGTCGTGCAGTTCGTGCGCCAGGCGCGAGCGCTCCTCGGCGATGGTCAGCTCGCGACTGCGCTCGTAGAGACGGGCGTTGGTGAGGGCGATCGCGGCGTGCTGGGCGAGGATCGACAGGAGCTCTTCGTCGTCGGCCGTGAAGCCGCAACCGCCGGATGGCTTTGTGGGCCTTCGGGGGCCCGGGGGTCGCCCCCCGGAAGATCGCAGCTTGTTGGCGAGGAAGAGGGCGCCGAGCGTCTCGTCCCCGTACCGGATCGGGAGGCCGAGGAAGTCGGACATGTCCGGGTGGGCGGACGGCCAGCCCTCGAAGCGGGGGTCCTCGCGCACGTCGGCGAGGCGTTCGGGCTCGGCCTTGTGCAGCATCGCGGCGAGGATGCCGTGCTGGCGGGGCAACGGGCCGATGGCACGCCACTGCTCGTCGCTGACGCCGTCGACGACGAACTGGGCGAAGCCTCCGTGGTCGTCCGGAACGCCGAGCGCCGCGTACTCCGCGTCGAGCAGCTCGCGGGCGGAGGCGACGATCGTCTTCAGGACGTCGCGCACCTCCAGTTGCCTGCTCATGGCGAGAAGCGCGGAGCTCACCGCGTTCAGGCCGGACCGGGGACCTTGACTCATGGCCTCACCGTACCGGCGGGGTGTGACAGTGCGTATCGGACCAGTGGTGGCCGCCGCCTAGGGCTGTCGGCGTAGGCCCAAGGGCCCTGAGTGGTTGCGGCCGACGCACGAGGCGCCGGGAGCGTTCGCGTTCCTACCGTGGGGTCATCGGCTGGGGAAGCGGCCGCAGGGTGACCCGAGGGGACGGACGTCATGCCGGTAGCGATCATCACGGGGGCTTCGAAGGGGCTGGGGCGCGCGCTGGCGGCGGCGCTCGCCGAGCGGGGCTGGGGTCTGGTCCTCGAGGCGAGAACAGCCGCCGTGCTCGACGAGGCCGCCCGCGATCTGGCGGGGCGCGGCGCGCGCGTGGAGGCCGTCGCCGGGGATGTCACGGACGCCGGGCACCGGGCGGAGCTGGTGGCCGCGGCAGGCAGGCTGGGCGGTCTCGATCTGCTGGTCAACAACGCGAGCGCGCTGGGCGCGGAGCCACTCGTACGGCTCGAGGAGCTCACGCCCGATGGGCTGCGGCTGGCTCTGGAGACCAATGTGGTGGCGGCGCTGGGGCTGATCCGCGAGGCGCTGCCCCTGTTGCGGGCCTCGGGGGCGGGGGCGGTGGTCGATGTCAGCTCCGACGCGGCCGTGGAGGCGTACGAGACGTGGGGTGGGTACGGGGCGTCCAAGGCAGCGCTTGACCAGTTGTCGGCGGTGCTCGCCGTGGAGGAGCCGGGGATCAGGGTGTGGGCGGTCGATCCCGGTGACATGCGGACCGATCTCTACCGGGCGGCCGTCCCGGTGGACGACGCCTCGGGACGGCCGTCGCCCGAGACGGTGGTGCCCGCCTTCCTGCGGCTGCTCGACGCGCGGCCGGCGAGCGGGCGGTACGCCGCCCCCTCTCTTCTGGACGCCCGATTGGACGCCCGATGACGCTGGCCGTGCGGGTGCCCGACGAGCTGGCGGCGCGTGTCCCCGCCGAGCAGCGCGGTCCGGGGCTCGGCAGGGACGCGGTGCGGCTGCTCCTGTCGCGCGGGACGGAGGTCTCGCACCACGCGTTCACCGACCTGCCCGCGCTGCTGCGGGCCGGGGACCTGCTGATCGTGAACACCTCGCAGACGTTGCCCGCCGCGGTCGACGGAACCGTCGGGCACGCGCGCGTGGTGGTGCATTTCTCGACGCGGGGCGACGACGGACGGTGGGCCGTCGAATTGCGGGATCCGGACGGCAGGGGCACCACGCGCGCGCGGGTGGGCGGGCCCGCGCAGGCAGTCGTGCGGCTCCCCGGAGACGTACGCCTGGTCCTCGATGAGCCGCTCGCCCCGGGGAGCGGGCGGTTGTGGTGGGCCCGGGTGCCGGCCGACGTGCCGTCGTTGCTGCGGCGGCACGGGCGCCCCATCCGTTACTCCTATACGGAGAGGGACCAGCCGCTCTCCGTACATCAGACCGTGTTCGCGCTGCCGTCGGCCGACGGGGCGGGCAGTGCGGAGATGCCGAGCGCGGCCCGGCCCTTCACCCCGGACCTGGTGGCACGCCTGGTCAGCAGGGGTGTGCAGTTCGCGCCGGTCATCCTGCATACGGGGGTGGCGTCCCCCGAGGCGCACGAGCCGCCGTATCCCGAGCTCTTCGAGGTGCCGGAGGCATCCGCCCGGCTGATCAACGCCGCCAGGGCGGGCGGCGGGCGCGTCATCGCGGTCGGTACGACGGCCGTGCGGGCCGTCGAGTCGGCCGCGGGCCCCGACGGGGTGGTCCGGGCGGCGGCGGGCCGTACGGAGCTCGTGGTGACGCCCGAGCGGGGCGTGCGCGTGGTGGACGGGCTGCTCACGGGGCTGCACGAGCCGCAGGCCTCGCATCTGCTGATGCTGGAGGCGATCGCGGGCCTGGCCGCCGTGGACCGGGGTTATACGGAGGCCGTACGCCGTCTCTACCTGTGGCACGAGTTCGGCGACGTACATCTCCTCCTTCCGGAGGAGTTTGCTCACGCAGAGAATTGCGACGGCAACTGCCGGTGAGGTTGTTACGTGTCCGATGTGAGCCCGCACATAGGACGCGCATCACGTACGAAGGTCCCTAGTGGAGGAGAAAGTCCTTTATGCGCATGGGTTGCCATGCCATAAATGCGTACACGGCGCCCCCTGATCCACTACCCGGCTTCGTACGTCACTGCTTTGCCACAGAATTTTGCGGCCGCTAAGAATTGCATCCGTCGCTCGGCGCCGCGGTCTCGCACCGCGGCGTTTGTGCCGGAGCAGTACATGTCCCCGCCGGCCAGAGCGACCTCCGCGATTCGAAGAGGTCCATCAGCCATGTCCAAGCTCAGCACCCCTGGTCATAGTCGCCCCGCGCCGACCAAGACCCAGAAGTTCTCGATCGCCGGTGTCGCCACGCTCGGCGCCGCCGCCCTCGCGTTCTCCCTCGTGCCGGGCAGCGCCGATGCCGGAACCGAAACCCAGAGCATCGAGGCCGCCCCGGTGGCCTTCAAGCAGAACGTCGACGCCCAGCAGGCCGTCCGCGCCGGTGTCATCAAGCAGCACAACACCGCCGACAAGCAGGCCAAGGACGCCGCCGCCGCGAAGGCGAAGGCCGAGGCCGACGCCGCCGCGAAGAAGCGCGCCGACGAGGAGGCCGCGGCCAAGAAGAAGGCCGAGGACGAGCGCAAGGCCAAGGAAGCCGCGAGCCGTGCCGCCGCGCGCAAGCCGGTCTACGCCAACAACCTCGACGGCTGGATCCGCCAGTCCCTGGACATCATGAAGGCCAAGGGCATCCCCGGCTCCTACGAGGGCCTGCACCGCAACATCATCCGTGAGTCCGCGGGCGACCCGAACGCCAAGAACGGCTGGGACATCAACGCCATCAACGGCACCCCGTCCGTCGGCCTGCTCCAGGTCATCCAGCCCACGTTCAACGCGTACCACGTCGAGGGCACGTCCACGAACATCTACGACCCGGTCGCCAACATCACGGCCGCGGCCAACTACGCCGCCGACCGCTACGGGTCGATGGACAACGTGAACAGCGCCTACTGAGCCTGATCTCCCGATCAACGGACCTCTTCACCGAGGCTCTGCAGACGCCGAAGGGCGGCACCCCCAGGGGGTGCCGCCCTTCTCGTCGTCGTGACGGGCCCGCTACTTGCGCATGACCTCCGGCTCGTGACGGCGCAGCAGCCGTGCGACCGCGAAGCCGCAGGCGATGCCGATCAGGAGCAGGATCGTGATGTTCATGCCCCACTGGCCCGCCGAGTGCTCCCACAGCGGGTCGAGGTCGCCCGGCTTCTTCGGGTCCCACGGCGGCATGAGGTGCGCGAGGTCCAGCGTGGCGCCCGCGCCGGCGATGGCCCAGCGCGACGGCATCAGCCAGGCGAACTGTTCGAGGCCCGGCGAGCCGTAGACCTGGAAGAGCACGCCGGTGAAGACGACCTGGACGATCGCGAACATCACCAGGAGCGGCATGGTCTTCTCGGAGGTCTTCACCAGCGAGGAGATGACCAGGCCGAACATCATCGAGGTGAAGCCCAGGGCGATGATGACCAGGCAGATCTCGACGGCCGGGGGCATGATCAGGCCCTCTTCCGGCATGTCGCGGGTGGCGAAGCCGATGCCGCAGATGATGACGCCCTGGAAGGCCGTGATCACGCCGAGGACGATGACCTTGGACATCAGGTACGCCGAGCGGGAGAGGCCGGTGGCCCGCTCCCGTTCGTAGATGACCCGTTCCTTGATCAGTTCTCGTACGGAGTTGGCCGCGCCGGAGAAGCACATGCCGACCGCGAGGATCAGCATGATCGTTCCGGCGTCGCCGTTGAACTTCGCCGGCGGCTTGGGGGGCGCGAGGCCGAAGTCGGCCGGGATGACGACGCTGACGATGCCGAGGACCGCGGGCAGGATCACCATCAGGCCCATGAAGCCCTTGTCGGAGGCGATCACCGAGGTGTAGCGGCGGATCAGGGTCCACAGCTGTGAGCCCCAGCCCTGCGGCTTGGGCGGCCTGATCGCCTGCGGCGGCGGCATGTGGACGGACTGCGCGGCCACGGCGTCGATGTCGGCGGCGTACATCTGGTAGTGCTGCGAGCCCTTCCAGCGGCCCGCCCAGTCGTAGTCGCGGTAGTTCTCGAACGCCGAGAAGACGTCCGCCCACGTCGAGTAGCCGAAGAAGTTGAGCGCTTCCTCCGGCGGACCGAAGTACGCGACCGAACCGCCCGGCGCCATCACCAGGAGCTTGTCGCAGATCGCCAGCTCGGCGACCGAGTGCGTGACGACCAGGACCGTGCGGCCGTCGTCCGCGAGGCCGCGCAGGAGCTGCATGACGTCGCGGTCCATGCCCGGGTCGAGGCCGGAGGTGGGCTCGTCCAGGAAGATCAGCGACGGCTTGGTGAGCAGCTCGAGGGCCACCGAGACGCGCTTGCGCTGGCCACCGGAGAGGGAGGTGACCTTCTTCTCCTTGTGGATGTCCAGCTTGAGCTCGCGCAGGACCTCGTCGATCCGCTGCTCGCGCTCCTGCTCGCTGGTGTCCGAGGGGAAGCGCAGCTTGGCGGCGTACTTGAGGGCCTTCTTGACGGTCAGTTCCTTGTGCAGGATGTCGTCCTGCGGGACCAGACCGATGCGCTGGCGCAGCTCGGCGAACTGCTTGTAGAGGTTCCGGTTGTCGTAGAGGACGTCACCCTTGTTGGCGGGCCGGTAGCCGGTGAGCGCCTTGAGGAGGGTGGACTTTCCGGAGCCCGAGGGGCCGATGACCGCGATGAGCGACTTCTCCGGGACGCCGAAGGAGACGTCCTTGAGGATGTCCTTGCCGCCGTCGACCGTCACCGTGAGGTGGCGGGCGGAGAAGGAGATCTCACCGGTGTCGACGAACTCCTCGAGCCGGTCGCCGACGAGCCGGAACGTCGAGTGGCCGACGCTGACGATGTCGTTCGGGCCGATGAGGGCCGTGCCCGACTTCGCGACCGGCTGACCGTTGATGTACGTGCCGTTGTGCGAGCCGAGGTCGTGGATCTCGAAGCGGCCGTCCGGAGTGGCCGTGAACTCGGCGTGGTGCCGCGAGACCTGGAGGTCGGAGACGACCAGCTCGTTCTCCAGGGCGCGGCCGATGCGCATCTTGCGGCCGAGCGAGAGCTGGTGGAACGTCGTCGGGCTGCGGTCCCCGTAGACCGGCGGGGCCCCCGCGACACCGCCGGAACCCGCACCGGGACCCTGCTGCTGCGGGACCTGCGGCTGCTGAGGATGCTGGTGCTGAGCGGCCTGCTGCGGCTGCGGCCAGCCCTGCTGCTGGGGCATCTGCTGCTGCGCCTGGTACTGCGGCGCCTGCGGCTCAGGCGACTTGGCGGCCCAGCCGGGGCCGCCCTGCTGCTGCGCGTGGTGCTGCGGTGCCTGGTGGTGCGGCGCCTGATGGGCCGGTGCCTGCTGGGCGGCCTGCTGCGGTGCGGACACGGCGGCGGCGCCCGAGGCGCTGCCGGTCACATTCAGCCGCGGACCGTCGGTCGCGTTGCCGAGGTTCACCGCCGAGCCGGGGCCGATTTCCATCTGGTGGATCCGCTGGCCCTGCACAAAGGTGCCATTGGTGCTGCCGTGGTCCTCGATGACCCAACTACGGCCGCTCCAGCTGATCGTGGCGTGACGCCAGGACACCCTGGCGTCGTCAAGCGCGAGATCCCCCTGCGGATCACGTCCGAGGGTGTACGACCTGGACGGATCGAGCGTCCAGGTCCTTCCATTCAATTCCAGTACGAGTTCCGGCACTCCAGCCCCACTGAGTTGTCCCCCGAGCTAGCCCCCGTCATGGGGAGTCTAGGGATGTCGAACATCGGGAGGAACTATTTCAGGCGGAGGCCTCTGACCGAAAGTCGGGCCTTGTGAAGACTGCGTACGGGCCTCCATGACCGCCCCGTTGACGGGGCAGAAACCGCCCCGGAGAGTAGTAACCGCCCATGAGTGCATACGGATCATGAGCATTGCGCACATCTCGTACGAAACGGGCGTCGCGGTGTGAGGCGGGGGGTCCAGATGGAGACCGGCGAAAAGCGGGCCGAAGGCCGGGGCGTGCGGTGGGGCGATGTGCTGCTCTCCGCGATTGCCGCCGTGAGCTGGGCTCTTGTCGGGATGGCGGGTACGGCGGCGCTCGGTCTGCATCTCCTCGGCGCGGATTCGGTGGGGTCCCTGGGGCCGATGACGGCTGCCGTGGTCGCGCTCGGCGCGGGTGGCTCGGTCACCCCGTCCGGTGACGTGTCGGCGTTCGGACTCGACGGCGCCGAGGCGACCACCGCGATCGATGTCGCGCCACTGGGCGTCGGGCTCGCGGGAGCGGTCCTCCTTGCGTATTTTTTCCTACGTTCCTTGCGCGGGGCGGGAGTTGTGATCACCCCGGCCGAACTCGTCGCGCGCGCGGGTGCGGTGATCGCCCTCTTTCTGGCGATGCTCGGGGGGCTCGCGTGGGCGGGTCACGACATCATCACGATCGACGGCGACCAGCTGGGGATCGACCAGGGCATCGAGGAGGGCGTCGACCAGCTCCCCGATGACATCACGGACAAACTCCCCGACGGGCTCGGTGACATCGGCGGTCTGCTGCCCGACCGGCTCGGCGATCTCGCACAGGCGAAGGCGGCCGTCGGTTTCACCGTGGACACGGGCCCGACGCTGCTCGGGGGCGCGGTGTGGGTGATCGGCGTCCTGGTGATCGCGCTGCTCGCCTCACGTCGTACGCCGCTGCCACGCGGGTGGGACGCCCTGCACCGCGTGGTGCGGCCCGCCGCGTCCGCACTGGTCACGGTGGCGCTCGTGGCGGTGCTCGCCGGGCTCGCGGCGGCGCTGTACGCGATGATCGGCGACGCCAACCCCAAGCGGATCGCGGGCGCCGCGCTGCTCGGGGCGCCGAACGGGGTATGGCTCGGGGTGCCGGTCGGGCTCCTGGTGCCGTGGGACGGCGAGGCGACGGGCGAGCTGGCGAAGCTCCTGCCGGATCCGATGGACGACCTGCTGACGGGTTCGGGCGGCGCGGGGCCGGAGGCGGTGACGCTGGGGCGGCTCGCGGAGCTCGACAGCCGGGTCTGGCTCCTCGGGGTCGCGGCGGCGCTGATGATCCTGTTCGCGGGGGTGCTCACCGCCGTCCGCACTCCTTACTCACGTGGGGAGACGGGCGCCCTGCGGTTCGCGGGGCAGTGCGCGGTGCGGCTCGGCGTGCTGACGGCGCTGGCGCTGCCGTTGCTGGTGTGGCTGACGGGGGTGTCCGCGGACGCCTCGCTTTCGGTGCTCGGCTTCGACGCGTTCGGGGCGGGGATCGAGCTGCACGGACAGCTGGGGATGGCGTTCCTGCTGGGTGCGGCTTGGGGCGCCGGTGCGGGGGCGGTGGGAGCGTTGCTCGCGGTGGCGAGTGGGGCCGCGGGGGGCAGGGTTTCGCCGCTTGCGGTTGTGGGGGGTGCGGCTGGTGCTGCGCTTGGGGTGGCGTCTTCGGCTGAGGGGGCTGGTGGTGCGGGTGGTGCGGCTGGGTCCGGTGTTCCTGGGGCGGGCGTCCCTGGGGCTGGAGCGCCTGGGGCTGCCGGGCCGTACAGTCCCGGCGCGCCCTACCGGCCCTCGAACCCGGACACCAATCCCTACCTGCGGCCGCCACGTGATGTGTCCGGGTCGCCGACGGTCATCGGGCCGGTCGCGCCGCCTCCGCAGCCGAAGCCGCGGCCCCGCTCCTCGGGCAACGGCGACTGGCCACCACCTCCGCCGCCGCCACCTCCGCCGCCGGGGCCTCGGGGTGGCCGGGGGCGGTAGTAGGCCCCGCGCCGGCGATGGGGCTGCCTGTCCCGCCGCTTCGCGGCGGATCTCTCCCTCCCACCCACCCGTTCACCCCGCGGCGTCGACCGTGCCGTATCGAGGGTGGGAGAACCCGAGGGCTGCGGGGAGCGCGTGGCGATCGGGCGATCGGGGCTGAGGACGTCCGGCGGCCATGGGGTGACGGGTGGGCGGGAGGGGGAATCCGCGTAGCGGGGCAGGGCAGCGGGCCGTCGGGCTCGGGGCGACCGGCAGCCGTGGGGTGGCGGGTGGGCGGGAGGGGGACTCCGCGTAGCCGGGCAGGGCAGCGGGCCGTCGGGCTTGGGGCGACCGGCAGCCGTGGGGTGGCGGGTGGGCGGGAGGGGGAAGCCGCCGCGTTGCGGCGGGGCAAGGGCGGGGCAGCGGCGCGCAGTCGGGTCCGGGGGAGATTTCGCCGTGAAGCGGCGGTGACGCGACGCTCGGCGCAGCCGACCAGGTGTCCGCCAAGCGGACCGGCGGCACGTCCCCGTGGGGCGCCGGATACCGTGGGCCTCACCATGAGCGCTTCGCAGCCCCCGCAGCCCGCCGATGTCCCCACGCTCCTCGTCAAGATCTTCGGCAAGGACCGTCCCGGAATCACCGCAGGCCTCTTCGACACCCTCGCCGCCTACTCGGTCGACGTCGTCGACATCGAGCAGGTCGTCACCCGTGGCCGCATAGTGCTGTGCGCGCTCGTGACCGAGCCGCCGGCCGGCCTGGAGGGCGACCTGCGGTCCACCGTCCACAGCTGGGCCGACTCACTGAAGATGCAGGCCGAGATCATCTCGGGCATCGGTGACAACCGCCCGCGTGGCCTCGGCCGCTCCCATGTCACCGTGCTCGGTCACCCGCTGACCGCCGAGTCGACCGCCGCCATCGCCGCCAGCATCACCGCGACCGGCGGCAACATCGACCGCATCTTCCGGCTCGCCAAGTACCCCGTCACGGCAGTGGAGTTCGCCGTGTCCGGCACGGAGACCGAGCCGCTGCGCACCGCCCTCGCCCTGGAGGCCGCGAAGCTCGGCGTGGACGTGGCCGTCGTCGCCGCGGGCCTGCACCGCCGCGCCCAGCGGCTCATCGTGATGGACGTGGACTCGACCCTCATCCAGGACGAGGTGATCGAGCTCTTCGCGGCGCACGCGGGCTGCGAGGACAAGGTCGCCGAGGTGACCGAGGCCGCGATGCGCGGCGAACTGGACTTCGAGCAGTCCCTGCACGCCCGCGTGGAGCTCCTCGCCGGGCTCGACGCCTCGGTCGTCGAGAAGGTCCGCACCGAGGTCCGCCTCACCCCCGGCGCCCGCACCCTCATCCGTACGCTCAAGCGCCTCGGCTACCAAGTGGGCGTCGTCTCGGGCGGGTTCACCCAGGTGACCGATGACCTGAAGGAACGTCTCGGCCTCGACTTCGCCCAGGCCAACACCCTGGAGATCGTCGACGGCAAGCTCACCGGCAAGGTGACCGGGGAGATCGTGGACCGTGCGGGCAAGGCCAGGCTGCTCCGCCGCTTCGCCGACGAGGCCGGGCTCCCGCTGGAGCAGACCGTCGCGATCGGCGACGGCGCCAACGACCTCGACATGCTGAACGCGGCCGGGCTCGGTGTCGCCTTCAACGCCAAGCCCGTCGTCCGGGAGGCCGCGCACACCGCGGTGAACGTGCCCTTCCTCGACACCGTCCTCTACCTCCTCGGGGTCACCCGTGAAGAGGTCGAGGCGGCGGACACGCACACCGACTGACGCACCTACACCGATGGCCCCGTACCACTGCGGTACCGGGGCCATCGGTGTAGGTGCGTCCGAGGGTCAGTCGGAGGGCGCCCAGTAGTCGGTGAGGGTGCCGACGCCCGGCTCCAGGGCCTTCCACGAGCCGGAGTACGTCAGGACGGCGAAGGCCGCGGTCGGGAAGCCGCGACGGTCCATCCGCGTACGCGCGTCGCCCTCGGCCTTGCCCGCGAGGATGTCGGCGAGCCCCTGCACTCCGGGGTTGTGGCCGATCAGTACGACGTTCTGTACGTCGTCCGGGGTTTCGTTGAGCACGGCGATCAGCTCGCCCGGAGAGGCTTCGTACAGCCGCTCCTCGTAGACGGTCTTGGGCCGGTGCGGCAGCTCATGGACGGCGAGCTTCCACGTCTCGCGGGTCCTGGCGGCGGTCGAGCAGAGGGCCAGGTCGAAAGGGATGCCGCTGTCGGCGAGCTTGCGCCCGGCCACGGGGGCATCCTTGCGGCCGCGCTCCGCGAGGGGCCGTTCGTGGTCGGTCACCTGCGGCCAGTCGGCCTTCGCATGCCGGAAAAGGACAATCCTGCGGGGTTCTGCGACGCTCATGCGTCCCAGCTTCGCATGAAACCCGCCAGCGGGCGCAGGGAGTTGGTGTGCTCCCCCGCGACGGGTGACGGCGTCCCGCCGGGGCAGGTCACGGGGTCGTGCTGAACACGGTCTCCTGGATGCGCTCGAGCACATGCGTGACGACCGGATCGCCGCTCGCCGCGTGTGCGTCGGCGGGGTTCAGTATCAGCAGGAGCAGGGCCGCGAAGGCGATGGCGGGGAGGGCGATGGCCCACCACGGAAGCTGGATCTCGACGCTCGCGGAATCCTTCGGGGCTCCCGGGTGGCGCCGAGTGTGCGCACGGGCCGACATGCCGCCTCCGTGGTCTTCGAGTCCTGCGTGCCGCGTCCTCGCGGGCACACTTCGAAGGTACGGATCGGGCGACCCTCAGCACATCCGGTGATCCACCCACTTGACCCTGACACTGACCCCCTAGGGGATGGTGGTGCTAACCCCACCATCGGCCCCGCCGGGGTCAGTTCACGGCGAGGCGATGGAGGCGATGATGCCGATGATCACGGTGATGGCCAGCATCGCTCCGAGCACGAGGAGCAGCTTCTTCTGGCCGTTCTGGGGGTTCGGGTCGAGCACGGGCATGGGGAGAGTCTCGCACCCTTTGTCCGAGGGGTCTCCGCCGGGGGTCCGACGGGTCTCCGCCGGGTCTGCGCCGAAGGTGCGAGGGGTCTCCGCCGGGGTCAGGCGGCCGCGGCGACCTCGTCCTCGACCGTGCGGTTGCGGCCCGCCAGGATGCCCACCACGATCTGCGGCACCATCAGGCCCGCCATGAGCGCGATCGGCAGCCCCCAGCCGCCGCTGTGCTGGTAGAGCACGCCCACCAGGAGCGGCCCCGGGATCGAGATCAGATAGCCGGTGCTCTGCGCGAACGCCGAGAGCTTGGCGACGCCCACGCTGCTCTTGGCCCGCATGCCGACCATGGTCAGGGCCAGCGGGAAGGCGCAGTTGGAGACGCCGAGCAGCAGGGCCCACGCCCAGGCGCCGCTCTCGGGGGCGAGGTAGAGGCCCGCGTATCCGGCGAGACCGCAGGCGCCGAGCACGACCACCACGGGGCCCTGGTTCGGCAGCCGGGTGGCGACCCGCGGGATGACGAAGGCCAGCGGGACGCCCATCGCCATGGTGACGGCGAGGAGCACGCCGGCCTCCCCCGCCGGGACCCCGGCGTCGCGGAAGATCTGCGGCATCCAGCCCATCGTGATGTACGCGGCGGTGGCCTGGAGCCCGAAGAAGCAGGCCAGCGCCCATGCCGTACGGCTGCGAGTGATGCGCAGTTGCGCGTCCTCCTGGCGCACCTCGGAGCTGACGTGCTCCGGAGCGGCCGACGCGGCCGAGCGGTCCCGCACGAGGGGCACCCACGGCACGACGGCGACGACGGCGAGCGCCGCCCACACCACGAGTCCGTTCTGCCAACTGCCGCCCAGCGCGTCGGTCATGGGCACGGTGATGGCCGCGGCCAGCGAGGTGCCGAGGGCGAGCGCCATCGAGTAGAGCCCGGTCATCGAGCCGACCCGGTCGGGGAACCAGCGCTTGACGATCACCGGCATCAGGACGTTGCTGACCGCGATGCCCATGAGGGCGAGCGCGCTCGCGGCGAGGAAGCCGACGGTGCCGCCCAGGAAGGGGCGGATCGCCAGGCCCGTGGCGATGGCGACCATGCCCGCGCAGACCACCGCGCTGGGGCCGAACCGGCGGGCGAGCCGGGGCGCCATCACGCCGAAGACCGCGAAGCAGAGCGGCGGGACGGAGGTGAGCAGCCCGGCGAGCGTGCCGCTCATGCCGAGCCCGTCACGCACCTCTTCGAGGAGGGAGCCGAGGCTGGTGATGGCCGGACGGAGGTTGAGGGCGGCCAGGACGATGCCGACCATGACGAGACGCGTCGCCCACGCGCGCGTGGGGGGCTGTTTCTCAGCTGCCCCGGTGGCCGCGCCGGTGCGTATCGGTGTCGTCGGTGTCGGTGTCATCGTCGTGGATTCCTCACTAGCCATGGGGCCATCATAGAATCATGGGATGATTGGCTGTCCAATCCGATGACAGTCCGATGGCAGTCCGATCGCAAGCCGACCGCGTCACATCACCCCGTAACCTCGTCCCGCACGGCCCCGCCCGTCATCCCGCGCACGAAGGAACGTCATGCCGCTGACCACCCCTCACCGATCGGCGCTCTCCGAGCAGGTCATCGCCGAGCTGCGCAACCAGATCTCCACGGGCGAGTGGCCGGTCGGTTCCCGTATCCCCACCGAGCCCGAGCTGGTCGAGCAGCTGGGCGTGGCGCGCAACACCGTCCGGGAGGCGGTCCGCGCCCTCGCGCACAACGGCCTGCTCGACATCCGCCAGGGCTCGGGCACCTACGTGGTCGCGACCAGTGAGCTGGCCGGCGTCATGCAGCGCAGGTTCGCCGAGACGGACCCGCGGCACATCGCGGAGCTGCGCAGCACGCTGGAGTCGAGCGCGGCGAAGCTCGCCGCGCAGCGCCGCACGGAGCGCGACCTCAAGCAGCTCGACGCCCTCCTGCAGCGCCGCGAGGAGGCCTGGGCGTCGGGCGACGCCGAAGCCTTCGTGGCGGCCGACGCGACCTTCCACCTGGCCGTCGTGGCCGCGTCGCACAACGACGCGATGACGGCGATGTACGCCGACCTCGGCGAGGTGATGGTGGACTGGCTGCGCGAGGACATCGGCGAGGAGCTGACCCCCGAGAGCCACATGGACCACGCCCGGCTCGTCGACGCGATCCGGGAGAACGACGCGGAGGCGGCGGCCAAGGAGGCCGCCGGCTACCCCTTCATGTGCCGCAGGGAACTCTTCGAGGACCCCGCCCGCCCCTGATTCCCTGGCCCCTTCGCGCCCCCGGCCCTCACTTCTCGTGGCTGACCCAGACGGCCCGGATCTCTTTCCAGCACCGCCCCGTGAGACGCACGGTCTGCGCGGGCCCCGCCTCGACGAACGCGCCGTCGCTGTCGATGTCCCACCACTGCTCGCACTCCACGTGCAGCCGGACCCGGTCGGTCTCGGGGTACGGGTTGTGGCAGTGCACGACCGCGTCCGAGCCCTCGACGCTGGTGCGGCACTCCGCGCCGAAGGGCCGCGGTTCGGCGGCCGCCACGCGCGCGCGGGGCGGCTTCGCTCCTCCGACGGCGTGCGAGGCGGCGCCGTACGACAGGGCGATCAGCAGGGTGAGAGCGGCGAGCACCGCAGGAGGTGACGGGCGCACACTCCAGGGTGCGCGGCCCCGCCCCGACCTCGCCTGGTCAGTGGGCCGAACGGGCGACGCCCCGCCTCCCGCTCGGTGCGGGGGACGGGGCGTCGGGAACGTACGCGATGCCTGGTCGGACGTCAGGCACCCATCATGTGCACGCCGCCGTCGACGTGGATGATCTCGCCGGTCGTCTTCGGGAAGAAGTCCGAGAGCAGCGCGACGATGCCGCGGCCCGCGGGCTCCGGGTCGGCCATGTCCCAGTCCAGCGGGGAACGGGTGTTCCACACGTCGGCGAGGTCGGCGAAGCCCGGGATGGACTTGGCGGCCATGGAGCCGATCGGACCCGCCGAGATCATGTTGCAGCGGATGTTCTCCTTGCCCAGGTCGCGGGCGAGGTAGCGGCTCGTGGCCTCCAGGGCGGCCTTGGCCGGGCCCATCCAGTCGTACTTCGGCCAGGCGAACTGCGCGTCGAAGGTCAGCCCCACGACGGAGCCGCCGTTCGGCATCAGCGGACGGCACGCCATGGTGAGCGACTTCAGGGAGAACGCCGAGACGTGCATCGCCGTCGCGACGTCCTCGAAGGTCGCCTCGAGGAAGTTGAACGCACCCTGCGGGGCGAAGCCGATGGAGTGCACGATGCCGTCGAGGCCGCCGAGCTCGTCCTTGACCAGGCCCGCGAGCCGGTCGAGGTGCTCCTGGTTGGTCACGTCGAGCTCGATGACCTTGGCGGGCTTGGGCAGCTTCTTGGCGATGCGCTCGGTGAGCGTGGGGCGCGGGAAGGCGGTGAGGATGATCTCGGCGCCCTGCTCCTGCGCGACCTTGGCCGCGTGGAACGCGATGGAGGACTCCATCAGAACGCCGGTGATCAAAATCTTCTTGCCGTCGAGAATTCCGCTCATGGTGATCAGTGACCCATGCCCAATCCGCCGTCAACGGGGATGACGGCTCCAGTGATGTACGACGCGTCGTCCGAGGCGAGGAACTTCACCGCGGCGGCGATCTCCTCGGGCTGCGCGTAACGGCCGAGCGGCACCTGCGCCATGATGTTCGACCGCTGTTCGTCGGTCAGCGCCTTGGTCATGTCGGTGTCGACGAAACCGGGCGCCACGACGTTGAAAGTGAGGTTGCGCGACCCGAGCTCACGGGCGAGCGAGCGCGCGAAGCCGACCAGGCCCGCCTTGGAGGCGGCGTAGTTCGCCTGCCCCGGGCCGCCCATCAGGCCGACGACCGAGGAGATCAGCACGACGCGGCCCTTCTTGGCGCGCAGCATGCCGCGGTTGGCGCGCTTCACGACACGGAAGGTGCCGGTGAGGTTGGTGTCGAGGACGGAGGTGAAGTCCTCCTCGGACATCCGCATGAGGAGCTGGTCCTTGGTGATCCCGGCGTTGGCCACCAGGATCTCCACCGGACCGTGCTTCTCCTCGATCTCCTTGTAGGCCTGCTCCACCTGCTCGGCGTCAGTGATGTCGCACTTGACGGCGAGGACTCCGAGCTCCGTGAGGGCCTGGGGCGGTTCACCCGAGCGGTAGGTGATCGCGACCTTGTCGCCGGCGTCGGCGAAGACGCGGGCGATGGCGAGGCCGATGCCCCGGTTTCCTCCGGTGACGAGAACCGAGCGGCTCAACGGATCACCCTTTCGATAGCGGTCTGGTACCTCGAAAACCTATCGGTACGGTGCTCCATACGGAGAATCGACGACCGACAGTGGCGTACCGGACTCCCTGTCGGGTCCCTACAGAAATCTCTGGCCGCCGGCCCCTCACGCGCGACATGATCTGAGCGACCGGTGCCGACAGCAGGGAGACACCCGTGCCTCATTCCATCGATGAAGCCTTCACGGCGCTGCCGCTCAGGGCGCTGGCCGACGCCGCCCTGGCCCGTGCGCGTGCCCTGGGGGCGGATCACGCGGACTTCCGCCTCGAGCGGGTGCGCAGCGCGTCCTGGCGGCTTCGGGACGCCAGGCCGGCCGGCACGTCGGACACCACGGACCTGGGGTACGCGGTCCGGGTCGTGCACGGCGGGACCTGGGGGTTCGCCTCGGGTGTCGATCTGACGATGGACGCGGCGGCGAAGGTCGCGTCCCGGGCCGTGGCGATGGCCAAGCTCTCGGCGAAGGTCATCAGGGCCGCGGGGTCGGACGAGCGCGTGGAGCTCGCGAGTGAGCCCGTGCACGCCGACAAGACGTGGGTGTCGGCGTACGAGATCGACCCCTTCTCCGTGCCGGACGAGGAGAAGAGCGGGCTGCTCGCCGAGTGGAGCTCACGGCTGCTCGCCGCCGACGGCGTCTCGCACGTCGACGCCTCGCTGCTCACCGTGCACGAGAACAAGTTCTACGCGGACACGGCGGGGACGGTGACCACGCAGCAGCGGGTCAGGCTGCACCCGCAGCTCACCGCGGTCGCGGTCGACGGGACGAGCGGCGAGTTCGACTCGATGCGGACCCTCGCGCCGCCGGCCGGGCGCGGCTGGGAGTACCTCACCGGGACCGGCTGGGACTGGGACGCCGAGCTCGCGCGCATCCCGGAGCACCTCGCCGAGAAGATGCGGGCGCCGAGCGTGGAGGCCGGCTCGTACGACCTCGTGGTCGATCCCTCGAACCTCTGGCTGACGATCCACGAGTCCATCGGCCACGCCACGGAGCTGGACCGCGCGCTCGGCTACGAGGCCGCGTACGCGGGGACGTCGTTCGCCACCTTCGACCAGCTCGGCAAGCTCGCCTACGGCTCGTCGATCATGAACGTGACGGGTGACAGGACGGCCGAGCACGGCCTCGCGACCATCGGGTACGACGACGAGGGCGTGGCCGGGCAGTCCTGGGACCTGGTGAAGGACGGCACCCTGGTCGGCTACCAACTGGACCGGCGCATCGCGAAACTCACCGGTTTCGAGCGGTCCAACGGCTGCGCGTACGCGGACTCCCCCGGCCATGTGCCGGTGCAGCGCATGGCGAACGTGTCGCTTCAGCCGGATCCGGCCGGGCTCGGCACGGAGGATCTGATCGGAGGCGTGGATCGGGGCATTTACGTCATGGGCGACCGATCCTGGTCAATTGATATGCAAAGGTACAATTTTCAATTTACCGGGCAACGCTTCTACCGCATCGAGAACGGTCGCATCACCGGACAGCTCCGCGATGTCGCGTACCAGGCGACGACCACCGACTTCTGGGGTTCGATGGCGGCGGTCGGCGGCCCGCAGACGTATGTGCTGGGCGGCGCCTTCAACTGCGGCAAGGCCCAGCCGGGCCAGGTCGCGGCGGTCTCGCACGGCTGCCCGTCGGCCCTGTTCCGCGGCGTGAACATCCTCAACACCACGCAGGAGGCGGGTCGATGAGCTCTCGTACGAACAAGCCGCACGAGATCGTCGAGCGTGCCCTCGAACTGTCCACCGCCGACGGCTGCGTCGTCATCGCCGACGAGCACTCGACCGCGAACCTGCGCTGGGCGGGCAACGCCCTGACCACGAACGGCGTCACCCGCGGCCGCACCCTCACCGTCGTCGCGACCGTCGACGGCAAGGAAGGCACCGCGTCCGGCGTCGTCTCGCGCTCGGCGGTTACCGCCGCCGATCTCGAGCCCCTGGTCCGCGCCGCCGAGCACGCCGCGCGCGGGGCGGGTCCCGCCGAGGACGCGCAGCCGCTGGTGGCCGGGGGCAAGGAGTCCGCGGACTTCAGGGACGCGCCGCTCGAGACGTCCTCCACGGTCTTCGACGGCTTCGCCCCGGCGCTCGGCGAGGCGTTCGCCACCGCACGCGCGGGCGGGCGTGAGCTGTACGGCTTCGCGAACCACGAGCTCGTGTCGAGCTACCTGGGGACGTCGACGGGCCTGCGCCTGCGGCACGACCAGCCCAACGGCACCCTGGAGCTCAACGCGAAGTCCCCCGACCGCACGAAGTCGGCGTGGGCGGGGCGTGCGACCAGGGACTTCAAGGACGTAGACCCGGCGGCCCTCGACGCGGAGCTCGCCAAGCGCCTTGGGTGGGCCCAGCGGCGCGTCGACCTGCCCGCGGGGCGCTACGAGACGCTGCTTCCGCCGACCGCCGTCGCCGACCTGCTGATCTACCAGCTGTGGTCCGCGTCGGCCAGGGACGCGGCCGAGGGCCGGACGGTGTTCTCCAGGCCGGGCGGCGGCACCCGCGTCGGCGACCGCCTTGCCGAGCTGCCCCTGACGCTGCGCAGCGACCCGCACGAGCCGGGCCTGGAGTCCGCGCCGTTCGTGCTGGCGCACGCCTCGGGCGGCGACTCCTCCGTCTTCGACAACGGGCTTCCGCTGACCGCCACCGAGTGGGTGCGCGCGGGCGAGCTGGCGCATCTGACCAGCACCCGGCACAGCGCGGGCCTCACCGGCCTTCCGGTGGCCCCGGCCATGGACAACCTCATCCTGGACGGCGGCACCGACCGCTCCCTGGAGGAGATGGTCGCGAGCACCGAGCGCGGCCTTCTCCTGACCTGCCTCTGGTACATCCGCGAGGTCGACCCGGCGACCCTGCTGCTCACCGGGCTCACCAGGGACGGCGTCTACCTCGTCGAGAACGGCGAGGTCGTGGGCGAGGTGAACAACTTCCGTTTCAACGAGTCGCCGGTGGACCTGCTCGGCCGCGCCTCGGAGGCCGGGCGTACGGAGAAGACGCTGCCCAGGGAGTGGGGCGACTGGTTCACCAGGGCCGCGATGCCCGCCCTGCGCATCCCCGACTTCAACATGAGCTCGGTCAGCCAAGGCGTGTGACGCCCATAGACTGGCCGGTGCCAGCCGGTACCGGCCAGAAGCCTTTCGACCGGCCAGACACCTTTCAAGGAGACACACGACCGTGACGGACATCGTCGACGAGCTGAAGTGGCGGGGCCTTTTCTCCCTGTCCACGGACGAAGATGCACTGCGCAAGGCGCTCGCGGACGGCCCCGTCACGTTCTATTGCGGCTTCGACCCGACCGCGGCCAGCCTGCACGTCGGGCACCTGGTGCAGGTCCTCACCGTCCGCAGGCTCCAGCAGGCGGGCCACCGCCCGCTGGCACTCGTCGGCGGCGCCACGGGCCAGATCGGTGACCCGCGGCCGACCGCCGAGCGCACCCTGAACGACCCGGAGACGGTGGCGAACTGGGTGGCCCGGCTGCGCTCGCAGATCGAGCCGTTCCTGTCCTTCGAGGGCGAGAACGCCGCGGTGATGGTCAACAACCTGGACTGGACCGCGGGCATGTCCGCGATCGAGTTCCTGCGGGACATCGGCAAGCACTTCCGCGTGAACAAGATGCTGACCAAGGACTCCGTGGCCCGCCGCCTGGAGTCCCAGGAGGGCATCTCGTACACGGAGTTCAGCTACCAGCTCCTGCAGGGCATGGACTTCCTGGAGCTCTACCGCCGCTACGGCTGCACGCTGCAGACCGGTGGCAGCGACCAGTGGGGCAACCTCACCGCGGGCATCGACCTGATCCACCGCCTGGAGCCGGACGCCACGGTGCACGCCGTCGGCACGCCGCTGATGGTCAAGTCGGACGGCACCAAGTTCGGCAAGTCCGAGGGCGGCGCCGTCTGGCTCGACCCGCAGATGACCACGCCGTACGCGTTCTACCAGTTCTGGCTGAACGTGGACGACCGGGACGTCTCGACGTACCTGCGCATCCTCAGCTTCAAGTCCCGCGAGGAGCTCGAGGAGATCGAGAAGCTCACCGAGGAGCGTCCGCAGGCCCGTGCGGCCCAGCGCGCGCTCGCCGAGGAGCTGACGACGCTGGTGCACGGCGCCGACCAGTGCGCCGCGGTCATCGCCGCCTCCAAGGCCCTGTTCGGCCAGGGTGAACTCGGTGACCTCGACGAGGCGACGCTGAGCGCGGCCCTCTCCGAGCTGCCGCGTGTCCAGGTCGCCGAGCTCGGCCCGGTGGTGGACCTCCTCGCGGAGGTCGGCCTGGTGGCGAGCAAGTCCGCGGCCCGGCGCACGGTCAAGGAGGGCGGTGCCTACGTGAACAACGCGAAGGTCGCCTCCGAGGACGCCGTCCCGTCCCGCGACGAGCTGCTGCACGGGCGCTGGCTCGTGCTGCGCCGCGGCAAGAAGAACCTGGCGGCCGTCGAGGTCACGGCAGGCTGACGCGCGTTCCCGTGTGCAGGTGAGAGGGGCCGGCCCGTACGGACCGGCCCCTCTCACATGCCGCGTTCTCGCAGGTCAGGCGCGTTGCCTGTTACCCTTGATCATCTTGTACGCCATGTCTCCGACGCCCACGACGACGAGTGCCGCCACGAGCTGCAGGGCGTGTCGACCCCAGTCGATGCCCTTGGTGTCTTCGATGCCGAACGCCGAGGCAAGCGAGTTGCCGATGATCGCACCGATGATGCCGAAGATCGTGGTCAGCCAGAGCGGACTGTGCTGCTTGCCGGGCAGGATCGCCTTGGCGATCAGCCCCAGCACGAATCCCACGACGATGGCCCACAACCAGCTCATAGCTGCCTCCTCATTCGGCTCAACATGAGCATTACGGCAAGTCTCGACCGATCCTCCATACGGCGCATGTCGGGCACCCCCATACGTGGCATGACGCAGACAGGACACCGAGAAGGAGCCTGCCCCGGTCTCGAAGGCTGCGCAGCCCCGGCGTAACGTGGACCGGGTCCGGGCCGGGGAGCGCCCGGCTTCTTGTGAGCAGGCGGTGGAATGTGATGCGGAAGCAGAGCGGCGCCCAGGTCTTCCGGATCACAGGGGCCAGGCAGTCACTCGCGGACGACGTGCGGGGCAGGCAGCGGCGGTACGTGATCTCGATGTCGATCCGTACGCTTTCGGTCATTGCCGCGGCGGTCCTGTGGAACGTCGAGCGGCATGTCGCCCTCGTCGCACTGGTGCTCGGCATCCTCCTGCCGTACATCTCCGTCGTGATCGCCAACGCGGGGCGTGAGAACATCCCTTCGCTGCCGTCGACCTTCGTACCGGCGCCGTCCCGGCCGGTGCTCGCGCCGCCGCCCCCGCGCGGCGAGTCCGCGGAACCCGTCCCGGAAGCCGGCACGGGCCCCGCGCCGGGTGAGGCCAACGCTCCGTCAGGCCATCAGAACTGACCGTCGACGATGCGCCAAGCTCAAGAAAAGCTCAGATCAATCATGTGGTTCCGGTGCCAGGCACCGGGTCCCCCGTGACATACTTCGTACGCGCTCCGCATCCCCCGTCGGAGCGACAGACCGACGCCGGGCAGCTCCCCCCGTGGCTGCTCGGCGTCGCCTTGTTTTGAACGCACTTGGACGTCATTCGTGAGCGACGAAACACCGATCTGTTCCGCCAAGGGCTGCCGCGCGGCCGCCGTGTGGGTACTGGCGTGGAACAACCCGAAGATCCACACCCCGGAGCGCCGCAAGACGTGGCTCGCGTGTGAGGAACACCGCGAGCACCTCTCTCAATTCCTGGGCGTGCGCAGCATGTTGAAGGACGTCGTGCCGCTCGCCGAGTGGGAAGCCCCGGAGAGCTAGGGCCAGGGCCTGTCCTAGCCGCCGATCGCCGACATGGGGCGGTCGGGCTGCAGGAACGTCGGGTCGTCGAGGCCCGAGCCCGCCTTCTTGCCCCACATCGCGAGCTTCCAGATGCGGGCGATCGCCTCGTCCGAGCCCTCGGAGCTCTCTTCGTCGTTCGCCCGCAGGGCCGCCCTCAGGTCGGTCTCCTCGGTGGCGAACAGGCAGGTGCGGACCTGGCCGTCGGCCGTGAGGCGGGTGCGGTCGCAGGCCGAGCAGAACGGGCGGGTGACGGAGGCGATGACGCCCACGCGGTGCGGGCCGCCGTCGACGAGCCAGCGCTCGGCCGGCGCGGAGCCGCGCTCGCCGGAGCCCTCTTCGGTGAGCTCGAAGCGCGTACGCAGCGACTGCAGGATGTCACCGGCGGTGATCATGCCGTCGCGCTTCCAGCCGTGCTGGGCGTCCAGGGGCATCTGCTCGATGAAACGCAGTTCGTAGTCGTTCTCGACGGCCCAGGCGAGGAGGTCGGGGGCCTCGTCGTCGTTCAGGCCGGGCATCAGGACCGTGTTGACCTTGACCGGGGTCAGGCCGGCGTCACGGGCCGCCTCGAGGCCCTCCAGGACGTCCTTGTGGCGGTCGCGGCGGGTGAGGGTCTTGAAGACGTCGGGGCGCAGGGTGTCCAGGGAGACGTTCACCCGGTCCAGGCCCGCTGCCTTGAGGGCGGCGGCGGTGCGCTTGAGGCCGATGCCGTTCGTCGTCAGGGACATCTTGGGGCGCGGCTCCAGCTGGGCGCAGCGCTCGATGATGCCGACGAGGCCGGGGCGCAGGAGCGGCTCGCCGCCGGTGAAGCGGATCTCGGTGATGCCGAGCTGGGTCACGGCGATCCGGATGAGGCGGACGATCTCGTCGTCGCTGAGGAGCTCGGACTTGGACAGCCACTGCAGGCCCTCTTCGGGCATGCAGTACGTGCACCGCAGATTGCACTTGTCGGTCAGCGAAACCCGCAGATCGGTGGCCACTCGGCCGTAGGTGTCGATGAGCACGTGGGCCCCCTCCCTGATCCTGTTCAGCCGTTCGGTTCAGATGACACGAGCCTACGTGACGGGACCGACAGCGCGGGGGGCCCGATCCCACGAGGAGCGGTGCGGCCGCGTCGTAGAGATCTACCAACGATCTACGACGCGGCCGCTGACGTGCGTGTTTCAGGTGGAACCCAGGCGGATCAGTGGGCTCCGGTTCCCGTGAGGGACCGTACCTCCAGCTCCGCGTATTTGCCCTTGTCCGCCTCCTCCTTCGACAGGATCGTGCCGAGCCAGCCGAGCAGGAAGCCCAGCGGGATGGAGATCAGGCCCGGGTTCTCCAGCGGGAAGAAGTCGAAGTTCGCGTCGGGGAACATCGAGGTGGGCTTGCCCGAGACGACCGGCGAGAACAGCACCAGGCCGACAGCCGCGATCAGGCCGCCGTAGATGGACCAGAGCGCGCCCTGGGTGGTGAACCGCTTCCAGAACAAGCTGTAGAGGATCGTCGGCAGGTTCGCGGAGGCCGCCACGGCGAAGGCGAGGGCGACCAGGCCCGCCACGTTGAGATCGCGGGCCAGGGCGCCGAGCGCGATGGAGACGATGCCGATGAAGACGGTCGACCAGCGAGCGGCCTTCATCTCCTCCTTCTCGGTGGCCTTGCCCTTCTTGATGACGTTGGCGTAGATGTCGTGCGCGAACGACGAGGACGAGGCGAGGGTCAGACCGGCGACAACCGCGAGGATCGTGGCGAAGGCGACCGCGGAGATCACGGCGAGCAGGAGCGCGCCCCCGGTGGAGTCGCCACCGCCGCCGATCTCCAGGGCGGCGAGCGGTGCCGCGGTGTTGCCCGCCTTGTTCGAGGCGATGATGTCGCCGGGCTTGAGCAGCGCAGCGGCGCCGAAGCCGAGGACGATCGTCATCAGGTAGAAGGAGCCGATGATGCCGATCGCCCAGTTCACGGACTTACGCGCGGCCTTGGCGGTCGGCACCGTGTAGAAGCGGATCAGGATGTGCGGCAGTCCCGCCGTGCCGAGCACCAGGGCGATGCCGAGCGAGAGGAAGTCCAGCTTCGACGTGCCGCTCGCGCCGTACTTGAGACCGGGCTCCAGGAAGGCCGAGCCCTTGCCGCTGTTGGAGGCGGCGGTGCCGAGCAGGTCGGAGACGTTGAAGTTGAACTTGAGCAGGATCAGGAAGGTGATCAGGATGGTGCCCGCGATGAGCAGCACGGCCTTGACCATCTGCACCCAGGTGGTGCCCTTCATGCCGCCGATGGTGACGTAGACGATCATCAGGACGCCGACGAGGGCGACGATCAGGATCTTGCCCGCGTCGCTGGTGATGCCGAGCAGCAGCGAGACCAGGACACCGGCGCCCGCCATCTGCGCGAGCAGGTAGAAGATCGAGACGACGATCGTGGAGGTGCCCGCCGCGGTGCGCACCGGACGCTGGCGCATGCGATAGGCGAGGACGTCGCCCATCGTGTACCGGCCGGAGTTGCGCAGCGGCTCGGCGACCAACAGGAGCGCCACCAGCCAGGCGACCAGGAAGCCGATGGAGTAGAGGAAGCCGTCGTACCCGAAGAGGGCGATGGCGCCCGCGATGCCGAGGAAGGACGCGGCGGACATGTAGTCGCCGGAGATCGCCAGACCGTTCTGGAAGCCGGTGAACTGGCGGCCGCCCGCGTAGAAGTCGGCGGCGCTCTTGGTCTGGCGGCCCGCCCAGACGGTGATGAAGAGGGTCGCGACGACGAAGGCCGCGAAGAGGCTGATGATCAGCGCCCGGTGCTCGGAGGCGTCGGACGTCGCCGCCAGGACAGTGGTGTTCAGCGCGGGGCTCATGCGCCGGCCTCCATACGGGACTTGATCGCCTCGGCCTTGGGGTCGAGCTTCGCGGCGGCGTGGCGCGAGTAGAACCAGGCGATGAGGAACGTGGTCAGGAACTGTGCGAGGCCGAGGACCAGGGCGACGTTGATGTTGCCGAACAGCTTGGTGCCCATGAAGTCGCCCGCGTAGTTCGAGAGCAGGACGTACGCGAGGTACCAGAGGATGAAGGCGACGGTCAGCGGGAAGGCGAACGAGCGGTGCGCCTTGCGGAGTTCACCGAACTCGGGACTCGCTTGCTCCTGGAGGAATTCTTCCGTGGACGGCGCGTGCGGGGCGGGGGCTACTCCGTCCTTGGACGGTGGGGATGCTTCGGGGGCCACGGAGTCTTCTCCTCGTGGTGCGGGTGCGGTGGGGACGGACAGCTGATCCATTGGCTCTCTTCGATCCAGCAGTGACGCGGATCACGTGAGCCACGGATGGCGATGCTAAGGCCACGGGACGTGATCCGACAGGGGTCGATGTTGCTTCCGTTACCTGTTCAACGTCTCGACGGCGCGCCCGGCGCGGTGTGCCGGACCGATTTCTTCTGGAATCCATTGCTGGCCTGGGAGTTCGGGGGATAGCTTCACCCTGCACAGCCCGTCATGTACCTGCCCGATCACTTGTCGTGTTCGGGCAGTTCACGTATCCGGATGATGTGGAGATCCCATGGCTCATCTGCGTTCCAGACGTCGTATCGCGCTCACCGTGCCCCTCGGCATCGCGCTCGCGGCGTCGGTCGGCTTCGCTCCCGGTGTCGCCACCGCGGCCCCCGACGCCCCCGCCACCGCGTCCGCGAAGGCCGAGGCCCCGAAGCTGGCCTACGTCGTCAACACCCGTACGGATTCCAAGACGATCGCGTACGTCAAGAAGGCGATCGCCAAGGCGGACGGCACCGTCGTCGTCGCCTACCCGAAGATCGGCGTGATCGTCGCGCACTCCGCGAACCCCGACTTCGGCAAGCAGCTGCGCAAGGTCAAGGGCGTCCAGTCCGCCGGCGCGACCCGCACCTCGCCCCTGACGGCGGCGGGCACCACCGAGGAGGGCGCCCCGACCCTCCTGTCGAAGTCCGAGGCCAAGGCGCTCAAGGCGCAGGCCCCTTCGGCCGCCGAGCCGCTCGAGGCCGACCAGTGGGACCTGCGTGCGATAGGCGCCGACAAGGCAGCCAAGATCAACCCGGGCAGCAAGAAGGTCACCGTCGGCGTCATCGACACCGGAGTCGACGACACCCACCCTGACCTCGCGCCCAACTTCTCGGCCTCGCAGTCGGCGAGCTGTGTCGGCGGCAAGGCGGACACCTCGGCCGGCGCCTGGCGCCCGGAGAAGCCCGACCACTACCACGGCACGCACGTGGCCGGCGAGATAGCCGCCGCCCGCAACAACGTGGGTGTCGCGGGCGTCGCCCCCGGTGTGAAGGTCGCCGGCATCAAGGTGGCCGACCCGGTCAGCGAGCTGTTCTACCCGGAAAGCGTCGTCTGCGCGTTCGTGTTCGCCGCCGACAAGGGCATCGAGATCACGAACAACAGCTACTACGTGGACCCGTGGCTCTACAACTGCATGGACGACCCGGACCAGCGGGCCATCGTCGACGCGGTCAACCGCGCCCAGCTGTACGCCCAGAAGAAGGGCACCCTGAACCTCGCCTCGGCGGGCAACTCCAACCACGACCTCGCCGCCGACGAGATCCTGGACGACTCCAGCCCGGACGACTCGACGCCGGTGCCGCGCACCATCGACCCGTCCGAGTGCTTCGACCTGCCGACGCAGCTGCCGGGCGTGGTCACGGTCAGCGCGACGGGCGTGCAGGACCTCAAGTCGTACTACTCCACGTACGGCAAGGGCGTCATCGACGTCGCGGCCCCCGGCGGCGACAAGTACCAGATCCCGGCCGACACCCCGTCGAAGAACGGCCGCATCCTCTCCACGATGCCGGGCAACGAGTACGGCTGGCTGCAGGGCACCTCGATGGCCTCGCCGCACGCCTCGGGCGTGGCCGCGCTCCTGAAGTCGACGCACCCCAAGGCGAGCCCCGCCGAACTCCAGCGCCTCCTCAAGAAGCAGGCCGACAACCCGGGCTGCCCGACGACGCCGTACGACCCGGACGGTGACGGCAAGGTCGACGCGGTCTGCGAGGGCGGCAAGAACAAGAACGGCTTCTACGGCAGTGGGATCGTCGACGCGCTCGACGCCGTGAAGAAGAAGTGAGGGGCTCGCGCACCATGACCGCACCCTTCACGCGCTCGCGCCGCGCGCTCGCACTCCCGCTCGGCATGGCGGTGGCCTCGGCCGTCGCCTTCCTGCCGGGCACGGCGTCGGCGCAGCCCGACGCCGCGGCCCGCCCCGGCGCCCCGGGGTCGTCGGCCGTGTCCGCCCTGGGCTCGCTCACGGACGGCACGTCGATGAGTTACGTCGTCAACGTCCGCGCCGGACACGGTGGTTCACCGTCCGCCAAGACGACGGCGTACGTGAAGAAGGCCATCGCCAACGCGGGCGGCACGGTCGTCATCGCGTACGACAGGATCGGCGTGATCGTCGTCCACTCGTCGAACGCGGACTTCGCGAAGAAGATCCGCGGGGCGAAGGGCGTCGCGTCGGCGGGGGCCACGCGTACGGCTCCGCTGTCCGCGCAGTCCGACGATGCCCTCGAGGCCGACAGGCCGCTGACCGCCGCCGAGGCGAAGCAGGCGGCCGGGCAGGCGGGCGCGGGCCAGGACGAGCTCGAGCCGCTCCAGTGGGATCTGCCCGCCATCAAGGCGGACAAGGCCCACAAGGAGTCGCTCGGCAGCTCCAGGGTCACCGTTGGCGTCCTGGACTCCGGGGTGGACGACACGCACCCGGACATCGCGCCGAACTTCGACGCGAAGGCGTCCGCGAGCTGTCTGGGCGGCGTGCCCGTGCAGAAGGACAGCGCGTGGCGTCCGGTGAGCGGGGAGAGCGACCACGGCATGCACGTGGCGGGCACCATCGCCGCCGCGAAGAACGGCACCGGCGTCACCGGTGTCGCTCCGGGCGTGAAGGTGGCGAGCCTGAAGGTGGCCGAGCCGGCGACCGGCATGTACTACACGGAGGCCGTGGTCTGCGGCTTCATGTGGGCGGCCGATCACGGCGTGGATGTCACCAACTCCAGCTACTACACCGACCCGTGGCTGTTCAACTGCAAGACGGACGACGACCAGAAGGCCCTGGTCGACGCCGTCGGGCGGGCCACCCGGTACGCGGAGCGCAAGGGTGCGGTGAACGTCGCGGCGGCGGGCAACGCCAAGACGGACCTCGCGCAGGACGAGATCGTCGACGACTCGAGCCCGGACGACACGACGCCCACGGAGCGGGTCATCAAGACCGCGGACTGCCTCGACCTTCCGTCGCAGCTTCCGGGTGTGGTGACCGTCTCGGCCACGGGCGCGAAGGGCATCAAGTCCTCGTACTCGAACTACGGCAAGGGCGTCATCGACATCGCGGCGCCCGGCGGAGACTCGACGCGGTTCCAGACGCCGGACGCGCCGGCCACGGACGGCCGCATCCTGTCGACGCTCCCTGGCGGCAAGTTCGGCTACAAGGCGGGTACGTCGATGGCGTCACCGCACGCCGCGGGCGTCGCCGCGCTCATCAAGTCGGCCCACCCGCACGCGTCTTCGTCGAAGGTGAAGGCGCTGCTCTACGGCGAGGCCGACGCCATGAAGTGCACCGATCCGTACGACATCGACGGCGACGGCAAGGTCGACGCGGTGTGTGCGGGCGGCAAGAACAAGAACGGCTTCTACGGCGTGGGCATGATCGACGCCTTGGACGCCGTACGGAGGTAGCCCTCTCGCGGAAGCAGCCCTCTCGCGGGAGGCACAGGGCCGGGCGGTCACGGACCGCCCGGCCCTTCGCGAGAGGATCTCGTTCCATGTATGAGTACAAGGACTCCCGGTTCGTGCAGGCCGGCACGGAGCATTGGGTGGCGGCGCCCGTCCGTCCCCGGTGGCAGCTGGTGCTCGGTTGCGTCGGCATGATCGCGTACATACCGGTGTGGTGCGTCCTCGCGGTGGTGGTGACAGCCGGGGTCATCGTGGTGCTGTTGCTCGCGGAGATCGCCGAGGCGGCCAGTACTTCGGGCGGGAAGAAGCTGAACGCCCTGTCGGACCGCATGCTGGGGCGCCTTCGGCTGCCGGGCTGGTGCGTGACCTGGCCGGAGATGCGCCACGAAGGGGACACGGCGTACCACCGCGCGCGGGTCGACGAAGCCGTCGGCCGCTGGACGGCGCGGGCGTCCGCGCCCCACGAGCCGAACAAGCCGCTCCGGCCCGTCGAGTGTGAGATCCCGTGGAGCGTCTACCGCGGTGTGGGCGCCCATTACGTGGTCGAGACCGCGACCGCCCAGGGATGGGAACTGCGGCCGTCCGACCCGCGGACATCGGTCAGGCTGTGGTGGTCGGCGGCCACGCGGGGCGAGACAGACACGAGCACGCCCGAGTAGGCCCCCTACCGGGCGGAATGCGGTTCCGCCAGTTGTTTGCCAGGACTTGCCCGTTTAGGGGGTGCCTGGTGAAGATCATGTGGTGAGCTCCATACAACCGTCCGCCGACCCCGGTGGCGAAGCCTCGGGCGGCCCGGCAGCCGCCTCGCACCGCGCACCGCGCCGCCCCTCGACGGGACATGCCGTCGCCGTGCTGATCCTGGTGGCCGTCGCCGCCGCCGTCCCGCTGCTCGGCCCCTCGGCGGCGCTGAGCGGCACCGGGGAGGCCGAGGCGCCCGGCACGGCAGGGATCGCGTTCCTGCGGACGGTCATGTTCGCCGCGCTCTGCGTGCAGTTGGGCGAGGTGTACGCGATCCGGCTCGCGCGCCGCGTCCCGGGGGCGCCGCTGGACCGCGAGCCGCGCACCTGGGCGGCGTACGCGGCGGGCGCGGGCCTCGTCGCCGCGCTCGGCCTTGCTTCGGTGGTGGCCACCGGCAATCTGGTCCCCCACCAGCTCTCCGACATGGACATCGGCGGCCTCTACGCGACGCGGGACGGCAGGCTGGCGCTCCTGGAGGTCAACGCCTTCATCGTGGCGCTGCTCTGCTCGCGCTCGCGCCGCCCCTCCACCGCCGCGCTTCCGCTGGCCGCGGTGATCGTGGCGGAGGCGCTGCGGGCCCATCCCCCGGTGGAGGACACCCCGCTCATCGGCACCGGTCTGACCCTGGTGCATCTGACCTGCGGGGTGCTGTGGGCGGGTGGCCTGCTGCAGGTGCTCCGGATGCTGCGGCTGTGGCGGCCGTTCGCCCCGGAGGCGGGCGCGGCGGTACTGGGGCTCTACGCGCGCGTGGCGGCCCTGCTCCTCGCCGCGATCACGGTGACGGGGGTGTTCAGCACGCTGCGCCGGATGCCGCCGGGCACGGTCGTCGACCAGCTGACGGAGACGGCCTACGGACGCACGCTGCTCGCCAAGGTGCTCCTCGTGGCGGCCGTGGCCGTCCTGGCGCTGCTCGCGCGCCGGCGGCTGCGCAGGGCCGCCGATCCGGTCTCGGCGTACTCCCCCGCGCGCTGGGAGGTCATCATGCTCGGCTTCGTGGTGGCGGTGTCGGCTCTGCTGACGGCGTTGCCGCTGCCGATTCGCTGGTGAGCTGCGGCGTCTGCGCCGCCAATACGCCGCGGACCAGCAGGAACTGGGCGGCGATGTAGGTGAGCATGATCCAGAAGTCGGGGCGCGGGGCCTGCGGCCACTCGGCGACGCCGGTCGCGATGAGGGTGTCCGACAGGAGGAAGAGCGCGCCGCCGGCCGCCGCGGTGGGGCCCAGCCTCGTGGCACCGAACGCCATCGCGGTCAGCAGGAGGCTGTAGCCCGCCACCGGTCCGCGCATGTCCGGCGGGAGATCCGGCCAGAGGAGGGCGACCGTGACGACGAGGGCGGTGGCGTACGCGGCCACGAGCCAGGCGCCACGCGCGCGTGGTGTGCCGTGGCGCTTGAAGAGGATCAGGTAGCAGACGTGGCCCGCCGCGAAGGAGCCCATGCCCGCCAGGAACGCGGGGTCCGCGTCGAAGAGCAGGAGGGTGTCGCCTCCCCAGCCGAAGAGGAGAGCCACGGTCAGCAGGCGCGGGCCCCTGACCGTGACCACGTACGCCGCCAGGAGTGGCATCAGCAGCGGCTTGCAGACCATGTGCCCGGTGTCCGAGCCCGCCAGCAGCGCCGCCAGGTCCCCCGCGGCCACCAAGGCGAACGCGCCCAGGAGCAGCTTGGCCGCGGAGTGCCTGTCCGCCGCGGAGCCGGGACTCATGCCGCGCTCTCCGTGACCGGCTCCGTGACCGGCTCCGTGACGGGCTCCGTCACCGGCGCCGGCGCGGCCTCCTGGGCGGTCCGAGACTGCGCGGATTCCTGCGGCTGCCAACCCGGCCCCCGGAACAGCCTTCCGCCCCGCTCGCGCCAACTGGTGGCCTTCCTGAGGTCCTTGGCTATCGCCACGTACTCGTGCGTGGCCACCCGCAGCGGGTTGTACGTGGTGATGTTCTTCGTGAGGCCGTAGACGGGGCGGTCCGTCTCCGCGACCCAGGAGCCGAACATCCGGTCCCAGATGATCAGGATGCCGCCGAAGTTGCGGTCCAGGTAGCCGCCCTGCGACGCGTGGTGGACGCGGTGGTGCGAGGGCGTGTTGAAGACGAACTCGAAGGGCCGCGGGAGCTTGTCGATGCGCTCGGTGTGGATCCAGAACTGGTAGACGAGGTTCGCCGACGAACAGAACGCGAGCGCCGCCGGATGCACGCCGAGCGCGATCAGCGGAACGTAGAACGGCCAGACCGTCAGGCTCGTCCAGGGCTGGCGCAGCGCCGTCGTGAGGTTGAACTTGCGGCTGGAGTGGTGCACGACGTGGCAGGCCCACAGGATGCGGATGACGTGATGCCCGCGGTGCGACCAGTAGTAGAAGAAGTCCTGCGCGAGCAGCATCAGCGGGATCGTCCACCACAGGACGGGGATGTGCAGCGGCGTCAGCGCGTACACCGCCGTGTAGATCGCCACGATGGGGATCTTCCACAAGAGGTCGAAGACGAGGCTGCCGAGCCCCATGGTGACGGAGGTGGCGGCGTCCTTCGTCTCGTACCCGGCTTCGTCCTCGTCGGGATGGATCCGGACGCTCACGATCTCCACGACGGTGAGCAGCACGAAGGCAGGTATGGACCACAGCACGACATCGGGCAGGTTCGGCGGCATGCGTGCACCGTAAGGGCCCCCGGCCGACCGCCGCTAGACGTAGTTACCGACAAGTATTACCAGCGGTAAAGAAGTGGATGTTGGCGATCCCCGCCAAAAGCGGACGCTCAAACGCCGGGCGTCCGCCTTTGACCGCGCGGGGAGCACCCCACCCCAAATGTCACCAGACGCGCACCGCCCCTCCCGGAGCGAACACCGGGCTGGTCGCGCCCGCGGGTGTCTCCTCGAGGGGTTCGTCGAGTTCCTGGACGGTCGGTCCGACCTTCGCCGCGATCGCGTCGAGCCGCTCCAGGTCGAAGCCGTACACCCGGGCCGCGTTGCCGCCGACCATGGCGGCGATCTCGTCCTTGGGCAGGCCGGCGTAGGCGATGCGCAGGCCCTCGCGCGAGAAGGGGTGCGTGCCCTCGTCGTGCGGGTAGTCGCTGCCCCACATGATCTTGTCGAGGCCGATCCGGTGCCTCATCTGCGCCTCGTGCGGGCGCATGAAGCTCGCGCCGACGAAGCAGTTCTCGCGCCAGACCTCGGACGGACCCTTGCCCATCGAGTCGGCGAGGCCCGCACCGAACTTGGACTCGGCCGTCCCGGAGCTGTCCTTCCTCGACGCCGCCGCGACCAGGCGCCCGTGGTAGTAGTCCAGCATGTCGAGGACGCCCGGGATCCACCCCGAGCCCTGCTCGGTGAGCACAAGGCGCAGGTCGGGATGGCGGCGGAAGGCGCCGCCGAACACCAGGTGCCACAGGGCCCGGTGCGAGAACCACGTCGTCTCCACCATGAAGACGGCCCGCGCGGCCGGCTCCTCCCCGAGGGGCGGAGAGGCCGACCCCGCATGGTGGTTGACCGGCACGCCGCGCTCGGCGCAGGCCGCCCAGATCGGGTCGTACGTCGCCGAGTAGAGCTCCGCCAGCCCGCTGCCCGGCGGCGTCCCTGGCAGCAGAAGACCGCCGTGCAGGCCCGCGTCGGCCGCCCGGTGGATCTCCTTGACGGCCTCGTCCACGTCGTTCAGGAGGATCTGGAAGACGCCCGCCCTGCGCCCCGGAGCCGCGGCGCAGAAGTCGGCGAGCCAGCGGTTGTGGGCCCGCAGACCCGCCCAGCGCTGCTCGTACTCCTCGCGGGTGGGGGCCGGGGCCATCAGAGAAGCGCTCGGGAAGAAGGGCGGGATGGTGTTCGGGAAGACGACCTCGGCGACGATGCCGTCCTCTTCCAGCTCGGCGACGCGGCGGTCCGAGTTCCAGTTGCGGTCGGCGGTGTCGGCGAGCAGGTCCTCGTACGGATTGACGTACGTGGCCGCCCACGCGTCGAACGCGTCGTGGTGGCGTGACTCCAGGTAGGGCCTGTAGTCGAGGAGATCGGCGCCCGCGTGGCAGTCGGCGGAGATGACGGTGTAGCGCTCTTCGGTCGTGTGCTGCCGGTTCATGTGTCCGCCCCCAGTACCGGGAAGTCGTGGTCGGTCAGCCAGTGGCGGCCCACCTCGCGCGAGCGCGCCCAGGAGGACTCGACGGCGCCCTGGTCGGTGTCCTGGCCGAGGTCTGCCGGGGTGGGGCCGATCCGGCGTGCCAGCGGTGCGAGCCGCTCCGTGTCGAAGCCGAAGACCTCGGCGGCCGCCAGACCCAGCATCCTGCGGGTCTCCTCCACGGGGATGTCGTGGAACGTCTTCCGCAGCCACGCGCGCGTGTCGGGCCAAGTCCCCTCGGGGTGCGGGAAGTCGCTGCCCCAGAGGATGTTGTCGACGCCGATCTCGTAACGCTGGGCGAGCTCGCGGCGCTTGGTGTTGGTCGCGCAGATGAAGATCTGCCGATCCAGGTACTCGTGCGGGGGCCGCTTGAGCTCCGCGAACGGGGAGAGCTTCTTGCCGCCGTGCGCGCCCAGGTAGAGGCGGTCCATGAACCACAGGAGGTTCGGCAGCCACCAGCAGCCGGACTCCGCGACGCCGAACCTCAGCCCCGGGTGGCGCTCGAAGACGCCCGACCAGAGCATGAACCACAGCGGCCGCGCGGGCCACCAGGTCACTTCGGAGACGTAGATGCCCAGGTGGTCGCCGTACTCGTGGCGGGGCGCCGCACCGGAGTGGGTCACCACGGGCATCGCGCACTCGGCCGCCGCCGCCCACACGGGGTCGTAACGCCGGTCGTGGTAGGGCGCCTTGTCGACCCACATGGAGGGGATCATCAGCGCGCCGAGCCCGGACTCCCTGGCTCGGTGGACCTCGGCGACGACCCGGTCGACCTCCCCGGTGATGGGCAACAGGGCGACCCCGCAGTGCCGTTCGGGGTGCTCGGAGACGAAGTCGGCGAGCCAGCGGTTGTGCGCCTGCGCGCCCGCCATGCCCAGCTCCGGGTCCTGGTCCCCGGAGAGGCCGAGACCCACCCCGAAGGGCGCGGCCGTCTGGCTGTCCACGGCGTCCGCGTCGGGGAAGACGACCTCGGCGGCCACCCCGTCGCCGTCCAGCTCCTTGAGGCGCTGTGCGGTCTCCCAGCCGCCGCGCAGGCCCTCCTCGTTGTCCTGGAACCACTTGGCGGCGAACGCGTCGTTGCGGATGCCGAGCCGCGTCGCCTCCGCGCGGCGGGCGTCGCGCTCCCCCAGGAACTGGTCGAAGTCCCGGTGGAATCGGCTGTCGAGATAGGGCCGGTACTCCTCGGTGGGAAGCCCGGCGTGGCAGTCGGAGGAGATGATCAGGTAGGGGTCCTGGTCGGTCATCACGTGCCCTTCAGTCCAGAATGAAGCTCTCCAGATACGCCGGGTTCGCGCGGTCCAGCATCGACCGCGACCTGGCCTTGATCTGCCGGTCGCTGTGCTCGCTCTCCGGAAGCAGCCAGAAGCGGTCGGCCGCGATCCCCTCCGCCACGAAGTCCGCCACCTGCTCGACGGGCGTGAACTCGACCTCCTTGCCCGCGTCCTTCATGGCGGACTCCCACTGGTCGAGTGAGCGGTAAGGGGTCTTGCGGGGACGCGACTTGGCGTACCGGTCGGGGCGGTTGCGGTGGGACTCCCACAGCCCCGTACGCAGCATGTGCGGCCCCGGGAAGAGCACGGAGGCACCCACGCGCGCGTGCTCCGCCTTCAGATGCGCGTACAGGGACTCCGTCATCGTCACGACGGCCGCCTTGGTGACCGCGTACACGGAAGCCGTCGGCAGCGGCGCGATGCCGCCGTCGCCGGACGAGGTGTTGACGACGTGGCCCGGTTCGCCACCCGCGATCATCCGGGGCACGAAGGCCTGGATGCCGTGGAAGACGCCCCACACGTTGACCTCGAAGGCCCACTTCCAGTCGTTGGGCTCGTGCTCCCACATGCGGCCCTCGGCGCCCGAGCCGACTCCCGCGTTGTTGCACAGCACATGGACGGCGCCGAACGTGTCGTACGCCGCTTCGGCGAGCGCGAAGACCTGTTCGCGCGAGCCGACGTCGACCACGCGCGCGTGCACGCTCGCCCCGTCCTCGCGCAGCCCGGCCGCGGCCTTCTCCAGGGCGCTCTCCTCGACGTCCGCGAGGACCACCTTCAGGCCGTCCGCCGCGAACCGCCGCGCCATCGCGAGGCCGATGCCGCTCGCCGCGCCCGTGACGACGGCGACCTGCCCTTCCCGCAGCTCCATCTCAGACGCTCCCCTCGGGCGGGCCGTCGAGGATCTGCTGCGGGTCGTCGTAGCGCTGGTGGATGTAGGGCAGCAGCGCCTGCGCGCTGACGCGCTCGGCCACCCGGCCCTTCTGGTCGGTGGTCTTCTCGCCGATGGTGATCTCGACGACCCGTCGTACGGGCAGGTCGGCGACCGGGTCGTACATCGACTCGCGCAGGACGACGTCCCCGGTGACGCCCTCCAGCTTGCGGACCTTCTCGTTGCGTACGCAGTGCACGAGGACCGGGTCCGCGTCGAAGCCCGAACCGTCCACCGCGGGAAGGAACTTGAAGTAGAAGTCCGTCTTCCGGGCCGGCTCCGGGAGCGGCAGGGCGCCGCTGACCGCGCCGCGCACCTCCACGAAGGCGATGCCGTGCCGGGCCAGCGAGGCCCGCACCACCAGGCCGTCGCGCTCCACCTCGACGTCGCCCAGCTTCTTCGGCTCCCCGAAGACCTCGCGTCCGCCGATCAGGGCGCGCTCGTGGGTCATCGGCATGACGAGCGGATACCAGCCGGCCACCCCGTCGTGCTCGGCGGCGACGGCCACCGAGCCCGCGCCGAGCGGATAGCCGGGCAGGTCGACCTTGCTGATGTTGGCCCGCACCAGCGGCCGGTCCGTGGGTTTCAGCGGCGGCGGGAGGACGGCCGCCACCGCGTCCGGATCGCTCTCCCAGACGGCCACCACACCCGTGGACCAGATGTCGGGCAGCTTCGAACTCGCGCTGCGCGCCGCGGCGATCTCCGCCTCGGTGCGCGCTCCGTACCGTACGCGTGCCATGTCGTACCACCCTTCGTCAGGACTACAGGAGGTCTTGCGGGCGGTTCTGTAACACAGTTACAACAGGAGGCGTGAAGAGTGAAGAGACGCGTACGCATCCGGACCGGGAACGCGGCCATCTCGACCGGGAACAGGTACTCGCCGCCGCCGCGGCGCTCGTCAAGCAGCACGGTCCGCAGGCCCTGACGATGCGCAGGCTCGCGGCCGAGCTGGGCACCGCCGTCACCTCTATCTACTGGCACGTCGGCAACCGCGAGTCGCTCCTGGACGCCCTCGTCGAGCGCACCCTCGCCGACCTCGGCGCGATCCACCCCTCAGGCCGCACCCCCGCCCGGCGCATCGTCTCCGTCGCGCGCGCCCTGCGCCGCCGGCTGCGCGACCACCCGCACCTCATCGCGATGGTCCACGAACGCGGCCTGACCGAGCGGATGTTCCTGCCCGCCCAGCAGGCCCTGGTCCACGAAGTGCACGCGGCGGGCCTGCGCGGCGCCCGCGCCGCCGACGCCGTACGCGCCGTCCAGGTCCACGTCGTCGGCCACCTCCTGGTCGAGCGCAACCGCGAACGCGCCCCCGTGCAGCGCCCCGGCGAGGAGGAACTGTGGGGCGCGCAGACGGCCGAACAGGACCCGGCGCTCGCCCGCGCGCTCGCCCGACCCGCCGACCACGAGGCGCTGTTCACCCTGTCGGTCACGGCACTGGTGTCCGGACTTCTCGACGAGGCGAGCAGCCCAGGGACCTGACTGTCAGTCGCGGCCCGTATCCTCATGGACCATGCTCGAAGACCAGACGACCGCAGCGTCCGCAGCCACCTGGCCGGCCGCGTACCCAACGGGGTACGCGGTCGTCGACGTCGAGACCACCGGTCTCGCCCGCGACGACCGCATAGTGTCGGCTGCCGTCTACCGCGTGGACGCGCGGGGCGAGGTGGAGGACCACTGGTACACCCTGGTCAATCCCCAGCGTGACCCCGGGCCCGTGTGGATCCACGGTCTCACCAGCGCCCTCCTCGCGGACGCGCCGCTCTTCAAGGACATCGCCGAGGAGTTCGCGTCCCGTCTGGCCGACCGCGTCCTGGTCGCGCACAACGCCGTCTTCGACTGGTCGATGATCGCCAGGGAGTACGCACGCGCCGAGCTCACCGCACCCGTGCGCCAGCGCCTGTGCACCATCGCCCTCTCCAAGGAGCTGCGGCTCCCGCTGCCCAACCACAAGCTGGAGTCGCTCGCCGCGCACTTCGGGGTCGAGCAGCGCCACGCGCACAACGCCCTCGACGACGCGCGCGTGCTCGCCGAGGCCTTCCGTCCCAGCCTCAAGGCCGCGGCCACCGGCGGGGTGCGGCTGCCGCTCCTGGAGTGCCGTCCGCTCACCGAGTGGTCCGACGGCGCGCCCCGGATCGTCCGTCAGCCGTCAGGGCCCGGCTCTTCGGGTTCCTCGTACTCCTCGTTCGGCCCGTCGAGTTGGCGCCCCTCGCGCAAGCGGCCCGCCTGCCCGTACCCCAACCCAGGTCGGTACGAACCGGGCAAACAGCTCCAACAGGGCATGCGTGTCGCGTTCTCCGGAGACACCTCCGTCGAGCGCGACCTCCTGGAGGACCGCGCGGTGGAGGCCGGGCTGCACATCGCGACGAGCGTGTCGCGCCTGACGAGTCTGCTCGTCACGAACGACCCGGACTCGGGCACCTCCAAGACCGTGAAGGCACGGTCCTTCGGCACCCCCGTCATCGACGAGGCCGCGTTCGGCCAGCTCCTCCAGGACGTCGCTCCGGCGGCGGAGGGCTGAGCCGCCCGCGGGCGTCAGACGGGTGAATTGTCGGCCCGGCGCCCGCCTGCTTGCTCGCTTGCGGGCGCCCCGCGTCCCACCCTGTGGCGCATGGCACGTTGCGAGGTCTGCGGAAACGACTACGGCATGTCGTTCGAGGTGCACGCGCAAGGCGCGGTGCACGTCTTCGACTGCTTCTCCTGCGCCATTCACCGCATGGCGCCCATCTGTGAGCACTGCCGCTGCCGGATCATCGGCCAGGGCGTGGAGGCCGACGGGCAGTGGTACTGCGGTGCGCACTGCTCGCGGGCGGAGGGGCAGGTGGGCATCGTCGACAGGGTGTGACCCGGGCCCTCGCGCGAAGCCCACGGCCCGCCACGGCCCCGCCCCGGCCCCGTTCCGGAGTACCCCACCCCCGTGCACCCCACGACCGAGTTGTACCGTCGTGGGGTGTACCGCTTCCTGTTGTCCCGGCAGTGGGTGATCCTCACCCTCATCGGCCTCGTTCTCATCCCCACGATGATCGAGCTGGGCTTCTGGCAGTTGCACCGCCACGAGCACCGCGTCGCCCAGAACGCGAAGATCTCCAAGGCCCTGGACGCCGAACCGGTGCCGGCCGAGCGGCTGACCTCGCCCGGACACTCCGTGGCGGACTCCGAGCGCTACCGCCGGGTGACCGCGCACGGCACGTACGACACGAAGGACGAGGTCGTCGTGCGGCGCCGCACGAACGCCGACGAGGAGATCGGGTTCCACGTCCTGACCCCGTTCGTCCTCGACGACGGCAAGGTCCTCCTCGTCAACCGTGGCTGGATCCCGGCGAACGGACCGCAGACCGCGTTCCCCAAGATCCCCGCCGCGCCCAAGGGCGAGATCACCGTCACCGGCCGCCTGATGGCCGACGAGACGTCCGCGCAGAGCGGCATCAAGGACGTCCAGGGCCTGCCGGACCGTCAGATCATGCTGATCAGCAGCGGCCAGCAGGCACACAGCCTCGGCAAGGAAGTGCTCGGCGGCTACGTCGAACTGACCTCGCCCGAGCCCGCCGACGGCTCCCCGCAGCTGATCGGCGAGCCGGAGCACGGCGACATCGGCCCGCACATGGCGTACGCCGTCCAGTGGTGGCTGTTCTGTTCGGGCGTGCCCATCGGCTGGGTGGTCCTGGTGCGCAGGGAGGTGCGGGACCGTCGCGCGGCCGCTGCCGAGACGGCGCCCGCCACGGAGTCGACGCCGGCCGCCGTCTAGCGGGCCTCGCGTTCCCTGGCCGGTACGCGGCAGGATAGGGCCATGGATCTTGGACTGAAGGACCGCGTCTACGTCATCACCGGTGCCACCCGTGGCCTGGGCAACGCCGCCGCGCGTGCGCTGGTCGCGGACGGCGCGAAGGTACTGATCACCGGCCGGGACGAGAAGACCGTCGCCGAGGCGGCGACCGAGCTCGGCGACAACGCCCGGGGCGTCGCGGCGGACAACGCCGATCCGGCCGTCGCTGGCCGGCTGATCGCCGCCGCGCGCGAGCACTTCGGCCGCTTCGACGGTGTGCTGATCAGCGTCGGCGGGCCCGCGCCCGGTTTCGCCGCCGACAACACGGACGAGCAGTGGACGTCGGCCTTCGAGTCCGTGTTCCTCGGGGCGGTCCGTCTGGCCCGTTCCGCGGCGGCGGAGCTCGGCGAGGGCGGGGTCATCGGCTTCGTCCTCTCCGCCTCGGTGCACGAGCCGATCCCGGGTCTGACCATCTCCAACGGGCTGCGCCCCGGCCTCGCGGGCTTCGCGAAGTCGCTCTCGGACGAGCTCGGCCCCCGGGGCATCCGCGTCGTGGGGCTGCTCCCGTCCCGTATCGACACGGACCGGGTGCGGCAGCTCGACGGGCTCTCCGCCGACCCCGAGGCGACACGGGCGGGCCACGAGTCGCGCATCCCGCTGCGGCGTTACGGGACGCCGGAGGAGTTCGGTCGCACGGCGGCGTTCTTCCTCTCGCCCGCGGCCTCCTACCTGACGGGCGTCATGCTGCCGGTGGACGGCGGGGCACGGCACGGGTTCTAGCCACCTTTCGGCCGCCTGGACCCCTCAACTGACCCGCTCGGCCCGGTGCTTCACCGCCCGCAGCTGCACCACCGCGGGCAGCCGGTCCAGGCCGGCCGAATCCCTGGCGTGCGTCAGCGCCTCCGTGGAGAGCCGGTGCAGCGCCTCGCCGGGCGTCGCCTGGGGTTCGAGGAGCAGCGACACCCGCGCCTCGGGGGCGTTGCGGCGGCCGGTCAGAAAGACCCCGGCCCGCTGCACGCCCTCCAGCGACTCCGCCTCCCCCACGAGCACGCCCTCCAGGGCCCGCCCGCGCAGCAGCGCGCCCTCACCGTCCCCGGTCTCCACGAGCACCTCGGCCAGCCTGCGCCGACGCAGCTGCGCCACCAGCCACCACAGGGCGAGGAGCAGGAGCACCGCCAGCGCGGCGATCACGGTGGGCCAGAACCAGCCCTCGTCCCGCCACCGCGACCGGTCCGCGTCGCTCAACAGGACGTCACGCTTCCCGTCGTGGACCCACCACGACGGCGGCGGCGCCCCGAGCCCGACCGCGAGGACCGAGCCGCCCCCGACCACGAGCACCAGGCCGACCAGGCCGAGCACCACACGGTTGACCGTCTTCAGCATCGCGCTCAGCCTTTCCTGCCAGGCCGTGCCACCCGGACGGTGAGCGCGGGGCCGCGGGCGAGGCCCAGGTCCCGGATGCCGTCGGCCAGCGTGGTGTCCAAGTCGCTTCGTACGTCGTCGAGTTCACGGAAGTGCGAGACCGCGTGCACGTCCACCTTCGAGCGCGTCATGCGGACCCGCACCGACTGCACCCCCGACACGTCCATCGCCCGGTCCCGCAGCACCATCGCGGCGGCGCCCCGGTGCAGCCCCGCCCGTACGTCCGCGTCCTCGCGCCGCATGGCGAGCACCGCCCGGAGCCCGGGTGTCGCGGCGAGCACGAGCAGCCAGATCCCGGCGGCCACGGCGACCCCGGCGCCGATGAGGACCGCCGTGTCGTCCAGGGGCCGCTCGCCGAGTTCGCGGGAGAGGTCGCGCCGCCAGCCCATGGCCGAGTGCCCGGCCCGCACCGCGGCGACGTCGTACAGCAAGAGCCCCGCGCCGCCGAGGATCAGCAGGGCGAGGACGGCGGCGGGCACACGCCGCGGGGACCAGAAGCGGGTCGCCTTCGTCTCGTCGGCCAGGGTGGGCGGCGGGTCGTAGGACGCCGCGGATGCCGACTGGTCGAGTTCGCTCTCGGCGCGTTCGACGACGGGCAGCGGCTGCGTGCCGCCACCTCCGCCGGCGCCCTGAGGCCCCTGAGCCTCGCTCATCGCGTCCTCCCCTGCGCCGCGGCGCGCACGTGTGCCGAGTGCAGCCGCTCGACCTGGACCGCGACCTCGGGCACTTCCATCCCCGCCAACGCCTTTACCCGCTGGGCGACTTGGCAACGCACCGCGCCGCACTGCCCGCCGATGTCCGAGGGGTAGTCCAGCTCGACGCTGACCCGGACACGGGCGACGTCATGGCGCACGGTGACGGTCGCGTGCGGCGGCGCGCAGTCCGCGGGCAGCTCCGTCAGCGCCTCGCGTGCCGCCTGCGCCGCGATCTTCGCGACGACCCGGTCGGCGATCAGGGTCGCGCCGCGCTCACCGGGCCCGACCTGTGCCGCCACCGCTCACCGCCGCCGGTCGTCGCCACGGGTACGGAAGAAGTCGCCGAGCTCCAGGTCCCCCTCGAGGAACCGGCCCGCGACAAACCCTATGGCGCCCAACGCGGCCACCAGCAAGAACGCCCCGAACCCGCCGAAGTACCCGGCGAAGCCGAGCGCCATTCCGGCCACCATGCCGATCACGGCCATGCTCATCGTGCGCTCCTTAGCAAGACGCGGCTGGGGTACTGGGGCATGTCACTGAAGGCGGCCTTGCGGCTCATCGTCTTCCTCGTCCGGAAGCTTCACGTCGCTCACCGCGATGTTGACCTCGACGACCTCGAGGCCGGTCATGCGCTCGACGGCCCCGATGACGTTCTCCCGCACGTCGCGCGCGACGTCCGCGATCGACACCCCGTACTCGACGACGATCTCCAGGTCGAGTGCCGTCTGCACCTCGCCGACCTCGGCCTTCACGCCGCGCGAGACGGACTTGGAGCCCGAACCGCCGGGCACCCGGTCGCGTACGGCGCCAAAGGTCCTGGCGAGTCCGCCGCCCATCGCGTGCACGCCGTCGACGTCGCGGGCGGCGAGCCCGGCGATCTTCTCGACGACGCCGTCCGCGATGGTGGTCCGCCCCCGGGTGGCGGGGTCGCCGCCGCCCCGCTTGGTCGTGCCGCTCTTTCCCGCCTCGTCGGTGGACTCCTTCGCGAGGGTTCCCTGGGGCAGGTTCCGCTGTCCGGTGTCGGTCATCGCCGTCCGTCCCTTTCGAAAGGGGATCTACTCCTTCGCCCACACTAAGTGCGGTTACGTCCACGCGCGCCAGGGATGGGGCAGGCTGGGGCAATGACGGGTGACGGATGGACCGAGGCGGTACGGCGGCAGCTCGGCCTGGGGCGTGTTCTCCCCTTGGGCGGTCCGGGTGACGGCTCCTGGCTGACCGAGGCATGCGCGGACGGGGTACTGCGCCATGCGGCCGAGGGGGTGAGCGGCGTACGTCTGGGCGCCCTGCGGCTGTCGCTCGCCGATCCGTCGCGGGCGGGCGCCCCCGCCGTGCCCGCGCCGCCGAGCGCGCTGCCGCCGGGGCCTCTGCGGATCACGGCGGAGTTCGCGGCCGAGCCGAGCGAGCCGCTTCCCGAGGCGGCGGACCGGCTCCGGACGGCGCTGTTCACGGCGGCCGGAGAGCGGCTCGGCCTGGTGGTCGCGGAGGTGGACCTCAGCGTGACGACGCTGCTGGACGCGGGGCAGGCGCCCGTGGAGGTGCCGGCGGAGCCGGAGAAGACGCCGCCGGACGGGGCACAGGCGACCCCCGGCAGCGGCGACGAGGCACGCGTGGCGAGCGCGGCCCTCGAAGTGCCGGGCGTACGGCGGCTGACCGGCGCCCTCGGCGGCTTCGGGCGCGCGGTCCACCTCGACGAGACCGGGAGCGTGAGCGGACCGGCGGCGGACGCCGCCCTGCCGCGTCGCCACGCGCGCGTGGAGCTGGCCACCGACCGCGCACACCGCGCCCTGGACGTGGCGCTCGCGGTCCGCGCGGTGGTCGGTGACGCGCTGACGGACCGCCCGTCGGTGGCGGTCCTGATCACGGCGGTCGAGGAGTGAACCGCGGCCGGGAGCGCCTAGTCGCCGAGGCCCGCCAGATCCCGCAGGCGACGCCCCTGCGCGGCACGCTCGGCGGTGCGCTGCTCCTCGTACGTACGACCGGGGACACCCTGGAGCAGGGCCTTGGTCTCGATGACGGCGTCGCGGGGCGCGGTGAGCAGCGCGGCCGCCAGGTCGCTCACGGACGCGTCGAGCTGGTCGGCGGGCACGACGAGGTTGGCCAGGCCCACGCGCTCGGCCTCGGGGGCGTGGACGAACCGCCCGGTGGCGCAGATCTCCAGCGCGCGGGCGTAGCCGACGAGCCCCACGAGGGGGTGGGTGCCGGTGAGGTCGGGCACCAGGCCCAAACTGGTCTCGCGCATGGCGAACTGCACGTCGTCCGCGGCGATCCGCAGGTCACAGGCGAGCGCGAGCTGGAAGCCCGCACCGATGGCATGCCCCTGAACGGCGGCGATGGACACGATGTCGCTGCGCCGCCACCAGGTGAACGCCTCTTGGTACTCGGCGATCGTGGCGTCGAGGACGTCGTCGTCACCGCGCGCCAGATCGATGAAGGACGGCTCACCGTCGAAGCCCTCGGGCGTGAACGCCTGTCGGTCGAGGCCCGCGGAGAAGGACTTGCCCTCACCGCGGAGCACGACGACACGGACACTGCCCGGCAACATCCGGCCTGCCTCGGCCAACGCCCTCCACAGCGCGGGAGATTGGGCGTTGCGCTTGGCCGGGTTGGCCAGCGTCACCGTGGCGACGGCCTCGTCGACAGTCAGGCGTACGCCGTCCTTGTCGAGTACCGGTGCGGATCCGCCGAGTTCACTGCCGGGCGAAACCATGGGAGCCTCCGATGGTGGTGTGCAGTCGGTGGGGACGCGCGGACGCGCCCGTAAGTGACTGCACAGTAACCACCCGGCCGATCAGGCGATCGACCGGGTGGCCACCGTCGAAGCCGGTGTACCGCCCGCAGCCGTCAGCCGGCTGCGGCCTTCTTGCCTCGCGTCGCCCCGCCGCGTCCCCGCAGCGTGACTCCGGACTCGCTGAGCATGCGGTGCACGAAGCCGTACGAACGGCCGGTCTCCTCGGCCAACGCCCGGATGCTCGCACCGCCGTCGTACTTCTTCTTCAGGTCTGCCGCGAGCTTGTCGCGCGCGGCGCCGGTTACCCGGCTGCCCTTCTTCAGAGTCTCGGCCACCCGTGCCTCCTCATGGGAAGTGCGCTCTGGACTTCTCATGATCACCCCTCCCGGGCTTCCTGGCCACCCATTCGGCAAGGTCCGTACGACGAGGTTTCCCGTCGGAGAAGGCGGCACCACGAGCGGAATGAACGATTCCGCGTAGGGAATTCCGTGCCGCCGAATGGGTTGTGGACCGAAGTGCCAGGTCAGCGCGGTGGCGGGCGAAGGAATGGTCCGATGCCTCGCCCACCGCGAAATTCCGTGTATCCCACACTTCGGTACGAGGAGACCTCACACAGATGAAGGATCACGACTCGGCCGAATGATCCATACGCTGTGGATCAGTTATTCGATCAACCAAGGTGGACGTCTCGGGCGGCGCGGTCCGCCGCCCCGCCCCGCATCAGGCGAGCGCGACCAGATCCGCGTAGTCCTGGCCCCACAGGTCCTCGATGCCGTCGGGCAGCAGGATGATCCGCTCCGGCTGGAGCGCGTCCACCGCGCCCTCGTCGTGCGTGACGAGGACGACCGCGCCCTTGTAGGTGCGCAGGGCGCCGAGGATCTCCTCGCGGCTCGCCGGGTCGAGGTTGTTCGTGGGCTCGTCGAGGAGCAGCACGTTGGCGGAGGAGACCACCAGGGTGGCGAGTGCCAGACGGGTCTTCTCGCCGCCGGACAGGACGCCCGCGGGCTTGTCGACGTCGTCGCCGGAGAAGAGGAACGAACCGAGCGTCTTGCGCACCGACACGAGGTCGAGGTCGGGGGCGGCGGAGCGCATGTTCTCCAGGACCGTGCGCTCGGGGTCCAGGGTCTCGTGCTCCTGGGCGTAGTAGCCGAGCTTGAGGCCGTGGCCCTCGATGACCTGCCCGGTGTCGGGCTTCTCGGCGCCGCCGAGGAGCCGCAGGAGCGTGGTCTTGCCCGCGCCGTTGAGGCCGAGGATGACCACGCGCGAGCCCTTGTCGATGGCGAGGTCGACGTCCGTGAAGATCTCGAGGGAGCCGTACGACTTCGAGAGGCCCTCGGCCATCAGCGGGGTCTTGCCGCAGGGCGAGGGGTCGGGGAAGCGCAGCTTGGCGACCTTGTCGCTCTGGCGCACCTCCTCGAGGCCCGCGAGGAGCTTGTCGGCGCGCTTGGCCATGTTCTGCGCGGCGACGGTCTTGGTGGCCTTGGCGCGCATCTTGTCGGCCTGCGAATGGAGCGTCGCGGCCTTCTTCTCGGCGTTCTGGCGCTCGCGCTTGCGGCGCTTCTCGTCGGACTCGCGCTGCTGCTGGTAGAGCTTCCAGCCCATGTTGTAGACGTCGATCTGGGCGCGGTTGGCGTCCAGATAGAAGACCTTGTTGACGACCGTCTCGACCAGGTCGACGTCGTGGGAGATCACGATGAAGCCGCCGCGGTAGGACTTGAGGTAGTCCCTGAGCCAGACGATGGAGTCGGCGTCGAGGTGGTTGGTCGGCTCGTCCAGGAGCAGGGTGTCGGCGTCCGAGAAGAGGATGCGGGCCAGCTCGACGCGGCGGCGCTGACCACCGGAGAGCGTGTGCAGGGGCTGGCCGAGCACGCGGTCGGGGAGGCTGAGCGCGGCGGCGATGGTGGCGGCCTCGGCCTCGGCGGCGTACCCGCCCTTGGTGAGGAACTCCGTCTCCTGGCGCTCGTACTGCTTCATCGCCTTGTCGCGCGTGCCGCCCGTGCCGGTGGCGATGCGCTGTTCGTTCTCGCGCATCTTGCGGATGAGGGTGTCCAGGCCGCGGGCGGAGAGGATGCGGTCGCGGGCGAGCACGTCCAGGTCGCCGGTGCGCGGGTCCTGCGGGAGGTAGCCGACCTCGCCGGAGCGGCTGATCGTGCCGCCGGCCGGGATGCCCTCACCGGCCAGGCACTTGGTGAGCGTGGTCTTGCCCGCTCCGTTGCGTCCCACCAGGCCGATGCGGTCGCCCTTGGCGATACGGAAGGTGGCGTTCTCGATGAGGATGCGGGCGCCGGCGCGCAGCTCGATGCCGGAAGCGGTGATCACGGACAGACTCCTGGGCAGGGGTGGGTATGGACGGCGGAAAGGCTGAAGGCGATCACGCCGTCTAATGCACGAGGAGAATGGCCATGCGGCCAATTCTAACGGGGCGGGGCAACCGCTTTTTCTGCCCGGGTTCGTACGTCGTCCGATGCGCCGCCCGGCAGCTCGTTGCCCAGGGGCGTGCGCCGGGGCACGATCCGGCCGAGGTCGTCCACGGCGATCAGCTGCGAGGTCCACGGTGTCGCGGCGTCGCCGCAGGGCTGGGCCACCATCAGAGCCTGCCCGCGGCGAGCGGAGCGGGCGGGCTCGAAGGCGCAGCCGGCGTGCGCGGGCAGCACCCAGCGCAGGTCGCCGTCGGCGCTGCGGTAGGCGGCGATGCGCCGCGGGGTGATGACGGCGAGCATGCGGCCGCGGGGGTCGAGCGGCTGGAGGACTCCGGCGGCGCCCCGGGCGGCGGGAGAGCGCAGCCAGGACGCGCTGTCGGGGATGGCGCGGTGCCAGCGGACGGCGCTGCCGTCGGCGCGTGCCGTGTCGGTGACCATGCCGTCGCTCCAGAGGGCGACGGCATGTCCGGGGAGGGGCAGCAGCGCGAGCGGGTGTTCTCCCTCCCGGCCGTAGGTCCAGCGGGGGCGTCCGGTCACCGGGTCGTACGCCTGGACGGCTCGGCCCCTGGTGCGGAGCTCGGGGGCCGGTGCGCCGCCGTCCACGCGCGCGTGGACGGTGAGGTGGTCTCCGTAGGGGGCCGGTCGCGAGTGGTGGGCCGCGGTGATGAGCGGCAGGGCCAGCAGGCCGAGGATCACCGGCAGGGCGAGGCGGGAGCCGCGGCGGGCGGGCGCCGGTCTCACGGGCCCGGATCCGGACACCTCGAGCGGCACTACGGACACGACGCCCCCCTCTTCGGCACATCTGCCGCTCTTCGGCACATCCGCCGGTACCTCTGCCCATGGGACAGGCGCAGAGCGTAGCGGCGGTGTCACCGTGCGGCCCCGGGCGAGGGCCGCGACACGACGCACGGGGCAGCGTGGGTCCCCCGTTCGGACCTCCGTCCGACGCCGCACAGGGTGGGGCATACCAGGATGAAGACGCCGACATCTCGGCACAGGGCGGCGCGACGCCGTCCCGGATGCGAGGCAGAGGGTGGTGCGCCCATGCAGTTCGACGACGACGCCGATCTGGACACGTCCGAGGTGCAGGACGTGCGGGGCAGCCGGATCCCCGGCGGCAAGGCGACGGTCGGCGGCGGCGTCGCGGGCCTGATCGCGCTGCTCCTCGGGCTGTTCTTCGGCGTCGGCCCCGACCAGCTCGGCCTCTCCTCAGGCGACGAGGAGCCGGAGGCCACCTCCTCCTCCCTCGCGCAGGTCCAGCAGAGCTGCCGTACGGGGGAGGACGCGAACAGCAAGGACGACTGCCGCATGGTCGCCGTGGTCAACAGCGTCCAGGACTACTGGCGCCCCGAGTTCCGGCGCAGGGAGGGGACCTACTCCCCCGCGCCGACCGTCCTCTACACCAGCCGGGTGGGCACGGCCTGTGGCGCAGCGTCGTCGGCGGTCGGGCCGTTCTACTGCCCCGGCGACCGGAAGGTCTATCTGGACCTGGGCTTCTTCGACGAGCTGCGGACCAAGTTCGGCTCCAGCGGCGGCCCCTTCGCGCAGGCCTACGTCGTGGCGCACGAGTACGGGCACCACGTGCAGAACCTGATGGGGACGCTGCAGCGCTCCCAGGACGGGCGCACGGGACAGAACAGCAACGCCGTGAAGGTGGAGCTGCAGGCCGACTGCTACGCGGGCGTCTGGGCGCGCCACGCGACCCGTACCCCCGACGACAAGACGGGCAAGCCGCTCATCACCAGCCTCACCGACGCGGACATCCGCGAGGGCCTGGACGCGGCGGCCGCCGTGGGCGACGACCGCATCCAGGAGAAGTTCCAGGGCCGGGTCACCCCCGAGTCCTGGACCCATGGCTCGGCCGAGCAGCGCCAGCAGTGGTTCTACCAGGGCTACCGGACCGGCGACATGGCGCAGTGCAACACCTTCCGGTGAGCGGCGGGCCCGGGTCTCAAACGCCGCCGGTGTGCACCTGGAAGGCCGCCCTGCGCACGGCCTTGGCGAGCGCCGGGTCCGGGTGGGCCGCGGCGAGGGCGACCAGGACCTGGACCGTGCGGGGGTGGCCGATGCGGCGCACCTCGTCCAGGAGCGCGGGCACCGTGGGCTGCACCGCGGACTCCAGGTGGCGTACGAGGAGGTGGGTCTCCCCGTGGTCGGCGACGGCCGCGGCGGTGTCCACCCACAGCCACGTCGACTCGTCCCGCGTCAGGACGAGGTGGACGTCCTCGGGGTCGGCGCCCTCCTGCTCGGCGAGCCAGATCAGGGCGTAGGGCCGCAGCGGGGTCTCGTCCACGACGGCCCGCACCTCCGCCTCGGCCGGGGCGCCGACCACCCGCAGGGCCTCGAAGGCGAGGCCGCGCAGGAGGGCGTCCTCGCCGCGGGCGGCGTCCAGGAGCTCGGTGACGGCGCTGCCGACGGGCCGGGCCGCGAGCCAGGCGCGGTACTCGGAGCGGGCCGCGTTCGGGCGCAGCCGTGCGCAGCCGCGGAGCATGTCCTCGGCGGCCTGCTCGATGTTGCCCGCGGGGCTCTGCGCTGCCACGCAGATCTGCTCCAGCTTGACCCAGACCGCCCAGGAGCCGAGCGGTGTGAGCGTGGCCTGCCCTTCGGCGTACGTCAGCGCGCCGACGGCGGCCAGGCCGCGCAGCGCCCAGTCCAGGAGGGTGGCCAGGTCCGGGGTCTCGGCCGGGTCGACCGGCTCGGGCTGCGGGCCGTAGGGGATCTCGCAACGCTCCGTGCGCAGTTCGGTCACGCGCTGGTCGAGGAGGTCGAGGAGCTGCGGTACGGGCACGGGGCCCGCGGAGAGCTGCAGCAGGGTGAGGAGCTGCGGCATGGCCTCGACGGTCTCGGCCACGGTGGCGGGCGCCAGTTCGCGCGATGCCGCGTGCGTGAGCGACCAGGCGTCGAAGAGGGCGACCCAGCCACGCAGCACCGCGGCGTCGTCACGGTCCCAGGCACGCAGCCGCCAGCCGGGGCGGGCGCTGTCGCCGTGCACCTCGATGAGGCCCGCGAGCCGTGCGGTGTCCCAGTCGGCGCGGACCTGATCCGGGGTCAGTGCCAGCTCGGCTGCGGCGCGTTCGGCGGTGGCGGCGGAGAGGGTTCCCCTGCTGCCGTCGGGCGTCGCTTTGGCGCGGCTGGGGCCCGAGCGCAGGGACGCGTCGGCCCAGCGCGCGATCCGCACGGCGTCGGCGAGGCGCTTGCGTGCCATCCGGGCCAGCTCCCCGGGGGCGGGTGTGCCCTCGGGTGGCCGGGGCGCGGGACGGCGCGCGCGCTGCTGCGTCATTGCGCCGGGGGCGGTCAGGGGTCGCGCTGTGCCCCGCTCCACCCCCGCTCGCCTCTCGGCCCTGGGGGACTGAGCGCGGACGAGTCGGAGCCTTGAGTCGCGCGGGATACGGGACGTCACGGGAGCAGTCTTCCTGTTGACGGTCCGAAAACCCAAACGGAATGCTTGCGCAAGGCTTCGGAGCGCTGCCCCGGGGGGCCTTCGCGCGCTACATGAGGGGCGTGAGGAAGCGCCGCAGCGCCTCTTCGTAGCCCGCGGGGTCGGCGTTCCACATGGCGCCGTGGGGCGCATCCGGAACGGTGTGGAGCGTGACCAGCTCCGGCCGCCTCTCGGCCAGTTGACGGGAGAGGCCCCAGGGGGCGATCACGTCGTCGGGGCCGTGGAAGAGGAGGGTGGGGACCTTGAGCACCCCGGGGTCGGCGGCTTCCAGGATGCGGTCGCCGCGCAGGCCCGTGCGGCCCTGGGCGGCGCGCACCGCGAGCGGCAGGAGGGGGCCCGGCGTGCGGCGGGCCGCGGCGAGCGCGCGCAGGGTGGTCTCCCAGTTCAGCACCGGGGAGTCCAGGACGAGTCCGCTGATCCGGTCGCGCAGGGCGGAGTACGCGGCGGCGTGCAGGGCCATGGCGCCGCCGGTGGACCAGCCGTGCAGGATCACGTTCCGGGCTCCGTTGCGCACGGCGTAGCGGATGGCGGCGTCCAGGTCGCGCCACTCGGTCTCGCCGAGGTGGCCGAGGCCGTCCGGGGAGCGGGGTGCGCCGAGGTCGCCCCGGTAGGCGAGGTCCAGCACCGGGAACTGCTGGTGGTGCAGGAAGTCCATGACGACCATGGGGTGCTCGCGGGTGGTGCCCAGACCGTGCACGGTGATCACCCAGGTGTCCCGGATGCCCGGCACGAACCAGGCGGGCAGGCCGCCGAGTTCGCCGGGGATGTCGACGTCCGCGTGGTCGATGTCCAGGGCGGCGTGCGGGTCGCCGATGTGGACCTGCGGGGTGAGCCAGACCTTCGCCCCGGGTTCCAGGGAGCCGTGCGTGACGCGCTCGAGGCGGCGTACGACGGTGTCCGCCGCGTGCGGCGCGGTGTCCAGGACGGGGCCGATCACGGCATGGCTGCCGTTGCCGCCGAGGCCGTACCGGCCGGGGCGCAGGCTCGCGAGGGCGCGGGTCAGGGTGATCTGGCCGGCGGCCGTGGAGTGGACCGTGAGGCGGGGCTCGGTCGGCAGCGGCCGGCCGGCCGGTGCCTTCAGGGCCGCGTTGCTGGCGAACCGGCCCGCGGCGACGGCGGCTGCGCCGCCCACGAGGGCGGTGGTGACGGCGGTGACGGCCGTTGCCGTCGCTTTGGCTTGGCGCACCAGCCCAGTGTCGGGCCCTGGCCCGCCGTGGGCCAGTGGGCGGGGCCCGCGGGGTGATGTCAGTTGGCCCGCGGAGCCCCGCGACGCGTCACCGTTGGCCGTAGCCCCGCAGCCTGTCCTCGACCTCCCTCAGCTGGCCCGTGGACAGGAGGGTCGGGGCGTGGCCCGGGACGGAGCTTGCCGTGAGCCAGAGGCGGGACATCCACTCGAGCTGCGCCGTGCGGTCGTACGCCTGGTCCAGGGTGTCTCCGTAGGTGACGGTCCCATGGTTCTGCAGCAGGCAGCCCGTGCGGTCCCTGAGGGCCCGGAGCATGTGCTCGGCCAACTCGTCCGAGCCGTACGGCGCGTACCGGGCGACGCGGACCGGGCCGCCGAGGGCGGCCGTCATGTAGTGGATGGGCGGCAGCTCCGGGACCAGGGTGGAGACGGCGGTGGCGTGCACCGCGTGGGTGTGGACCACGGCTTCGGCGGACGTGGTGCGGTAGACGGCGAGGTGCATGGGCAGTTCGCTCGTCGGGGTGAGGTCACCGAAGAGCCGGTTGCCGTCCGTGTCGACGCCGACGGCGTCCCGCGGGGTCAGGCGGTCGTACGGCACGCCGCTCGGGGTGACCAGGATCGTGCCGCCGACGCGCACCGAGACGTTGCCCGATGTGCCGACCACCAGGCCGTCCGTCACCGTCCTGCGGGCCGTCGCCACCAGCTCGTCCCAGGCCCGCTCGATCGTGTCCTGCCGGTCCTCGCCCCGCTCTTTCCGCTGCTCCGTCATGCCGTGATCCTGCCAGCAGCGGGGCCGACACGGGCCGGCCCGCGGTCGACCGGAGAGCGACGAACTTCCACTAGCCTCGTGCGTGATTTGTCCCGCACGTCGCCATCCGGGGGAAATATGGCCCGTGACCGCACACCGTCCCTCCGTCGCGCCCGCTTCATCGCGGTCTCCGTGACGGCTCTGACCCTCGGGGGCGCCGCCCTCGCCGAGATTCCGGTTTCGGCCGCGGGCAAGCCGAGAGGGCACGACGTCTCCTCGCACCAGAAGAACGTCGACTGGCAGCAGGCCAGGAGCAAGGGCGCGCAGTTCGTCTACGTGAAGGCCACCGAGTCCCACACGTACCGCAGCCCCTACTTCCGCCGGCAGTACGACGGCTCCCGCGCGGCGGGCATCCTCCGCGGCGCGTACCACTTCGCCCTGCCGGACAAGTCATCGGGCACCCGGCAGGCCGCGTACTTCATGGAGCACGGAGGGCACTGGCGGGCGGACGGGCGGACGCTGCCGCCCGCGCTCGACATCGAGCACAATCCGTACGGCGCACGGAAGTGCTACGGCCTCGGCAGCGCCCGCATGGTCGCCTGGATCAAGGCCTTCAGCGGCGAGGTGAAGCGGCGGACGGGCCGACGCCCGGTGATCTACACGACCACCAAGTGGTGGAACGCCTGCACGGGCGGCAGCCGGGCCTTCGGAGCGGATCACGCGCTGTGGCTGGCACGCTGGGCGCCGACGCCGGGAGCGCTGCCCAAGGGCTGGTCGCGCCTGACCATCTGGCAGCACGACAACGCCGGCCCGCTGCCGGGTGATCAGAATCTCTTCAACGGCTCGGCGACCACGTTGAAGAGCTTCGCCCGTGGGTAGCCGGGTAGCTCGGGAAGCCCTGATTCCGGGCCCTGTGACGCCCCTCGGGGCGATCTGCGTCGGCGCCCCGGAAGAACCGGAGTGGCGGTGCCCCGCATTGGGTCACCGCACGGCCCGACCCAGTTCACTTTCCGTTCACTCAGCTTGCCTACGTTCCACTTGCCACTGACGTCCAACAGAAGCCTGGGTAAATGGAACACATCACGCTTCTCCTCGGGATCGTGATCGTTACCGCTCTCGTGTTCGACTTCACGAACGGTTTCCACGACACGGCCAACGCGATGGCGACCACCATCTCGACTGGCGCTCTCAAGCCCAAGACGGCGGTGGCCATGTCCGCCGTGCTGAATCTCGTCGGCGCTTTCCTCTCCGTCGAGGTCGCCAAGACGATCTCCGGCGGAATCGTCAACGAGGACGGACTGAAGACAGAGGTGATCTTCGCGGCGCTCGTCGGCGCGATCCTCTGGAATCTGTTGACCTGGCTGGTGGGCCTGCCCTCCAGTTCCTCCCACGCACTCTTCGGCGGCCTCATCGGCGCCGCGGTCATGTCGATGGGCTGGTCGTCGATCGACGGCGGCACCGTCGTGACCAAGATCCTGCTCCCCGCGATCGCCGCGCCCCTCGTGGCCGGTCTCGCCGCGACGCTGGCCACGCGCCTGACGTACCGCATCGGGCGCAACACCGAGACCAAGGCCACCGCCAAGGGCTACCGCGTCGGCCAGATCGCCTCCGCCGGCCTCGTCTCGCTGGCCCACGGCACGAACGACGCGCAGAAGACCATGGGCATCATCACGCTCGCCCTGGTCACCGGCGGTGTCCTGAACCCGGGCGCCAACCCCCCGATGTGGGTCATCGTCTCGGCCGGTGTCGCCATCGCGCTCGGCACCTACCTCGGCGGCTGGCGCATCATCCGCACCATGGGCAAGGGCCTCACCGACCTCCAGCCGCAGCAGGGCTTCGCCGCCCAGACCAGCGCCGCGACGGTCATCCTGGCCTCCTCGCACCTGGGCTTCTCGCTCTCCACCACCCAGTCCTGCTCCGGCGCCGTGATGGGCGCGGGTCTCGGCCGCAAGGGCGGCGTCGTCCGCTGGTCCACGGCGACCCGCATGTTCATCGCCTGGGGCCTGACGCTGCCGGCCGCCGGTCTGGTCGGCGCGGGCGCGGAGTTCCTCACCAAGCAGGGCCCCTGGGGCGTCGCGGTGACCGCCGCGCTCCTCGTGGCCGGCTCGGCCGTGATCTGGGTGCTGTCCCGGCGCAACGCCGTCGACCACACGAACGTCGCCGACGACGAGATCGGCGGCTCCTCCGCCGACGAGCCCGCCGGCGTCGTGACCACCGCGATCGCCGCCGTCACCCCGCCGCCCACCGGCTCGGCGGTGACGAGCCCCGACGTCGACCTCGTCAAGGCCACCATCGCGGCCCCGACCGGCACCGTGGCGGACCCCGCCCGGCCCGCCACGGTGTAAGGACAAGTCAGCATGGACATCGACTGGGCAGCTCTCGGCTCCGTCTTCGGAGTCAGCCTCGCGGTGACGGTGGCCCTGGTGGGCCTGTTCACCCTCGGCATCGTCGGCCTCTCCAAGCACGAGGCGGCCACGTCCGGCGCCTCATCGGCCACGGCCGGCAGCGCCACGGCAGCACGCATGGGCGCGTACGCGTGCTTCGCGCTCTGCGCGGCTGCGGTGGCGTACGGGATCTATCTGATCGTCGCCTGACGACCGGGCTTCCGGGTGGGGTGCGGGACGCTTCGGCGTCCCGCACCCCACCTTCGTATGTGGGCCTCCGCACACTCTCCCGCCGCAGGTCAACGGCAAGTTGACGGGCGTTCGTGGGCGTGGTGGACTGCCGGAGCCATACGGCAGCAGGAGAGGAAGTCGGTGTGAATCCGGCGCGGTCCCGCCACTGTCATCGAGGAGCTGACTCCTCGGAAGCCAGGAACTCTCGCCGCCGATCACGTCGAACCAGGGCGCGGACACCCTGAGTGAGGACATATCGCCATGCGCGGCCGCCCGTTGCCGGACCAGTTCCCGAGCGTGAGCTCACTTCTCGGCACAGCGACCGGCTGAAGCCATGCGTGCCGATCGCGACTTCGCGTACGGCGCCGCCGCCGGCCTTCTCGGTGATCTGTTCCTCGGCGATCCTCGCCGCGGGCATCCGGTCGCCGCGTTCGGGCGGGCCGCCGGTGCCGTCGAGCGTGTCCTGTGGCGTGACCACCGCGGGTGGGGCGCGCTGCACGCCGTGGTGTGTGCCGGGGGTGCTGCCGGTGCGGCCGCCCTGGCCTCTTCTCTCGTACGTGACTCACGCGCCGCGTCCGTCGCGCTGACCGCCGCCACCACCTGGGCCGTGCTCGGCGGGACCTCGCTGGGGCGTGAGGCGCGGGCCGTGGGCGGGGCGCTCGCCGCCGGGGACATCGAGGTGGCCCGGGAGCGGCTGCCGCATCTGTGCGGGCGTGATCCGCAGGCGCTCGACGCCGACGGCATCGCGCGGGCCGTGGTGGAGTCCGTCGCCGAGAACACCTCCGACGCCGTGGTGGGTGCCCTGGTGTGGGGTGCCCTGGGCGGGGTCCCGGGGCTCGTCGCCTTCCGCGCCGTCAACACGCTCGACGCTATGGTCGGGCACAAGTCCGCGAAGTACCGGCGCTACGGGTGGGCTTCCGCCCGGCTCGACGACGTACTGGGGTGGCCGGGCGCCCGGCTCACCGCCGTGCTCGCGACTGTTGCCGGGGAATCGCCGCGGGGTGCGGTGCGGGCCTGGCGGGAGGACGCCGCCAAGCATCCGAGCCCCAACGCCGGGCCCGTCGAGGCCGCCTTCGCCGGGGCGTTGGGCGTACGGCTCGGGGGGACGCTCTCGTACGCGGGGCGCGTGGAGCACCGGCCGGTCCTGAACGGCGGCGGGCGGGGCGTGGAAGTCGCCGACATCGAGCGGGCCGTGAAGCTTTCACGGCGGGTCGGGCTGCTCGCCCTCGGGGTCGCCGCGGCCGTGAGCACCGTACGGAAAGGCAGGGCCTCATGAGTGGTGGACTCCTCGTCGCGGGAACCACGTCCGACGCGGGCAAGAGCGTCGTCACCGCAGGGATCTGCCGGTGGCTGGCCCGCAAGGGCGTCTCCGTCGCGCCCTTCAAGGCGCAGAACATGTCCCTCAACTCCTTCGTCACGCGCGAGGGCGCCGAGATCGGGCGCGCCCAGGCCATGCAGGCGCAGGCCGCCCGGGTCGAGCCGACCGCGCTGATGAATCCGGTGCTGCTCAAGCCGGGCAGCGACCGCAGCAGCCAGGTCGTCCTGATGGGCAAGCCCGTGGGCGAGATGAGCGCGCGGGGGTACCACGGGGGGCGGCAGGAAGCGTTGCTCACCACCGTCCTGGGATGCCTGGAGGAACTTCGGGGCAGCTATGACGCCGTGATCTGCGAAGGGGCGGGCAGTCCCGCCGAGATCAATCTGCGCCGTACGGACATCGTGAACATGGGGATCGCGCGGGCCGCCCGCTTCCCGGTGGTCGTGGTGGGAGACATCGACCGCGGGGGCGTCTTCGCCTCCTTCTTCGGGACGACGGCGTTGCTGAGTGCCGAGGACCAGGAGCTGGTCGCCGGGTATCTCGTGAACAAGTTCCGGGGCGACGTCTCGCTGCTCGAACCCGGCCTCGACATGCTCCATGGGCTCACCGGGCGGCGCACGTTCGGGGTGCTGCCGTTCCAGCACGGCCTCGGCATCGACGAGGAGGACGGCCTTCGGGTCTCCCTGCGGGGCGCCGTGCGGGAATCCGTGGTCGCTCCCCCGGTCGGCGAGGACGTGCTACGGGTCGCCGTCTGTGCCGTACCGCTGATGTCGAACTTCACGGACGTGGACGCGCTGGCCGCCGAACCGGGCGTCGTCGTGCGGTTCGTGGACCGGGCCGAGGAGCTCGTCGACGCCGATCTCGTGGTCGTGCCCGGCACGCGCGGCACCGTCCGCGCCCTGGAGTGGCTGCGCGAGCGCGGCCTCGCCGACGCCCTGGCGCGGCGCGCCGCCGAGGGGCGCCCCGTCCTCGGGATCTGCGGCGGCTTCCAGGTGCTCGGCGAGCACATCGAGGACGACGTCGAGTCGCGGGCGGGAGCCGTGGACGGGCTCGGTCTGCTGCCCGTGCGCGTGCGGTTCGCGCGCGAGAAGACCCTCGCGCGGCCGGTCGGCGAGGCCCTCGGTGAGCCCGTCGAGGGGTACGAGATCCATCACGGTGTCGCTCAAGTCCTGGGCGGTGAGCCGTTCTTGGACGGGTGCCGCGTCGGCGAGGTGTGGGGCACGCACTGGCACGGCTCGCTGGAGTCCGACGCGTTCCGGCGGCGCTTCCTCGCCGAGGTCGCCCGCGCCGCCGGGCGCCGCTTCGTGCCCGCCCCCGACACCAGCTTCGGCACCCTGCGCGAGGAGCAGCTCGACCTGCTCGGCGACCTGATCGAAGAACACGCGGACACGGACGCGCTGCTCAGCCTGATCGAGACCGGCCCTCCCGCCGGACTCCCCTTCATCGCACCGGGGGCACCCTCATGACCGTCCTGCTGCTGTCCACCGCCGACACCGACCTCCTCGCCGCCCGTGCCTCCGGCGCCCCCTACCGCATCGGCAACCCGACCCGGGTCGACGCGCAGGCCGAGCTGCCCGCGCTGATCGAGGGCGCGGACATCGCCGTCGTACGCCTGCTCGGCGGCAAGCGGGCGTGGGAGGACGGGCTCGCGGCGCTGAAGGCCGCCGGGATCCCGACGGTGCTGCTCGGCGGCGAGGCCGTGCCGGACGCGGAGCTGATGGCGGAGTCGACCGTGCACGCGGGGTCCGTGGCGGAGGCGCTGCGCTACCTCGTCGAGGGCGGCACGGAGAATCTGCGGGAGCTGGCGCGCTTCCTCAAGGAGGACGTCCTCGCGGCGGGGCACGCCCGCTCCGGTGCCGCCCACACGCGGCTGAGCGCCGAACCCCGGAAGATGCCCGAGTACGGGGTGCACGGCACGCGCGCGTACGTCGAGGGCCGGCCGACCGTGGGGGTGCTCTTCTACCGCGCGCACCAGCTCTCCGGGAACACCGCCTTCGTCGACACGCTGTGCGACGCGATCGAGGCGCGGGGCGCCAACGCCCTTCCGGTGTACTGCGGTTCGCTGCGCGGCGCCGACGCGGGCCTGTACGAGATCCTGGGGAAGGCGGACGCCCTGGTCGCCACCGTCCTCGCGGCGGGCGGCACGCACGCATCGGGCGCGAGCGCGGGCGGCGACGAGGAGGCCTGGGACATCGGCGCCCTCGCCGACCTCGACATCCCTGTCCTGCAAGGGCTTTGCCTGACCTCCTCGCGTGCCACGTGGGACGCGTCGGACGCCGCGCTCTCCCCCATGGACGCGGCCATGCAGGTCGCGATCCCCGAGTTCGACGGCCGGATCATCACCGTGCCGTTCTCCTTCAAGGAGCAGGGCCCCGACGACGTACCGGTGTACGTGGCCGACCCCGAGCGCGCCGCCCGCGTCGCCGGAATCGCCCTGCGGCACGCCCAGTTGAAGCACAAGCCGAACGCGGAGAAGAAGCTCGCCCTGGTCTTCACCGCGTACCCGACCAAGCATGCGCGCGTCGGCAACGCGGTCGGCCTGGACACTCCCGCCTCCGCGGTGCGTGTGCTCGACTCCCTGCGGGACGCGGGGTACGTCGTCGAGGGCCACCCGGACGACGGCGACGAGCTGATCCACCGGCTCATCAACGCCGGTGGCCACGACGTCGAGTGGCTCACCGAGGAGCAGCTGGCCGCCGCCCCCGCGCGCGTGCCGCTCGCCGACTACCGGGCGTGGTTCGACCAGCTGGACCCGGAGCTGCGCGACGGCATGCTGGAGGCGTGGGGCGAGCCGCCCGGCAACCTGTACGTGGACGGCGACGACATCGTGCTCGCCTCCCTGCGGTTCGGGAACGTCGTCGTGATGATCCAGCCGCCGCGCGGCTTCGGCGAGAACCCGATCGCGATCTACCACGACCCCGACATGCCGCCGTCGCACCACTACATGGCGGCCTACCGCTGGCTGGAGATGTCCTTCGGCGCCGACGCGGTCGTCCACATGGGCAAGCACGGCACGATGGAGTGGCTGCCGGGCAAGGGCCTCGGTCTGAGCGGCGGTTGCGCCCCTGACGCGGTGCTCGGCGAGCTGCCGCTGATCTACCCGTTCATCGTGAACGACCCCGGCGAGGGCACCCAGGCCAAGCGGCGCGGGCACGCCACGGTGGTGGACCACCTGGTGCCGCCGATGGCGCGCGCGGACACGTACGGGGATCTGGCGAAGCTGGAGCAGCTCCTCGACGAGTACGCGCTGGTCAGCGACCTGGACCCGACGAAGGCCCCCGCCGTGCGGGCGCAGATCTGGACGCTGGTGAAGGCCGCGGAGCTCCACCACGACCTGCATGTCGACGAGCAGCCCGACGACACCGCCTTCGACGAGTTCGTCATGCACATCGACGGCTACCTGTGCGAGATCAAGGACGTGCAGATCCGCGACGGCCTGCACATCCTGGGCGGTGGCCCCGAGGGCGAGGCGCGCGTCAATCTGGTGCTCGCCGTCCTGCGGGCCTCGCAGGTGTGGGGTGGTCAGGCCAACGCCCTGCCCGGTCTGCGGGCCTGCCTCGCCGAGCACTTCGGGCTCAGCGAGAAGGAGCTGCTCGCCGAGCCGGGCGCCGCGGTGAAGGTCGCGGACGGCCTGGCGGCGCTGGTCGACGGGCCCGCCCGGACCGGCGCCGACGCCCTTGACCTCCTCGAGCAGCTGTGCCGCCGCCTCGCCGAGGGGATGGAGGAGCGCGGCTGGGAGCTCGGCGCGGTGCGTGAGCTGGTGCGGGACGTGGTCGGTGTCGAACTGCCGCCCGCCGTCGCCGTGTTGGGCTTCGCGTGCGAGGAGGTCGTCCCGCGGCTCGCGCGCACGACCGACGAGATCGGGCACATCCTGCGCGCGCTCGACGGCGGTTACGTCCCGGCCGGTCCCTCCGGGTCGCCCACCCGCGGGCTCGTGAACGTGCTGCCGACCGGCCGCAACTTCTACTCCGTCGACCCCAAGGCGATTCCCTCGCGGCTCTCCTGGGAGGTCGGCCAGGCGCTCGCCGACTCGCTGATCGCCCGCTATCTGGCCGACACCGGCGACTACCCGAAGTCGGTCGGCCTGACCGTGTGGGGCACGTCGGCGATGCGCACGCAGGGCGACGACATCGCGGAGATCCTTGCGCTGCTCGGCTGCCGTCCCGTGTGGGACGACGCGTCGCGGCGCGTCACCGGCTTCGAGGTCGTGCCGGTCGAGGAGCTCGGGCGGCCGCGCATCGACGTGACCGTGCGGATCTCCGGCTTCTTCCGGGACGCGTTCCCGCACGTCGTCGGCCTGATCGACGACGCGGTACGGGCCATCGCGGAACTGGACGAGGCCCCGGAGACCAACTACGTACGGGCGCACGCCGACGAGGACACCGCCGAGCACGGTGACCGGCGCCGGGCCACCTCCCGGATCTTCGGCTCGAAGCCCGGGGCCTACGGCGCGGGCCTCCTTCCGCTGATCGACGCGCGGAACTGGCGCAGCGACGCCGACCTCGCCGAGGTATACGCGGTGTGGGGCGGCTACGCCTACGGGCGCGGGCTCGACGGCAAGGCCGCGCGCGGCGACATGGAGACCGCGTTCCGGCGCATCGCCGTCGCCGCGAAGAACGTGGACACCCGCGAACACGACCTGGTCGACGCCGACGACTACTTCCAGTACCACGGCGGCATGGTCGCCATGGTGCGGCACCTGACGGGCGTGTCCCCCGAGGCGTACGTGGGCGACTCGGCAACCCCCGACCAGGTGAAGACGCGGACCCTGGGCGAGGAGACCCACCGCGTCTTCCGGGCCCGCGTGGTCAACCCCCGCTGGATGGCGGCCATGCGGCGCCACGGCTACAAGGGCGCCTTCGAGATGGCCGCCACCGTGGACTACCTCTTCGGGTACGACGCGACCGCGGGCGTGGTCGACGACTGGATGTACGAGAAGCTCTCCGCCGAGTACGTCTTCGACCCCGAGAACCGGGAGTTCATGCAGAAGTCCAACCCCTGGGCGCTGCGCGGCATTTCGGAGCGGCTGCTCGAAGCGGCCGAGCGCGGCCTGTGGGCCGAGCCGGACGCGGGGACGCTGGAGCGGCTGCGGGCCACCTATCTGGAGCTTGAGGGCGAACTGGAGGGGGACGGGTGAGGCCCGCCGTCCCCTGCCCCGCCATGGAACACGCAATGGAGGCCTTGTGAGTACCCCCTATCCGTTCACCGCCCTCGTCGGCCAGGACGACCTGCGGCTCGCCCTGCTGCTCAACGCCGTGTCGCCCGCCGTCGGCGGTGTCCTCGTACGCGGTGAGAAGGGCACCGCCAAGTCCACCGCGGTGCGTGCCCTTTCGGCGCTGCTCCCGCAGGTGCCCGTCGTCGCCGGCTGCCGGTTCTCCTGTGACCCGGCCGCCCCCGACCCGGCCTGCCCCGACGGCCCGCACGAGGCGGGCGGGGCCTCCGTGCGGAACGCGCGGATGGTCGAGCTGCCCGTCGGCGCCTCCGAGGACCGCCTGGTCGGTGCGCTGGACATCGAGCGCGCGCTCGCCGAGGGCGTCAAGGCCTTCGAGCCCGGCCTGCTCGCCGACGCCCACCGCGGCATCCTCTACGTCGACGAAGTGAACCTGCTGCACGACCACTTGGTGGACCTGCTGCTCGACGCCGCCGCCATGGGCGCCTCGTACGTCGAGCGCGAGGGCGTCTCCGTACGCCATGCCGCGCGGTTCCTGCTCGTGGGCACCATGAACCCCGAAGAGGGCGAACTGCGCCCGCAGTTGCTCGACCGGTTCGGGCTCACCGTCGAGGTCGCCGCGTCGCGCGAGACCGACCAGCGGGTGGAGGTCGTGCGGCGGCGGCTCGCGTACGACGACGACGCGGAGGGGTTCGCCGCGCGCTGGCACGACGAGGAGGCCGCGCTGCGCGCCCGGATCGTCGCGGCCCGCGCGCTGCTGCCCCATGTACGGCTCGGCGACGGCGCGTTGCGGCAGATCGCCGCCACCTGCGCGGCCTTCGAGGTCGACGGGATGCGGGCCGACATCGTGATGGCGCGTACGGCGACGGCGCTCGCCGCCTGGGCGGGCCGCGAGGACGTGCTCGCGGAGGACGTGCGGCAGGCCGCGCTCCTCGCGCTGCCGCACCGGCGCCGGCGCAACCCCTTCGACGCGCCGGGGCTCGACGAGGACAAGCTCGACGACACCCTGGAGCAGTCCGCCGACGGTGACCAGGGCGACGACGACCCGGACCCCGACGGCCCCGGCGGTGGCGGCAAGCCCCCGGAGAGCGGGCCCGACACGCCCGGCTCCCCGGAGTCGCAGCCGGAGTCACAGCAGGAGTCGCAGAGCGATGCGGGCCAGGAGGACGAGGCGTCCCCCGCCCAGGCGCCGGCCGCCGGCGGCGGTGAGCAGCAGCCCGTGCGGGCCGCGGAGCCGTTCCGCACCAAGATGCTGAGCGTGCCCGGCCTGGGCGAGGGTGCCGCGGGGCGGCGCTCACGGGCGCGGACCGAGCACGGGCGGACCACCGGGGCCCGGCGACCCCGGGGTGCGCTCACCAAGCTGCACCTGGCGGCCACCGTGCAGGCGGCGGCCCCGCATCAGCGGGCGCGCGGGCGCTCCGGGCGGGGGCTCGTCGTACGGCGTGACGATCTGCGGCAGGCGGCGCGGGAGGGGCGTGAGGGCAACCTCGTGCTGTTCGTCGTGGACGCCTCCGGTTCCATGGCCGCGCGGCAGCGGATGAGCGCCGTGAAGGGCGCGGTGCTCTCGCTGCTGCTCGACGCCTATCAGCGCCGGGACAAGGTCGGGCTCGTCACCTTCCGGGGGACCGACGCCGAGGTGGCGCTGCCGCCCACGTCGTCCGTCGACGCGGCTGCCGCCCGCCTGGAGATGCTGCCCACGGGCGGGCGTACGCCGGTCGCTGCCGGGCTGCTGAAGGCGCACGAGGTGCTGCGGGTGGAGCGGCTGCGCGATCCGGCGCGGCGTCCGCTGGTGGTGGTCGTGACGGACGGCAGGGCCACGGGTGGCGTGGAGCCGGTGGCCCAGGCGGGGCGCGCGGCGCGGCTCTTCGGGGCCGCGGGGATCGCCTCGGTGGTCGTGGACTGCGAGTCGGGGCCCGTGCGGCTCGGGCTCGCGGGGCAGCTCGCGGGTGAGCTCGGCGGGACCGCCGTGACGCTCGACGAACTGCGGGCGGAGTCCATCGCGGGCCTCGTCAAGGACGTACAGGGAACTCGTATGAGGAGCGTGGCCTGATGCCGCAGGGGCAGCCGAGCGTGGTACCGGACGACGGGCTCACCACGCGTCAGCGGCGCAACCGACCGCTGGTGATCGTGCACACCGGGATCGGCAAGGGAAAGTCCACCGCCGCCTTCGGGCTCGCGCTGCGGGCCTGGAATCAGGGGTGGCCCATCGGGGTCTTCCAGTTCGTGAAGTCGGCGAAGTGGAAGGTCGGCGAGGAGAACGCCCTCAAGGTCCTCGGGGCCTCCGGCGAGGGTGGTTCCGTCAACTGGAACAAGATGGGCGAGGGCTGGTCGTGGATCCAGCGCGCGCCGGCCGAGGGCGAGCAGAGCAACGAGGAGAAGGCCCGCGAGGGCTGGGAGCAGGTCAAGCGTGACCTCGCCGCCGAGACGTACCAGCTGTACGTCCTCGACGAGTTCGCCTACCCCCTGCACTGGGGGTGGATCGACACGGACGAGGTCATCGAGACGCTCCGGGCACGCCCCGGGAACCAGCACGTGATCATCACCGGGCGCAACGCTCCGGAGGCCCTGCTCGCATACGCCGATCTCGTCACCGACATGTCCAAGGTCAAGCATCCGATGGACGCCGGGCAGAAGGGCCAGAGGGGCATCGAGTGGTAGCTCGGCTTGTGGTGGCCGCGCCGTCCTCCGGGAGCGGGAAGACGACCGTCGCCACGGGGCTGATGGCCGCGTTCGCCGCGGCCGGGCTCGCCGTGTCCCCGCACAAGGTGGGGCCCGACTACATCGACCCCGGGTATCACGCGCTGGCCACGGGCCGCCCCGGACGGAACCTCGACGCCTATATGTGCGGGCCTGATTCGGTCGCGCCCATGTTCGCCCACGGGGCGCGTGGATGCGATCTCGCCGTGGTCGAAGGCGTCATGGGCCTGTACGACGGTGCCTCCGGGCAGGGCGAACTCGCCTCCACCGCGCAGGTGTCGAAGCTGCTGCGGGCGCCGATCGTGCTTGTCGTCGATGCCTCCTCGCAGTCGCGGTCCGTCGCCGCGCTCGTGCATGGGTTCGCCTCGTGGGATCCGGAGGTGCGGATCGGGGGCGTGATCCTCAACAAGGTGGGGTCGGCGCGGCATGAGGCGTTGCTGCGGGAGGCTCTCGACGAGTCGGGGGTGCCGGTCCTCGGGGCGCTGGCCCGGGTGGCGGAGGTGGGGACTCCCTCCCGGCATCTTGGGCTCGTTCCTGTCGCCGAGCGGCGGGACGACGCCGTCGCGTCGGTGGCGGCGTCGGCCGCGCGGGTGCGGGAAGGGTGTGACCTGGAGGCGATTCTCGCGCTGGCGCGCAGTGCGCCCGCGCTGGGCGGTGACGCGTGGGATCCGGCTGCTGTGGTCGCCCCGGACCCCGCTCCTCAAGCACCCCCGTGGCCGAACAGTCGCCCCCTGGTCGCCGTCGCCGGTGGGGCCGCCTTCTCGTTCTCCTACACGGAGCATGCCGAGCTGCTCAGCGCCGCCGGGGCCGATGTCGTCACCTTTGATCCGTTGCGGGACGAGCAGCTTCCGGACGGCACCGCAGGTCTCGTCATCGGTGGCGGGTTCCCCGAGGTGTACGCGCCGGAGCTCTCCGCCAACGAACCGTTGCGGAAAGCCGTCGCCGCGCTGGCGCTGAGCGGTGCGCCCGTGGCCGCCGAATGTGCCGGACTGCTGTACTTGACGCGGGAGTTGGACGGGAAGCCGATGTGCGGGGTGCTCGACGCGCACGCGCGGATGTCCGGGCGGCTCACGCTCGGGTACCGCGACGCCGTGGCCGTGTCCGACAGTTCGCTGGCCGTCGCCGGGACCCGGATGCGCGGGCACGAGTTCCACCGCACCGTCGTCGAACCGGGCGCCGGGGCGGTCGCCGCCTGGGGGATGCACACTCCTGAGCGGCGCCTCGAAGGCTTCGTACAGCAAGGTGTGCACGCGAGTTACCTGCACACGCACTGGGCCGCCGAACCCGGTATCGCCCGTCGGTTCGTAGAGAGGTGCAGAGGATGGGCAGCAGCCTGAGCAGCAAGCTGGTCGGTGTCGGGGTCGGCCCCGGAGACCCCGAGCTCGTCACCGTCAAGGGCGTCAACGCGCTGCGTGCCGCCGCTCTCGTCGTCGTCCCCGTCATGGCCGCGCCCGACGGGACGGACGGCGGCGAGCGCGGGCGCGCCGAGTCGACCGTGCTGCACTACGTCCCCGAGGACAAGGTCGTACGCGTCGTGTTCGCGCTCAACGAGCGCAGCGACCGGCAGCGCCGCGAGGCCGCCTGGGACGCCGCCGGTCAGCGGGTCGCGGCGCTGCTGCGGGAGCACGGCTCGGTGGCGTTCGCGACGATCGGCGACCCCAACGTGTACTCGACGTTCACCTATCTCGCGCAGACCATCGCGGAGCTCGTGCCCGGCGTCGAGGTGGAGACCGTGCCCGGCATCACCGCCATGCAGGACCTCGCCGCGCGCAGCGGCGCCGTCCTCACCGAGGGCACCGAGCCGCTGACGCTGGTGCCGGTGACCGCGGGCGCAGCCGTGCTCAAGGACGCGCTCGCCGGGCCCGGCACGGTCGTCGCCTACAAGTTCGGCCGGCTCGCCCATGAGGTGGCCGCCGCGCTGCGGGAGACCGGGCGGACCGAGGACGCCGTGTGGGGTTCCGCGCTCGGGCTTCCCGAGGAGTCCATCCAGGGCGCCGCCGAGCTGGGTGACGCACCCCTGCCCTACCTGTCCACCCTCATCGCTCCCGCACGGCGCGAGAGCGGCCGGGGCGGGAAACTGTGACACCCGCGGCCGCCTCACTCCGCGATGCCCACCACCAGCCAGATGAACGCCGCCCCCGCCACCGTGCACAGCAGCGTCGAGCGGGCCGGGTGCTCGTGATGGGCCTCAGGCAGGATCTCCGCGGCGGCCAGGTAGAGCAGCGCTCCGCCGAAGAACCCCAGATATCCGCCGAGCAGTTGCTCCGGGATGGTGAACAGGAGCGTCGAGGCGGCGCCCAGCACGGGGGCCACCGCGTCCGCGAAGAGCATCGCGAGGGCCTTGCGGCGCGCGTTCCCGTACAGGCTGGTGATCGTGTACGTGTTGAAGCCGTCCGCGAAGTCATGGGCGACGACCGCCAGGGCCACCGCCGCCCCCATGCCACCGCCCACCTGGAACGCGGCGCCGATCGCGATGCCGTCCATCGCGCTGTGCCCGACCATCGCGCCGGCCGCCGTGAGGCCCACCTGAGGGACCCGGCCGTCGTGCTCGTCCGCCCCGTGCGCGGCGTGCCGGCCCGCGAGGAGGCGCTCCACCAGGTGCGCGGCGAGGAAGCCCGCGACGAACAGGAGCAGCGCCGCCGGTACGCCGAAGACCGGGGTGCCCGAGGCCTCCAGCGCCTCCGGCAGCAGGTCGAGGCCGACCACGCCGAGCATCAGACCGCCCGCGAGCCCCAGGACGAGGTGGCGCCGGTCAGTGACCCGCTGGGCCGTCCAGCCGCCCACCAGGGTCATCACGAAAGCGCCGAGCGCCACGAACACCGCCATGCGCCCTTGCTAGCCGATCGACCCCCCGCCCCGCACATCCGGCGCGGGGCGACACCCATTGTTTTTCTGTTTCGTACGAGAGGAAGCCACCCATGGCCGACGCCGAAGCCACCACCGGCAAGGTGACCTTTGTCGGGGCAGGGCCCGGCGCCGCCGACCTGCTCACCTTCCGGGCCGCCCGCGCCATCGCGGAGGCCGATGTCGTCATCTGGGCGGCGAGCCTCGTACAGGCCGAAGTTCTCGAACACGCGCGTGAAGGCGCAGAGATCCTCGACTCGGCGACGATGTCCCTCGAAGAGGTGGTGTCCGTCTACGAGCGGGCCGCCGCCGAGGGGCTGAAGGTCGCCCGCATCCACTCCGGTGACCCGGCCCTGTGGGGTGGCACGCAGGAGCAGGTCGACCGGTGCGCCGGCATCGGCGTGCAGACCGAGATCGTGCCCGGCGTCTCGTCGTTCTCGGCGGTCGCGGCGATCGCGCAGCGCGAGCTGACGATCCCCGAGGTCGCGCAGTCCGTGATCCTCACCCGGCTCGGCGGCGGCAAGACGCCGATGCCGCCCGGCGAGGAGGTGCGGGAGTTCGCGCGGCACGGCACGACCATGGCGCTGTTCCTCTCGACGGCGCGCAGCGGCCAGCTGGTGCGGGAGCTCCTGGAGGGCGGCTACCCGACGACCACGCCCGTCGTCATCGCGTACCAGGTGACGTGGCCCGAGGAGCTCGTGCTGCACTGCACCATCGAGACGCTCGAGGAGACGGTCAAGGAGCACAAGCTCTGGAAGCACACCCTCTTCCTGGTGGGCCCCGCCCTCGCCGCGCACGGCACCCGCTCGCACCTGTACCACCCGGGCCACTTCCACGGCTTCCGCAAGGCCGACCCGCAGGCGCGGGCCGCGCTACGCGCCGAGAAAGCCACCTCATGATCACCGTCGTCGGTACGGGCACGGGGGCGCCGCTCGACGCGGCGGCCCTGGACGCCGTGCGCACCGCGGGGCTCGTGGTGGGCGCCCGGCGGCACATCGACGCCGCGCAGGTGCCGCCGGGGACGGCCCGGGTGGTGCTGGGGCCGCTCGCCCCCGCGCTCGATGCCATCGAGGAGCAGCTGGTCAAGGCGGAGGGGGCGGCGGGCGGTGGTGTCGTCGTGCTCGCCTCAGGGGACCCGGGGTTCTTCGGGATCGTGCGGGCGCTCGCCGAGCGGTTCGGGTCCGCCGCCCTCGACGTCCGGCCCGGCGTCTCGTCCGTCGCCACCGCCTTCGCACGCGTCGGGCTCCCGTGGAACGACGCGGTGGTGGTGAGCGCGCACGGACGCGACCCGCGCACCGCCGTGAACGCCTGCCGCGCGCACCCCAAGGTGGCCGTCCTGACGGGCCCCGGCAGTGGCCCCGCCGAGCTCGGCGCCGAGCTGACGCGCCGCGCCGACACCCGCACCCTCGTCGTCGCGTCCCGCCTGGGCGACCCGGAGCGCGAGCACATCGAGCGGGTCACCCCGGCCGAGGCCGCGGGCCGCGACTGGGGCTCCGCGGTGAGCGTCGTGCTGTGCCTGGACGAGGAGCGGGCCCTCGCGCCCGTACGCACCGTCGCGGGCCCCCGCCTCTCCCCCACCCGATGGGCCCTGGACGAGGACGAGTTCACGCACCGCGACTCGATGATCACGAAGTTCGAGGTGCGGGCGCTCGCCCTGGCGCGGCTCGGGCCGCGCACCGGTGACCTCGTGTGGGACATCGGCGCCGGTTCGGGCTCGGTCGCCGTGGAGTGCGCGCGGTTCGGCGCGGCCGTCGTCGCCGTGGAGAAGACCGCCGACGGAGTCGAGCGAGTACGGGCCAACGCCGCCGCGCACGGTGTCGACGTACGCGCGGTGCACGGGGCGGCGCCCACCGTCCTGTCGGATCTCTCGGACCCGGACGCCGTGTTCATCGGGGGCGGCGGCCGTGAGCTGCCCGCCATAGTGACCGCGTGCGCGCGGCGGGCGCGGCGGACCGTCGTGGTCGCCATGGCGGCGATCGACCGGGTGCCGGCGGTCCGGGCCGCGCTGAGCGGCGCCGGGTACGACTGCGACGGCGTGCTGCTGCAGTCGTCGCGGCTCGCGCCGCTGCCTGGTGAGGTCTCGCGGCTCGCCGCGACCAACCCGGTCTTCCTGGTGTGGGGCACGCGCCCCTCATCTTCGTTGCCTGACGCCTTGTCTGATTCCTTGTCTGAAGGAGAAGTTCAGTGATCGGCCTGATCTCCGCCACGTCGGCGGGCGGCGCGGCACGCGACCGCGTCGTCGCGGCATGGCCCTCGCGGACGCGGGTGTACGAGGGTCCCGTGCGGGAGGCCTTCGAGCTGGCCTTCTCGGAGTGCGACCAGGTGGTGTGCTTCCTCGCCACCGGCGTGGTGGTGCGCCTTGCCGCACCGCTGCTGCGGGGCAAGGACGTCGACCCGGGTGTCGTCTGCGTCGACGAGGCGGGGCGTTTCGCCGTCGCCCTGCTCGGCGGACACGAGGGAGGCGCGAACTCCCTCGCCCACGAGGTGGCGGACGTCCTGGGGGCCACGCCGGTCGTGACGACAGCGACCGATGCCGTGGACATGCCGGGGCTCGACACGCTCGGCCTGCCCGTCGAGGGGGATGTCGCCGGGGTCTCCCGCGCGGTCCTCGACGGCGAACCGGTCGCTCTGGACGCGGAGTTCACCCATCCACTGCCGCCGCTGCCGTCCAACGTCACGCCACAGCCGGGCAGGCCGGGCGGGCCGGTCATCCGGGTGACGGACCGGGCGCTCGAACTCGGCCCCGGTGAGGTCGTGTTGCGGCCGCCGTCCCTCACCGTGGGCGTGGGAGCCAGCAAGGGCGCGCCCGCCGACGAGGTCTTCGGGCTCATCGAGGACACCTTGCGCGACGCGGGGCTCTCCCCCGCGTCCGTCGCCGCGCTCGCGACCGTCGACGCGAAGGCCGGGGAGCCCGGCATCGTCGAGGCGGCGGCGCGACTCGGGGTGCCGGTCGTGACGTACGCGGCGGACGAGCTGGCCTCTGTCGACGTCCCGAACCCCTCCGACGCGCCGCTCGCCGCCGTCGGTACGCCCTCGGTGGCGGAGGCAGCCGCCCTGCGCGGCGGCGGTCAACTCCTCGTCCCCAAGCGGAAGTCGACGCCCGATGGCCGTGCACCCATGGCGACCTGCGCGATCGTGCGCCGCGCGCCCCGCGGGCGGCTGGCCGTGGTCGGGCTCGGCCCCGGCGCACGCGATCTGCTCACGCCGCGCGCCCGCGAGGAGCTGCGCAGGGCCTCGGTCCTGGTCGGCCTCGACCAGTACGTCGACCAGATCCGCGACCTGCTCAGGCCCGGCACGAAGCTCGTCGAGTCAGGGCTCGGCGCCGAGGAGGAGCGGGCCCGTACCGCTGTCGCCGAGGCCCAGAAGGGGCAGGCGGTCGCGCTGATCGGCTCCGGTGACGCGGGCGTGTACGCGATGGCGTCGCCCGCGCTCGCCGAGGCGAGCGACGACATCGACGTCATCGGCGTACCCGGCGTGACGGCCGCGCTCGCCGCTGCGGCGATCCTGGGCGCGCCGCTGGGCCACGACCACGTGTCCATCAGCCTGTCCGACCTGCACACCCCGTGGGAGGTCATCGAGCGCCGGGTGCGCGCGGCGGCCGAGGCGGACATCATCGTCACCTTCTACAACCCGCGCAGCCGGGGCCGCGACTGGCAGCTCCCGAAGGCCCTGTCGATCCTCGCCGAGCACCGTGAGCCCACGACGCCCGTGGGTGTCGTGCGCAACGCGTCCCGCCCGGACGAGTCGGCGCGCCTGAGCACGATCGGCGGACTCGACCCGGCGGTCGTCGACATGATGACGGTCGTGACCGTCGGCAACACCGCGACCCGCGAGATCGCGGGCCGCATGGTGACCCCGCGCGGCTACCGCTGGCAGCAGGCCGACGAGTCGGAGGTGGGCAAGTGACCCGCGTCGTCCACCCCGTCGAGCAGGGTCGTCCCGGCGGCTGCGGGCCCCGTCCCGGCGGCCACGGGCCCGTCCGGACACCCACGAAACAACCGAAGCAATCAAGGAGTCCCCGTGACCACCCCGCCCGCACTGCTCATCGCCGGACACGGCACCCGGGACGACGCCGGGGCGGCCGCCTTCCGGGACTTCGTGCAGGAGCTCGCCCGCCGCAACCCCGAACTTCCGGTCGCCGGCGGCTTCATCGAACTGTCCCCGCCGCCGCTGGGCGACGCGGTGGCGGACCTCGTGGACCGCGGCGTCAAACGTTTCGCGGCGGTTCCGCTGATGCTGGTGTCCGCCGGGCACGCCAAAGGTGACATCCCCGCGGCGCTCACCCGCGAGAAGGAGCGCCACCCCGGCATCTCGTACACCTACGGCCGCCCGCTCGGCCCGCACCCCTCGCTCCTGAAGGTCCTCGACCGCCGCCTGGACGAGGCGCTCGGCGGCTCGGCCCGCACGCCCGAGGACCGCGCGGACGTCATGGTGCTGCTCGTGGGCCGCGGTTCGACCGACCCGGACGCCAACGCGGAGGTGTACAAGGCTGCCCGGCTGCTGTGGGAGGGGCGCGGTTACGCGGGCGTGGAGACGGCGTTCGTGTCGCTCGCGGCGCCGGACGTGCCGTCGGGCCTCGACCGCTGTGTGCGTCTTGGCGCGAAACGGATCGTGGTCCTGCCCTACTTCCTGTTCACCGGCATCCTGCCGGACCGGGTCCGCCAGCAGACGGAAGGCTGGGCGGCGGCGCACCCCGACACCGAGGTCCTCCCGGCGAACGTGATCGGCCCCGAGGAGGAGCTGCTCGACCTCGTCATGGAGCGCTACCGGGAGGCGGTCAAGGGCGACCTGCGGATGAACTGCGACTCGTGCGTCTACCGCATCGCCCTGCCCGGCTTCGAGGACAAGGTCGGAGCCCCGCAGCAGCCGCACTTCCACCCGGACGACGACGGGGACCACGGACACGGACATGGACATGGGCACGGTCATGGGCACAGCCACCACCACGGTTCGCATGCGCACTCACACTGAGGGCCGCACTCCCCCTGAGGGCACGTACGAGGGCGGGCCTGACCTGCGGCATCACGGGGATGCCGAGGTCCGGGGCACCGCCGGCCTCACCGACCTCGCGGTGAACGTCCGCGCGGACACCCCTCCCGCCTGGCTGAAGCGGCACATCGCCGCCTCGCTGGACGGCCTCGCCGCCTATCCGGACGGCCGGGCGGCGCGGGACGCGGTGGCCGAGCGGCACGGCGTGACGCCGGACCGGGTGCTGCTCACGTCGGGCGCGGCGGAGGCGTTCGTGCTCCTCGCCCGCGCGCTGAAGGTGCGCAGGCCGGTCGTGGTGCACCCGCAGTTCACCGAGCCGGAGGCGGCGCTGCGGGACGCGGGGCATGAGGTGGGGCGGGTGCTGCTCCGGGAGGAGGACGGTTTCCGTCTCGCCGGGGCGAGGGTCCCCGAGGACGCCGACCTGGTCGTGATCGGCAACCCGACGAACCCGACGTCGGTCCTCCACCCGGCCGCCTCGATCACCGAACTCGCCCGGCCTGGGCGGGTGTTGGTGGTGGACGAAGCGTTCATGGACGCGGTGCCGGAGGAGCGGGAGGCGCTGGCGGGCCGCACGGATGTGCCCGGCCTCGTCGTCCTGCGAAGCCTCACCAAGACGTGGGGGCTTGCGGGGCTGCGGATCGGTTACGTCCTCGCCGACCCGGAGACGATCACCGCGTTGTCGCGGGCGCAGCCTCTGTGGCCGGTGTCTTCGCCCGCCCTCGCGGCGGCGGAGGTGTGCGTGGCTCCTGCGGCGCTTGCCGAGGCTTCGGAGGCGGCGGTGCGGGTGGCCGACGACCGGGACCATCTCCTGCGCGGGCTGCGGGAGTTCGCCCCCTTCGGGGTGCGAGCCGTCGAGCCTGCGGAGGGGCCCTTCGTACTGGTCCGGGTTCCTGGGGCCGCGGTGCTGCGGGGGCGGTTGCGGGAGCGGGGGTTTGCGTTGCGGCGGGGGGATACGTTTCCCGGGCTGGGGGCTGAGTGGCTTCGGGTGGCGGTGCGGGATCGGGGGACTTCGGATCGGCTTTTGGGGGCGGTGCGGGGGTTGTTGGGGGGTTGATTTTCCCCAATCCCACCCCTTCCCGAAAACTCGCTCGGCGCGAGGGCCTTGGTGGCCGCCATCACCGGCTTCGCCGAGTTCGTCCTCAAACGCCGGACGGGCTGAGAGATTTCGGCCGGGCTGGAATCTCTCAGCCCGGCCGGCGTTTGAGGCCATCTTCTCGGGGGTCCAGGGGGCGGAGCCCCATGGTTTCGGGAAGGGGCGGGATTGGGGAAAGCCCCGCAGGGCCGCCCTTACCTCAGCCCCTACGCCCCCGGCGAGTCATCGCCACTGCCCCGCCCCCCACGGCGAGAAGCAAGGCCCCGCCCGCCACCAGGTACGGCGTGGACGAGTTCCCCCCGGTCTCCGCGAGGCCGGCCTCGGCCGGCTTCTCCGCGACCGGCTTCTCTCCCGTACCCCCCTGCGGCTTCACGGGAGCCGAAGGCTCAGGCTTGGCGGCGGCAGCGGGCGGCGCCTCGCAGGACGCCCCCGCCAGCGTCACCTTCCCCTCCACCTCCGCCACATTCAGCTTCAGGGGATTCACGGACACCGTCAGCTCCAGCGCGGACGCCGCAGCCGTACGCGACGTCGTATGCGTCTTGGACAGGTCGAGCCGCACCTCGCCGACCCCCGGCACCTTCACCTGGGTCGTGCCCCCGGCCGACAGCGTGACCTTCTTGCCGAGCACCGTCACGCCGCCCAGCACATTCGACTCGGCGACCGGCCGCTTGCCCGCGACGCAGACCGCCTTGGACGTCACTTGGTCGACCTCGATCAGGGAAAGCAGCGGCAGGCCCGGCACATGCACCTTCGCCCGCGCGATGTTGCTGTACCCCTCCGCCCTGCCCTTGTCCGCGGTCGCCTTCGCGGTGGCCACGTCGGCGCGCAGCACGCTGAACGGCTGCCCGCCGTTGACCCCGTCCAGCGTGGCGGTGAGCGCGGTCTTGTCGGCGCCGGCCGGCGCCTGCACTTCGTTGAGCGAGACCTTGAGCGGGACGTTCAGGGTCTTGTTGAGCAGGGACACGTCGAGCCCGGTGCGCAGCACGACGGCGTTCGCGCGCCCCTTGTCGCCGCCCGTCGCCGCGGCGGGTCCCGCGGTGGCGAGCGCCGCGGGACCCGCGACGAGCACCGTGGCGGTGGCGATCACGCCGAGGCGACGTGCGGGCAGGCGGAAGGCGTTGCTGTTCAAGGTGGTGGAACCCCCACAAGAGTTACGGAGTCGCCGGTGGCCTCGCGCTTCGCTGGATGGGGACATCGCATGAGCACGACACCGGCAACATCGACAGGGGGAATCTTTACGCACTGAGAGTGAATAGCCAGCGACGAAGCGTGAGTTCACTCCAAAGGGAGGTTTCCGCCCCTGCTTTCGAATCTTGCGGCACGGGCGTTCCCCCGAGTCACCCGGGCAACTCCCTGGCTCGAACACGTCGGTTGACGCCGACGCCGTGGCCGAATGATGCCCAACGAACCGAGGACCTCGTACGTAACGCTCCGTCAATATGAGTCCTATGGGACAGACGAGGCACGACCATGACGATCACTGGTCCGCGCAAGGCGAGTACACGGTGCGGTTCGAGTGGGGGCCGGAGGGTGCTCGGCGGCTCATGGCGGGCGGGGACGTGGCCTGCCTGGTCGTGGTCGACGTGCTGTCGTTCACGACGGCGGTGTCGGTCGCCGTGGAGGCGGGGACGAGGGTGTTCCCGTACGCGTGGAGGGACGAGAGCGCCGTCGCCTTCGCACGCGAGCGGGACGCGGCGCTGGCGGTCGGACGGCGCGGGGTGACCGAAGGGTCCCCGTGGTCCCTCTCCCCCGCCGCACTGCGCCGGGCCCCCTTCACGCCCCGCCTCGTGCTGCCCTCGCCCAACGGTTCGGCGATCGCCGCGGCGGCGGGCGCGTCCGGGGTGGTGGTCGCGGGGTGCCTCAGGAACGCGGCGGCCGTGGGGAGTTGGCTGGCCGGGCAGGGGTACGGTCAGCCCGCTCGGCCGGTCGCCGTCGTGGCCGCCGGTGAGCGGTGGGGCGACGGGAGCCTGCGACCCGCCTTGGAGGATCTGCTGGGGGCGGGGGCGCTCGTCTCCGCGATCCAGGGGGCGGATCTCTCACCGGAGGCCTCGGTGGCGGCCGCCGCGTACACGTCGTGCGGAGACGTCGCCTCGGCCGTCGCCGACTGCGCGTCGGGGCGGGAGCTACGGGGTCAAGGCTTCGCGGAGGATGTGGCGGTGGCCGTGGAGGTGGGAGCTTCGGAGGGGGTGCCGGTGCTGGTGGACGGGGCGTTTTTCTCCCCCACCCCGCCCCTTCCCGAAACTGGGGCTCCGCCCCAGACCCCGCTCCTCAAACTCCCCCAGACTCCGTCCGGGGGGACCCCCAGGGGCTGAAACGATCAGCCCCTCCGGCGATCGAAGACGAACTCGACGAAGCCGAAACGATCGGGAGGGTCGGGCTCAGAGCAAGAGAAGCCCCCTACCCCACCACCCTCCCGTTCAGCACCACCCTCCGCGGCGCGGCCAGTACCCCGACGTCCTCCCTCGGATCCGCCCCGTACACCACCAGGTCCGCCGGCGCGCCCTCCACCAGGCCGGGGCGTCCCAGCCAGGACCTCGCTCCCCAGGTCGTCGCCGACAGGGCGTCCACCGCCGGGATTCCGGCGCGCCGCAGCTCGGCCACCTCGGCGGCGACGAGGCCGTGGGCCAGTGCGCCGCCGGCGTCGGTGCCCGCGTACACCGGTACGCCCGCGTCGTACGCGGCCCGCACCGTGTCGTAGCGGCGCTCGTACAACCGCCGCATGTGCCGCGACCATTTGGGGAACTTCGACTCGCCGCCGTCGGCGAGCTGCGGGAACGTCGCGATGTTCACCAGGGTCGGGACGATGGCGACGCCCCGCTCGGCGAAGAGCGGAATGGTGTCCTCGGTCAGTCCGGTGGCGTGCTCGATGCAGTCGATGCCCGCCTCCACCAGGTCCCGCAGGGAGTCCTCGGCGAAGCAGTGCGCCGTCACCCGTGCGCCCAGGCGGTGCGCCTCCGCGATCGCCGCCTCCACCTCGGGCCGGGGCCAGCACGCCGTCAGGTCTCCGGCGTCGCGGTCGATCCAGTCGCCGACCAGCTTGACCCAGCCGTCACCGCGCCGGGCCTCCTGGGCGACGTAGGCGACGAGGTCGGCGGGCTCGATCTCATGGGCGTAATTGCGGATGTAGCGGCGTGTGCGCGCGATGTGGCGGCCCGCCCGGATGATCTTGGGGAGGTCGTCGCGGTCGTCGATCCAGCGTGTGTCGGACGGCGAACCCGCGTCACGGATCAGGAGGGCGCCGATCTCGCGGTCGGTCAGCGCCTGCTTCTCCGCCACTTCCGGCTCCACCGGGCCGTGCGCGTCCAGGCCTACGTGGCAGTGCGCGTCGACCAGGCCCGGGAGCGTCCAGCCCTCGATCGTCGTGACGTCGGCCGCCACGAGCGGGCGGTCGTACGTGACCCTGCCCCCGACCACCCACAATTCGTCCCGGACGTCGTCCGGGCCGACGAGCACCCGCCCCTTCACGTGCAGCACCGTGTGATCGCTCATGTACAGCAGCTTAGGAGCCTGTCGGTACGCTCGGTCCGGCAGCCCGAACGAACTCGTGAGCGAAGTGAGCAGCGACGTGAGCAGCACCGGTACGACACACGTGACGACGCATCCATTCCTTGACCTGGCCCCCTTGAGTGCCCGGCACTTCGCCTCCATCGAGGAGCGCGTGGCCGGTCTGCTCTCCACCTCGCAGGACGTGGTGATCATGCAGGGCGAGGCGCTGTTGCCCCTGGAGGGCTGCATCCGGGGTGCGGCACAGCCCGGCACGACGGCGCTGAACGTCATCACCGGCCCTTACGGGCAGACCTTCGGGAACTGGCTGCGGGACTGCGGCGCGACCGTCGTCGATCTCGCCGTGCCCTTCCACACGGCCGTGACCGCCGAGCAGGTGCGCGAGGCCCTGGCCGCGCACCCCGAGATCGACTTCGTCTCGCTCGTGCACGCCGAGGCCGCGACCGGCAACACCAACCCCGTCGCCGAGATCGGTGAGGTCGTACGCGCGCACGGCGCCCTCTTCATGCTCGACGCCGTCGCCTCGGTGGCCGCCGAGGCGCTGCTTCCGGACGCGTGGGGCGTGGACCTGTGCGTGATCGGCGCGCAGAAGGCGATGGGCGGTCCGGCGGGTGTCTCGGCCGTCTCGGTGAGCGAGCGGGCCTGGGCGCGCCTTGCCGCCAATCCGCGGGCGCCGCGCCGCTCCTACCTCTCCCTCCTCGACTGGAAGGAGCGCTGGATCGACGGCGGCAGGAAGACGCTGCTGCACGCGCCCGCCCAGCTGGAGATGCTCGCCCTCGAGGCGTGCGTGGAGCGCATCGAAGCTGAGGGTCTCGACGCGCTGACGGCACGGCACGCCACCGCCGCCGCGGCGACGCGCGCGGGCGCGCTGGCCCTGGGCGGCGGTCTGACCCCGTACGTCCACGAGGCGCGGGACGCCGCTCCGGTCGCCACGACGTTGCGCGCCCCGGAGGGTGTCGACGCGTCGGCGCTCGTCGCCAAGGCGCTCGCCGCGGACCCGGTGCTTCCGCTGGTCGCCGGTGGTGGCGCCCTCGCCACGGAGATGATCCGGGTGAACCACTACGGTCCCGACGCGACCCGGGGCGTCGTGCACGCCTCCCTTGCCGCACTGGGCGCCGCGATGGGCGAGGCCGGTCTCACGGTCGACCTCGAAGCGGCCCGGCGCGCGGTGACGGCCGCCTGGCAGTAGGCGGCAGGGCCCGTCCGCGTCGCTGTCTTGGCCCGGTCCCGTGCAGCATCTGGCGGAGGCGGAACCAAACCGTCCTCCGGCGGGTGCTCGCCGGGCGGGCCTCGCCGACGGCGTACGCGATCAGCCGGGGAGCGTCACCCTGGGCCTAAGGCACACGTGCGAGCAGGAAGTGGTCGTAACGGGGCCGTAAATACTCTACGTAAATTCACGGACTAATTCTCACCGCTTCTTTATCCACTTTATCAGCACAGCTTCCCGTATTCTTCTGCCCGCTTTCCGGAGACCTAAACACTAAGGTTTCGACAACACCAAGTCTCACAATTCGGACAGGCTTCGAGGGAGTTACGGTTATGTGACGTACTCCACATCGCGCCCGATATGTTGCTTATGACCCCATCAAATCAGGCCAAACTGCCGAGGTTTCCTGCGGGCGCGCACCCCCGCGTGATAACACATCGAGCGTTCTGACGTAACCCCTCCCGCCGATGCAATTCGAGAAATTGCTCGGTAAATTCAATCCGCATGACCGCTGCACAAGCCGATCTACCGACCGACCTGCTAGCGAATTCCCTGGAAATGCCCGAGGGGTTGCGCCTCGACACCCCCGACGTCGCCGACGGTGCCGCCATCTGGCGCATCGCCCGCGACTCGAAGGTGTTGGACCTCAACTCCTCGTACAGCTACCTGCTGTGGTGCCGTGACTTCGCGGCGACCTCCATGGTGGCCAGGGACGCGAACGGTGAGCCCGCCGGGTTCATCACCGGCTACATCCGGCCCGAGCGGCCGCGCACCCTGGTGGTCTGGCAGGTGGCCGTCGACCAGGCGTACCGCGGCCGCGGCCTTGCCCGTGCGCTGCTCGACGGTCTGACCGCCAAGGTCGCCGCCGACCGGGAGCTGGTCTCGGTCGAGACGACCATCACGCCGGACAACGCACCGTCCCAGCGGCTTTTCACCTCGTACGCACAGCGCCACGGAGCGTCGGTCGAGCGCACGGTGCTCTTCGACGCCGGGCTCTTCCCCGACGAGGGGCACGAGCCCGAGGTCCTGTTCCTCATCGAGCCGATAGCCCAGACCGGGAAGGTCGCGCGGATCGAACCGGTCGAGCCGGTCGGCTGAGTTTCGCCGATCCCCCCACGCACCACCAGTCATCCCCCCACCTCCCACGTCTTTCCATCTCCCAGGAGATCTGCTGTGACCATCACCCAGCCCGACCTGAGCGTCTTCGAGACCCTGGAGTCGGAGGTGCGCAGCTACTGCCGCGGTTGGCCCACTGTCTTCGACCGTGCGCAGGGCAGCCGCATGTTCGACGAGGACGGCCACTCGTACCTCGACTTCTTCGCCGGGGCCGGCTCGCTCAACTACGGCCACAACAACCCGGTCCTCAAACGCGCCCTGATCGACTACCTGGAGCGCGACAGCGTCGTCCATGGCCTCGACATGTCGACGACCGCCAAGCGCGCGTTCCTCGAGTCGTTCCAGAACATCATCCTGCGCCCCCGCGACCTGCCCTACAAGGTCATGTTCCCGGGCCCGACGGGCACCAACGCCGTCGAGTCCGCGCTGAAGCTGGCCCGCAAGGTCAAGGGCCGCGAGTCGATCGTGTCGTTCACGAACGCCTTCCACGGCATGTCGCTCGGCTCGCTCGCCGTGACCGGCAACGCCTTCAAGCGCGCCGGCGCCGGCATCCCGCTGGTGCACGGCACGCCGATGCCGTTCGACCACTACTTCGACGGCAAGACCCCCGACTTCATCTGGTTCGAGCGTTTGCTCGAGGACCAGGGCTCCGGCCTCAACCAGCCCGCCGCCGTGATCGTCGAGACGGTGCAGGGCGAGGGCGGCATCAACGTCGCCCGCGCCGAGTGGCTCCGCAAGCTCGCCGACGTGTGCGAGCGCTGGGACATGCTGCTCATCGTCGACGACATCCAGATGGGCTGCGGCCGTACCGGCGCGTTCTTCTCCTTCGAGGAGGCGGGCATCACGCCGGACATCGTGACGGTGTCCAAGTCCATCAGCGGCTACGGCATGCCGATGGCCCTGACGCTGTTCAAGCCCGAGCTGGACATCTGGGAGCCGGGCGAGCACAACGGCACCTTCCGCGGCAACAACCCCGCGTTCGTCACGGCCGCCGCCGCCCTGGAGACCTACTGGTCCGACGGCCCGGCCATGGAGAAGCAGACCCGTGCCCGCGGCGAGCAGGTCGAGGAGGCGTTCAAGGCGATCGTCGACGAGAACCCCGGCGCCATCAAGGAGTACCGCGGCCGCGGCCTGGTCTGGGGCATGGAGTTCATCGACAAGGCCCGTGCGGGCGCCATCGCCAAGCGCGCCTTCGAGCTCGGTCTGCTGATCGAGACCTCCGGCCCCGAGAGCGAGGTCGTCAAGCTCCTCCCGGCGCTGACGATCACCGCCGACGAGCTGGACGAGGGACTTCGTACGCTCGCCCGCGCGGTGCGCGAGACCGCCTGAGCGGCCCCCGGGCCGCGTCCTCACCCCCGTAAGAGAAAAGGAACCAACTCACCGTGATCGTCCGTTCGTTCAAGGACATTGAAGGCACCGACCGGCACGTGAAGTCCGCGTCCGGCACCTGGGAGAGCAAGCGCATCGTCCTCGCCAAGGAGCGGGTGGGCTTCTCGGTCCACGAGACCATCCTGTACGCGGGTACGGAGACGTCGATGTGGTACGCCAACCACATCGAGGCCGTCGTGTGCACCAAGGGCGAGGCCGAGCTGACCGACGACACGACCGGCGAGAAGTACACGATCACGCCGGGCACCATGTACCTGCTCGACGGGCACGAGAAGCACACGATGCGGATCAAGGAGGACTTCCACTGCATCTGTGTCTTCAACCCGCCCGTCACGGGTCGTGAGGACCACGACGAGAACGGCGTGTACCCGCTGCTCACGGAGCCGGAGCCGGCCTAGCCGGAGCACGCACCCTGAATCTCCCCCGCCGCCCTCTTCCTCTGGGCGGCGGGGGTGTACATCCCGGAAAGGGCCGTACGAGAGGAGAGGCAGGCAACACCATGACCACCGCACCCGAACGCACCGCCGATCTGTACCCGACGCGAGGCACCGAAGAGGTCCTCATCGAGCGCAAGGACCCCGTCGTGTGGTCCGAGCCGGGTACGCCGGGGCCGATCACGGCCGACGAACTGGCGGGGTTCGACCGGGACGGATTCCTGGCGATCGACCAGCTCATCACCCCTGACGAGGTGAGCGTCTACCACGCGGAGCTCTCTCGGTTGATCGACGACCCCACGATGCGGGCGGACGAGCGCTCGATCGTGGAGCCGCGCTCCCAGGAGATCCGCACCATTTTTGAGGTGCACAAGATCAGCGAGCTGTTCGCGAAGCTCGCCGCCGATCCGCGCGTGGTGGGTCGGGCCCGGCAGATCCTGGGCTCCGACGTGTACGTCCACCAGTCCCGGATCAACGTCAAGCCCGGCTTCGGGGCCTCGGGGTTCTACTGGCACTCCGACTTCGAGACCTGGCACGCCGAGGACGGACTCCCGAACATGCGGACCGTCTCCGTCTCCATCGCGCTCACCAAGAATCACGACACCAACGGCGGCCTGATGATCATGCCGGGGTCGCACAAGACGTTCCTCGGCTGTGAAGGCGCGACGCCGAAGGACAACTACAAGCGGTCCCTGCAGATGCAGGACGCGGGCATTCCCTCGGACGAGACGCTCACCAGCCTCGCCTCGGACTACGGCATCCGGCTCTTCACCGGTGAGGCGGGCTCCGCGACCTGGTTCGACTGCAATGCCATGCACGGTTCGGGGGACAACATCACGCCCTTCCCGCGCAGCAACGTCTTCATCGTGTTCAACAGTGTGGAGAACACGGCGGTGGAGCCGTTCGCGGCGCCGGTCCGGCGGCCGGAATACATTGGGGCGCGTGACTTCACCCCGGTGAAGTAGGCGGTCTCGTACGCGAGTTGGCCCGGCACCTGGGGGTGCCGGGCCAATCTTGACTCTGGGCCCTTTTGGGCTGCGCTCCTACAGCGCCGGGTAGTCCGTGTAGCCCTTCTCCGTGCCGCCGTAGAAGGTGGACGGGTCGGGCGTGTTGTACGGGCCTTCGGCCTTGAGGCGGGCCGGCAGGTCGGGGTTGGCCAGGAACAGCGCGCCGAACGCGATGACGTCCGCGGTGCCGTCCTCGACGAGGGCGAGCGCGTCGGGCCCGGTGGAGCCCTCGGTCGCGGGGTTCAGGATGAAGGGTCCGTTGAAGCTCTGGCGCAGGGTGGTCACCAGGTCGCGGATCGGGCCCACCTCCATGACGTGCAGGTAGGCCAGGTCCAGGGCGCTCAGCTCCTTCACCAGGGCGGTGTACGTCGCCTCGAGCTCGTCCTGCGGCTCGGAGATGTCGTTGAAGGGGTTGCCGGGCGAGAGGCGCAGGCCGGTGCGGGCGGCGCCGATCTCGGCGGACACGGCCCTGGCCGTCTCGACCGCGAACCGGATGCGGTTCTCCGGGGTGCCGCCCCATTCGTCGGTTCGCTTGTTGGAGCCGGGCGCCAGGAACTGGTGGATCAAGTAGCCGTTGGCGCCGTGCAGTTCGACGCCGTCGAAGCCCGCGTCGATGGCGTTGCGGGCCGCGGTCACGAAGTCGGCGATGGTCGCGTGGATCTCCTCGCCGGTGAGCTCGCGGGGCGTGATGAAGTCCTTGGGGCCCTCGGCCGTGTAGACCTGCCCCTGGGCCGCGACGGGCGAGGGGGCCACGTTGACCAGGCCGTCGGGGAGCAGCACGGGGTGGCCGATGCGGCCCACGTGCATGATCTGGGCGAAGATCTTGCCTCCCGCGGCATGCACCGCGGAGGTGACCTTGCGCCACGACTCGACCTGCTCGTCGGAGTGCAGGCCAGGGGTGTCGGGATAGCCCTGACCGACCGCGGAGGGCTGGATGCCCTCCGTGATGATCAGCCCTGCCGACGCGCGCTGGGCGTAGTACTCGGCGGTCAGTTCCGTGGCGGTGCCGCCTTCGCCCGCCCGGCTCCGGGTCATGGGGGCCAGGGCGATGCGGTTGGCGAGCGGGGTGCCCGCGAGGTCGAGGGAGTCGAACGCGGTGGTCATCTGATGCCCCCAGGGGAAAGTTATTGGTCGGCCAAGTAAGTGAACCGGGCGCCACTGTAACTTATTCCTTGGTCGACCAAGCTAATGTGGTGGAACACGTGGAACACCACTGCCGACCCCACCGCTGGAGCTCCGATGCACGACTCCGACCCCGCCTGTACCGAGCTCCCTACCGCCGCGCGGCAGGGACCCGTCAGCCACACCGTGAGCCGGGTCGCCCGGCTGCACCGGATCGCGGCGGGCAAGGCGCTCAAGGGGCTCGGGCTCTATCCCGGCCAGGAGTTCGTGATGATGTACCTCTGGGACGCGGGGCCCGTACGGCAGTCGGAGCTCATCAGGGCGGTCGACCTGGACCCGTCGACGGTCACGAAGATGCTGCAACGCCTCGAACAGGCGGGACACGTGCGCCGCCGCCCCGATCCGGACGACCGGCGGGCCGTCCTGGTCGAGGCCACGGACGCGAGCTGCGGGCTGTTGGCGCAGGTGGAGCGGGCCTGGGGCGAACTGGAGACCCACACGCTGGCGGGCCTGGACGGCACGGAGAGGGCGGAGCTTGCGCGGCTCCTGGGCAAGGTGGAGACCAACCTGTGCACGGAGACCGCGGACTGCCCCCTGGAGGCGAGGGGCGGGGGCGCGTAAGGGCCAGGGCCCTTACGGCGGACCCTAGAGCCAGGCCGAGGAGGCCGCCCGGGTCAGGACGTGCCCCGCGGCGGCCTCGCTGCCGAAGACTCCGCGAGGCACCACCTCGGGATCCACCCGCCCGCCCATGAGCAGGCAGAAGTCCACCGGGTCCAGGACCAGCTCCGCGCTCACCGGCTCCGCCCCGCTCCCCAGGACCCAGGACATCTCGCCACCCTCCCCCGCGACGGTCAGCGCGACGGCCGGCGCCTTGGAGCCCAGGGCCAGCTCGAGGGTCCGTACGGCAAGGCGCACCAGCTGCCAGAGGTGCGGGGTGCGAGGCGGCGGCGCCGGGATGTCCAGGGCCCTGCCGATGTCGTCCGTGTGCACCCACGCCTCGAAGGCCCGGACCAGGAAGTGGTCCGAGAGCGGCAGCCGGGCGCCCATCAACTTCGTTGTCCGTCCGGCCAGTTCGGCGTCGTGCGCCTCGGGTGAGGAGAGCAGATCGGCTGCCTGGGCCTGCCAGGACGCCACGGTCTGTGCGGGCGTGCGGGCCCGCTCCCGGGCGAGCACCCTTTCCGTACGCGCCGCCCACGCCACACGCCACGGCGTCCCGTCCACGCCGTCGCACGGCCCCGGCGCGCGCAGCCCGAGCCGCACGGCCAGCGGCTCGTCCGCGGCCAGCAGATGCGCGACCGTGTCGTGCACGTCCCAGTCGTGCACCACCGGGGTGTCCCACCGCCCGTGCTCGTCCACCTCGCGCAGCAGCGCCTGGAGCCCGGCCACGCCGGCGGCGTACGGAGCGGCGTGCGAGGCCGTGCGCGGGGTCGCGGCGCGGGTGCGCAGGGCGAGGCCGAGGGCGCGGTCACGTCCCGCGGGGGCGGGCACGTCGGCGAGGGGTGGCCCGTCCAGGTGGCCTACCGTCGCCCGCAGCCGCCCCGCCTCGGCCGCGCAGGGGTCGCAGTCGGCCAGATGCGGGGCGACCGTACGTTCGTCGCCCGGCATGAGCGCGCCGAACGCCCAGGCCCCTAGAAGTTCACGTACGGCTTCGTGATCCGTGGTCATCACGCGCCTCTTTCGCCTGGGGCTTCGGCAAGTGCCGGGTCAGCTGGGTCGGACGGGACCGGTGGGTCCGGTCGGTCGGGTGGGTCGGCCAGGGCTTCGGCCAGTCGGCGCAGGGCCGCCCGTAATCGGGTCTTGGCCGTGCCCTCCGGGATGCCGAGTTCCACCGCAGCCTGACGGTACGTGCAGCCCGCGAAGTACGCGAGGTGCACCACCTGGCGCTGCGGGAGCGGCAGTCTCGCCAGTGCCGAATGCAGGAGCAGGGAGCGTTCTCGTGCCATGACCACGTCTTCCGGGGGCGGGTCCGGGGTGGGGATGGTGTGCAGGGTCGCGTCGTCGGCGTGCGCCGCCTTGCGGTGGCGCTCCTCGCCGCGTACCCAGTCCACCGCCCTGCGATGCGCCAGCATGCACAGCCAGGTCCGCAGGCTCCCCCGCCGCGCGTCGAACGCGTAGGGCCGCGACCAGAGATGGGCGAAGACCTCCTGGGCGACGTCCTCCGCCGCGGCGGGGCTGCGGGTGACGCGTGCCGCGACACGGTGGACGAGGGCTCCGTACGTGTCGTAGACCTCGGCGAGCGCCGTCTCGTCGCCGTACACCAGGCGCTGGTGCAGGCCGGTGTCCGGATGGGGCTGCTGAGCCACTGACACCACCGCCTCGTGAGGCCACCCCGTCATGCCTTCCTAGCGCCCCGCCGCCCCGCGCGCCAGGGTTCAGCCGGAGAGCACGTCCAGGATCCGGTCAACGTCCGCCTCGGTGTTGTACAGATGGAACGAGGCCCTCAGGTGTCCCGCCCGTGCGGAGGTGATGATCCCGGCCCGGCTCAACTGCTCGTCTCTGTCGGCGAGTCCGGGTACGGAGACGATCGGGGACGCGCCGGGCACCGGCGCGTGGCCCAGCTCCGCGAGCCCGGCGCGATAGCGGGCCGCCAGCGCCGTGTCGTGGGCGTGGACCGCGTCGATTCCGGTCTCCTCCAGGAGGGCGAGCGCCTGGGCCGCTCCGTGGTACGCGAGGAAGGCGGGGGGTTCGTCGAACCGGCGTGCGTCGGGGGCCAGTCGGGAGAGCGGGCCGTAGGTGGCGTTCCAGCTCTCCGCCGCCGCGAGCCAGCCGCCGTGCAGCGGGACGAGGGACTCCTGCGCCTCCTCGCTCACGGTGAGGAACGACGTGCCGCGCGGACAGAGCAGCCACTTGAAGGCGCCGGTGACGGTGTAGTCGTACAGGCTCGCGTCGAAGGGCAGCCAACCCGCCGCCTGTGTGGCGTCGTTGAGGGTACGGGCACCGTGGGCGGCGGCGGCCTCGCGCACCGCCGCGTCGTCGGCGATACGGCCGTCGGCCGACTGGACGACGGAGTACACGACGAGGGCGGTGGTCGGGCGGATCGCCTCGGCGAGGTCGTCGAGGGGCACGAAGCGGATCTTGAGGTCGCCGCGCACCACGAAGGGGTTGATGATCGAGCTGAAGTCGCCCTCGGGGATGAGGACTTCGGAGCCAGGCCGCTGCGCCGCCGCGATCAGACCGGCGTGCACGGCGACCGATCCGCCGTTGGCCACGCGCGCGTGCGGCACGTTGACGAGCCGCGCGAAGGACTCACGGGCGGCCTGCACGATCCCGAAGTCGCCCGAGCCGCCGCGTCTGCCCGAGCCGTTCTCCGCCGCGAGGCCCTGGATCGCCTCGACGGCCCGCGCCGGCAGCAGACCGCAGCTCGCCGTGTTCAGATACGTCGACGTGGGCGCGAACTCGGCGCCGTTGATGTTCCCCATGGGATCAACTCTCGCGTCCGTACGCGCCCACGTCCATCGACGATGTGTGCAGACGTGCGTCAGGCCTGCGGGACCGCGCAGCCGTCGGGGCCGCAGGCGTCGCCGTCCGCGAGCGTGGTGAGCGGCGAGCGGCTGCCCCACGCCTGCTCGAGGGCCTGCGTGAAGACGTCGGCGGGCTGGGCGCCGGAGACGCCGTACTTGCGGTCGAGGACGAAGAACGGCACGCCGTTCGCGCCGAGCTCGGCGGCCTCGCGCTCGTCGGTGCGTACGTCGTCGGCGTACCGGGAGGGGTCGGCGAGCACCGCGCGGGCCGCTTCCGCGTCGAGGCCGGCCGCGACGGCGAGCTCCACGAGCCGCTCGTCGTCGTCGAAGACGGAGCGCTCCTCGGCGAAGTTGGCGCGGTAGAGGAGCCCGAGCAGCTCGTCCTGCCTGCCCTGCTCCTTGGCGAAGTGCAGCAGGCGGTGCATGTCGAAGGTGCTGCCGTGGTCGCGGCCCTCGGTGAGGTAGTCGAGGCCCTCGGACGAGGCGTTCACGCCGAGGTTCCGCTCGGCCTCCTGGGCCTGCTCCTCGCTCATGCCGTACTTCTTGGCGAGCATCGGGATCACGAGCCCGCTGTCGCCCTTGGCGCGCGAGGGGTCGAGCTCGAAGGAGCGGTGCACCACCTCGACGTCGTCGCGGTGCGGAAAGGCGGCGAGGGCCTTCTCGAAGCGTGCCTTGCCGACATAGCACCAGGGACAGGCGATATCGGACCAGATCTCGACGCGCATGTGACTAGCTCTCTTCAATCGAACGATAGTACGGAGGGTCCCTCCGGTCAGTTGAAGAACGTACGACTTGCCCCGCTCATTCCCCGGCCGGCACGGAGAGCCTCATCCGCAGATGCGTGTCCGCGCCCTCTCCGGGCTCCGCCTCCCGCCAGCCGTGGCGGGCGTAGAAGGCCTGGGCCCGCGTGTTCTCGCGGTGGACGTCCAGAGTTGCCTCCCGGATGCCGTCGGCCCGCCACTCCTCCACGCAGGCGGCGTGCAGCGCCGCGCCGACCCCGGCGCGCCAGTGGTCGGGGTCGACGTGGAACTGGAAGAGCGTCACGGTGTCCGCGGCCTCGCCGTCGGGCGTGCGGAACGAGGCGAGGCCCACGATCCGGCCCTCGCGGACCGCGCACAGCACATGCCCGCCGCGCCGCTCGACGCCCGCACGCCACATCGCCGTCCCGTCGACGGCTTCGTCCGGCAGCCCCTCGGGGTAGTACGTGGCGCGGGCGCGGGCGTGCAGGGCCGCGAGCGCCGGGGCGTCGGCGGTGAGGGCGCTGCGTATGACGGTCGGCATCACGGTCCGCATCGTCGTGGGGAGTACAGAGTGGATCACGCTGCCATAGACGTGTTCCGGGAGCCTTGAGTTCCGAGGCGGCTGAACTGGGCGCGGTAGGCGCTCGGCGTGAGCCCGGTGCGGCGCACCAGGTGGCCGCGGAGCGAGTCGGCGGTGCCGAGCCCGCAGGCCTCGGCGACCCGGTCCATGGAGAGCTTCGTCGTCTCCAGGAGCTCCTTGGCCCGCTCGATGCGCTGGTGCAGGAGCCACTGCAGCGGGCTCACCCCGCTCTCCGCGTGGAAGCGGCGGGTGAGGGTGCGCACGCTGACACCCGCGTGCCGGGCGAGGTCGGTGAGCGTGAGCGGCTCGTCCAAGTGCCGCATGGCCCAGCCCCGGGTGTCGGCGCAGGCGCTGCCGCGCTCGGGCGGCAGCGGGGTCTGGGTGAACTGGGTCTGGCCGCCGGGCCGCACGGGGGCGACGAGTGCGGCTCTGGCCACCTCGTTGGCGACGGCCGCCCCGTAGTCGGTGCGGATGATGTGCAGGCACAGGTCGATCCCGGCGGCGTACCCGGAGGACGTCATGACCTGCCCGTCCTCCACGTAGAGGACGTCTCCCTTGAGGTCGAGCGCCGGATAGCGGCTGCGCAGTTCCTCGGCGAGCTGCCAGTACGTGGTCGCGCTGCGCCCGTCGAGCAGTCCCGCCTCGGCGAGCACGAAGGCGCCGCTGCAGATGGACGCGATGCGCCGGCCCGCGTCGGCGGCCTCGCGGACGGCGGCGACGGTCCGGGGGTCGGGTTCGTAGCGGTGCCCGGTGCCCGCGACGAGGAGGGTGTCGGCGTCGCGCACGGCATCGAGTCCTTGCTCCACCTGAAGGCTGAGCCCACCCGTGGTGGCGACCGCGCCCGGCTCCGGGGTGCAGACGATCACCTCGTAGCCGGGTCCGCCGGCCACCTCGACCCTCCCGAAGAGCATCTCGGGGATCGCGAGATTGAACATCGACACAGGTGAGGGCGCGATGACGGCGACGCGATGCGGCATGGCCAGATCCTCCGGAGGTATGGCATTCAGGCCACTACTGTAGACGCGCCGCCGTCAGCAGACTCATGGACATGGCAACGAACTCCCTCTCCGAAGGCTCCCGTTCGGCGGGCCCCCTCCCTGATCCGGCGGCATCGCTCCCCTCGCCCGGCAAGGACCACGCCTCGCCCGGCCTCACCCTCACCGCCGCCATGCTCGGCTTCGCCCTCATCACGCTCGACGCCTCCGTGGTGAACGTGGCGCTGCCCGCGATCGGCGGCTCCCTGGGCGGCGGCATGACCGGCCTCCAGTGGGTCGTGGACGCCTACACGCTCGCCTTCGCCGCTCTGATGCTCTCCACCGGGGCGCTCTCCGACCGGATCGGCGCGACCCGGGCGTACGCGATCGGCATCACGGTGTTCACCCTCGCCTCGGTGGCCTGCGGGCTCGCGCCGTCGCTGCCCGCGCTGATCGGCGCCCGGGTGGTGCAGGGCGTGGCGGCCGCCGTGGTCCTGCCCGCCTCGCTCTCCCTCGTGCGCCAGGCCTACGCGGACGCGGCCAAGCGGGCGCGCGCGGTGGCCATGTGGGCGGCGGGCGGTTCGGTGGCGGTGGCTCTGGGGCCGGTCGCGGGCGGTGCGCTGACCACCGCGTGGGACTGGAGCGGCATCTTCTTCGTCAACGTCCCGCTGGGCGCGGTGGCGCTGGCCTTGCTGCTGCGGGCCCCGCGCTCGGAGCGACGGCCCGCGCCCCTGGACGTGCCGGGCCAGTTGCTCGCGGTCCTGACGCTGACCGCCGTGACCTTCGCGGTCATCGAGGGCGGTACGACGGGTCTGATCGCCCTGGGTGTCGCGGTGGCGGCGGGGATGCTGTTCTGGCGGACGGAGGCGCGGCAGGCGCATCCGGTGGTGCCGCTCGGTCTGTTCCGTGACCGGACGGTGGCGATCACCGTGGCGGCCGGTGCCGCGTGCAGCGTCGCCTTCTACGGTCTTGTCTTCGTCTTCAGCCTCTTCTTCCAGGAGGTACAGGGGCGTTCGGCGCTGTGGGCCGGGTTGATGTTCCTGCCGATGACGGGGCTGATCGCGGTGACCAATGTCTTCGCCGGGAAGCTGGCGGCGCGGGTCGGGCCGCGGCTTCCGATGCTGGCGGGGCAGGCGGTCGCCGTCGCGGGGCTGTTGCTGCTGCTCTTTGCCGACGCGTCGACGCCCGCGCTCGGCCTGGCGTTCCTCATGGTGCCGCTGGCCCTGGGCTGCGCGCTGACGATCCCGCCGCTCACCGCGGCCATGATGGAGGCGGTTCCGGCCGACCGGGCGGGGCTTGCCGCGGGGGTCCTCAACTCGGCCCGGCAGGTGGCCGGGGGGCTCGGGATCGCGGCCTTCGGAGGCCTGGTGGCCGGGGACTTCGTCTCCGGGATGCGGGTGAGTCTGTTGATCGCTGCGGGACTCCTTGCGGCCTCGGGGGTGGCGACGCTGGGGCTGCGGCGGAGGAACTGAGTTCTCCCACCGGCTCCGCCGAGTTCGTCCTCAAACGCCGGACGGGCTGGAGATCAGGACCCGTCCCTCAGGCCCTGCGGCCAGTTGGGACGGAACTCGATGCCGTCGTACGTCACCACGCACCCCTCCCCCACCGGCGACTGCGCCATGAAGCCGACCAGGGCCGCGCCCGCAGTCTTCTCCTCGCCCAGGGAGAAGATCCGGACGAACGTCCAGTGCTTGCCGTCCAGGGAGGCGTGGAAGGCGAACGCGGAGCCGGTGCGGCTGATGCGGAGCCAGACGCTGCTGCCGTCCACCACGAACGCGTTCGCGTCGTCGGAGCGGCCGCGGGTGACGACCGTGCAGACCGTCGCCTCGTCCGGCGACCGCTCCAGGCAGAGCTTGGCCCACTCCCGGTCGCCCACGTGCAGGTACAGCACGCCCGCGTCGAACGCCGCCGCGAAGCCGACCGTCACCCGCGCGATCAGCTGGAAGTCGCCCTCGGGTGCGCCGAGGAGGCGAGGCGCGTCCGACGCGGGGTCGAGCGCCTCGCCCGTCGGCGGCACGAAACGGTCCTGCCGGGCGCCCGCCCAGCCGGTGAGCACACCGTCCTCGTACGACCAGTTGCCGTCGGGGCCGTACGTGCGCAGGGAGAAGGGCAGTTCGGGGATGTTGACGTCCATGGACGTCAGTGTTCCAGGCGCCCTTCGTAGCGACGCGGGAGCCCCAGCGGGTTCTCGTCCCGCAGCTCCGGCGGGAGCAGCGCGGCGGGCGTGTTCTGGTACGCGACGGGGCGCAGCCAGCGCTCGATCGCCGTACCGCCCACGGAGGTGGAGGTGGACGTCGTCGCGGGGTACGGCCCGCCGTGGTGCTGTGCGGGCGCCACCGCGACCCCGGTCGGCCAGCCGTTGACCAGCAGGCGCCCGGCCAGCGGCGTCAGTTCGGCGAGCAGCGCGGCCCCGCGCCCCTCGCCCGCGGCTTCCTCGGCGGAGAGCTGCACCGTGGCCGTGAGGTTGCCGGAGAGCCGGCTGAGGGCGGCGGTGATCTCCGCGTCGTCCTCGTAACGGGCTACGACCGTCACAGGGCCGAAGCACTCCTCCAGGAGCAGGTCGTGCTCGCCCTCGGCGGCGAGCTTCGCCGCGGGGACCGTCAGGAAGCCCGCGCTCACCGTGTGCTCGCTGCCCGCGCCCGGCGTCACCGGCGCGTCCACGTCCGGCAGTTCGACGCGCTCGCGCACGCCCGCCACGAAGTTGTCCCGCATCCGGTGGTCGAGGAGCACCCCGGCCTCGGTGTCGCTGACCGCCTCCGTCAAGGACTTCAGGAGCCGGTCGCCGCCCGCGCCGGACGGCGCGAAGACCAGGCCGGGCTTGACGCAGAACTGGCCGACGCCGAGCGTCATCGAGCCCGCGAGACCGGCTCCGATCTCCTCGGCGCGCTCGACGGCCGCCGCCTCGGTCACGACGACCGGGTTGAGCGAGCCGAGCTCTCCGTGGAAGGGGATCGGCACGGGGCGCGCCGCCGCCGCGTCGAAGAGGGCGCGGCCACCGCGGATGGAGCCCGTGAAGCCCGCGCCGGACACGAGCGGGTGCTTGACGAGCTCGACGCCCGCGTCGAAGCCGTGCACGAGGCCGAGGACGCCCTCGGGAATGTCGTGCCGGGCGGCGGCCCGCCGCAGCGTCGACGCCACCAGCTCGGAGGTGGCCGGGTGGTCGGGGTGCGCCTTGACGACCACGGGGCAGCCCGCGGCGAGCGCGCTCGCTGTGTCGCCGCCGGGGACGGAGAAGGCGAAGGGGAAGTTGGACGCGGAGTAGACGGCCACGACGCCCAGCGGGATCTTGTAGCGCCGCAGGTCGGGGATGGGCGGCGTGGCGCTGCTGTCGGGGTGGTCGATGACGACGCCCAGGAAGCCGCCCTCGTCGACGATGTCCGCGAAGGCCCGCAACTGGTAGCAGGTGCGGGCGAGTTCACCGGTGAGCCGGACGGGGCCGAGCGCGGTCTCCGCGTCCGCGGCCTCGACCAGGTGATCCTTGGCCGCGTCGAGCAGTTCGGCCGCGGAGCGCAGGAAGGCGGCGCGTGTGCCGCGGTCGGCCAGGGCGTCCTTGGCGGCCAGAGCGGCACGCACCGCCTGGTCCACCTCCTGGACTGTGGCTTCGACCGCAACCTGTTCGCGCTGCTTCCCGGTTCGGGGGTCGACACTCCAGACTGGTGCTGCTGCCACCGCGGGGTCCTCCAGAGGTGATGCCACAGATGTGCTGCCACCCACCTGGGCTGTTCGATATGCTGAACGCTGTCTCCGATGATGAACCGGAGACTTCGGAGACTATTTCTCGTCGAACTAAGGGGTCAAGGGCGATGTCGGCTGGCGAGACTGGCGGGGCACAGGTCAAGTCCGCTGTGCGGACGGTTGAGTTGCTCGAGTATTTCGCGGGACGTCCCGGAATGCACTCTTTGGCCGCCGTCCAGGAAGCCGTCGGTTACCCCAAGTCCAGCCTCTACATGCTCCTTCGTACGCTGGTGGAGCTCGGCTGGGTCGAGACGGACGCGACCGGCACGCGGTACGGCATCGGAGTGCGGGCCCTCCTGGTCGGCACCTCGTACATCGACGGCGACGAGGTGGTGGCGGCGGCGCGCCCCACGCTCGACCGCCTCTCGGACGACACCACGGAGACGATCCACCTCGCGCGCCTGGACGGCACGAACGTCGTCTACCTCGCCACGCGCCAGTCGCAGCACTACCTGCGGCCCTTCACGCGGGTGGGCCGCCGCCTCCCGGCGCACTCGACGTCCCTGGGCAAGGCACTCCTGGCCACCCACACCGACGAGCAGGTCCGCAAGATGCTCCCGGAGACGCTGCCCGCGCTGACCGAGCACACGATCACCGACCGCGAGAAGCTGATCGAAGAGCTGCGCACGGTCCGCGAGCAGGGCTTCGCGGTGGACCGCGAGGAGAACACGCTCGGTCTGCGCTGCTTCGGCGTCGCGATCCCGTACCGCACGCCCGCGCGGGACGCGATCAGCTGCTCCGTGCCGGTGGCGCGGCTGACGCCCGCGCACGAACAGATGGTGAAGGACGCGTTGTTCGACGCCCGGGACCGTCTGACACTGGCGACTCGTAGGCTTTGAGCATGGTGAGCACAATGAGCATGGATGTCAGTCTGCGCCCGGTGCACGACAGTGATCTGCCGGTCTACCGGCAGATGAACGACCCCGAGTCGAGCCACCTCGCCGCTTTCACTTCGCCGAAGACGGCGGACCGGGACCTTTTCGAAGCCCACTGGAAGAGCATCCGGGCATCGGACGCCGTCGTCCGCACGGTCCTCGCGGACGGCGACGTCGTGGGCAACGTGTCGGTGTACGGCGAGCCGGGCGAGCGTGAGGTCACGTACTGGATCGACCGCTACTACTGGGGCCGGGGGCTCGCCACGGCGGCGTTGCGTCAACTCCTCGCGGAGGTTCCCGAGCGCCCGCTGTACGCCCGTGCGGCGGCGGACAACGTGGGGTCGCTGCGGGTCCTGGAGAAGTGCGGCTTCCGGGTCACGGCCCGTGCCAGCGGGTTCGCGCACGCGCGGGGCGAGGAGATCGCGGAGGACGTTCTCCGGCTGGAGTAGGCCCGCGATCCGGGCCCGGAGCGCCCGCCCCTCCCCCGCACGGCGGACCCGGATCATCGCCTGGCAGGAGGTGCCCGGGTCTCCCCGCCGGAAGGCTGGGGCGCATGAGACAGGCTCTGCGCACCGCCGCCATCCTCGCCGCCCTCCCGTACCTCACCCTGAAGCTCGCGTGGATCGCGGGAAGCCACATCGGCATCCCCGAGGGCAGCAGCCTCCTCGATCACCGCACCACCATGCTCTTCGCCAACGGCCTCACCCTGCTGATGGACGCGAGCGTCATCGTCCTCGCGCTCCTCCTGACCCGCCCCTGGGGCCTGCGCACCCCCGCCTGGCTCCTCGCGTTCCCCATGTGGGCCGCCACCGGCCTGCTCGCGCCGATCATGGCCGGGTTCCCGCTCCAGCTCCTGGTCAAGGCGCTCGGCGGCAGCGTCAACAGCCCCTCACAGGGCGGCGGCGACGAAGGCGCCTTCCTCCACGAGTGGGTCTTCGGCGTGGTCTACGGCGGCTTCATGCTCCAAGGCCTCGCCCTCGGCGCCCTCTTCGTGCTCTACGCACGCGACCGCTGGGGCCACGTGTGGCGGGGCCTCGTCCGGGATCTGCCCCGCACGTCCGTCCGCCGGAGCGCTCCCCGGGGTGTCGCCCTCGCTGCCGCCCTCCTCGCCCTCGCGCCCCTGGTCATGCACCTTCTCTGGGTCACCGGGTCCACGGCCGGCCTCAGCGAGGCGCGGATCGACGAGCGTACGACCGACTTCTACGTCCTCGAGGCGATGGACATGATCTACCTCGGCTCCGCGGTCGCCGGCGCTCTGCTCCTCACCTTCCGGCGGGCCCCCGCACTGCCCGTCAAGGTGCCGCTCGCCCTGGCCTGGCTCGGCTCGGGCGCGGTCGCCTGCTGGGGCGGCTGGCTGCTGTTCGCCTCGGTCCTGGGCGAGGAGCACATCGCCCGGCAGCCGACGGCGGCGATGCTCCTGACCTACTCTGTCCAGATGATCGTCGGGGCGCTGGTCGCCACCCTCGGGGTGGCCTTCTTCAAGGAGCGGGCGGGCACGGCCGTCCGTGCCCCGCGGCAACCGGCGTGAGAACACGCGCGGCAGCCCTCCCGGCCCTGTTCGGGCGGCGGACGCGGCGCCGGTGGATCCATCTGATCCTCGGCGGCGCGCTCGCCATGCCGTACGTCTTCGTGGGCTCCGTCGCGGTCGGACCGCTGCTCGGCGAGGACAACGTGTTCGGCTCGCTCACCTCCCAACTCACCGCGTTCGCCGTGGGGTTGCCGCTCGCCGCGATCACCGCGCTCTTCCCGCTCACCCGGCCCATGTCGGTGGCCGCGGTGCGCGCGCTGTGCGACGTGCCGGGCGACGCGCTCGCCGACGGTCCCGCACGGTCCCGGCAGGCGCGCGCACGCACCGCCGCGTGGTTCACGCTGCACCTCGGGTTCGGCGGGGTCATCAGCGGGATGTCCCTCGCCCTGCCGCCGTTCGCGGCGGTGCTGATCGCGCTGCCGTTCGCCGCGGTACTGCGGGACAGCCGGATCGGGATGCCCGAAGTCTTCGGCGAGAGCTGGATGCTGGCGCTCGCCCCGGTCATCGGGGTCCTCTCCCTCATCGCGCTCGCCGGGTGCGCGGCGGCGGCCGGGAGCCTCCTCGCGCGCTGGGCGCCCGAACTCCTCGGCCCCTCGCCCGCCGACCGGCTCGCGGCGGCCGAGCAGCGCGCCGCGGACCTCGCCGTACGCAATCGCCTCGCCCGGGAGCTGCACGACTCGGTGGGCCACGCCCTGAGCGCGGTCACGCTCCAGGCGAGCGCCGCCCGCAGGGTCCTGGACCGTGACCCGGAGTTCGTCCGCGAGGCGCTTGCCGCCATCGAGGAGACGACCCGGCGCACCGTGGGCGAACTCGACGCGGTTCTGGGGGTGTTGCGCGAGGGCGGCGGTGACCGGACGAGCCCGACCGCCCCCGCCCCGACGCTCTCGGCCGACCTCGACGGCCTCCTCAAGCGCACCCGCGCGGGCGGCCTGCGGGTGAAGGCCACCGTCGATCTCGGCCCCGGAGGACCGGACGCCCTGCCCGCGATGGTGTCCCGCGAGGCGTACCGCATCGTCCAGGAGGCCCTGAGCAACGCACTGCGGCACGCGGGCCCCGACGCCCCGGTAACCCTCCGGATCGCCCTTGACGGCATCGACCTGGAGATCCTCGCGGAGAACCCGCTGCCCCACGGCGCCCCCGCCTCCCGTCCGGGCGGCGGCCACGGCCTGCGCGGCATCACCGATCGCGCCCGGCTCCTGGGCGGCACCGCCGATGCGGGGCCGGTGGAGGGCGGCTGGCGGCTGAACGTACGACTCCCCTTGAAAGGACCCGCATGACCGAGACGTCAGTCGGCCCGATCCGCGTCGTGCTCGCCGACGACGAACGCATGGTGCGCACCGCCCTGCGCGTCATCCTCTCCGCCGAGCCCGACCTGGAGGTCGTCGGCGAGGCGGCGAGCGGCGCCGAGGCGGTGTCCGTCGTGCGCGAGCTGCGGCCCGACGTGGTGCTCATGGACGTACGCATGCCGGAGATCGACGGCATCCGGGCCACGGAGCAGATCCTGTGCACGCAGACCGAGCCGCCGCGCATCGTGGTCGTGACGACCTTCGAGAACGACTCCTACGTGTACGAGGCGCTGCGGGCCGGGGCCTCCGGGTTCCTGCTGAAGCGGGCCGACGCGGACTCGCTCGTGCAGGCGGTGCGCCTTGTCGCGCGCAGCGACTCGCTGCTGTTCCCCGCAGCGGTGCGCGCCCTGGCCGCCGAGCACGCGCGCGCGAAGCCCGCGCCGCCGGCCTGGGTGGGCAGGCTGACGGGGCGCGAGAGCGAGGTGCTGCGGCTGATGGCCGCGGGCCTGACCAACGCGGAGATCGCCGGGCGGATGGGCGTGGGCCCGGCGACGGTGAAGACGCACGTGGCCTCGGTGCTCGCCAAGACGGGTGCGCGGGACCGCACGCAGGCCGTGATCGCGGCGTACGAGGCGGGCTTCATGAACACCGACTGAGGCCCCGGCCGTGACACCCCCGCAGTATGAGGAATCTCTAAGAAACCCGGCAGAACGGAACGAATACGTCCGCGCCGCTCGTCCTTTTACGGGATGAACAAGACGATCAGGCATGCCTCGGTCTTCACGCTGCTGCTCGTCGTCGCCCTCCTGGTGCGGGCGACGTGGGTGCAGTTCTACGACTCGAAGGCTCTCGCGGACGACAAGCTGAACCGGCGCAACGCGATCGAGCAGTACGCGAACCCGCTGGGCGACATCATCGTGGGCGGTGCGGCCGTCACCGGCTCCGAGCGGACGAAGGGCGGCGACCTCAAGTACAAGCGCACATACAAGGACGGTGACCTGTACTCGTCCGTCACGGGCTACAGCTCGCAGGTGTACGGGGCCACGCAGCTGGAGGGCATCTACAAGGACGTCCTGGACGGCACCGACAACCGGCTGAAGAACCCGCTGGACACCGTGACGAACAAGCGCGCCGACCCGGGTGACGTGGTCACGACGATCGACCCGGCGGTGCAGAAGGCCGCGTACAAGTCGCTCGGCGACAAGAAGGGCGCGGCCGTCGCCGTCGACCCGAAGACGGGCAAGATCCTCGGCATGGTGTCGACGCCCTCGTACGACCCCTCGGACATCAGCGGCTCCACGGACTCCAAGGAGTGGCAGGCGCTCCTGAAGGACGAGGACAAGCCGATGGTCAACCGCGCGCTGCGGCAGCCGCTGCCGCCCGGTTCGACGTTCAAGCTGGTCGTCGCGGCGGCCGCCCTGGAGGACGGGCTCTACGGCTCGGCGGACACCAGGACCGACAGCCCGAACCCGTACACGCTGCCGGGCACGCGCACGGTCCTGAAGAACGAGAGCGCGAGCGCGCCCTGCGAGAACGCGACGATCCGTACGGCGCTGCAGTACTCGTGCAACAACGTCTTCGCGAAGATGGCCGTCGACCTGGGCCAGGACAAGGTCAAGTCGATGGCCGAGAAGATGGGCTTCAACACCGACAAGCTGGACGTGCCGGTGCGCGCCTCCGAGAGCGTGTATCCGTCCGACATGGACAAGGCCCAGACGGCGCTGACCGGCATCGGCCAGTTCGACGTCACGGCGACTCCGCTGCAGATGTCGATGGTCTCGGGGGCGATCGCCAACGGCGGCGAACTGGTCTCGCCGCACATGGTGTCCCAGATCACCGACTCGAACGGCGACGTGCTCGACTCGTTCGACGACGCGGATTCCGAGCGCGTGATGAGCCAGAGCACGGCGAGCCAGCTGCAGTCGGCGATGGAGACGGTCGTCGAGAAGGGCACGGGCACGAACGCGCAGATCAGCGGCGCGGACGTGGGCGGCAAGACGGGCACGGCCCAGCACGGCGAGAACAACAGCAAGACGCCGTACGCCTGGTTCACCTCGTACGCCAAGGGCAGCGACGGCAAGGAGGTCGCGGTGGCGGTCATCGTCGAGTCCTCGGACGCGGCACGGTCGGAGGTCAGCGGCAACGGCCTGGCGGCGCCGATCGCGAAGGCGATGATGTCGGCGGCGCTGAAATCTTGACCGGAGTGCCCGCTGTGGCCGCTGTGGCCGCTGTGGCCGCTGTGGCCGCGGGGTGCCGATACGAGAGACGGCACCCCGCGGGGTCAGCGGCGCGAGCGCCAGACCTGCCGGCTCCACAGGGCGGCCAGGGGGATCAGGGCTCCCGCAAGAAGCCCACCGACGAAGCCGAGCCCCGAGTCGGTGTCACCGTCGTTCATGGCAACGGCCGATCCCGCCACGACGACGACAACGACCATCGCGGCCACCAGGAGGTAGAACTTGCGGCTCAAAAAGTTCCGCCGCCCCGGCGCAGGCGGCGGCGACCCCACCTCCGCCCCCGGCCCGAGGCTCGCAGCCAGCGGCCGTTTGAACCACGCGTAGACGATCCAGTTCCCGCAGGCCTCCCAGCCGTCGGGAGCGAGCCGCTCGTCAAGGCCTTCGCGCCCCCGCGTGACCAGCTCGCGGCGGTACTCCCAGCGCTGCGGCCGCTCCAGGTCGCGGTGGCTGACGAAGCGCCCGAGCGCGTCGACCCGCTCGACCTCCCACCCCTCGTCGCCGAAGCGGTTCAGCAACTCCTCGTCGACGTACGTGTCGGCGGTCCACCGCCACGTCTCGACGTGCGCCTCGGGGGTGCCGGGCCGCTCGCCCCCCGCCGGTGCCAGCTCGCGGGCGAACGCGTCGACCGGGCCGAACTCGGCCTCCGGGTCGGCCCCGTCCGACTCGTCCAGGTGCGCGCCGAGATCGGCGACGGTGGCCTCGATGCGGTCGGCGGGCAGCCCGTGCTCCCGCAGCCGGTCGGCGAGGTCGAGGAGATAGCTGTCGCGCACGTAGCCCTCGTTCATCGCACACCCGCCTTCGCCAGGACCTCGCGTACGGAGCCGTCGAAGGCGAGCCACAGGCCGCCCTGCTCGCCGAGCGTGGCGCGCCCGGCGTCCGTCAGGGAGTAGTAGCGCCGGCCGGGCCCCTTCTCGGTGGCCCGGAACTCGGCGGCGACCAGGCCCGCCTCTTCGAGGCGGTTGAGCACGGGGTAGAGCGTGCCGCCCTTGATCTGGCCGAAGCCGGCGGCGCCGAGCAGCTTGGCGATCTCGTATCCGTAGCTCTCGCCGTCGGTGAGGCTTGCGAGCACGAGCAGATCGAGCACGCCCTTGAACCAGCTGGCCCGGCGGTCGGCCTTCGCGCCGCCGGAGGCGGGTGCGGTCATGGTCAGCTGCCCTTCGGGGTCGGCGCGTACGTCGGAACGGAGCCGATCGGCTCCGGCTCGGGGTGCGTCAAGTCCCGTACGGAGAGGGCGATGTGGACGGCGACGGGCAGCAACAGGCTGCCGGTCGACACGTAGAGTCCGGCGAACAGTGCCCCGACGACGCCGAAGGCGATGAAGCCGCTGCGGCCCTGGTAGAGGCCGGCGAGGGCGTACACGAGCGCCGAAAGTGCCGCTGCCACATAGAGGTTGAGGTCGAGGACGCCGACGGCGAAGGCGATCAGGAGTCCGCGGTAGACGAGTTCGGCGCAGATGCCGTCGGTCACGGCGACGGCGATCGCGAGGCGGCGTTCCTTGGCCGTGCGCGGCAGCATCGCCTGGATGGAGGCGAGCCCCGGCACGTTCCTGCCGCCCGCGGCGAGGGCACGCATCTTGCGTCCGGAGACCACCGTGACCGCCCCCATCGTGACGATGACGACGACCGTGGTGACCGGCGAATCGGGCGCCACGATGCCGAGGTCGGAGGCGGCCATGGCCGGCGAGAACAGCAGGACCGCAGCGGCGGCCGCGGCGAGGACCCACCAGAAGACGAGGACGAAGGTGAAGTAGCCGACGAGGGCGCGTGGTTCGGTGTCGCGGCGGCGGGCGAGCGAGCCGTAGAGACGGCGGCCGAGCCAGGGCTCACCGAACAGCAGATAGGCGCCGAGCGCGGCGGTGATGACCGTGGAAACGGCCGAGAACTCCGGCGAGAGCGAGGCGGTCATGGTGGGGTCCCCCTTCCCGAAGGGGCCGCGCGGCGCGTGCCGCACGGCCCCATGAGCTTGTGAGCTACCTAGACCGTAGAGCGACCTAGTCAGGAATGCAACCTATCTAGTGATGCCGAGGCGGCAGCTGCGGGGCGGGACCACCGCGACTACGTGGGCTACCCCACGAAATACGTCGGGTTCGGCAGTTTGTACGTCTTGTCCGCGTATCCGCCCGCGAGGTCGGAGACCTGGTCGCCGAAGCTGCCGACGATGTTGTAGCCGGTCGACTCGATGTGCTTGCGGGTCCCTTCCTTGAACTGCACGGTGGTGCACTCCCACTTGGCGGGCGTGGCGCAGTCGCTCAGGTAGGCGGGCGGGGCCGTCTTGTTCTTGGTGAAGACGTGGGTGGTGTCGAGCTGCGTGTCGTACCCGGCCCTGGCGAGGTTCGCGACGGCACCCTCGCGCTGCGACTCGCTCAGGCCGGTGAGGAAGAAGACCTCGACGCCCTTGCTCTTGGCGTACGTGACGAGTTCGGGCATGCCGAAGACCGCGGGGCGCTTGGCCGCCTTCACGTACGCGTCCCACGTGGCGCTGTTGTAGGTGTAGTTGGTGCGCTTCTCGTAGTCGAAGCTGAGCAGCGAGGTGTCGTCGACGTCGAGGACGATCGCGGGCTTCCTGGCCTTGCCGTGCTCACCGGGCTTCTTGCCGTGCGCGGCGGCCTTGCGGATGTCCTTCTTCGCCTTCGCCTGGATGCGTGCCAGATCCTTGGCGTACGGACTGTCGGGCGAGGAGCGCCAGACGCCGTCGGCATCCTCGTACGCACCGTAGTAGGCGTCGATCTCACCGACGAGCAGGCCGATGTTCTGGGGTTCGGCGGTGTGCCGCGCCGAGGCGTTGTCGGCGGTGGCCGCGCCGGTGCCGTACAGCGCGGCGCCGGCGACGGCACAGGCGGTGGCGATGCCGGCCACCCGAAGGGACTTGCGCATAGGACGATTTCTCCGGATCAGGGTCAGGTTTCGTGCGGGCGGGTGCGTGTGTCATGTGTGTGTTCAGGCAGGTCAAAGCCTGTCTACGCGCACTGTCTACGCGCATCACACGCCACCCCGCGAGACCCTTTACCCGATCAATACCTGATCCGGGGAAAAGCCAGGGGGCCTGGGGCCTGGGGCCTGAGGCCTGGGAGGTCACGTTCCGGGCGTCCACCCCGGGTCGCGGCCGCTGAGACCGATGACGCGGTCGAGGAGAGGGGCATCGTCCGGAACCGGGACCGGGGGCCCGAAGGGGGTGTCCTCGGAGACGTCGCCCTCCTGGGGCGTGAGCAGCTCCAGTGCCACCGCGAGGCTCGCCTCGTCAGCTGCGTACGTCTGGCCCGTCGCACGCGCCAAGTCCCACCCATGCACCACGAGTTCATCCATGGCCACGGCCCCGGCGACGGCACCCGGCAGATCGATGCCGCCCGCCCTCGTCATGCCCTCGTACGCGGCCGGGTCGCGCCACGCCTCCACCAGCTCGTCGAGCAGCTTCGGCAGCTCGGCGCGCCAGCCGGGGCCGAGGTCGGGAAGGGAGTCCCCCGGGTTCTGGTCGAGCTGCGGTCCCAGGTCCTTGCGCCCGGCGTCCCGGAACGCGCCCGTGAGACCGACCAAATGGCCCAGCAAATGGCGTACTTGATACTCCGGACAAGGGGTGGGCCCCGAGAGCTGTTCGTCGCTGATGCCCTCCGCGACGGCGGCCACCAGGCGGGCCTGCCGCTCGAAGTCGACGATCTTCGTCATGAATCCTCCTGAATCCCGGCGGCCCTTCCCAGGGGACCTGGACCGCTGCTCTGCCCTGTAGACCGTCCGAGCCCCCGGAACTCATCGGCGAGCACCCGCCAGACATACGAACGGGGGCCACATCTACCGCACCTGCCCTATGCCGGGCCGGGGCCCTTAGAACCACCATCACCTGCCATGACATCCACGATCACGCGGGTCCTGCGCAACCGCGACGCGAGCCTCTGCCTGGGCGCGGTGCTGGTCTCCGGCTTCGGAAGCTCCGCGATGTGGCTGGTCTCCGGGATCTGGGTCAAGGAGCTGACCGGCTCGGACGGCCTGGCCGCCCTCTGCACCTTCGCCCTCTGGGCCCCGGCCCTGATCGGCCCGCTCCTGGGCACGGTCGCCGACCGCACCCGCCGCAGACCCCTGCTCATCGCCACGAACCTCGCTCTGGGCGCCCTGCTGACGTCACTGGTGTTCGTCGACTCCACGGGCACCCTGTGGGTCCTCTACGCGGTGCTCCTCCTGTACGGGGCGTGCGGCGCCGTCACCGACGCGGCGGAGGCGGCGCTGGTGACGGCGGCGGTCGGCAAGAAGCTGACCGGGGACTTCAACGGCCTGCAGATGGCGGCGAACGAGGGCACGAAGCTGATCGCGCCGCTCGCCGGGGCGGGCCTGTTCGCAGCCTACGGAGGCGCCCGGGTGGCACTCCTCGACGCGGCGACCTTCGTGCTGGCGGCGGGGATGTTCACACTGCTGCGCATACGCGAGGACGCCCCCAAGCCCGACTCGCAGACCTGGCGGGCACAGACCGCGGAAGGGGCACGCTACTTGTGGGCCCACCCGCGGCTGCGCCCCCTCGTCGTAGCGGGCGGCCTGACGATGCTGACCTCGGGGATCAGCGGGGCGTCGCTCTACGCGGTCGTGGAGGGAATCGGCCACTCCCCCGCATACACCGGCGTGCTGTACGTGGTGCAGGGCGCCGGTTCGGTCGTGGCGGGCGTCGCCTCAGGGGCGTTGATGCGACGCTTCGGGGCGCGCCGGTTCGGCGGGGCGGGCATCGCACTGACCGCACTCGCCGCGGCCCTGCACGCGCTTCCGTACGACGCGACGGCCCTGGCAGGCAGCCTCACGAACGGCCTCGGCCTGCCCTGCGTGCTCATCGCGGGCATGACGACGGTGCAACGCGAGACACCACAAGCACTCCTGGGCCGCACGGCGGCAACCGCGAACACGCTGATGTTCACCCCGACCGCGCTGGGAATCGCAGCGGGCGCGGCTCTCGTGGAGACGACCGACTACCGCGCCCTACTGACAACCCTGGCAGGAGCCCGCCTACTACTGGCCGCGCCCCTGCTCATGCCCGCCCCGCGGCGGGCTACTTCACATCGGCCCAGCGCTTGACGTGCCCGATGGCCTCCGCGAGCTGGGCGGGCGGCAGCTTCTCGATGGCGTTGCCGTGGTGAGCGCCGGGTGCGACATAGCGGTACGAGTCTCGCTTGCCGGGCGTGAACTTCTCCGCGCTCCACGGGTCGTTCTCGGCATAGATGAAGAGCATCCGCTCACCCTTGGTCTTCACCCAGCGGTCGACGTCGGCGACGGTCCTACCCTCGTAGGTTCCGCCGCGCATGGCGGCGGGGAGCGAGGCGTCGGGATGCCGCAGGCCCGGGTACCGGCGCAGACCGTCGAGGTGGCTCAGCTTCAGATGCGCCCAGCCCAGTTGCGTGGCGGCTTGTCGGTCGTGGGGGCCGCCGCTGTGGGTTCCGAGGACCTCGTCCTGGAACATGCCCATGCCATTCTTCCTGGACCAGGAGTACAGCTCGTCGTCCGTGGCCCTCTTCGCGTCAGGCACGGTCGGACACTTGTCGACTCCACCGCTCTGCCAGAAGCCCCAGACCTGTTCGAGCACGCCGCGCTCGTATGCGCGGTCCGCGGTGCCGAGGTTCTCCTCGAACGTGGCGCCTTCCTTCTTCGCCTCCGCCTCGAACTGGGGGAGCAGAGTGTCCCGCCGCAGGAGCATCTCGCGCTGCACGGCGTTCAGGGCGTTGCGGCACTCGCGCGTCCCCACGGTTTTGAAGAAGCGCTCGTAGGCGGCGTCCTCCTTGTTGTCGGCGTCGTTCGGCGCGACGACCGCGACGACCCCGTCCAGGTCGTCGGGGTAGTAGCGCTCGTGGTACGTCGCCGTCATACCGCCCTTGCTGGCGCCGACACCGATCCACCTCCCCTTCTCGATGCCGCGCAGCGCCTGGGTCAGCCGGTGTTCGTCGGCCGCCTCCTGCTGGACGGTGAGCTTCGACCAGTCGTCGCCCGCGGGTCCGGAGGGGCGCGACTTCTCGAAGTAGCGGTGCTCCACGCTCACTTGGTTGGCGTCGAGGATGTCGGTGAGCGGTGTGACGTCGGAGAAGAGGTCGTAGCCCGGGGTGAAGAAGACCGTCGGCTTGTCCGTGGCCTTGTGCCAGAGGGTGAGGCGCTGGGTGAAGGTCCCCGCGTCCGGGTGGCGATGGTCGACGGGCTGGGCGTAGGTGAGTGCGTACTGGGGGTACCCCCGCACGTCCTGCACGCCGGTGACCGTCATGCCCGGAATGCTCTCCAGACGTTCACGGAAGTCCTCGGCCTGGCCCCCCGCCACACCGGCGGATGTCCGCGCCGCCGCGGGCGCGGCCCCGGCCAGCACGGCCGAACCCGCCAGCAGGCCTGCGCACAACAGCGCGGTCGCCCCTCTGACGCCGTCGATCCCCTTGTTTCGCACTCGCCCCAACCCCCTCTGTAAGACCACTACTTCACATCGGCCCAGCGCTTGATCGTAGCGATGGCCTCGGCCTGGTCCGTGGCCGGGAGTTTGGCGATGGTGGCGCCGTGGTTGGAGGCGGGGGCCTCGTAGCGGTAGGAGTCGCGGTGGCTGGGGGTGAACTTTTCCGCGCTCCACGGGTCGTTCTCGCCGTAGATGAACATCATCCGCTGGCCGCGGGTCTTCACCCAGCGGTCGACGTCGGCGATGGTCCTGTTGTTGTACGTGCCGCGCATCGACTCGGGCAGGACCGAGTTGGGCTGGTAGATGTCCGGGTAGCGGCGGACGTCCCTGAGGTGCTTGAACTTCAGGTCGGCCCAGCCGAGTTGGGTGGCGGCCTGGCGGTAGTAGGGGCCCGTACCGTTCGTGCCGAGGGTCTCGTCCTGGTAGACGCTGAAGCCGTGCTTCTTCGACCAGTCGTAGAGCTCGTCGTCGGTGGCCTTCTTGGCGTCGGGCACGGTCGGGCAGTTGTCGACGGTGCCGCTCTGCCAGAAGTTCCACACCTGGTCGAGGACCGCGAACTCGTAGGCGCGGTCGGTGGTGCCCAGTGTCTCCTCGAAGGTGTCGCCCGCGGCCTTCGCGTCCGCCTCGAACTTCGGGAGCAGTGCGTCACGGCGCACGAGCATCTCGCGCTGCACGGCGTTGAGCGCGGTGCGGCACTCGGCCGTGCCGACCGTCCGGAAGAAGTGCTCGTAGCCGCTGTCGTCCCTGTTGTCGGCGTCGTTCGGGGCCACGAAGGCGACGACCGCGTCCAGGTCGTCGGGGTAGAAGCGCTCGTGGTACGTCGCCGTCATGCCGCCCTTGCTCGCGCCCGTGCCGAGCCACTTGCCCTTCTCGATGCCGCGAAGGGCCTGGGTGAGGCGGTGCTCGTCGGCGGCCTCCTGCTGGACGGTGAGCTTGGACCAGTCGGAGCCGGCCGCGCCCGAGGGGCGGGACTGCTCGAAGTAGCGGTGCTCGACGCTGACCTGGTTGGCGTCGATCAGCTTGGTGAGGGCGGTGGTGTTCGAGGCGAGGGTGTAGCCGCCGGTGTAGAGGACGGTCGGCTTGTCCGTGGCCTTGTGCCAGAGCGTGGCGCGCTGGGTGAACGTGCCGGCGCGGGGATTGCCGTGGTCGACGGGCTGCGTGTAGGTGAGCGTGTAGAAGGGGTGGCCCTCCCGGTCGGCCACGGAGACGACCTTCATGCCGGGGATCTTCTCCAACCGCTCCCGGATGTCCGCCTTCCCGGCCGCCGCCGGACTCGCGTCGCCCTGCGCGGCCGCGGGCACCGCCCCGCCGAGCACGGCCGCGCCCGCCATGAATCCGGCGCAGACCAGCGCGGATATCCCCTTGTTGCGCACCTTGTCTCCTCGTACTGGAGCGAAATGGTTGCGCGGATGGTAACCGCTTCCACTCGCGGTGCGACAGAGGTTATGGGAGGCGCGCCAGGGCCGTCGTCACACGGGCCAGATCCGCGTCTGACGCCAACCCGGCGTGGTAGAGACGCAGTTCGTCCGCGCCCAGCGCGGCCGCGTGCTCGGCGTCGGCGGCGAGGGTGGCGGGGCTGCCGCCCATGCCGGACACGACGGTGAGGTTCGCGGCGAGGGTGGTGCGAGCGGTGCGGTGCGTGTCGAAGGGCGTCAGAGCCTGGGCGCCGCCCGTGCAGGGCACGACCACGCCGTCGGCCACGGAGAGGATGTGCCCGGGGTCGACCCCGGCGTTGGCGCCGCAGTGGTATGCCACGGGGTCGGCGTGCAGCAGCACTTGGAACCCGTCGGGGGCGGCGGCACGCACGGCCGCGATCGCCGCCTCCTGAAGCGTGCGGGCGGTTTCCTCGCGCCACGCGCGCGTGGCGGCCGCCGTCTCCGCGCCCAGGAGCTTCTCCACCGCCTCCCAGCCCCCGGCAGGCTCCTCGCCGCGCCACACGGGCTCCAGGGCACGGCGCACGCCCGCCGCCAACTCGTCGGGGGCGAGGCCCCGCCCGGCGTACCCCGCACGGCAGTCCGCGCAGAAGCACAGGGACATCAGGTACTGCCCGGCCTCCCCGAGCGGCACTCCCGCGATCTTGTCGTGGGCGTGCAGATGCGCGAGGCCGTACCAGCCGAGGGACTCCAGCTCGGTGCCGCGCGCGCCGGGCCGGGCAGCGGCCTCGGCGGCGAGATCGACGAGGTACGCGCGCGTGGCGGGCTGCGCGATGCAGGGCGCCCAGGGGTAATGGTCCCCGTAGGCGTTGACGACGGAGGTGTCCGGATGTTCGGCGCCCATACGGGAGTTGTGGGCGAGGACGACCCAGGTGTGCACGTCGAGCCCGGCGGCCGCCAGGGCTTCGGCGGCCTCTGCGTAGGCATCGCCCGGGGCCCAGCTCCCGGCCGCGTACGGGTGCAGCGCGCGCCCCTGCCACCGGTCGCCCGGCTCGTACAGCACCGCCGCGTGCTCGGCGGTGACGATGCGGTGGCGCGGGTGGCGGGGGGTGAGCGCGCGGGTGGAGTGGTAGGCGGAGGCGAGGGTGGCCTGCTGGACGCCGAGACCGGCGACGCGCGCGGGCGCCGCGGGGTCGCCGACGACGTCCCAGGGGTACAGGAAGGCGGAGGTCCTCACGCGCTCTCCTCCTGGAGCAGGGCGCGCCCGCGCTCGGTCAGCTCGGCGAGGCGCTTGATGTGCTCGTCGGCGGGTTCGTGCAGCGGCGACCGCACCCCGCCGACGTCGAGCCCGGCCAGGCGTACGCCCGCCTTGACGAGGGAGACGGCGTACCCCCTGCCTTCGGCGCGCAGCTCCACGAAGGGGCGGTAGAAGCCGTCGATGAGGCGGTTCACGGTGGCGTCGCCCTCGGCGGTCCGGGCGTTGAAGGCCCGGTGGAAGGCGAGCGCGATGTCGGGCGCGAAGCAGAAGACGGCCGACGAGTAGAGCGACACGCCGATGCCGCGGTAGGCGAGGCCGGTCAGCTCGGCGGTGGGCAGGCCGTTGAAGTAGAGGAACCCCTCCGGGACTTCCGTGCGCACGGCGCTGACGATGCGCTGCATCAGATCCATGTCGCCGAGGCCGTCCTTGAACCCGATGATGCCCTCGGTGCGGGCGAGTCCGACCACCGTCTCCGGGGTGAACACGGCGTTGTCGCGCTGGTAGACGATGACTTCGAGGGAGGTGGCCGCGGCCAGTTCGGCGTAGTGCCGGAGCAGGCCCTCCTGCCCGGCCACGATGAGATAGGGAGGCATCGCGAGGAGCCCGTCGGCACCCGCCTCCTCGGCGAGCTGCGCGTACCTGACGGCGAGCGCGGTGCCGTAGCCCGCGCCCGCGACCACCGGCACGCGGCCCGCCGTCTCCTCGACGGCGGCGGCGACGCACGCCCGGAACTCCTCGGGCGTCAGGGCGTGGAACTCACCCGTGCCGCAGCAGGCGAACACGGCCGCCGCACCCGCCTCGACGCCCGCGCGCACATGGGCGCGAAAGACGTCGAGGTCGACGGAGCCGTCCGGCGCGTAGGCGGTGACCGGGAAGAACAGCGGCCCGCTGGGGATGTCGAGTCGAGCGGCGAGGGGTGCTGACGTCACGGGCTCTCCCTTAGCGTGCACGTATTCTGATCCACGTTTCTGATTCACGTCCATATTTCTGAACAGCACCACGCTAAGGTGCTCGCCGATCCCCGGTCAAGCGCCAAGGTCGGCGAGAGAACCGCGATTTGAGAGCGATTCGCGAGCGGATCACTCGCCTCCGTTCGACACTTGACGCGGTGAACCGTCGATCTCTAGCGTGTCCACAGATGTGAATGCTGTACGTACACATACACAGGAGACTCCCTCATGCCCGCTCCCCGCACCGTCCTGCTCACCGGCGCCGCCGGCGGCCTCGGCACCCTGATGCGGGGGCTGCTCCCGGCCCACGGCCACGACCTGCGGCTGCTCGACGTGCGGCCCGTCGAGGGCGAGCCGGACGCGATCACGGCGGACCTCGCCGACAAGAAGGCGCTGCGGGAGGCCGTACGGGGTGTCGACGCGGTCATCCATCTCGCGGGCATCTCCCTGGAGTCCTCCTTCGACAAGATCCTGCGGGCGAACATCGAGGGGACGTACAACCTCTACGAGGCGGCGCGTGAAGAGGGCGTCCGCCGGATCGTCTTCGCCTCGTCGAACCACGCGGTGGGGTTCACGCCGCGGCCCGTCGGCGACGACCCGCTGATCGCGGTGGACACGCCGCGCCGCCCCGACACGTTCTACGGCCTTTCGAAGTCCTTCGGCGAGGATCTCGCCCAGTTCTACTGGGACAAGCACGGCATGGAGACCGTCTCGGTACGGATCGGCTCGTGCTTCCCGGAGCCGACGAGCGTGCGGATGCTGTCGGTGTGGATGAGCCCCGAGGACGGCGCCCGGCTCTTCCACGCGGCGCTGACCGCTCCCTCGGTGGGGCACACGGTGGTGTACGGCTCCTCCGCCAACACGCGGCTGTGGTGGGACCTTTCGTCGGCGCGTGCGCTGGGCTACTCGCCGGAGGACGACTCCGAGCGGTACGCGGCGAAGCTGGTCGCGGAGCAGGGGGAGTTGGATCCCTCAAACCCGGACCACGCGAACCTGGGGGGCCACTTCTGCACGAACCCTCCGGTGTGGCCGTACTGAAGGAATTAGTCCCCAACCCCACCCCTTCCCGAAAACCCGCTGCGCGAGGGCGTCCTCAAACGCCGGACGGCTGAAGATCCAGCCCGTCCGGCGTTTGAGGACGAACTCGGCGAAGCCGGTGATGAGGTCCGCCAAGGCCCCCGCGCCAGAGCGGGTTTTCGGGAAGGGGTGGGGTTGGGGAAAAGACGCCCCCGAACCCCCAAGCGGGCAGCGAACGGGCACCTCCGCCCCCCGAACGGGCACCCCCAAAGCCCGAACCGGAGGCCAGAGCGCTGCGAAACGGGCACAGCCGGGCACCATCACCCCCGCTCCGAGCCTGTTCACACACCCCGCCCGGCTGTAGAACTTTCCCCCAGGGCCCGAACGGGCACAGCGAGGGAAGGAGGCGGCCATGACCGCGGAAGAGCGCCAGCGGAAAATCGTCCGGGCCGCGAGGACCTCCGGCTCCGTGGACGTCACCGCCCTCGCCACCGAACTGGGCGTCGCCAAGGAGACCGTCCGCCGTGACCTCCGCGCCCTGGAGGACCACGGCCTGGTCCGCCGCACCCACGGCGGCGCCTACCCCGTGGAGAGCGCCGGTTTCGAGACGACCCTCGCCTTCCGCACCACCATGCACGTCCCGGAGAAGCGAAGGATCGCCACCGCCGCCGCCGACCTCCTCGGCGACGCCGAAACCGTCTTCGTGGACGAGGGCTTCACCCCGCAGCTCATCGCCGAGGCACTCCCCGAGGCCGCCAAGGGCCGCCCGCTGACCGTGGTCACCGCCTCCCTGGCCACCGCGGGCGCCCTCGCCGAGGCCGACAACATGTCCGTGCTGCTCCTCGGCGGACGTGTCCGCCCCGGCACCCTCGCGACCGTCGACCACTGGACGACGCGCATGCTGGCCGGGTTCGTGATCGACCTCGCCTACATCGGTGCCAACGGCATCTCCCGCGAGCACGGCCTGACCACGCCCGACCCCGCGGTCAGCGAGGTCAAGACGCAGGCCATCCGCGCGTCACGGCGCACCGTGTTCGCGGGCGTGCACACCAAGTTCGGGGCGACGAGCTTCTGCCGGTTCGGGCACGTCGGCGAGCTGGAGGCGATCGTCACGAGCACGCAGTTGCCCGCCTCCGAGGCACATCGCTACTCGCTCCAGGGCCCCCAGGTCATCCGCGTCTGACGCCCACCCGCTCACCCCTCCCTCCCCCACCTTTCGTGATCCCGCACGCCCGAATCCACCCCGACGCACCCCCATCCACCCCATAAGTCCCCATAAGTCCAGGAGCATTCATGCGAACCCAGAGCCGACGGAGGCCGCGCGCACTCGCCGCGGCAGCCGCAGGGACGCTGCTTGCCCCGCTGCTCTCCGGCTGCTGGGCCGGGGCGGGCGGGACCGGTTCAGGCGGCGACTCCATCAACGTACTGATGGTGAACAACCCGCAGATGGTCGAACTGCAGAAGCTCACCGCAGCCCACTTCACCAAGGAAACGGGCATCAAGGTGAACTTCACGGTCCTGCCCGAGAACGACGTCCGCGACAAGATCAGCCAGGACTTCGCCAACCAGGCCGGCCAGTACGACGTCGCCACGCTCTCCAACTACGAGATCCCGATCTACGCCAAGAACGACTGGCTGCACGAGCTCGGCTCGTACACCCGCAAGGACACGGCGTACGACGAGAAGGACGTGCTGCCGTCGATGCGCCAGTCCCTCACCGGGGACGACGGCAAGCTCTACGGACAGCCCTTCTACGGGGAGTCGTCCTTCCTGATGTACCGCAAGGACGTCTTCAAGAAGGCCGGTCTCACCATGCCGAAGAAGCCCACCTGGCAGGAGGTGGGCAAGCTCGCGGCCGAGGTGGACGGCGCCGAGTCCGGGATGAAGGGCATCTGTCTGCGCGGACTCCCGGGCTGGGGCGAGCTGATCGCGCCCCTGACGACGGTGGTGAACACCTTCGGAGGGACGTGGTTCGACCAGGGATGGAAGGCGCGCCTCGACTCCCCCGAGTTCAAGAAGGCGACCCAGTTCTACGTGGACCTCGTCCGCGAGCACGGCGAGTCCGGGGCCGCCCAGTCCGGCTACGCCGAGTGCCTGAACAACCTCACCCAGGGCAAGACCGCCATGTGGTACGACGCCACGGCCGCCGCCGGGTCGCTCGAGTCCGCCAAGTCCCCGGTCAAGGGCAAGATCGGCTACGTACCGGCGCCCGTGGAGAAGACCGAGAGCTCCGGGTGGCTCTACACCTGGGCCTGGGGCCTGCAGAAGGCGTCGCGTAACCCGGACAAGGCCTGGAAGTTCGTCTCCTGGGCGTCCAGCAAGGAGTACGAGGAACTGGTCGGCGAGAAGATCGGCTGGTCCAACGTTCCCGCGGGCAAGCGCGCCTCCACGTACGACAACCCCGAGTACCGCGAGGAAGCCGCCGCCTTCCAGGACGTCACCCATGCCGCCATCGAGGGCGCGAAACCGCGTGACCCGGGCGTGCAGCCCCGGCCCGCGCCCGGCATCCAGTTCGTCGGCATCCCCGAGTTCACCGACCTCGGCACGAAGGTCTCCCAGGAGATCAGCGCGGCCATCGCCGGACGCCAGTCCGTCGAATCGGCCCTCAAGAAGTCACAGAAGCTCGCCGAGAAGATCGCCGAGGAGTACGAGGGACGATGACCGCCACCGCGAGTACCTCCGCCGTCGCGCCCACGAAGGCGCGCGTGTCCCCGTCCGGGAAGCCGGGAGGCAGGCTGCGCGCCTGGGCCACCAGGGCCCCGCTCCTGCCCGCCCTGATCTTCATGGTCGTCGTCACCCAGCTGCCGTTCGTGGCCACGCTGGTGATCTCCTTCTTCGACTGGAACGCCCTCTACCCCGACGCCCGCAGCTTCGCCGGGCTCGACAACTACTCCGAGGTCCTCACCGACCCCGACCTGCGCAAGTCCGTCCTGACGACCATCGTGCTCACGGCCACCGTGGTCCTCGCGAGCCTCGTCATCGGGCTCGGCCTCGCCCTGCTCCTGGACCGGAAGTTCCGAGGGCGCGGTGTGGTGCGTACGTTGCTCATCGCGCCGTTCCTGCTGGTGCCGGTGGCCGCCGCGCTGCTGTGGAAGCACGTGCTCTACAACCCCGAGTACGGCCTCTTCAACGGCCTGCTGCACTGGGTCGGCGGTGACGGCGCGGCGCAGCCCGACTGGGTGTCCAACACCCCGCTGATCGCCATCGAGGCCTCCCTGATCTGGCAGTGGACGCCGTTCATGATGCTGATCCTGCTCGCCGGGCTGCAGAGTCGCGACAGTGAGCTCATCGAGGCGGCCCGGATGGACGGCGCGGGCAACTGGCAGGTGTTCCGGTATCTGACGCTGCCGCATCTGCGCCGCTATCTGGAGCTGGGGGCGCTGCTCGGCTCGATCTACATCGTGCAGAACTTCGACGCCGTCTTCACGATCACCTCGGGCGGTCTGGGCACGGCCAACCTGCCCTACACCGTCTACCAGAGCTTCTACCAGGCCCACGAGAACGGCCTGGCGTCCGCCGCCGGTGTCCTCGTCGTCATCGGCTCCATCATCATCGCGACCTTCGCGCTGCGGGTCGTCTCGTCCCTGTTCCGTGAGGAGGCGTCCCGCTCATGAGCACCGTCGCGACGCAGACACGTACCCGGCCACAGCCGCCGTCACAGCCCGGGAGCCGCTTCCGCATCCGGGGCTCCGCGGGCCTCGGCCTCGCCGCCTGGCTGGCCGGCATCCTGTTCTTCCTGCCCATCGCCTGGATGACGCTGACCTCCTTCCACTCGGAGGAGGACGCGGCGACCAATCCGCCCTCGGTCGCCGCCTCCCTCACCCTGGACGGCTACCGCGAGTTCTTCGGCTCGGGCGGCGGCGCGAGCCCCTGGCCCGCGCTCATCAACTCGACGGTCGCCTCGGTGGCCTCGACCCTCCTGGTGCTGATCCTGGCGCTGCCCGCCGCGTACGCGCTCTCCATCAGGCCGGTGAAGAAGTGGACGGACGTCCTGTTCTTCTTCCTCTCCACGAAGATGCTGCCGGTCGTGGCGGGCCTCCTGCCGATCTACCTGTTCGCCAAGAACGCCGAGATGCTCGACAACATCTGGCTGCTCGTCATCCTCTACACGTCGATGAACCTGCCGATCGCGGTGTGGATGATGCAGTCCTTCCTCGCCGAGGTGCCGGTCGCGATCATCGAGGCCGCGCAGATCGACGGGGCACGGCTGCCCACCATCCTCACGCGCGTGGTGGCCCCCATCGCGCTGCCGGGCATCGCCGCGACCTCCCTGATCTGCTTCATCTTCAGCTGGAACGAACTCCTCTTCGCGCGGGTCCTGACGGGCGTCGTCGCCCAGACCGCGCCCGTGTTCCTGACCGGCTTCATCACCAGCCAGGGCCTGTTCCTGGCGAAGGTGTGCGCCGCGTCGCTCGTGATCTCCCTGCCGGTGCTCGCCGCGGGGTTCGCCGCCCAGGACAAGCTGGTCCAGGGCCTGTCGTTGGGAGCCGTCAAGTGAAGGCCGCCATCATCGAGTCCGTCGGCAAGGCCGTCGTCGGCGAGGTGCCCGACCCCACCCCGGGGCCGCGCGAGGTCGTCGTCGAGGTCGCCGCGTGCGGTCTGTGCGGAACCGATCTGCACATCCTGCAGGGCGAGTTCGCGCCCACGCTGCCGGTGGTGCCGGGGCACGAGTTCGCCGGGGAGGTGGTGGGGCTCGGCCGTGAGGTCACGGAGCTCGCGGTCGGCGACCGGGTCGCCGTCGATCCCTCGCTGTACTGCCACGAGTGCCGCTACTGCCGCACCGGCCACAACAACCTCTGCGAGCGCTGGGCCGCGATCGGCGTCACCACCGCGGGCGGCGCGGCCCAGTACGCGGTCGCGCCCGTCGCCAACTGCGTGCGGCTCCCCGAGCACGTACGCACCCAGGACGCGGCCCTCATCGAGCCGCTGTCCTGCGCGGTGCGCGGCTACGACGTGCTGCGCGCCCGCCTCGGCGCCCATGTCCTGATCTACGGCTCCGGGACGATGGGCCTGATGATGCTGGAACTCGCCAAGCGGACGGGCGCGGCGAGCGTGGACATCGTGGACCTCAACCCCGACCGCCTCGCCACGGCCCGGCAGCTGGGCGTCTCGGGGTCGGCCGCGGGCGCGGACGAGCTCGAGCGGCCGCAGGGCTGGGACATCGTGGTCGACGCCACGGGCAACGCGAACGCGATCCAGGACGGCATCGGGCGCGTCGCCAAGGCCGGGACGTTCCTGCAGTTCGGCGTCGCCGACTACGCGACGCGGGTCAGCATCGACCCGTACCGCATCTACAACCAGGAGATCACCATCACCGGGTCGATGGCGGTGCTGCACAGCTATGAGCGGGCGGCGGAGCTGTTCGCCGGGGGTGTGCTCGACCCGGACGTCTTCATCAGCGACCGGCTCCCCCTGGACACCTACCCGCAGGCGCTGGAACGGTTCGCCTCGGGTGTGGGACGGAAGATCGTGGTGGTGCCCTAGGGACGCCCGCGGGGGCGGAGAGAGAAACTTCCGCGGGTAAGGGAACGGCAAAGCCGGGACGTTCGTTACCCCGGACATGACCGCTATGACACCCGGCTCGAACATCCCTCTCTCCGCCACCCGCGTGGCGGTTGACGTCGCCGCTCCGGTGCGGCTCGACGTGTCGGGCCTGCTGCTCACCGCCGACGGCAAGGTGCGCTCCGACGACGACTTCATCTTCTTCAACCAGCCCTCGGGCCCCGGTGTGACCTATCAGTCGGGTGGCGGCACCACACCCGACAAGATCACGGTGGACACCAGCGCCGTGCCCGCCGGCATCGAGAAGATCGTCGTCACCGCGAGCCCGGACGCGGCGGGCCAGTCCTTCCAGGGCATCGAGCCCACGGCCACCATCCGCAACGCGGACGACGGAACCGTCCTCGCCTCGTTCACGCCCCCGCAGCTCGGCGGCGAGACCGCCCTGGTGATCGTCGAGGTCTATCTGCGCAACGGCGCCTGGAAGGCGCGCGCCGTCGGCCAGGGGTACTCGAACGGCCTGGCGGGCATCGCGACGGACTTCGGTGTCTCGGTCGAGGAGCCCGCCGCCCCGGCCGCTCCGGCGCCCGCCGCCCCGATGGCGCCCCCGTCGGGCGCCCCGGTCCAGGGCCCGCCCCCGCCCGTCGCGGACCCCCGCGTCGCCGCGCCCGCCGCCCCCGCCGCTCCCCCGGCGCCCGCTCCCGGCGCCGGGAAGATCAACCTGGACAAGGGCCGGGTCAGCCTCCAGAAGAACCAGACCGTGTCCCTGGTCAAGGGCGGCAAGCCGCTCCTCTCGCAGGTCAAGATGGGCCTCGGCTGGGAGCCCGCGTTCCGCGGCAAGGACATCGACCTGGACGCCTCCGTCATCGCGTACGGCCCGCAGCGCAACCACGTGGACAGCTGCTACTTCGGCAAGCTGTCGATCGTGAACGGCGCGATCAAGCACTCCGGCGACAACCTCACGGGCGAGGGCGGCGGTGACGACGAGGTGATCGTCGTGGACCTCGGCCGGCTGCCGCAGGACGTGACGGGTCTCGTCTTCACGGTGAACTCGTTCTCGGGCCAGAAGTTCACGCAGGTCGCCAAGGCGTACTGCCGCCTGCTCGACGCGGCGACGGGCGAGGAGCTGGTCCGCTTCGACCTCACGAACGCCGAGGCGCAGACGGGCGTCATGATGGCCAAGCTGATCAAGCAGTTCACCGGCGAGTGGGAAATGACCGCCATGGGTGACTTCGTCAAGTCACGCACCGTACGCGGAATGGTGAAGCCCGCGGCACAGGCGCTGTAGCCGCCGCGCGTCCTCAGGCGGCCTTCGAGGGGCCGCCGGCGGACGCGAGAGGCCGCTGAGGGCAAGCACAGGGGCGGCCGGCGGGAAGGGATGAACCTTCCCCGTCGGCCGCCCCTTGTCGTACGTGGGGACGCGCGCGCAGGCGTACGTCAGATCAGAGCTTGGCCAGCTTGGGATAGGGGCTCAGGAACCTTCCCTGGCGGCCTGCGAAGTCGATGACCACTGCTTCCTCGCCTTCCACTCCGACGATCCGTCCGAGTCCGTACTGATCGTGGGAGACCCGGTCGCCCACGGCGAACTGCTCGATGGGCGGGGCGGGGGGCGGCGGAACGTTGAAAGGGCTGTTCGGCAGGTGGCGTCGGGTACCGGGGGGCCTCGTCATGTTCTGAGTATGCGCCCTCCGGACCCCGCCGCACCATGCTCCGAGCTCACACGGTCCTCACATCGGCATCAAACCGACACACAAATGCAGGTTCCCCGTAGCGGTACGTAGTTGTTCCGTGGCACCACGCGCACGACGCGCACATACGTGCCCCACGGACCCCGACCGGACCTCTGATCCACCAGGCGGACAAACTGAATCAGAACAGTTCACTGTAGGCATTCAGGGCGGGCTGCCCGCCGAGGTGGGCGTACAGGACGGTCGCGTCACGCGCGATCTCTCCCCGGTCCACCAGGTCGATCATCCCGGCCATCGACTTCCCCTCGTACACCGGGTCGGTCACCATGCCCTCCGTACGGGCCGCGAGCCGCATCGCGTCGAGGGTGGCCTCGTCGGGGAGTCCGTAGGTGCCCGCGTGATAGCGCCCGTCCAGCTCGATGTCGGCGTCCTTCACCTCTGCCTGCACGCCGATGAGTTCGGCGGTCCCGCGGGTGATCCTGGCGATCTGTTCGCGGGTACGGCCGGGATCGGCGGAGGCGTCGATGCCGAGGACACGGCGGGGGCGGGCGCCCTCCTCGGCGAGCGCGGCGAAACCGGCGACCATGCCCGCCTGCGTGGACCCGGTCACCGAGCAGACCACGACGGTGTCGAAGAACACCCCCAACTCCTCCTCCTGCTCGGCCACTTCGTACGCCCAGCGCGCGAAACCCAGGCCACCGAGCCGGTGCTCGGAGCAGCCCGCCGGGATCGCGTACGGCTTGCCGCCCGCCTCCTCGACCTCGCGCACCGCCCGCTCCCAGCTCTCCTTGATGCCGATGCCGAACCCGGCACGCACGAGGCGCACATCGGCGCCCGCGAGCCGGCTGACGAGGATGTTGCCGACCTTGTCGTAGCCGGGATCGGGCCAGTCGACCCAGCTCTCCTGGATCAGCACGCACCTGAGTCCGGCGCGGGCGGCGACGGCCGCGACCTGACGGGTGTGGTTGGACTGGACGCCGCCGATCGACACGAGGGTGTCGCAGCCCTGCGCGAGCGCGTCGGCCACCAGGAACTCCAGCTTGCGCGTCTTGTTGCCGCCGTACGCGATCCCGGAGTTGCAGTCCTCCCGCTTGGCCCAGAGCGCGGCGCCGCCGAGGTGGTGGGTGAGGCGGTCCAGGGGGTGAACGGGCGAGGGGCCGAAGAGGAGGGGGTAGCGGGAGTACGAGTCAAGAGGTGTGGACACGTGGGCCTCCGGCCGGCTCAGGGCTTCAGGGGCACCGACCGCCACGACCACCACGAACCGACGACTGGGCCGCCCACATCGCGGCGCTGCGGGCGGCGGGTTCGCCTGCGATGCTAGATGTCAACTCACCACGTGAGCAATGGCCTTGGGCGTACGGCATCGCCGGACTCACGAAGAACCTAGTGGTGCCGGCGTCGCCACGGCCCCGTGATCGCCAGCAGGATGCCGGGGGTCTGGATGCTGGCGTAGAGCGTTGTGCCGTCCGGGGAGAACGTGACGCCGGTGAATTCGCTGTAGGAGGGTTTCTCGGGGGTGCCCGCGTTGAGTTCGTTACGTGCGATGGGGTACGTGCGCCCGCGCTCGGTCGCCCCGAAGAGGTGCTGGACGCCGTCGCCGTCCTCGGCGATGACGAGGCCGCCGTACGGGGAGACGGTGATGTTGTCGGGGCCGTCGAAGGCGCCGTCCTTGGAGGGGTCGGGGTTGACGCCCAGGAGGACCTTCAGCGTGAGGGTGCGGCGCGCGGGGTGGTAGAACCACACCTGCCCGTCGTGCGCCACGGGGCTTTCGTCACGGGCGAACGAGGCGACGATGTAGACACCGCCGTCACCCCACCACATGCCCTCGAGCTTGCGGGCGCGCGTGATGTCGCCGTCGTCGAACTGCTCGCGCACGGGAACCGTGCGGGCGTCGCGGTCCGGGACCTCCACCCAGTCCACGCCGTACACGGTGCCGATCCTGGTGGCGCGGGACAGGTCGTCCACGAAGCGGCCGCCGGAGTCGAAGCACTTGGGCGCCTTCAGGACGCCCGCGTCGTCGGCGAGGGTGCGCAGCTTGCCGCGGCCGTGCTCGAAGCCCTGCGGCGGGGTCCAGCGGTAGAGCAGGCCGTTGGGGCCCGACGCATCCTCGGTGAGGTAGAGGTGGCCGCGTCTGGGGTCCACCACGACGGCCTCGTGGGCGTAGCGGCCGAGGGCCTTGATGGGCTTCGGGGCGCGGTTGGCGCGCCGGTCGTAGGGGTCGACCTCGAAGACGTACCCGTGGTCCTTGGTCATGCCGTTCTGGCCGGCCCGGTCCTCGGTCTCCTCGCAGGTCAGCCAGGTGCCCCAGGGAGTGCTGCCGCCGGCGCAGTTGGTGGCGGTGCCCGCGATGCCCACCCACTCGGCGACATGTCCGCCGCGGCGCACCTCGACGACCGTGCAGCCGCCGGCCGCGGCCGGGTCGTAGACGAGGCCCTCGGTCAGCGGGACCGGGTGCGTCCACCTGGAGCGGGGGCCGCCGAGCTCGTGGTTGTTGACGAGCAGCGTGACGCCGCGCGGGCCCGCGAAGGTGGCCGTGCCGTCGTGGTTGGACGGCGTGAACTCGCCGGTCTCCAGCTTCGTCTTCCCGCTGTGCGTGAGGACGCGGTACGAGAATCCGGCGGGCAGCGCGAGCAGGCCCTTCGGGTCGGGGACGAGGGGCCCGTAGCCGGGGTCGCGGCCGAGCCGGTCGGCCCCGCCCTCCGCCGTCTCCTCGGCGGCGAGCGCGCCCGGGGCGGTGGCGAGCGCGCCGACGCTGCCGGTCAGCGCGACCCCCGCGCCGGTGATCGCGGAGCGTCTGGCGAAGTCCCTGCGGGTGAGCGACATGATGTCTCCTGGGGCGGGTTCCGGCCGGGCTGCTGTCGGCGTCACGTTCCCGCTCACGTATAAACGGCGGTTGAACACCGTCCGACGTCAAGGGGCCTCCTTCCATGAACCTGCCAGGCACCGACCGCCGCGTCCTGATCAGCGGCGCCTCCCGAGGCCTGGGCAGAGCCCTCGCCCGCGCCTTCGCGGCGAACGGCGACCGCGTCGCGGTGCACTACGGCTCGCGCGAGGACGACGCGCGCGCGACGCTCGGCTCGCTCACGGGCGAGGGCCACGTCCTGGTGGGCGGCGACCTGTCGGACCCGGCGGGCGCCGCGGACGTCGCGGGGCGGGCTTCCGAAGCGCTCGGCGGGCTCGACGTGCTGGTCAACAACGCCGCCGTGAATCTGCCGCACCCCCTCGCCGACACGTCGTACGAGGACTGGGCGGCGCTCTGGCGGCGGCATGTGTCGGTGAACCTTCTCGCGACGGCCAACCTCAGTCATCTGGCGGCGCGCCGGATGATCGACCAGGGCACGGGCGGCCGGATCGTGAACATCGGCTCGCGCGGCGCGTTCCGCGGGGAGCCCGACCACCCGGCGTACGGGGCGACCAAGGCGGCCGTGCACGCGCTCGGCCAGTCCCTCGCGGTGTCGCTCGCGCCGTACGGGATCGCGGTGGCGTCGGTGGCCCCCGGGTTCTTCGAGACCGAACGGGTGGCCCACCGGCTGAGCGGCGACGAGGGCGCGGCGATCCGCGCGCAGAGCCCGTTCGGCCGTGCGGGCACGGCGGACGAGATCGCCGCGGCGGTGCTGTGGCTGGCCTCTCCGGTCGCGGAATGGGCATCGGGCACGGTCCTCGACCTGAACGGCGCCTCACATCTGCGTACGTGAGTCGGGTGCTCCCGGGCCCTGAGCCGGCAGTCGGAAGAATCTTCGTAAACAAGGTCAACAGGAGCAGATCACCCGCAAAGCCAAGATTTCGTGCGGAACGCCTTGACCCGCCTCCCACACGGCAATAGACATCCCCTACCTGCATCACCCGTTGGGGGAGGCGAGCCGCGTGGACGCATCGCAGGCACGCAGCCTCCATGAGGACCGGCTGATGAAGCTGGCCAATGTCACCGGCGTCGGCATCGGCAAGGACGACCGCTCGGGAGCGGACGTGATCGTCGTGTTCGTGACCCGCAAGGTGCCCCGTGACCGACTCCAAGACGAAGACGTGGTTCCGGCGGTGCTGGAAGGCGTCCCCGTGCGCGTACTCGCCATCGGTGAGCCCGCGGCGCAGTAGGACGGCCCGCGGAAGCCGATGGCCCGCGGAAGCCGACCGGAACTCCACCCTTCAACCAAGGGGAAGAGGTGGTCTGGCGTGGTGAGCCAGCCCGAATTGATGCGAGGACCCACCGGCGGTCAGCTCAGCGACAGCTCGCGCCGGCAGGCGGCGGGGGACTTCCTGGGCTCCCAGACGTCACCGGCCAACGTCGTCGGCTTCGGCCACGGCGTGAAGTGGATCGAGGGAGAGCCCACCGGCGAACCCGCGGTCATCGTGTTCGTGACCCAGAAGATCCCGGAGTCCATGCTCCCGGAGCGGGACGTCATCCCCGCCCAGATGGACGACGGCACCCCCACCGACGTCGTGGCCGTCGGCCACGTCGCCGCGCAGCGGCAGCAGCGCAAGGCGGGACGCACCGACGACCGCTCGGCGGCGTTCGGCCCCGACGGCGGCCTGAGCGGGCAGTTGGCGGGCCTCTCGCAGCCCATGCTCGAAGAGCTCTCCGGACTCGGCGCCTTCGAGCCGCAGCTCCTCAGGCGCCGGATGCGCCCGTGCCCCTCCGGCGCCTCGGTCGGCAACGTACGCGTGACGGCCGGCACGCTCGGCAGCGTGGTCTACGACTTCCTGCCCGGCGCCTCGGTCGACCCGCCGGGCCCCGGCCTCGGCGTACCGGCGAAGTTCTACATCCTGTCCAACAACCACGTGCTCGCCGACTCCAACCGCGCCCAGCTGGGCAGCGCGATCGTGCAGCCGGGTGTCTTCGACGGCGGCCAGGACCCGGCCGACCGCATCGCAACCCTGGAGCGCTTCATCACGATCCAGTTCGCCCCGCAGATCCCGCTGGAGCGGCACAACAACGTCGTCGACGCGGCCCTCGGCACCGTCGACTTCCAGGACGCGACCCGCGAGACGTACTTCAGCGGAGCCCCGCGCGCCTGGCGCCGCAAGGCCAATGTCGCGGTCGGCGACCTGGTGAAGAAGACCGGCCGGACGACCAACATCTCCTTCGGCCGGATCATCGCGGTCGACGCCACCATCGACGTCAACTACGGCACGGCGGGCACGGCCCGCTTCAAGGACCAGATCCTGACGACGAACATCTCGGCGGGCGGCGACTCGGGGTCCCTGGTGACCTCGCTCGACAACGTCGCGCTCGGCCTGCTGTTCGCCGGTTCCTCGACCGTCACCGTGCTCAACCACTTCGAGAACGTCCGCGCGCTGCTGCGGGTCGAGGTCTCCGAACAGCTGGCCTGACCGGTCGCACCACGAGAGGAGGGCTTCCATGACCACTCAGGCACGCAAGCAGAAGGGCCAGGCCCGCGCGGAGCACCGCTTCCACAATCCGCAGGGCGCCGAGGTCAAGACGCGCGACGAGGCGTTCTCCGCGACCCAGGAGGTGTCCGCCGAGGCGGTCTCCACCACCTCCAAGCTGGAGCTGCACAACGGCGCGGTCACCTTCGCGATGGAGGTGAAGTTCAACCCGAACACCTACCCGCACGTGGTCCTGGGCGGGCAGATCACCTCCGGCATCTGCGGCGCTCCGTGGGACATCACGGGCGGATTCATCGGGGACACCATCCGACTGGACGCCAAGCGCACCGGCCAGGGGTCCTGCGCCGACACGATCACGATCGTCGGCGAGTACCAGAACCCTCCGGCGTACCGGGGGACGTACGGCTTCAACGGCGCGACGTCGTCGTTCAAGCACACGACGATGTATCAGTGCTGAGCTGAACCGGGAACCGGCCGGGCGCACGGCAGACGAAAGAGAAATGTCTGCCCCGGCCGGTTCACCGGCGCGTCACATCCCTTGCTGCGAACGGGCCTTGAAGGCCGCCTTGCGGGCCTCCTTGGCCACCTTCTTGTCGGGGTGCAGCCGCCCCATCGCCTCCAGGACGTCCGCGGTGGCGGGGTGTTCGACCCGCCAGGCCGCGGCGAAGAAACCGCTGTGCTGCTCCGAGAGACCCTCCACGAGCCCCTGCAGCTCGTCCGAGTTGCCCTCGGCCGCGAGCTGCGCGGCGATCGTGTCGATGGTCAGCCAGAAGACCAGCGCCTCGGAGGGCGCGGGCACGTCGGCCGCCCCGTGCTCGGCCAGCCACACCCGGGCGAGCCCGCCGAGCTCGGCGTCGTCGAGCACCTCCCGCAGGGCGGGCTCCGCCTCGTCGCCGACCAGCGAGAGCGCCTGCTGGCAGCGGAGCCGGCGCAGCGGCGCGCCCTCGTCCCCGCCGCGTGCGGCGGCCAGCAACTCCCGTGCCGCGCCCAGCGGTTCGTGCCGGGCGAGCCACTGCTCGATCTCGGCCTGCGCGGCGGCCTGCGGGAATCCTGCCGTCCCTTCGAGCAGCGCGTCGGCGCCCTTGTCCGTGAGATCACCGACGGCCGGGGCGTCCACACCGGCCTCCAGCATCCGCGCCCTGATGCCGTACACACCGAGCGGGGTCAGCTTGACCATCCCGTACCGCGTGACGTCCTCGTCGTCGTCCGGCAGCGGCGCCTCGGCCTCGTCGATGTCGACCATGAGGGCCTCGTCGACCGGCTGGTACTCGACGAGGCCGAGCGGCTCGAAGAGCCGGAACTGGTCGTCGAGCTTCATCATCGCGTCCGACACCTGCTCCAGGATGTCGTCCGTCGGCTCTCCCATGTCGTCGGGCACGATCATCGACGCGGCGAGCGCGGGCAGCGGCACCGGGCCCTCGCCCGCCCCGGCCTCACCCGCGGTGAGCAGGTAGAGGTTGCCGAGCACGCCGTCCAGGAAGTCCGCCTCGGCCTGCGGGTCCCAGCCGAGCTCCTCGAAGTCGACCTCGCCCTTCTCCTCCAGGACGTCGAGGAGGTTGTCCATGTCGGGCACGGTCGCGTCCGAGTAGACGGTGTCCAGGGCGCCGAGCCAGACGGCCAGGATGTCCTGCGGGCTGCCGGAGGTGAGCGCGGCGAGGTCCTCGCCCGCGGCCACCGTGCCCGGCGCGTCCTCGCCCTCCGACTCGTCCGCGTCCGTGACGTCCACCAGACCCGTGTCGACGGCGATGCGCCAGGCCTCGCTCGCGTACGCGGCGGCGTCCGGGTCGTCGGCGGCCAGGCCCAGCTCGGCCGCGGCGGCCGGCAGCTGCTCCTCGATGAGCTCACCGCCCGCCCCGACACGCGTCTGAGGGCCCGCCCAGCGGGCGAGCCGCGCGGCGCGGGAGAGCAGCGGTGTGGCGAGCGCGGCCCGCGCGAGTTCCGCTTCGGAGTGCAGCAGCACCGGCGGCAGGGTGGCGGGACTTACGGACATCGGCTGGTTCTCCTCCGAAGGATGGGGCGTCCCCTGCTCGGGCGGGGCCGAGCACCCGGGGAAAGGTCTGCTGGACCGAAGCCTAGACGGATTTCCACCCATGCCGCCCGGTTCATGTCCCTGTCAGGAGACATACAGGGTGAGAACACCCGCCGAACCTTGACAACTCCCCTGGGCACACAAGAGATTGACGCGCGTAGAGCGCTGCGGGCCCACCGGCCCGCCCCGCTCGCTCTCACCCTCGTCATACGACCTCACCCTCATCCGGAGTTCCTCGATGCCGCACATATCCCGTGCCACCCGGCCCGCCGTGAGATCCGCCGCCGTCTCCACCGTCGTGGCCACCGCCCTGGCCGCCGGTCTGCTCGCCGTGAGCACCTCGTCCGCCTCCGCCGCCGAGGTGCGCGTCCACGACATCCAGGGCGCCACCCGCCTCTCGCCCCTCGCGGGGCAGCAGGTCACGGACGTGACGGGCATCGTGACCGGCGTCCGTACGTACGGCTCGAAGGGCTTCTGGATCCAGGACCCGAAGGCCGACGCCGACCCCGCGACCAGCGAGGGCGTCTTCGTCTACACCGGCTCGGCCGCCCTGACCGTGAAGGCCGGTGACGCGGTCCGCGTCTCCGGGACCGTCGGCGAGTACGTCCCCGGCGGCGAGGCGTCCGGCAACCAGTCCCTGACCCAGCTCACCAAGCCGGCGGTGACGGTCGAGTCGTCCGGCAACACGCTGCCCGCGCCCGTCACGGTGACCGCCAAGTCGGTGCCTTCCGCGTACGCGCCCGAGGGGGACCCCGCTGCCGGCGGCGACATCAGCGCGCTGCCCCTCAGGCCCCGCTCGTACGCCCTCGACCTGTACGAGTCCCTCGAGGGCATGAACGTGCGCGTCGGCACCTCGCGCGTGGTCGGCGCCACCGATCCGTACTCGGAGCTGTGGGTCACCGTGAAGCCGCACGAGAACGCCAACCGGCGCGGCGGCACGGTGTACAGGTCCTACGACGACCAGAACACCGGGCGCCTGCAGATCCAGCAGCTGGCTCCGGTCTCCGAGCGTCCCTTCCCGAAGGCGAACGTCGGCGACTCGCTGTCCGGCGGCGCCGAAGGCCCCCTGGACTTCAACCAGTTCGGCGGCTACACGCTGGTCGCGCGGACGCTCGGCGAGGTCGAGGACAAGGGGCTCGTACGGGAGAAGACGCGGCGCCAGGCCAAGGGTGAGCTCGCCGTCGCGACGTACAACGTCGAGAACCTCGACCCGGGCGACCCGCAGGCGAAGTTCGACGCGCTGGCCGGGGCGGTCGTCACGAACCTCGCCTCGCCCGACATCCTCGCCCTGGAGGAGATCCAGGACGACAACGGCGCGAAGAACGACGGGACGGTCTCGGCGGAGGCGACCCTGAAGAAGTTCGCGGACGCGATCGTCGCCGCGGGCGGGCCCCGCTATGAGTGGCGGTCCATCGACCCGGAGAACAACAAGGACGGCGGGGAGCCGGGCGGCAACATCCGCCAGGTGTTCCTCTTCAACCCCGAGCGGGTCTCCTTCACGGACCGCGGCGAGGGCGACGCGACGACGGGTACGGGGGTCGTAAGGACCTCCGGGCGCGCCGCGCTGACGCTCTCCCCCGGGCGCGTCGACCCCGCGAACACCGCGTGGGCGGACAGCCGCAAGCCGCTGGCCGGGGAGTTCCGCTTCCGGGGGCGCAGCGTGATCGTGGTCGCGAACCACTTCGGGTCGAAGGGCGGCGACGAGGGTCTCACCTCTCGGCACCAGCCGCCGGTGCGGTCCTCCGAGGCCAAGCGGCTCCGGCAGGCGCAGGCCGTGAACTCCTTCGTGCGGGATGTGCGCAAGGCCGAGAAGAACGCGGACGTGGTGGTCGTCGGGGACGTGAACGACTTCGAGTTCTCGGCGACGACGGCCGCCCTCGAGGCAGGCGGTGCGCTGAAGTCCGCCGCGAAGTCCCTTCCCCGGTCCGAGCGTTACTCGTACGTCTACCAGGGCAACTCGCAGGTCCTCGACCAGATCCTGACCAGCCCGGGGGTGGGGCGTGCGGGGTCGAAGGGCTTCTCGTACGACAGCGTGCACATCAACGCGGAGTTCGCCGAGCAGAACAGTGACCATGACCCGCAGGTGCTGAGGTTCAAGCCGTAGCCGAGGGTCACGCGTAGAGCCTGAGCAGCCAGTCCCGCCATGCCATTTCGGTGCCCTTGGCGTCCGCCTGCGGCGCGAAGTCGTGGATGCTGACGCCCACCGGGGCACCGAAGTGGTTGCGGCCGAAGAAGCGGTAGAGCGCGGTGTCCGTGCGCAGGCCGATGAAGTGCCTGCTGCGGAAGTCGACCATCGCGTCGAGGGCTTCGCCGGGGGCGTCCACCCGTACGCGGGCGCCCTCGGACGCGTCGTCGGGCAGCCCGAGGCGGCGGCCGAGCTTGACGAAGGCGTGCGCGGCGGTGGAGGGGGCGGGTCCGTCGAGGGTGGTGAAGGTGACGGGCAGGCCCGTGAAGTACGTCAGGTACTGGCGCAGGGTGTGCAGGTAGAAGTCGGTGTGCTTGCTGGCCCCCTCGTACTGGTTGTCCCAGTCGTCGGTGAGGATGCCGCTGTGCACATAGCGGACCCAGGAGCGGCGGCCGCCGTCGCGGGGCTCGATGACGCGGTCGAGCCGGTTGACGGTCTGGCCGGGCGGGAGGTGTTCGGGGTCGTCGACGCGGTCGGTGAGGCGGTGCGGTGGCTCCCAGTGGGTGACGGTGCCGCCGTGGGGGGCGGCTCCGCCCTCGCGGGGTTCGTACTCCACCATGGGCCACAACCAGCCACCGGTGCCGGTGGTGAACGCGTCCCAGACCTCGGCGGGAGAGGCATCGACCTCGAACTCCCGCTCGATCTCAAACTCCTTGCCTGCGGTCATGGCGGCCCCCTGACGTCCCGAATCGCTTCAACATCCCACCGGCACCCCTCCCCGTCCAGGGCATCGGCGGTGCCGGGGAAGGGGTGCGCGACGACCGGGCAGGAAGTGCGTGTCGGGGGCGAAATCGCCGGCCTTCTCGGAACGTACGACCGCGGGGGTCAGCGGGGCTCGATCCCGTACGCCAGGCGGTACGTGCCCTCGTCGGGCAGCCCCTCGCCGCTCTCCCACTCCTCGTAGCGGATCACCTGACCGCCGTCCGTCGTCACGTGGAAGTGGGCGGATATCAGGCCCGGCGCCGCCTGCGCGCCCGCTTCCCCTTCGGCGATCACGATCACCCGGGCCGGCCGGCCGTCACCGGCCGCGCGCGCCGTCCCGTCCCGCAGCCGCGTCTTGTGCAGCCCCAGCCGTTCGATGCCCGGCACCGCCGCGTCGATCTCGGCGTTCCGCTCGTCCCTGCCGTGCGCGAAGAAGTCCTGGTACGCCGCGTCGTCACGCCAGTGCGAGCGGTGCGCCACGGTTGAGCCGTCCGCCCCGGCGTACACGGTGTACGAGAGCAGGCCCTCGTGCGGCCACGGGCGGCTCCCCCAGGCCGTGGCGATCGCCTCGACCGTCGCCCGCTGCCGCTCCGGCGTACCCGTGCTCCAGGTGCTGAGGAAGACGAGGCCGCCGTCCGCGCGGGCCGGGTCGGGGAGGGTGGTGGCGTCGACGTGTGCCTTCATGACCTGCTCCTTCAGCGTGTGGACGGGCCCTGCTTTGGCCCGGTCCACACAGCCTGCGACCTCAAGCAAACTTGAGGTCAAGCCCGTTCGGGAGAAGCGGCGACCGGCCCGAGCTCGGGACGCTTGGCCGCACGCCCGTCGCCCGACGAGCGCCCGCGCACGCGTCGCCACAACCACGGCCCCATGAACCCCGCGAACCACGCCGTCTCCGCCGCCACCGCACGCAGCGCGGAGACCGGGGGCGGCGGGGGCAGCAGCGGCCGTGTCCAGTCCTCGTGGCCGGGGACGCCCAGCGCGTCCGCCATGCCCGCGGCGATCCGGGCGTGCCCCAGCGGGCTCGCGTGCAGACGGTCGGTGCTCCACAGCCGGGGGTCCGTGGTGACCCGGTGCGGGAACGTGTCGAGGACGACGACCCCGTGGCGGTCCGCGGCGGCGCGGATACGGGCGTTCAGGTCGAGGACGCGGGGCAGCGCCCTGCGCGCGAGCGGCGAGATCCGCCCGAGGTCGGGGAACGTCACGGTGGCCACGCGCGCGCCCGCCGCGGTCAGTTCGGTGAACATGTCCTCGATGTCGCCGACCACCTGCGCCGCGTCGAAGCCGGGGCGCACCAGGTCGTTCATCCCCGCCATGACCGTGACCAGGTCGGGGCGCAGCGCGAGGGCCGGGACCAGCTGCTCGGCCTTGATGCGGGCCGTCAGCCTGCCCCGTACGGCGAGGTTCGCGTATCCGAACCCCGGGTTCCCCTCGGCCAGGATCTCGGCGAGCCGGTCGGCCCAGCCGCGGTGTCCGTGCACCTCGTCACCGTCGCCGACCCCTTCCGTCTGACTGTCGCCGATCGCGACGTAACGGGTGTACGTGTGCGTCGTCATGGCCAGAGCTTCCCCGCGGAGTGAGGGAACGTCAACGCGACGGGCCCCCGGCGCTACTCGGCCTCCGAAAGGCGCGCCAGCTCGCCCTGGAACACGTCGAGCCTGGCCTGCAGCAGCGCCGCCTCCGCGACCAGTTCGGGCACTCCCATGGCCTCGGAGGGCGACCCCGGCACGGACCCGGGGCCCACTCCGGTGACCGTGAGGCCCTCCCCGGCGAGGCGGGCGAACTCCGCGAGCCGCATCGACGTACGCCTGCCCGCGCACAGCGCGCACACCCCCTCGACCACCCGCCACCCCGGCCTGCCCCACCCGGCGTCCGCGAGGACCGAGGCGCGCGCCCCGCAGCGGCAGGGCTGCACCGTCACGGCCCGCACCCGTTGCCGCGCGTACCGGAAGCCCCGCTCGAAGCGGATGTACGCGCCGAGCACGGTGACCCGCAGCAACGCCGCCCCGCGGTGCTCGGCGGTGCACAAGAAGGCCTGGGCCGTGGCGTGTTCGTGGACGCAGTGGAACCCGCAGTCGCAGCGGCGGTGCGGAGCCGCGTGCCGTCGCCCGTAGACGCAGCGGGCCTCGTCGAGCACGCCGTAGGGCAGGGCGGCACCCAGGGAGACGCCGGTGAACCCCGCCCGCGCGCCGTCCTGGGACAGCGCGAGGCGGGCGATCTTGTATCCGGTCGGCGGCTCCTTCGGGCGTTCCGCGGGGAGCCGCAGCCTCACCGGGCCGCCGGGACCCCGGGCGCCGGAACCTCGGCCGACGGCTCCGCGGCCGTCGGCGCCGGTTCGGGCTCGGACTCCACGTGCTGTTCGAGGTCTTTCTGCAGCCGCTCCTGCGGGTCTTCTTCGGCGATCCCGGTGGCGAGTGCTTTGCCCAGCCTCATGACGCCTCCTGTGGCCGGCCGCCGCGCGGCCGTCCGTCGACTACCGTCGGCCCATGGTGGCGCATACGGGGGCGAGTTGGCACTAGGTCCCGACCCGCTGACCGCCGGCTCACGGCCGGGCACAGCGGCCACCTCTTAGCGTTCCTGTCGCATACCTCGTAGCAGAATTAAGTGGAGCTTCAGCGTCGGCGTACCGACACTGCCCCTATGACCTCACCCTCATCGACAGCTCCGGCCCCTCCCCTCGGCCGCGCCCTCTGCGCGATGGTCACGCCCTTCACGGACGACGGCGTGCTCGATCTCGACGGTGCCCAGCTGCTCGCCGACCGCCTGGTGGCCGAAGGCTGCGACGGGCTCGTCCTGTCCGGCACCACCGGCGAGTCCCCCACCACCTCCGACGACGAGAAGGCCGCGCTCGTCCGCGCCGTCGCCGAGGCGGTCGGCGACCGGGCCAGGATCGTCGCGGGCGTCGGCAGCTACGCCACCCGGCACACCGTCGAGATGGCACTGCAGGCCGAAAAGGCGGGCGCGGACGCCCTGTTGGTGGTCACGCCCTACTACAGCAAGCCGCCGCAGGACGCCGTCGAGGCCCACTTCCTGGAGGTCGCCGACGCGACAGGGCTTCCGCTCGCGCTCTACGACATCCCGGGGCGCACCGGGACGCGCATCGAACCGGACACGATGCTGCGGCTCGCGGACCATCCGCGGATCGTCGCCGTGAAGGACTGCGCGTACGACTTGATGGCCACTCAGAAGGTGTTGTCACAAACCGACTTGGCCTACTACACCGGCTGCGACGAGTTCATCCTTGCGCTGTACGCGGTCGGCGGCGTCGGTTACATCAGCACGGTGGCCAACGTCGTACCGCGCCGTCTCCGCGCCATCATCGACGCGTTCGACGCGGGCGACACCGCCGGTGCCCGCCGCCTCCAGCAACAGTCCATGGAGCTCATCGAGTTGATGATGGGCGCGGGCCTCCCGGGCACGGTCACCTCCAAGGCCCTGCTGAACGCGCTCGGCCTGCCCGGCGGCCCGGTCCGCGCACCCCTGCGACCCGCCAGCCGCCAGGCGACCGACGGGCTGCTCGCGGCTTACGAAGCGCTGTGACGCGGCCGCCGGCGGGAATCAGCCCGCGGCGGGGAAGCCACCGGCCTTGGTCCACACGAGCGTTTCGCCGCCCCCGCTGAACGTGACCTTCTTGCCCCCGGTGGCGACGGCGATCTTCTCCCAGCCGTCGAAGTCCTTCGTGAGGTGCGTGGCCCACTTCGTCAGCGGGCCGGTGGCGACCGCGGCGACCGACTCGGTCGGCGGCTCACCGTCGGCGCAGTACACGCCGAAGTCCCCGAAGGCCGCGACGGTGCCGTCCTTGGCCTTGAGCGTGATCCCCTGGCAGGCATCGGTCTCCGTCTTGTACACGACGGCCGACTTGGACCAGCCCTTGGCCTTGGGGCTGTAGTCCTGCACGAAGAGCCCCTTGCCCTTCATGTAGTGCATCGCCACGCGTCGCCCGTCGGCGAGCTTGACCTGCGCGTTGAAGGGGCTGGGACTGCCGCTCCACGGGATGTCGCTCTTCTCCAGCGGATGGCCGTGGTCGCCGGTGGCGGCGGCCCGGCTCATGCTCTGTGCCGCCTTGCGGTCGGCGCCCTCGCCCTGCCCCGCACTCTCGCCGCACCCGGCCACCAGGCCGAGTACCGTCACCGCGCCCAGGGCTACGGCCCTGATCCCCGTTCCGCGCATGTCAGTCTCCTGTCGTCCCGCGCAGCATACGCAGCCGCGCGGGACGAGAGGGATACGCGGTACGTCAGTTGTGACTGTGCAGCACGTCGTTCAGGCCGCCCCACACCGCGTTGTTCGGGCGGGCCTCGACGGCGCCGGTGACCGAGTTGCGGCGGAAGAGGATGTTCGAGGCGCCGGAGAGCTCGCGGGCCTTGACGATCTGTCCGTCGGGCATGGTCACGCGGGTGCCCGCGGTGACGTAGAGCCCGGCCTCGACGACGCACTCGTCGCCGAGCGCGATGCCCACGCCCGCCTCGGCGCCGATCAGGCAGCGCTCGCCGATGACGATGCGGACGTTGCCGCCGCCGGAGAGGGTGCCCATCGTGGAGGCGCCGCCACCGATGTCGGAGCCGTCACCGACGACGACACCCGCGGAGATACGGCCCTCGACCATGGAGGTGCCGAGCGTGCCCGCGTTGAAGTTCACGAAGCCCTCGTGCATGACGGTCGTGCCCTCGGCGAGGTGCGCGCCGAGCCGCACGCGGTCGGCGTCGGCGATGCGGACGCCCTTCGGCGTGACGTAGTCCGTCATGCGCGGGAACTTGTCGACGGAGGTCACCGCGAGGTGCAGGCCCTCGGCGCGGGCGTTGAGCCGGACCTTCTCGACGTCGTCGACGGCGACCGGGCCGAGCGAGGTCCACGCGACGTTGGCGAGGAAGGCGAACTGGCCGTCGAGGTTCACGCCGTGCGGCTTGACCAGGCGGTGCGAGAGCAGGTGCAGGCGCAGGTAGACGTCGTGGGCGTCCACCGGCTTCTCGTCGAGGGACGAGATGACCGTACGGACGGCGACGATCTCCACGCCACGGCGGGCGTCCAGGCCGATGGCCTTGCCCGCGCCCTCGCCGAGCAGCTGCACGGCACGCTCGGCGGTGAGCCGCTCGGTGCCTGCGGGGCCCGCTTCGGCGACGAGCTCGGGCGCGGGGAACCAGGTGTCGAGGACGGTGCCGTCGGCGGTGAGGGTGGCGAGGCCTGCGGCGACGGCGCCGGTGGTGCGGGAAGCGTTCGTGTCGGTCATGGGGAAAACCTAACGGTCACCGCACCGCCCGAGCGAACCGGTCTCAGCCTCCGGGCCGGCGAGCTTCCGGGACCGTGGCCGGACCACGGTGACGGTCAGCCGTCGCGGGGGATCAGCCGGCCCAGCATCTCGCGGGCGTACGCCTCGTCGTAGGTGCCGTCCGTGAGCAGCACCTGGAGGCAGATTCCGTCCATCAGGGCGACCAGCGCACGCGCGGTGGCCGGGTCGGTGCGTTCGGCGAAGACCTCGGCGAGTCCGTCGCACCAGCAGGCGGCGACCGGGCGCAGGGCGGGCCTGCGCAGGGCGGCCAGATACAGCTCGTACTCCAGCTCGATCCCCGTGCGTTCCTGGCCGAGCCACATCCCGAGCACCTCGGCGATCTCACCGGCGAGGTCGACCCGGGGGTCCTGGAAGCCGCCCCGGCTCGCGACGACCTTCGCGAAGCCCTCGTTGGCCTTCTCCAGCGCTGCGAGGAGCAGCTCGTCGAGTGTCTTGAAGTGGTACGTGGTGGACCCGAGCGGCACATCGGCCTCGGCGGCGGCCGAGCGATGGCTGAGCCCGCCTATCCCCTTCGCCCCCACCACCCGGATCGCGGCGTCGATGATCCGGGTACGCCGCTCGGGGTCGTAACGCCGGGCCATCAATGCGCACCGCCCAGGTTCAGCAGGACGACGCCCGCGATGACGAGGGCGATCCCCGCGATCTTGGCGAGGCCCGCGGACTCACCCATGAAGATCATGCCGATGGCGGCCACGGCGGCGGTCCCGATCCCGGCCCAGATCGCGTAGGCGGTGCCGACGGAGAGCGTCTTCAGGGTCTGTGCGAGCAGCGTGAAGGCGATCAGATAGCCCGCGACGGTGATCAGCGAGGGCCAGAGCTTGCTGAACCCCTCGCTGTACTTCATGGCCGTCGTCCCGGCCACCTCCGCCACGATCGCTCCGGCCAGCAGTCCGTATCCCATGTGTACGAGAGTACACATCGTTGCGTACGGCCGTACACAACGACGGTGACCGGAGCGGGCTAAGGTGACGCGATCACTGTGGGGGGGGCCACAGGGGCGACGCGGCGAGAACCGCACGAGACCACGGAGCACAAGAGCGATGTCAGACACATCGGGGCGGGGACCACAGGCGCCTTACGGCGCACCGCCGGGGCCGTACGGAGCGCCACCCGGCTGGGGCTGGAACGGCTACGGATGGACCCCGCCACCGCCGCCGCCCAAGCCCGGCGTCATACCCCTCGCACCGCTGGGCGCCAACCACGTCATCGGCGGCGCGTTCGCGACGATGCGGCGCTACGCCAAGCCGCTGTTCGGCACCGCGGCCGCCGCCTACGGTCTGCTCGCCCTCGTCGTCGTGGTCGGCGGGGCGCTCGCCTACGTCGCGACCCGCGAGCACATCCGCGTCCTGCACGAAACCGGCGCGGACTTCTCCTGGGACGACGGCAGGCCGATCCTGGTCGCGTTCGGCCTGGCGTGGCTGGTGTTCATGCTCGCCACGCTGGTCGTCAACTCGTTCATCCAGGCCGCATGCGCCGCCACGCTGCACGAGGCGGTCCTCGGCCGCCCGGCGACGTTCGGTGCGGTGTGGCGCAGGGCCTGGTCGCGGACACCGTCCGTGCTTGCCGTGACCCTGCTGCTCTCGGTCGTCCTGATGCTGCCGGTGGCCGCGTTCGCGCTGCTCTTCCTCTCGCTCCTCTTCCTGATGATGACCCAGTCGCTCATCCCCATCGGCCTGGTCTTCCCGCTGTTCCTGGTGACGCTGCCGCTCGCGGCCTGGCTGTACGTCCTGTTCGCCCTCGCCCCGGCCGCCGCGGCCCTCGAGACAGCGGGCCCGTTCACGGCGCTGCGGCGCTCCGTACGCCTGGTCCGGGGCGCCTGGTGGCGCACCTTCGGCATCTCACTGCTCGCGGGGCTCATCGTGATGGGCGTCTCCCTCGCCCTGCGACTCCCCCTGCAATTCACCGCGCCGGCCCCGCCCCCGGTCGACCCGGACGACTCCGCTTCGGCCTATTTCCTGGACCAACTGCGCTCCCAGTTCGGCCTGTTCGCCCTGTTCTCGCTGGTCGCCACGTTCATCACGCAACTGGCGGCCAGCGTGTTCCTGCCGCTGGTGACCGCCTTGCTCTACATCGACCGGCGCATCCGCAAGGAGGGCCTCGCGCACACCCTTGCGCAGGCCGAATCCCCGCAAGGGAGCTGAACGCGGTTCGGCCCCCTGCGCAGCAGCGCAGGGGGCCGAACCGGAAGAACTACCTGTCACACCTCAGACGTTGAACCCGAGCGCGCGAAGCTGCTCGCGGCCGTCGTCCGTGATCTTGTCCGGGCCCCACGGCGGCATCCAGACCCAGTTGATCCGGAGTTCGTTGACGATGCCGTCGGTGGCGGACTTCGCCTGGTCCTCGATGACGTCCGTCAGCGGGCAGGCCGCCGAGGTGAGCGTCATGTCGATCGTCGCGATGTTCGCGTCGTCGACGTGGATGCCGTAGATCAGGCCGAGGTTGACGACGTCGATGCCCAGCTCGGGGTCGACCACGTCGTACAGCGCCTCGCGGACCTCTTCTTCGGAGGCCGGCTTGGTCAGGGTCTCGTTCTCGCTCATGCGGTCTTCCTCTCAGCGACGTCGTCGGTACCCAGCGCCTGGGCCGTCGCGTCCTTCCACGCCATCCAGCTCAGCAGCGCACACTTCACACGCGCCGGGTACTTCGAGACCCCGGCGAACGCGACGGCGTCCTCCAGGACCTCTTCCATGGCGTCGTCCGGCTCCAGCTTGCCCTTGGACTGCATCAGCTCCAGGAAGACCTCCTGGACCTTCTGCGCCTCGGCGAGTTCCTTGCCGACAAGCAGGTCGTTCAGGACGGACGCGCTGGCCTGGCTGATGGAGCAGCCCTGGCCCTCGTACGACACGTCGGCGATCGTCGACCCGTCGTACTTGACGCGCAGCGTGATCTCGTCGCCGCACGTCGGGTTGACGTGGTGCACCTCGGCGTCGCCATCACGAAGACCGCGCCCGTGCGGGTGCTTGTAGTGGTCCAGGATGACTTCCTGGTACATCGAATCCAGCTTCACGTTCCCAGCCAGCCCCTCAGCCGAAGAAGTTCCGTACGTGCTCCAGGCCGTCGACGAGAGCGTCGATCTCGCCGGGCGTGGAGTACAGATAGAACGACGCTCGCGTGGTCGCAGGAATTCCGTAGCGGAGGCAGACGGGGCGGGCGCAGTGGTGACCCACGCGGACCGCGATGCCTTCCTCGTCCAGGACCTGGCCCACGTCGTGCGGGTGGATGTCGCCGAGCGTGAAGGAGATCGCGGCGCCGCGGTCCTCGGCCGATGCCGGGCCGATGATCCGGAGGTCGGGGACCTCCAGGAGGCGCTTGACCGCGTACTCGGTGATCGCGTGCTCATGAGCGGCGATCTTGTCCATGCCGATGGCCGAGAGGTAGTCCACGGCCGCGCCCAGGCCGACGGCCTGGGAGACCGGGGGCGTGCCCGCCTCGAACTTGTGCGGCGCGGGAGCGTAGGTCGAGGAGTTCATCGACACGGTCTCGATCATCTCGCCGCCGCCGAGGAAGGGCGGGAGGTCCTCCAGGAGCTCCTGCCGTCCCCACAGCACGCCGATGCCCGTCGGGCCGAGCATCTTGTGGCCGGTGAAGGCCACGAAGTCGGCCTGCAGCGCCTGCACGTCGAGCACCATGTGCGGGGCCGCCTGCGAGGCGTCGATGAGGACGAGCGCGCCGACCTCCTGCGCACGGCGGACGATCGCCTCGACGGGGTTCTGCGTGCCCAGGATGTTGGAGACCAGGACGAAGGAGACGATCTTCGTCTTCTCCGTGATGATCTCGTTCATGTTGGACAGGTCGAGCCGGCCGTCGTCCGTGAGACCGAACCACTTCAGCTTCGCGCCCGTGCGCTGCGAGAGCAGCTGCCACGGCACGATGTTGGAGTGGTGCTCCATCTCCGTGATGACGATCTCGGTCTCGTGGTCCACGCGGTAGGGCTCGTCGGCCCAGCCCAGCATGTTGGCCACGAGGTTGAGCGACTCCGAGGCGTTCTTGGTGAAGATCACCTCGTCGCGGCTCGGCGCGTTGATGAACGCCGCGACCTTGTCACGGGCGCCCTCGTAGAGCGCCGTGGCCTCCTCCGCGAGGACGTGCACACCGCGGTGGACGTTGGCGTTGTGCTTCTCGTAGTACTCGTTGAGTACGTCGAGCACCTGGCGCGGCGTCTGGGACGTCGCCGCGTTGTCCAGGTAGACGAGCTTCTTGCCGTCGTGGATCGTGCGATCCAGGATCGGGAAGTCCTTGCGGATCGCCTCGGTGTCGAGGAGGCCGGAGAGCCCCTGGTGGGCCACTGTCACGCGGATACGCCACCCTTCGTGTAAGCCTCGTAGCCCTCGGCCTCGAGCTTGTCGGCGAGCTCGGCGCCGCCGGACTCGGCGATGCGGCCGTTCGCGAAGACGTGCACGAAGTCGGGCTTGATGTAGCGCAGGATGCGCGTGTAGTGCGTGATCAGCAGGGTGCCGACCTCGCCGGTCTCGCGGACGCGGTTGACGCCGTCGGAGACCTGGCGCAGGGCGTCGACGTCCAGGCCGGAGTCGGTCTCGTCGAGGATCGCGATCTTCGGCTTGAGGAGCTCCATCTGGAGGATCTCGTGGCGCTTCTTCTCACCGCCGGAGAAGCCCTCGTTCACGTTGCGCTCGGCGAAGGCCGGGTCCATCTGGAGCTGCTCCATCGCGCCCTTGACCTCCTTCACCCAGGTGCGCAGCTTGGGGGCCTCGCCGCGGATCGCCGTCGCCGACGTGCGCAGGAAGTTGGAGACCGAGACGCCGGGGACCTCGACCGGGTACTGCATGGCGAGGAACATGCCGGCGCGGGCACGCTCGTCGACGGACATCTCGAGGACGTCCTCGCCGTCGAGGGTGACGGTGCCCTGGGTGATCGTGTACTTGGGGTGACCCGCGATGGAGTAGGCGAGCGTCGACTTGCCGGAGCCGTTCGGGCCCATGATGGCGTGCGTCTCGCCCTGCTTCACGGTGAGGTCGACGCCCTTGAGGATCTCCTTCGTGGCGTTGTCGGCCTCGACGGTGACGTGCAGGTCTCGGATTTCAAGCGTTGCCATGTGCCTCAGGACTCCTGGGTGAGGGAGACGAGCACATCGTCCCCTTCGATCTTTACGGGGTATACGGGGACGGGGCGCGTCGCGGGAAGACCGGACGGCTTGCCGGTACGGAGGTCGAAGGCGGAGCCGTGCAGCCAGCACTCGATCTGGCAGTCCTCCACCTCGCCCTCGGAGAGGGAGACGTTCGCGTGCGAGCAGATGTCGTTGATCGCGAACACCTCGCCCTCGGTGTGGACGACCGAGACCGGCGTGCCGTCGAGTTCCACCCGCTTCGGGGTGTCCTCCGACAGCTCGCTCAGGCCACAGGCCCGAATGAATCGGCCATGGTCGAAGGTCATGCGACCGTCGCCTCCAGCTCCTCTTCGATCTTCGCGATGAGGCGCTCCTCGACGTCCGGCAGACCGATCTGCTGGACCAGCTCGGCGAAGAAGCCGCGGACGACCAGGCGGCGCGCCTCGTCCTCCGGGATACCGCGCGACTGGAGGTAGAAGAGCTGCTCGTCGTCGAAGCGGCCGGTCGCCGAGGCGTGGCCCGCTCCGACGATCTCGCCGGTCTCGATCTCGAGGTTCGGCACGGAGTCGACGCGGGCGCCGTCGGTCAGAACCAGGTTGCGGTTCATCTCGTACGTGTCCGTGCCCTCGGCGGCGGCCTCGATGAGGACGTCGCCGATCCACACCGCGTGGGCGTCGTCGCCCTGGAGCGCGCCCTTGTAGACGACGTTCGACTTGCAGTGCGGCTGGTTGTGGTCGACCAGGAGGCGGTGCTCCTGGTGCTGGCCGGCGTCGGTGACGTACAGGCCGAGGAGCTCGGCCTCGCCGCCCGTGCCCGCGTACTCGACGCGGGGGTGCAGGCGTACGACGTCGCCGCCGAAGGTCACGACGACCGACTTGAAGGAGGCGTCCCGGCCGATCAGCGCGTTGTGCTGCGCGATGTGCACGGCCTTGTCGTCCCAGTCCTGGACGGAGACGACGGTGAGCTTGGCGCCGTCGCCCAAGAGGTAGTCGACGTTGGCCGCGAGCACGGCGTCACCGGTGTGGTCGATGACGACGAGGGCCTCGGCGAACGCGCCCACCTCGATGACCTGGTGCGCGAAGGCGGTGCCGCCCTCGCCGTGCACGGCGATCCGGATCGGCTCGGTCAGGACCGTCTCCTTGGGGACGGTCACGACCGAGGCCTTCTCGAAGGACGAGTAGGCCTGCGCGGCCACGCGGTCGACGGGCCTGCCCGCCTTGCCCACGCGCGCGTCGTCACGGCCGACGGTCTCCTGGGTCACGCCCGCGGGGGCCGTCACCTCGACACGGATGCCGCCGGTGGCGACCGCGGTGCCGTCGTGCAGCCCGCGAAGGCGCTCCAGCGGCGTGAACCGCCACTCCTCCTCGCGGCCGTGGGGGACGGGGAAGTCCGCCACGTCGAAGGACGGGGGAGCGCTCATGCGGGTCGCGACGGTGGACTCGGCGGCCACCGCGATCGATCCGGCGGTGGTCGAGCCCACCGGGATGTTCTGAGCCTCAGCCATGGCTGTCGTCGTGCTCTCTCTCTGGGTAAAGAAGTCGGTCGCTGCGGGGACGGTGTCCGGTCTTAACCGACCGAGCCCTCCATCTGCAGCTCGATCAGCCGGTTCAGCTCCAGGGCGTACTCCATGGGCAGCTCCTTGGCGATCGGCTCGACGAAGCCGCGCACGATCATCGCCATGGCCTCGAACTCCGTCAGACCGCGGCTCATCAGGTAGAAGAGCTGGTCGTCGGAGACCTTGGAGACGGTCGCCTCGTGGCCCATGGACACGTCGTCCTCGCGCACGTCCACGTAGGGGTACGTGTCCGAGCGGGAGATCGTGTCGACGAGCAGCGCGTCACACAGGACGTTCGACTTCGATCCGGCGGCGCCCTCGCCGATCTCGACGAGACCGCGGTAGGAGGTGCGGCCACCGCCACGCGCCACGGACTTCGAGACGATGTTGGAGGACGTGTTGGGCGCCATGTGGACCATCTTCGATCCGGCGTCCTGGTGCTGGCCCTCGCCCGCGAAGGCGATGGACAGCGTCTCGCCCTTGGCGTGCTCGCCCATCAGGTAGACGGCGGGGTACTTCATCGTCACCTTGGAGCCGATGTTGCCGTCGATCCACTCCATGGTCGCGCCCTCGTACGCCACGGCGCGCTTGGTGACCAGGTTGTAGACGTTGTTCGACCAGTTCTGGATCGTCGTGTAGCGGCAGCGGCCGCCCTTCTTCACGATGATCTCGACGACCGCGGAGTGCAGCGAGTCCGACTTGTAGATCGGCGCCGTGCAGCCCTCGACGTAGTGAACGTACGCGTCCTCGTCGACGATGATCAGCGTGCGCTCGAACTGGCCCATGTTCTCCGTGTTGATGCGGAAGTAGGCCTGGAGCGGGATCTCGACGTGCACGCCCTTGGGGACGTAGATGAACGAGCCACCGGACCACACGGCGGAGTTCAGCGAGGCGAACTTGTTGTCACCGACGGGGATGACGGTGCCGAAGTACTCCTTGAAGAGCTCCGGGTGCTCCTTCAGGGCGGTGTCCGTGTCGAGGAAGATGACGCCCTGCTCCTCCAGGTCCTCACGGATCTGGTGGTAGACGACCTCGGACTCGTACTGGGCCGCGACACCGGCGACGAGGCGCTGCTTCTCCGCCTCGGGGATGCCGAGCTTGTCGTACGTGTTCTTGATGTCCTCGGGCAGGTCCTCCCAGGACTCCGCCTGCTTCTCCGTGGACCGCACGAAGTACTTGATGTTGTCGAAGTCGATGCCGGAGAGGTCGGAGCCCCAGTTCGGCATGGGCTTCTTGTCGAAGAGGCGCAGGCCCTTGAGACGGAGCTTGGTCATCCACTCCGGCTCGTTCTTCTTGGCCGAGATGTCCTTCACGACGTCTTCGTTGATGCCGCGCTTGGCGGACGCCCCGGCCACGTCGGAGTCGGCCCAGCCGTATTCGTACGTGCCCAGACCCTCGAGTTCGGGGTGGGCAGTCTCCGTGGGGAGCGTCATGCGGGGTTCCTCCCGGCCTTGCTTGCGGATGCTTTGTCAGTGGTCTGTGAAGCGTGTGGGGTGTTGCGCGGGATGAACGTCGTGCAGACGCCGTCGCCGTGGGCGATGGTGGCGAGCCGCTGGACGTGCGTCCCGAGGAGGGCGGAGAACATCTCTGTCTCCGCCTCGCAAAGTTGTGGGTACTGCTCGGCGACGTGGGCGACCGGGCAGTGGTGCTGGCACAGCTGCTCGCCTACGGGGGCCGTGCGGGCCGTAGCAGCGTACCCGTCGGCGGTCAACGCCTTCGCGAGAGCCTCCGTGCGCTGCTCGGGGGGCGCCGCGTCCATCGCCTTGCGGTAGACCTCGGCCTGGGCCGCGATCCGCTCACGGGCGAATTCGACGACCGCTCCCTCGCCGTGCCGCTCACTGATCCAGCGCAGGGCGTCGGCGGCGAGCTTGTCGTACGACTGGTCGAAGGCGTCCCGGCCGCAGTCGGTGAGCGCGAACACCTTGGCGGGGCGCCCGCGCGTACGAGCGCCGTAGATCCGCTGCTCACGGGGCTCGACCACGTTCTCGTGGGCGAGGGTGTCGAGGTGGCGGCGCACGGCGGCCTGGGTCAGCTTGAGGCGGCCTGCGAGGTCGGCCACCGTGGAGGGGCCGTGGTCCAGGATGGAGCGCGCGACCCGGTTGCGTGTAGACCGCTCCCCGGTCGCGAGTTCCTCCTGCGGAGCCTCGCCGACGTTTTTCACAACGCCATTGTTGCGTAATTCCTCAGAGCCTGACAACCCGCGTCGGGATCACGGTCCGGTGCGCTGCATCACTTAGGCATACCTAAGCTGACCTGCGGAAATGATCACTGATCGATCAAATCGGTGGCGCGGGACGACACGGGCGAGGAGACTCCCTGACCATGTCGACACCCCCTCCCACCGGGCCTTTGTGTACGCGCGCGTCCCTCGCGGCCGACCTCCGCGAGCTCGGTGTGAGTCCCGGCGAGATCCTCCTCGTGCACTCCTCGCTCAGCTCCCTCGGCTGGGTCGTCGGAGGCCAGATCGCGGTCGTCCAGGCGCTGCTCGACGCACTGGGCCAAAAGGGCACGCTCGTGGTCCCCACGCAGTCCAGCGACAACTCCGACCCGGCCGAGTGGGAGAACCCGCCGGTCCCGGAGTCCTGGTGGCCCGAGATCCGCGCCTCCATCCCCGCCTACGACCCGCGCACCGCCCCCACCCGAGGCGTCGGCGTGATCCCCGAGACCGTACGGACCTGGCCCGGCGCCCATCGCAGCGCCCACCCCCAGACGTCCTTCGCCGCGGTCGGCCCCCGCGCGCAGGCGCTCCTGGAGGGGCACGCCCTCGACTGCCGCCTCGGCGAGCGCAGCCCGCTGGCCCGCCTGGAGGCGTCGGGCGCCCGGGTCCTGCTGCTCGGCGCGGGCTTCGACACCTGCACCTCCTTCCACCTGGCCGAATACCGCCTCACCGCCCCCGAGACCGAGAACTCCTTCGCGGTCATGACCCCGGAGGGCCGCCGCTGGACGACGGTGCGCGAGACCTCGATCTCCGAGGAGCGCTTCGACGAACTCGGCGCGGACTTCGAGCGGGACCGCCCCGTGGTGCGCGGCACGGTGGGCGCCGCGACGGCCCGCCTCTTCCCGGTGGCCGACGCGGTCGCGTACGCACAAGGGTGGCTGGAGACCCACCGTTCACGGGCCGAGTGGGCCGGCTGACAGCCCCCTGCCCGCGCCCCGTCCGCCCCTCTCTAGACTTCCCGGCATGGGAATTGAGTCCGTCGTCCAGGTCACCGGCCTGGTCAAGCGGTACGGCAAGAAGACCGCGGTGGACGGCCTCGACCTCCGGGTCCGCGCGGGTACCGTCACCGCGGTCCTCGGGCCGAACGGCGCAGGCAAGACCACCACGATCGAGACCTGCGAGGGCTACCGCAGGCCGGACGCGGGCACGGTCCGCGTCCTCGGCCTCGACCCGGTCCGCGAGGCCGGCGCGCTGCGCCCCCGCATCGGCGTGATGCTCCAGTCCGGCGGCGTCTACTCCGGCGCCCGCGCCGACGAGATGCTGCGCCACATGGCGAAGCTGCACGCGCACCCCCTGGACGTGGGCGCGCTGATCGAGCGCCTGGGCCTGGAGAGCTGCGGCCGCACCACCTACCGGCGCCTGTCCGGCGGCCAGCAGCAGCGCCTCGCGCTCGCCATGGCCGTGGTCGGCCGGCCCGAACTGGTCTTCCTGGACGAGCCGACCGCGGGCCTCGACCCGCAGGCACGCCGGGCCACCTGGGATCTCGTACGCGATCTGCGCACCGACGGCGTCAGCGTCATCCTCACCACGCACCACATGGACGAGGCCGAGCAGCTCGCCGACGAGGTCGCCATCATCGACGCGGGCAAGGTCATCGCCGAGGGCACCCCCGAGCAGCTGTGCCGTGGAGGTGCCGAGAACACCCTGCGCTTCTCCGGTCGCCCCGGACTCGACGTCGGCTCGCTCCTCAAGGCACTCCCGCCGGACTCCGCGGCGGCCGAACTCACCCCGGGCGCCTACCGCGTGAGCGGCACGGTCGACCCGCAGCTGCTCGCCACGGTCACCTCCTGGTGCGCCCAGCACGGCGTGATGCCGGAGAAGATCGCCGTCGAACGCCACACCCTTGAAGACGTCTTCTTGGAGCTCACAGGCAAGGAGCTGCGCGGATGAGCGCCGCCGGTACGTACACGCCGAAGCCGGGCGCCGCCCCGCTCCCCCGCATGATCGCCGCGCAGGCGGCGCTCGAGACGAAGATGCTGCTGCGCAACGGCGAACAGCTCCTTCTCACGGTGGTGATCCCGACCCTTCTGCTCGTCCTGTTCAGCGCGGTCGACATCGTCGACACGGGCGAGGGCAAGGCGGTCGACTTCCTCGCCCCCGGCATCCTCGCCCTCGCCGTGATGTCCACGGCGTTCACCGGGCAGGCCATCGCCACGGGCTTCGAGCGCCGCTACGGCGTGCTCAAGCGGCTCGGTGCCTCGCCCCTGCCCCGCTGGGCGCTGATGGCGGCGAAGACCCTGTCCGTGCTTGTCACCGAGGTTTTGCAGATCGTGCTCCTGACGGCGATCGCCTTCGCGCTCGGCTGGTCACCGCACGGCAACCCCTTCGCCGTACTCCTCCTCCTGGTCCTCGGCACGGCGGCCTTCTCCGGCCTCGGCCTGCTGATGGCGGGCACCCTGAAGGCCGAGGCGACGCTCGCCGCCGCCAACCTGGTCTTCCTGCTCCTGCTGGTGGGCGGCGGCGTCATCGTGCCGCTGGACAAGTTCCCCGACGCGGCCCAGTCGGTGCTCGGCCTGCTGCCGATCTCCGCGCTCTCCGACGGCCTGCGGGACGTGCTCCAGGACGGCGCGGGGATGCCGTGGGGGGACCTCGCGATCCTCGCGGTCTGGGCCGTCGTCGGACTCGGCGCCGCGGGCAGGTTCTTCCGCTGGGAGTAGCGGCGGCAACAGAGGTAAGCCGCGTCACAGAAGCACCGGATACGTCCCCCTCGTGAAGCCGTGCACAAGCGGCCCCCTACGATGGTCCCCGTGCCAAACGTGACCCGAGCCGACGCCGTCTCCGCCGTGCGCAACCCGCTCGCCTTCATCGCCGGACGCTGGACCCCGCAGCAGCGGACCGTGCAGCGCGCCGCCCTCATCTCGCTCGCGATGACGGTGTGCATCGTGGTCACCGGCGGCGCCGTCCGCCTGACCGGTTCGGGCCTCGGCTGCCCGACCTGGCCCAAGTGCACGGACGACTCCCTGACGGCCACCCACGAGATGGGCTTCCACGGAGCCATCGAGTTCGGCAACCGCATGCTGACGTACGTGCTCTGCGCGGCCGTCGGCTGGGCGATCATCACGGCGCGCTCGCAGAATCCGATGCGGCGCAGCCTCACCCGGCTCGGCTGGGTCCAGTTCTGGCTGGTCATGGGCAACGCGGTGCTCGGCGGCATCGTGGTCCTCGTCGGCCTGAACCCGTGGACGGTCGCGGCGCACTTCCTGCTCTCCACCGCCCTGATCGCGGTCGCCGTCACGATGTGGCAGCGCACCCGCGAGGGCGACGCCGACGTACGCCCGCTGGTCGGCAAGGCCGTGGTGCAGCTGGTGTGGTTCCTGGTCGTGGCGTCCGTGCTGCTCATCGCGGTCGGCACCGTCGTGACCGGCTCCGGGCCGCACGCGGGTGACTCCAGCGAGGTGCCGCGGATGGGCTTCGACTGGGAGACGGTCAGCAAGCTGCACGCCGTGCTCGCCTGGATCGTGGTGACGCTGACGTTCGCCCTGTGGTTCGTCCTCAAGGCGGTCGACGCCCCCAAGGGCCCGCTGCACCGCACCCGCGACCTCTTCCTGATCCTGCTCGCCCAGGGCGCGATCGGCTACGTCCAGTACTTCACGGACCTGCCCGAGGTCCTGGTCGGCCTGCACATGTTCGGCTCGTGCGTGGTCTGGATCGCCGTGATGCGCGTCCTGCTGTCGCTGCGCGAACGGCCGTACACCACCGCCGGTCTGCCGGCCCAGGCCGACGACTCGCAGCTCTCGGCGGTCTGACCTCAGTCGTCGGTCAGGCCGTACACGCGGCGGGCGTTGCCCGCCGCGATGAGCCCCGCCACGCGCTGCGCGTCCGGCAGCGACCACGCGCCTTCCGCGACCCACCCGCCGAGCACCCGCCCCAGCGCCTCCCCGAAGAGCCGCGCACCCACCACGTGCAGCTCGGGAAGCCCGTGCGCGCCGCTGGAGAACAGCAGCTTGCCGAACGGCGCGAGCTCAAGGATCTCCGCGAGAACGGCAGCCGCGCGAGCGCCCGTGCGCACCAGGGCGGGCCCCAGATCGGCGTACACATGCGGGAAGAGACCGGCCAGGTCCGCGGCGTTGCGGTGGTACGGATAGCCGTGCAGCAGGACCAGATCGGTGCCGAGCCCCGCGGTCGCCCGCGCGAAACCGCCGAAGTACCCCTGCGGGTCGCCGGCCCCCGCGTGCAGTTGCAGCGGACGCCCCGACGCGACGGCGATCCAGAGCAGATGCCTGAGCAGCACGGGGTCCTGGAGCGCCCCGCCCACCTGCCGCCGGGCCAGCCAGCGTCCCGCCGCGCCCCGCACCTCCCCCGGCCCCGGCGGTTCGGGTGCCAGGGCGAGGCTGCGCCGGACGCCCGCCACGGAGGTGAAGGCGACGGCGTTCGCGGCGGCCGCGTGCACGGACTCGGCGAGGTTGGCGAGGAAGGAGTCGACGGTGCCGGAGGTGTCGGCCACCTGTTCGGCCAGTAATTCCAGGCGGACGATCTCATGGGCGTCGGCGTCACCGGCCGAGGCCATCTCGCCGGGCCCCGTCAGATCGCCGGGCAGCCCCGTGTCGACCAGGTACGTCGTGATGCCGCTCCCCCGCAGCAGCCGCCGCCCCGCTTCGAGAACGCCCAGGTCACGGCGGCGGGCGAGGTAGCGCGCGGGCGGGCAGTGCGGTTCGAGGCCGAGCAGCGGCGGGCACCAGCGGCGCACGGCGAAGCCCGTCTGGGTGTCGAAGAAGGTGGTGCCGGGCGCGGGCGGGCCCTCACCGCGGCCGAGGTGGGCCTCGAAGGTGCCGAGGCCCAGCTCCGTACGCAGCACACCGTGGCAGTACTGGTCCACCAGGGACGGCGTTTCGATCATCCGGGCTCCCTGTAGACGGACGTGCTCCTACCGTCCTAACGGGTGACCCGGGTGTCAGGTGTTGCTCACGGCCGTTCTGTCCGCCACGGCCCCGACGCCGTCAGCCGTTGCGCTTGCCGCCGAGCTGGATGCCGGCCATCCGCGACCACTCGTACGGGCCGGTCTCCACCTTGGCGGCGAAGTCACCGTCGAAGTCCTCGTGGACGGTGATCCCGGCCTTCTCGACGGCGCTCTGCGCGATCTCGTAGGTGGGGGCCACCAGGTCGCCCCAGCCGCCGTCGTCGCCGACCAGCACGATGCGGGTGCCCTCGTGCCCGATGTACGCGACCTGCCCCTCGGCACCGCCGTGCGCCTGGGCGAAGGCACCGATCTGCTTGGCCAGCTTGGCCGCCTTCTTGTCCGCGCGGGCTGCCTGCTTGCTGTCCTCGACCTGCTGCGTCTCTGCCATGAGCAGGATGCTACCGACGGGTAGATCAACTGGCGACGGGCGGGGCACGTGGCGTTCAACACCACATGCCCCGCCCGTCGGGAAAGTTGTCGGCTCAGCGAAGGAAGGGGTCCACCGCGACCGCCACGAACAGCAGCGAGACGTAGGTGATCGACCAGTGGAAGAGCCGCATCTCCTTGAGCTTGCCGCCCGTGACCTCGGCCTTGGCGCGGTTCTGCAGGCCGTGCGCCTCCCACAGCCACCAGCCGCCGGTCACGAAGGCGACCACGGTGTAGAACCAGCCGGTGTAGCCGAGCGGCTGCAGCAGCAGCGAGACGGCGACCATCACCCAGCTGTAGAGGACGATCTGACGCGCGACCACCTTGTTCGACGCCACGACCGGCAGCATCGGCACGCCCACCCGGGCGTAGTCGTCCTTGACCTTCATGGACAGCGGCCAGTAGTGCGGCGGCGTCCAGAAGAACATGACCAGGAACAGGATGACCGGCGCCCAGGAGAGGGTGTTGGTCACCGAGGACCAGCCGATCAGTACGGGCATGCAGCCCGCGATGCCACCCCAGACGATGTTCTGCGAGGTGCGGCGCTTGAGGATCATCGTGTAGATGACCACGTAGAAGAGCAGGGCGCCCAGGGCGAGCCACGCGGACAGCCAGTTGACGGCGAGTCCGAAGAGCAGCGTCGAGCCGACCGCGAGCGCGATGCCGAAGGCGAGGCACTCCCGGGGGCTGACCATTCCCGTGACCAGGGGCCGCTGGGACGTACGGTCCATCAGGGCGTCGATGTCCCGGTCGATGTACATGTTGAGCGCGTTTGCGCCGCCCGCCGAGAGGTAACCGCCCAGGCAGGTCACGAAGACCAGCCAGAGGTCGGGCACCCCCTGCTCGGCGAGGAACATCACCGGAACGGTGGTGATCAGGAGGAGTTCGATGATTCGCGGCTTGGTCAGCGCCACGAACGCCATGACACGGGCCCCGAGCGGCCGGTGGCTTGGGCTAGAGCTCGTCCCAATTGCTCCCGCTGGACGGGATTCAACGGCCGTCACGCACACCCCTGACAGAGACTTCCCAGCAAGCCGCGTCGGACGTTCTGACATGAAGATCCGGTAAAGGCTCGCGCGTACCACGCCACTGTAGACGTTGCCCATACCTCGCCCTTCGCGGGGGTGGGGTCGTGTTGAGCGGCGTGTTGGAGCGCCCGAAACACGGCCCGACACCCGTTCAGATGAGCGGTGCCGCACTCGTTGTGAGAGTCCAGATGAGCGGCTTGCGGATCACATGGTGAACACCGTGGATCCCTTTCGGGAGGCGGATGGCGGCACACCCCGGCACTCTGGAATGACTCGAAAAAATGCACGTCTTTACAGCGGTAGGCTCGACATCGGCCGGTGGGATCTACATCGCCGGCATTCGACATGTGGAGAGGAGCCCTGACTCAGGGTGAGCACCAAGCCGACCACCACAGACCTCGAGTGGACCGAACTGGACCAGCGGGCTGTTGATACTGCCCGCGTCCTGGCCATGGACTCCGTACAGAAGGTCGGCAACGGCCATCCTGGTACGGCCATGAGCCTCGCGCCCGCCGCGTACACCCTCTTCCAGAAGGTGATGCGCCACGACCCCGCGGACGCCGAGTGGACCGGGCGCGACCGGTTCGTGCTCTCCGCGGGCCACTCGTCCCTGACCCTCTACATCCAGCTCTACCTGGCCGGCTTCGGCCTGGAGCTCGATGACCTGAAGGCGTTCCGCACCTGGGGCTCCAAGACCCCGGGCCACCCGGAGTACGGGCACACCACGGGCGTGGAGACGACGACGGGCCCCCTCGGCCAGGGCGTCGCCAACGCCGTGGGCATGGCGATGGCCGCCCGCTACGAGCGTGGCCTGTTCGACCCGCAGACCGCCCCGGGCGAGTCGCCGTTCGACCACCACATCTTCGCGATCGCGGGTGACGGCTGCCTCCAGGAGGGCATCTCCGGCGAGGCGTCGTCGCTGGCCGGGCACCAGAAGCTCGGCAACCTCGTGCTGCTGTGGGACGACAACCACATCTCCATCGAGGGCGACACGGAGACCGCGGTGTCCGAGGACACCATGAAGCGGTACGAGGCCTACGGCTGGCACGTCCAGCGCGTGGAGCCCAAGGAGAACGGCGACCTCGACCCGGCCGCCCTCTACAAGGCGATCCAGGCCGCGAAGGCGGAGACGGAGCGCCCCTCCTTCATCGCGATGCGCTCGATCATCGCCTGGCCCGCGCCGAACGCGCAGAACACCGAGGCCGCGCACGGCTCGGCGCTCGGCGACGAAGAGGTCGCGGCCACCAAGCGTGTCCTCGGCTTCGACCCGGAGAAGACCTTCGAGGTCTCGGACGAGGTCCTCGCGCACACCCGTGCCGCGCTCGACCGCGGCCGTGACGCCAAGGCCGAGTGGGAGAAGGGCTTCGCCGCCTGGCGCACCGCCGACTCCGCGCGCGCCGCCGAGTTCGACCGCGTGGCCGCGGGCGAGCTCCCCCAGGGCTGGGAGGAGAAGCTCCCGGTCTTCGAGGCGGGCAAGGGCGTCGCGACGCGTGCCGCGTCCGGCAAGGTCCTGCAGGCGCTCGGCGCGGTGATCCCCGAGCTGTGGGGCGGCTCCGCCGACCTCGCGGGCTCGAACAACACCACGATCGACAAGACGTCGTCGTTCCTCCCGGCGGGCAACCCGCTGCCGGAGGCGAACCCGTACGGCCGCACGATCCACTTCGGCATCCGCGAGCACTCGATGGCCGCGGAGATGAACGGCATCGCGCTGCACGGCAACACCCGCATCTTCGGCGGCACCTTCCTGGTGTTCTCCGACTACATGCGCAACGCCGTGCGTCTGTCCGCGCTGATGCACCTCCCGGTGACGTACGTGTGGACGCACGACTCCATCGGTCTCGGCGAGGACGGCCCGACGCACCAGCCGGTCGAGCACCTGGCCTCGCTGCGTGCCATCCCGGGCCTGAACGTGGTCCGCCCGGCGGACGCGAACGAGACCGCTGTCGTGTGGCGCGAGATCCTGAAGCGTTACACCAAGGAGTTCGGCAAGGGCGCCCCGCACGGCCTCGCGCTGACCCGCCAGGGCGTGCCGACGTACGACCGCGAGGTCACCGAGGGCGCCGTCAAGGGTGGCTACGTCCTCTTCGAGGCCGACGGCGGCACCCCCGAGGTCGTCCTCATCGGCACCGGCTCCGAGGTGCAGCTCGCCGTCGAGGCGCGCGAGCAGCTGCAGGCCGCGGGCGTTCCCACGCGCGTCGTCTCGATGCCGTGCGTCGAGTGGTTCGAGGCGCAGGACCAGGGGTACCGCGACAGCGTCCTTCCGCCGTCCGTCAAGGCGCGCGTGGCGGTCGAGGCGGGCATCGGCCTGACCTGGCACCGCTTCGTGGGTGACGCCGGGCGCATCGTCTCGCTGGAGCACTTCGGTGCGTCGGCCGACGGCAAGGTGCTGTTCCGCGAGTTCGGCTTCACCGCCGACCACGTGGCGGCCGCAGCCCGGGAATCGATCGACGCCGCTCAGCGCTGACGCCGACATACGACCAAGTAGGAGATGTAATCCTCATGACAGACGCACTCAAGCGCCTTTCCGACGAAGGCGTCGCGATCTGGCTGGACGACCTGTCGCGCAAGCGGATCACGTCCGGCAACCTCGCCGAGCTGATCGACCAGAGCCACGTCGTGGGCGTCACGACCAACCCGTCGATCTTCCAGAAGGCGATCTCGCAGGGCGACGGTTACGACCAGCAGCTCTCCGACCTCGCAGCGCGCGGCGTCACCGTCGAAGAAGCCATCCGCATGATCACGACGGCGGACGTCCGTGACGCCGCCGACATCCTGCGCCCGGTCTTCGACGCGACGGGCGGCCAGGACGGCCGCGTTTCGATCGAGGTCGACCCGCGCCTGGCGCACAACACGAAGTCGACGGTCGCCGAGGCCAAGCAGCTCGCCTGGCTGGTGGACCGCCCGAACACGCTCATCAAGATCCCGGCGACGAAGGCGGGCCTGCCCGCGATCACCGAGGTTATCGGCCTTGGCATCAGCGTCAACGTCACGCTGATCTTCTCGCTGGAGCGCTACCGCCTGGTCATGGACGCGTACCTGGCCGGCCTGGAGAAGGCCAAGGAGCGCGGCCTGGACCTCTCCAAGATCCACTCGGTGGCGTCCTTCTTCGTGTCCCGTGTGGACACCGAGATCGACAAGCGCCTGGACGCGCTTGGCACCGACGAGGCCAAGTCCGCCAAGGGCAAGGTCGCGCTCGCCAACGCCCGCCTGGCCTACGAGGCGTACGAAGAGGTCTTCTCGTCCGACCGCTGGGCCGCGCTGGACAAGGCGCAGGCCAACAAGCAGCGTCCGCTGTGGGCCTCGACCGGCGTCAAGGACCCGGCGTACAAGGACACCCTGTACGTCGACGACCTGGTCGCGCCGAACACGGTGAACACGATGCCGGAGGCCACCCTGGAGGCCACCGCCGACCACGGCCAGATCACGGGCAACACCGTGGCCGGTACGTACGACACCGCGCGCGGCGAGATCGAGGCCGTCGAGAAGCTCGGCATCAGCTACGACGACGTGGTGCAGCTGCTCGAGGACGAGGGCGTCGAGAAGTTCGAGGCGTCCTGGAACGACCTGCTCAAGTCCACCGAGGCGGAGCTCAAGCGCCTCACCCCTTCGGAGGGCTGACCATCTTGTCAAGCAGCAATCCGCTGCGTGACGCCGCAGACCGACGGCTCCCGCGTATCGCGGGGCCGTCGGGCCTGGTCATCTTTGGCGTCACGGGCGATTTGTCCCGTAAAAAGCTGATGCCCGCTGTCTATGACCTCGCCAACCGTGGCCTGCTGCCGCCGGGCTTCTCGCTCATCGGCTTCGCGCGCCGCGACTGGGAGGACGAAGACTTCGCCCAGGTCGTCCACGACGCCGTCAAGCAGCACTCTCGTACGCCGTTCCGCGAAGAGGTCTGGCAGCAGCTCATCCAGGGGATGCGCTTCGTCCAGGGCAACTTCGACGACGACGCCGCCTTCGAGCAGCTCAAGGCCACCATTCAGGACCTCGACAAGGCACAGGGAACGGGCGGCAACTTCGCCTTCTACCTGTCGGTGCCCCCGAAGTTCTTCCCGCAGGTCGTCCAGCAGCTCAAGAAGCACGAGCTCGCGGACGCCCCGCAGGGCTCCTGGCGCCGCGCGGTCATCGAGAAGCCCTTCGGACACGACCTGGCGTCCGCCAAGGAGCTCAACTCGATCGTGCACGAGGTGTTCGCCCCGGACCAGGTGTTCCGGATCGACCACTACCTCGGCAAGGAGACCGTCCAGAACATCCTGGCGCTGCGCTTCGCCAACCAGATGTTCGAGCCGATCTGGAACCGGTCGTACGTGGACCACGTCCAGATCACGATGGCCGAGGACATCGGCATCGGCGGCCGTGCCGGGTACTACGACGGCATCGGCGCGGCCCGTGACGTCATCCAGAACCACCTGCTCCAGCTGATGGCGCTGACCGCGATGGAGGAGCCCGCCTCCTTCGACGCGAACGCGCTGGTCGCCGAGAAGGCGAAGGTCCTCGGCGCCGTGCGGCTGCCCAAGGACCTCGGCGAGAGCACGGTCCGCGGTCAGTACGCCGCGGGGTGGCAGGGCGGCGAGAAGGCCGTCGGCTACCTCCAGGAAGACGGCATCGACCCCAAGTCGAAGACCGACACCTACGCCGCCATCAAGCTGGAGGTGGACAACCGCCGCTGGGCGGGCGTCCCCTTCTACCTGCGTACGGGCAAGCGCCTGGGCCGTCGCGTCACCGAGATCGCGGTCGTCTTCCAGCGCGCGCCCCACTCCCCCTTCGACCACACGGCGACGGAGGAGCTGGGCCAGAACGCGATCGTCATCCGCGTTCAGCCCGACGAGGGCATCACGGTCCGGTTCGGCTCGAAGGTGCCCGGCACCTCGATGGAGATCCGCGACGTGTCGATGGACTTCGCCTACGGCGAGTCCTTCACCGAGTCCAGCCCGGAGGCGTACGAGCGCCTGATCCTGGACGTCCTGCTCGGCGACGCCAACCTCTTCCCGCGCACGGAGGAGGTCGAGCTCTCCTGGAACATCCTCGACCCGATCGAGGAGTACTGGGACAAGCACGGCAAGCCCGCGCAGTATTCGTCCGGGACCTGGGGCCCGTCCGAGGCGGACGAAATGCTCGCACGAGACGGACGGAGCTGGCGTCGCCCATGAAGATCGACCTTACGGACACCACGTCCAGCAAGATCAACAAGGCGCTCGTGAAGGGGCGCAGGGCGATCGGCACCCCGGCCGTCGGCATGGTGCTCACCCTCGTCATCGTCACCGACGAGGAGAACGCCTACGACGCCCTGAAGGCCGCCAACGAAGCGTCCCGCGAGCACCCCTCGCGCACGCTGGTCGTCATCAAGCGCGCCGCGCGCTCACCCCGTGACCGCACCACCTCGCGTCTCGACGCGGAGGTACGGGTCGGCGTCGAGGCGGGCACCGGCGAGACGGTGGTCCTGCGGCTGTACGGCGAGGTCATCAACCACGCCCAGTCGGTGGTCCTGCCGCTGCTGCTCCCCGACGCCCCCGTGGTCGTGTGGTGGCCGGTCAACGCGCCGCTCAACCCGGCCAAGGACCCGCTCGGCGCGCTCGGCCAGCGCCGCGTCACGGACACGTACGCCGCCGAGCAGCCGATCCACGAGCTGACCGCGCGCGCCGAGGCCTACCACCCCGGTGACACGGACCTCTCCTGGACCCGGATCACCCCGTGGCGCTCGATGCTCGCGGCCGCTCTCGACCAGATCGCCTGCAAGGTGACGTCGGTCGAGGTGGAGGGCGAGGAGTTCAACCCGAGCTGCGAGCTGCTCGCCATGTGGCTCGCGGACCGGCTCTCCGTCCCCGTGAAGCGCTCGCTGTCCGCGGGCCCCGGCCTCACCGGCGTACGCATGGACACCGACTGCGGTCCCATCGTGCTCGGCCGGGCCGACGGCTCTCTCGCCACGCTCTCCATCCAGGGGCAGCCCGACCGCGCGGTGGCGCTCAAGCGCCGCGAGACGGCCGAGCTGATCGCCGAGGAGCTGCGCCGTCTCGACCCGGACGACACCTACGCCTCCGCGCTGAGGTACGGCGTGGACCGCCTGGGCGAGTACGAGGAGACGGCGGTTCCCGCCGTGGAGGAGCCCGCGGAGGCGGCCAAGAAGAGCGCTCCCGCGAAGAAGACCGCGGCCAAGAAGGCGGCAACGAAGTGAGTGCGGCCCCGCAGCTGGTGGTGCACCGCGACAAGGAGCTGATGGCGCAGGCCGCCGCGGCCCGCCTCATCACGAAGATCGTCGACGCGCAGGCCGCCCGCGGCTTCGCGTCGGTGGTCCTCACCGGCGGGCGCAACGGCAACGGCCTGCTCGCGGCGCTGAGTTCGTCCCCGGCTAAGGACGCGATCGACTGGTCGCGGCTTGACCTGTGGTGGGGCGACGAGCGCTTCCTGCCGGACGGCGACCCGGAGCGCAACTACACCCAGGCCAAGGAGGCGCTGCTCGACTCGGTGCCCCTGAACCCGGCCCGGGTGCATCCGATGCCCGCGTCGGACGGCGCGTACGAGGTGGACGCGGCGGCCGGGATGTACGCGGCCGAGCTCACCGCGGCCGCGGGGCCCGAGGACCATGGTCCGGTGCCGACGTTCGACGTGCTGATGCTCGGCGTCGGCCCGGACACCCATGTCGCCTCGCTCTTCCCGGAGTTGCCCGCGGTCCGTGAGACGGAGCGGACGGTGGTCGGCGTGCACGGCGCGCCCAAGCCGCCGCCCGTGCGCATCACGCTCACGCTTCCGGCGATCCGGGCGGCGCGTGAGGTGTGGCTGCTCGCCGCCGGCGAGGACAAGGCCAACGCCGCGGCGATGGCCCTGTCGGGCGCCGGCGAGGTGCAGGCGCCCGCCGCGGGCGCGTACGGCAGGTCACGGACGCTGTGGCTGCTGGACAAGGCGGCAGCCTCGCAGCTGCCGCGCGACCTGTATCCGCCGGCTTCTCCCTGAGCGTCGGCAGGACGACGTGCCGCGGCCCGGTCCCCCTCGTGGGGGCCGGGCCGCGGCGCGTTACACGTGACGACAACTGCCGTACGCACGGCCTCACTTGACTGAGCCCGCCATCACCCCCTGCACGAAGTGCCGCTGGAACGCGAAGAACACGACCACCGGCACGACGAGCGAGAGGAACGCGCCGGGCGCGAGCACATCGATGTTGCTGCCGAACTGGCGTATCTGCGACTGCAGTTCCACGGTCAGCGGCTGCGACGAACTGTCGGCGAAGAGCAGCGCCACCAGCATGTCGTTCCACACCCAGAGGAACTGGAAGATGGCGAGGCTGGCGATGGCCGGCCGTCCCACCGGCAGCACGAGCCGCGTGAAGATCCGCCACTCGGTCCCGCCGTCCATCCGCGCCGCCTCCAGCATCTCCTTCGGTATCTCGGCGAAGTAGTTGCGCAGCAGGAAGACGGCGAACGGCAGTCCGTAGGCGACATGGAAGAGCACCACGCCCGGAATGGTGCCGAAGAGACCCAGCTGACCGAAGAGTTTGGCCACCGGGAGCAGGCCGATCTGCATCGGCACCACGAGGAGCGCCACCACGAGCAGGAACAGCGGGTCCCGGCCGGGAAACTCCAGCCAGGCGAAGGCGTACGCGGCGCAGGCCGCGATGACGACGACGAGGGCGGTGGCGGGCACCGAGATCAGGACGGTGTTCCAGAACGCCTTCGTCATCCCGGTGTTGGCGAGCAGCGCCGAGTAGTTGTCGAAGGAGAGCTGCGCCGGGCTGGTCAGGGAGGTCCACCAGCCGCCGCGCGCGTTGTCCTGGGAGGAGCGCAGCGAGGAGAGGAAGAGCCCGGCGAGCGGGGTGATCCAGATCAGTGCGACGACCACGAGGAACGCCTGGACCAGGCTGCTGCCGAGCCACCGGCCGAGCCGGCCCTTGGGGCGGGGGCGCGCCGGTGCGACGGCCGCCGGTTCCTTCTCCGGCGCCACCGCCTGCCGGTCGGGAGTGGTGACGGTCATGACTGACTCCTGCGGAAGCGGCGGACGTTGAACACCATGGCGGGGATCACCAGGAGCAGCAGGAGCATGCCGAGCGCGCTGCCGAGGCCCTGGTTGTTGCCGCCGCCGAAGGAGACGAGCCACATCTGGGTGGCAAGGACCGTGGCGTCCTCCTGCACGGGACCCGGCGCGATGATGTAGACGAGGTCGAAGACCTTCATCACGTTGATCACCAGGGTCACGAAGACCACGGTGAGGACGGGTGCGAGCAGCGGCACGGTGATCCGGCGGAAGACCTGCCACTCACTGGCGCCGTCCATCCGGGCCGCCTCCAGGGCGTCGCGCGGCAGCGAGGCGAGCCCGGCGCCGATGAGCACCATGGCGAAGCCCGTCCAGATCCACAGGTACGCGCCGATGATGGCCGGGGTGACGAGGGCCGGGCCCAGCCAGGAGACGCCCTCGTAGGGCGGGGCGAAGTTCTTCGCGGGCAGCCGCACGGTGTAGGTCGCGCCGGGGTCGAGGTCCGTGAAGCGGAAGGAGCCGTCGGCGCCGGTGGTGGCGCTGCCGACCGTCTTGCCGTCCCGCACCGCCTCGACCTGCATCCGCGGCAGTCCGCTCTCGGCCCGGTCCGTCCTGCCCTGCTTCCCTCCCCCGCCGGGCACGAAGTCCAGGTAGACGACTCCGCGCAGCTCACGCGCGGCGGCCGACCGCCCGGCCGCCGCGTACGCGGGCTCGGCTTCCTCGGGCACGTCCTTGGGCGCCACGCCGACGAGCCCGAGACCGACCGTGTGGCCCGGGGTCGCTGGGGCGGTCGTACGGTACGAGCCGTCCGCGCCCTTCGTCAGGCCCTGGCCGTCGCGGGCATGCGCCGTCGGATAGGAGGAGGCGCCCTCGAAGGCGTCGTGGACGCCCACCACGGCGGCGTTCAGGACCCCCTTCTCGGGGTCCTCGTCGTACGCGAGCCGGAAGATGATGCCCGCGGCGAGGAACGAGACCGCCATGGGCATGAAGAGCAGCAGCTTGAACGCGGTGGCCCAGCGGATCTTCTCCACCAGGACGGCGAGGATCAGGCCGAGCCCGGTGAGCAGGGTGGGGGCGATGACGACCCAGATGACGCTGTTGCGGATGGCCTTGAGCGTGGCCGGGTCGCGGAACATCTCGGCGTAGTTGTCGCCGCCGACGAACGTGCTGCCGGAGGCGTCGAAGAGGCTGCGGCCCGCGGAGAACAGCACGGGGTAGACGACGAGGGCGCCGAGCAGGAGCAGGGCGGGCAGGACGAAGGCGACGGCGATGACCCGCCCGCGGCGCCTGCGCCGGGCGGCCTCGGTGGCCGGGGGTCTCGGGGCCTTGCCGGAGGGGTTCTTGCCGGCGGAGCCTTTGCCGGCGGGGGCGCCGGACGGCTCGGCGGCCGACGTCTCGGCGCCCGGCGGGCTCGGCGTCTCGGCGGACGTGGTGGTCATGGCGATCAGCCCTTGTCGGCCTTGGCCGCCGCGGCCTCGAGCCGCCGCGCCGTGGCCTTCGGGTCCGACGGGTCGCGCAGGAAGTCCTGGAGGAGCTTCCACTCGCCCATGCCCTTGGTGCCGCCGAAGGCCGCCGGGGCCTGGTCGGACATGTCGAAGCGGACCGAATTCCCGGCGTCGACCAGGGACTTGGCGGTCTCGCGGGTGACGTCGTCGCCGTACGAGGCGAGGTCGACCTTCTTGTTCGGGGAGAGGAACCCGCCCGCCTCGGCCCAGACGGCCGCCGCCTCGGGGGTCGCCAGGTACTCCAGGAACGCCGTGGCGCCCTTCTGGTTCTTGCCGTCCTTCAGGGCGACCGCGGCGTCACCGCCGCTGACCACGGGCGCCTTGCCGCCGCCGACCGCGGGGAAGGGGAAGAAGTCGGCGTCCTCACCGATCTTCTTGTCGAACTGGTCCTTGGCGACACCGGCCACGAAGTCGCCCTCGTAGACCATGCCCGCCTTGGGTTCGGGCCCGAAGACCTTCTCGACGGAGCCCGGGAAGTCGGTGCTCAGGGCCTCCTTGCGGCCGCCCGCGATCAGCTGCTCGTCCTTGAAGAGCTTGCCGAGGGTGGTGAGCGCGTCGACCACGGACGGGTCGGTCCACTTGATCTTGTGCGTGGCGAGCCGGTCGTACTTCTGGGGCCCGGCCTGCGAGAGGTAGATGTTCTCGAACCAGTCGGTGAGGGTCCAGCCGTCCTGTCCCGCGACGGAGAAGGCGTCGAGGCCCGAGTCGGAGACCGTTTCGCCGGCCTTGAGCATCTCCTCGTACGTCTTGGGGGTCTTGACGCCCGCCTGGTCGAGGGCCTCGGGGCTGTACCAGACCGTCGACTTGTGCGCGGCCTTGAAGTACAGGCCGTAGAAGGAGCCGTCGACGCTGCCGTACTTCTTCCACACGCTCGCGTAGTTGGCGTCGACGGCCTGCTCGGTCTTCTTCGAGAGGGGCTTGAGCCAGCCCTTCTTCGCGAACTGCTTCAGGACGCCGACCTGCGGGACCATCACGACGTCGGGGGCGTTGCCGCCCTCGATCTTGCTTCCGACGACGGTGGAGACGTTGTCACCGGTGGAGACGAACTGGACCTTGGCCCCGGTCTCCTCGCCGAAGGCGTCGAGCACCTTCTGGAAGTTCTTCTGCTCGCTGCCGGACCAGACGCCGGCGACGGTGATCGTCTGACCGTCGAGCGACTTGTCACCGCCGCCGGCGCTGACGTCGCCACCGCCACAGGCGGTGGCGCCCATGGCCAGGGCGAGGGCGGTACAGCTCGCGAGCGTGATACGTCGTCGCATCATCGTTGATGTCCCTTCGGAGGCAAAAGAGTTGACGGTCAGGGGGTGGTGCGGTCGCTGATCCACCAGGCGGCGGTGGCGCCGGGGAGGACGCCGGTCGGGCACGGCCCGCTGGACAGCAGAGGGGCGCCGGACACGGGCGCGGGCACCGGGGCCGCGCCGAAGTTGACCGCGCACACGAGGCCGTCGCCGCGCACGAAGGCGAGGACGCCGGGCGGCGTCTCCAGCCAGTGCAGCGGCCCCTCACCCAACTGGGGCAGTCCGGCGCGCAGTTGGAGTCCGTCGCGGTACAGATGCCAGAAGGAGCGGGTGTCGGCGAGCGCGCGGTCGGTGGCGTGCTCGGCGAACCACGCGGGCTGCGGCAGCCACGGCTTGGCGCTCTCCGCCCCGGGGGTGAAGCCGAACGGCGACGCGTGCCCCGACCACGGCAGCGGCACCCGGCAGCCGTCGCGGATCCGGGCCCGGCTTCCGGTGCGGTGGAAGATCGGGTCGGTGAGCACCTCGTCGGGCAGATCGTCGACCTCGGGAAGGCCGAGCTCCTCCCCCTGGTAGATGTACGCGGCCCCGGGCAGCGCCAGCATGAGCAGCGCCGCGGCCCGCGCCCGGGTGGCGCCGAGGCCGCTGCCCTCGGTGCCGGACTCGCCGTACCGCGTGACCGTGCGTACCTGGTCGTGGTTGTTGAGGACCCAGGTGACCGTGGAGCCCGTGCCCGCGATGTCCCGCATCGCCTCGGTGATGACCTTGCGGAAGGCGTCGGCGTCCCAGGGCGCGCCCAACAGGTCGAAGAAGAAGGCCTGGTGGAGTTCGTCGGGGCGTACGTACCGGGCGTGTTCGCGGGCGGTCGGCACGGACACCTCGCCGACGAGGAGGCGCTCGTGGCCGTCGCGCGCGGTGTACTCCTCGCACACCGCCCGCCAGTGCCGCCACACGTCGTGCACCTCGGGCTGGTTCCAGGCGAGGGGGTTCACGGAGTCGCGGGTGCGGGCGTCGGCCTCGGGGTCCGGCGAGTCGGGCAGGCCGGGGTGCTTGAAGAGCCCGGCGGCGACATCGATGCGGAAGCCGTCCACGCCCCGGTCGAGCCAGAAGCGCAGGGCGTGCTCGAAGTGGGCGCCCACCTCGGGGTTGCGCCAGTTCAGGTCCGGCTGGTCGGGCGTGAACATGTGCAGGTACCACTGGCCGGGGGTGCCGTCCGGATCGGTGACGCGGGTCCAGGCGGGGCCGCCGAACATGGCGTGCCAGTTGTTGGGCGGCTCGTCGCCGTGCGGGCCGCGGCCCGCGGCGAAGTGGAAGCGGGCGCGCTCGGCGCTGCCGGGCTGTGCGGCGAGCGCGGCACGGAACCAGGCGTGCTCGCTGGAGCAGTGGTTGGGGACGATGTCCAGGAGCACCTTGACGCCGAGGCGCCGGGCGTCGGCCATCAGCAGGTCGAACTCGGCGAGGCTGCCGAAGATCGGGTCCACGTCGCAGTAGTCGGCGACATCGTAACCGTGGTCGCGCTGGGGCGAGGGGTAGAAGGGGCTCAGCCAGATGCCGTCGACGCCGAGCTTCTTCAGGTACGGCAGTCCCGCGCGGACCCCCGCGAGGTCGCCGATGCCGTCACCGGTGCTGTCCAGGAAGCTGCGGACGTACACCTGGTAGATCACCGCGTCCCGCCACCAGTGGTGCGTGTGGAGGCGCGCGAGGCCGTCGCCGGCCGGGGCTGTGAGCATGACCCGTTGACCTGTCTACGTGAAGTGCGTGGAGTGACCGCGACCCGCGCGGTGATGCATGCATGTTAGGTAGGCATGTCGCGGAGGTGTCAACGAGTAGACGGAAAGCGGGCATGAGTTGAGGTGTTATGTCCAGAGTTTCGGGCACCCTTGAGGCCCCACAGGGGAACTCTGGATACCTAACAGATAACTAGCGGGAGATGGCCGCAAGCTCCCGGGCGAGGCGCCGCACAGCCGCCTCGGGCGTCTGATGCCCGGCCATGGCGTCGTACACGGCGGCCTGCACGGCCAGGCTCACCTGGTCGTAGCGAGGGCTCTTGGGACGCGGCGCCGCCGCGAGCACGCTCGCCCGGAGCGTCGGCAGATAAGGGAACTTCCGGATCAGCGCGGGGTCCTGGTAGAGCGCCGCCCGCACAGGCGGCAGCGCGCCCCGCGTGAGCACCTGCCGCTGCACCTTCTCGCCGGTGAGATACGCGAGGAGACGCGTGGCGGAAGCGGGGTGCCGCGCATGGGAGCTGACGGCGAGGTTCGAGCCCCCGAGCACACTCGTCCCCGGGCCGTCGGGACCCGGCAGCGGCAGCGCCCCGACCTTCCCGGCGACCTCGGATTCCTTGCCGGACGCACTCACGTAGGCGTAGGGCCAGTTGCGCAGGAAGAGGAGCCGGCCTTCCTGGAAGGCCTGGCGGGACTCCTCCTCCGTGTACGTCAGCGCCTTCTTCGGGATCCAGCCCTCGCGCACCCCGCGGGCGAGGAATCCGATGCCCTCGCGGGCCGCCGCGGAGTCCACGGTGACGCGTTCGCCCTCGTCACCGAGGATCGTGCCGCCCGCCGAGTAGACCGCCTCGGCGGCGTTCACCGTGAGCCCCTCGTAGGGGAGGAGCTGGCCCGCGTATCCGTCGAGTCCGTGCTTGGGGGCGCCGGTCTTCGCCGCCCGTTCGAGCTCGGCCCAGGTGCGCGGCGGCGCGATGCCCTCCTCGGCCAGGACGTCCTTGCGGTACAGGAGCAGCCCGGCATTGGTGACGTAGGGAACCGCGTACAGCTTCCTGTCGTACGTGGCCGTGTCCACGACCGGCGGCAGGAAGCTCTTCAGCGGAAAGCTGTCGCGCCTGAGCGGGGCGATCCAGCCCGCGGCGGCGAACTCCGAGGTCCAGGCGACGTCGATGTTGAGCACGTCGAAGCGGCTGTTGTCCGAGCGCAGGTCGGTGGTCATCTGCGCGTGGGTCTCGTCGGCGGAGTCCGGGAGCTCGACGAGGGTGACCTTCTCGCCGGGGTGCGTACGGTTCCACCCCTCGAGGAGAGGCCCCAGATAGCCGGTGAGGTCGCCCGCGGTCGCCAGCGTCAGGGGGCCGCGGCCGTCGCCGCGCGCCCCGTCGGAGGGGGTTCCCGAGGCGACGTAACCGGACAGGACCACGGCAACGACCAGGAGTCCCCTACCCGCGGCACGCATCCACCGCATAGGTTCCTCCCTGTACACCGGCGCCCGGCACCCTCGCCATGCGTCAGGGGCCATGTATACCCGTTAGGTATGGGCGATACTAGGGCCTGGAGCACAGAGCGAGGATGCGAGGAGGAGAGCACGAGTGCGGCTGCCCCTCCTGGCTCTCCTGGCGCGAGGCCCGGCCCACGGCTACGAGCTCAAGCAGGACCTTGAGCAACTCCTCGGCTCCGCGTACCCTCAGCCGAACGTCGGCCAGATCTATGTGACGCTCGGCCGCCTCGAGAAGTCGGGACTGATCGAGGGCGAGGAAGTCGAGCAGTCGAGCCGGCCCAACAAGAAGATCTACCACCTCACCGACGCCGGGCGGGAAGCGCTGCACGCCTGGTACGAGGAGACGGCGGACGAGCCGCGGGTACGGGACGAGTTCTTCATGAAGCTCGCGCTCGCCCCGCGGACCGGTCTCGCCGACCAGATCGCCCTCATCAACAAACAGCGGCGCCAGTACCTGAACACCATGCGCGATCTGTCGAAGCTGTCCGCGGCCGAGAACCGGGACAACCGCATGTCCCAACTCCTGATCGAGGGCGCCATGCTGCACCTGCAGGCCGATCTCGACTGGCTCGAGCGATGCCAGGAAGAGCTGGAGGAGCCGTAGTGAAGAGCCGTCACTCCGCGCCGCCTTCCGTGCCGTCTTCCGCGCCGTCCTCGGTGCCTCCCCTGCTCGAGGCCGAGGGCCTGGTCAAGACCCACTACGGCGAGGGCGCACCCGCCCCCGCGGTACGCGGTGTCGATCTCTGTGTACGGCAGGGCGAGTTCGTCGCCGTCACCGGGCCTTCCGGCGCCGGGAAGTCGACCCTGCTGCATCTGCTCGGCGGGCTCCAGCGGCCGGACAGCGGCAGCATCCGCCTGGACGGCGAGTCCACCGACTCCTACAGCGAGGCGCGCTGGGCGGTGGAGCGCCGGCGCCGGATCGGCATCGTCTTCCAGTTCTTCAACCTCGTCTCCAATCTGTCGGTCGCCGACAACGTGGAGCTGCCGGCGCTGCTCGCCGGGACCTCGCCGAAGCAGGCACGCACCGAACGCAAGGAGCTCCTCGCCGATCTCGGCCTCGACGGCAAGGAGCGCAGCATGCCGGGCGAGCTTTCCGGCGGCGAGCAGCAGCGCGTCGCACTGGCCCGCGCCCTGGTCAACCACCCTTCCCTCCTGCTCGCCGACGAGCCCGCGGGCAGCCTGGACAGCAAGGGGCGGCGCGAGGTGATGCGCCTGCTGTCCCGCTTCCACCAGCGCGGTCAGACGATCGTCCTTGTCACCCATGACGCACGGCTCGCGAGCTCCGCGGACCGCGTCATCAGCTTCTTCGACGGCCGGATCGCCGACGACGCCGACCTCGGCGGCACACTGCCGCGCGGCACCGGCATATCCGGCGTGCTCGAACTGAAGGACTGACCCCATGCGGGCCACCCTGCGCTGGGCGCACGCCGATCTGCGGACGCACCGGGGCGAAGCGCTGTTCATCGTGCTCGCCACCACCGGGATCGTCGCCTCGCTGCTGCTTGCCGCGGCCCTCTTCGGGTACGCCACCAACCCCTGGCAGCGCGTCTTCACCCAGTCACGGGGCGCCCATGTGTGGATCCACACCGGGGCCTCCACCGACGCGGCCCGCCTTGCGCGTCTCGGCGGCGTCGAATCCGTCTCGGGGCCCTACCGGACCGCCGCGGCCACCGTCCGGTCGCACGGCGCCCGTGCCTCCGTCGAGCTGCGCGGAGCCACCGGCGGGCCACCGGCCACCGGGCGTCCCCTGCTCACCTCGGGCCGCTGGCTCGACCCGGCCGCACCGGACGGCGTCGTCCTCGAACACGGCCTGGCCCGCGCGCTGTGGGCCGAGCCCGGCGACACCCTGACGCTGCCCGGCACCGCGCGCACCCTGACCGTCCTCGGCATCGCCGACAGCGCCGAGCCCGGCTACAGCCCCGGGGAGCGCGCCGGACTCGTCTGGGCTGCGCCGTCCGTCGTGCAGCGGGCCGAGGGACGCCCGGGTCAGGTCGTCGGGCTGCGCCTCACCGACCCCGACGACACGGACTACGCCGTGCAGCGCGCCGTCACGGCCCTGGGCGCCGGAGCGGTCACCCAGGTCTCCCACTGGCAGCAGGCGCGCGCCGAGGCCCAGGGCGGCAACCGCCTGCTCGGCCAGGTGCTCGGCCTGTTCGGCCTGGGCGCCCTGGTCGCCGCCGCCCTCGCCGTGTACGGCGCCATCGACACCCGTATCCGTGGCCATCTGCGCGACATCTCGGTCCTGAAGGCCATCGGCTTCACACCCGGCCAGGTGGTACGCAGCTACCTCCTCCAGCATCTGGCGTACGCCCTGCTCGGCGCCGCGATGGCGACGGCTCTGATCCAGACCCTGGGCAGCCGTGTCCCGGGGCGGCTCGGCGACGCGATCGGCGTGTGGCAGGGGCTGCCGGGGCATACGGCGGCCCTGTTCGGGGTGCCGGCCGCCGCGGTGCTCTTCATCGGCGCCATGACGGGGATCGCCGCGTGGCGGGCCGGGCGCGTGCCCTCGGTGCCGGTGCTGCGGGCCGCGGCGGCGCCGGGCGGGCGGCTGTCCGGCGTGGCGCGCGGGGCGCTGGGGTGGCGGCTGCCGCCCGCACTGGTCCTCGGCTGGCACAAGGCGTTCACGCGGCGGCCACGCTCCCTGTCCGCCATCGCCCGCCTCGCCCTGCCGTTCCTCCTGATCGTGGTCGCGCTGAGCGCCTGGACCACCATCGACCGGTTTCACGACGAGCCCCAGGAACTCGGCTTCGCCGCCGCGCTCACCGCCCGCGCCGACGAGAATCTGGCCGACTCCGCGGCGCGGGACCTCCTCGCCGGAGACCGTCGGGTCACCGCGGTCCATCCGGGCATCGAGGTGGCGGCCCTCGTCCCCGGCCAGACCGGCACCATCGCGCTGCGCGGCCTCGGCACGCACCAGAACCCGTACCCCTACACGCTGGCCGAAGGCCGCCAGGCGCGCGGCCTCGACGAGGCGGTGGCGGGACAGGGGCTCCTCGACGCGCTCGACGTACGCGTCGGTGACTGGGTGCGGATGACGGTGGGCGGGCGTCCGCAGATCCTGCACATCGTGGGCCGCAACATCGAGCCGGAGAACGGCGGCCGGGTCATCTCCACCTCGCTCGACACGCTGCGTGAGAACGACCCGAAGCTCCGGCCCACCCTCTACCAGCTCCAGTTGCGCCCCGGCGCGGACCCCGCCGCGGTCGGCGCCGAGCTGACCAAGGCCTCGCGGGGCCATCTCGACGTGCACGCCGTGACCAACCCGGCCGACGGGCTCTCGCCCCTGCGCGCCGTGGTCATCGGGCTGATCGCCGTCCTGGCGCTGATCGGGCTCATCGAGCTGCTGACCGCGATCGGCGGCACGGTGCGTGAGGGAGAGCGGGATCTGCTCGCCCTCAAGGCGATCGGTCTTTCCCCACGGCAGATCACGGCGGTCACGGTGACGGCGACGGGGTGCACCGCCCTGGCCGCCGCCCTCACCGGCACGGCGCTCGGGCTGCCCCTCGCGCACTGGCTGATCGACGCCCAGGGCCGGTCGAACGGCATCGGCGCCGGTATCGCCCGCGCCCCGTCCCCCGCTCTGCTCGTGCTCTTCGGCGCGGCCGCGGTGCTGGGAGCCGCCGCGCTCGCCGCTTTCCCGGCCTCGCGAGCGGCCCGGCGCCGCCTCGCGGACACGCTGAGCGCGGTCGCCTGAGACCTGGGGCGGCGAACAGCCGAGGGGCCACCCCGGGCGGGGTGGCCCCTCAGGCTCAACGGCCGCGCAGCGTGCGGTACTTGGCGACAAGCGCCGTCGTCGACCCGTCGAGGTCCGCCACGTCGGCGCCCTCCGTCAGGGCCGGCTCGATGCGCTTGGCGAGGACCTTGCCGAGCTCGACGCCCCACTGGTCGAAGGAGTCGATGTTCCACACGGCGCCCTGCACGAACACCTTGTGTTCGTAGAGCGCGATGAGTTGACCGAGAACCGACGGTGTCAGCTCCTTGGCGAGGATCGTCGTCGTCGGGTGGTTGCCCTTGAACGTCTTGTGCGGGACGAGTTCGTCCGGCACGCCCTCGGCCCGCACCTCGTCGGGCGTCTTGCCGAAGGCCAACGCCTGCGTCTGCGCGAAGAAGTTGGCCATCAGGAGGTCGTGCTGGGCGACCAGACCCGGCAGCAGATCGGCGACGGGCTCGGCGAAACCGATGAAGTCCGCCGGGATCAACTTCGTTCCCTGGTGGATGAGTTGGTAGTACGCGTGCTGGCCGTTGGTGCCGGGGGTGCCCCAGACGACCGGGCCCGTCTGCCAGTCGACCGGCTCGCCGTCCCGGGTCACGGACTTGCCGTTGGACTCCATGTCCAGCTGCTGGAGGTAGGCGGTGAACTTGGAGAGGTAGTGCGAGTACGGCAGGACCGCGTGCGACTGGGCGTCGTGGAAGTTGCCGTACCAGATGCCCAACAGGCCGAGCAGCAACGGCACGTTGGACTCGGCGGGCGCGGTGCGGAAGTGCTCGTCGACCAGGTGGAAGCCGTCCAGCATCTGCCGGAAGGCGTCAGGGCCGATCGCGATCATCAGCGCGAGACCGATCGCCGAGTCGTACGAGTAGCGGCCGCCGACCCAGTCCCAGAACTCGAACATGTTGGCCGTGTCGATGCCGAAGTCGGAGACCTTCTCGGCATTCGTCGACAGGGCCACGAAGTGCTTGGCCACGGCGCTCTGGTCAGCGTGCAGGCCGGTCAGGAGCCAGTCGCGCGCCGAGGTCGCGTTCGTGATCGTCTCGATCGTGGTGAACGTCTTCGAGGCGATGACGAACAGCGTCTCGGCCGGGTCCAGGTCCCGCACGGCCTCGTGCAGGTCGGCGCCGTCGACGTTCGACACGAAGCGCACGGTGAGGTCGCGGTCGGTGAACGAGCGCAGCGCCTCGTACGCCATCGCGGGGCCGAGGTCCGAGCCGCCGATGCCGACGTTCACGATGTTCTTGATGCGCTTGCCGGTGTGCCCGGTCCACTCGCCGGAGCGGACCTTGTCCGCGAAGGTGCTCATCTTGTCGAGCACGGCGTGCACGGCCGGCACCACGTTCTCGCCGTCGACCTCGATCACCGCGTCCCGCGGGGCGCGCAGCGCCGTGTGCAGGACGGCGCGGTCCTCGGTGGTGTTGATCTTCTCGCCGCGGAACATGGCGTCCCGCAGGCCGAAGACGTCGGTGGCCGCGGCGAGCTCGCGCAGAAGCGTCAGCGTCTCGTCCGTGACGAGGTGCTTGGAGTAGTCGACGTGCAGGTCGCCGACCTGGAGCGTGTACTGCGTGCCGCGCGCCGGGTCCTTGGCGAAAAGATCACGCAACTGCACCTCCCCCAGCTGCTCCCGGTGCTTGCCGATCGCCGCCCATTCGGGCGTCTGGTTGAGCCTGGCGCGGCTTTCTGCGTTCATCTCGGACTTCAGCCTTCTCTCGTACCTGTGTACGTACCTTGCCCCGCTGCACGTTCCAACCTAATTGATCAGGGCCCGATATGAGATCTCTGAAGCTGTCTGTCCGCACACGTGCCGGTAAACGCCACGTGAAAAGCACAGCGGCCGGACATCCACTGATGTCCGGCCCGTCTCACGCTCTAGATCTCGCCCCGTAGTTTGGCCAGCGCCTCCGCGAGAATCGCCTCGCCGTCAGCGTCGGTGCGCCGCTCACGTACATACGCCAGGTGCGTCTTGTACGGCTCGGTGCGGGGCGGGTCCGGCGGGTTGTCCCTGTCCTGACCTGCCGGGAAGCCGCAGCGGGGGCAGTCCCAGGTATCGGGGACCTGCGCGTCGCTGGCGAAACTGGGCACCGTCTCGTGTCCGTTGGAGCACCAGAAGGAGATGCGCAGACGCGGCGCGGACTCACCGCGCTCGGCCTCGCCCATCGGCCCCGCCCCGACCCGACTTCCTCGGATCGCGTTGCCACTTGCCACGGTCGTAACTCCCTGCGTGATGGTGCTGCTGCGGGCGCCTCAGTCTACGTAAGGCCCAACGCGCGTCCAGTGTTTGGAGTTACACCCCGCCCCGAGACGCAAGCCCCATGATAATCCGCGCCGTGCGGCGCGCACCGTACATGGGGCTTTAAGCGAAGCTTTCGCAAGGTGGCAATCAAGCCGCTTTCGCGGTCAGTTGTTCACCTTCATCAACAGGCCGAGCACGACAATGCACGCGAACCAGAGAAGACCGACCACGACAGTGATGCGGTCGAGGTTGCGCTCGGCGACGGAGGAGCCGCCGACGGAGGACTGCATGCCGCCACCGAACATGTCGGAAAGACCGCCGCCCTTGCCCTTGTGCATCAGGACAAGGAGCATCATCAGCAGGCTGAAGACGATCAGGGCGATCGAGAACCCCATAACCACGGCTGGACCAACTTCCTCGGATCTGAATCGACTCTGTATCGACGACGGGGGCCGGATGCTCCGCGATGCGAAGCCGCCCGGCCCCCGCAAGGGTACGACGTATCGGCGCTACCGCATACTCACTGGTCGCGGAACCGGACGATCTTGACGAACTCGTCCGAGTCGAGCGCCGCGCCGCCCACCAGGGCGCCGTCGACGTCGGGCTGCGCCATGATCGCGGCGACGTTGCCGGACTTCACGGAGCCGCCGTACTGGATGCGCACCTTGTCGGCGAGCTCCTGCGAGTACAGCTCGGCGAGGCGGCCGCGGATCGCGCCGCACACCTCCTGGGCGTCCTCGGGGGTCGCGACCTTGCCGGTGCCGATGGCCCACACCGGCTCGTACGCGATGACGATGGACTCGGCCTGCTCGGCGGGGAGGTCCTTCAGACCGCCGTCGAGCTGGGCGAGGGTGTACTCGATCTGCTGGCCGGCCTCACGGATGTCGAGGCCCTCGCCGATGCAGAGGATCGGGGTCAGGCCGTGCTTGTAGGCGGCCTTCACCTTCGCGTTGCAGATCTCGTCGCTCTCCGCGTGGTACTGACGGCGCTCGGAGTGGCCCACGGCCACGTACGTGCACTTCAGCTTGGAGAGCATCGGGCCCGAGATCTCGCCGGTGTAGGCACCGGAGTCGTGCGCCGAGATGTCCTGGGCGCCGTACTTGATCTTGAGCTTGTCGCCGTCGACCAGGGTCTGCACCGAACGCAGGTCGGTGAAGGGGGGCAGGACGGCGACCTCGACGGCCTCGTAGTCCTTGTCGGCCAGGGCGAAGGCGAGCTTCTGGACGTGGGCGATGGCCTCGAGGTGGTTGAGGTTCATCTTCCAGTTGCCCGCCATCAGCGGGGTACGCGTAGTCATCAGGTGTCAGTTCTCCAGTGCGGCGAGGCCGGGGAGCGTCTTGCCCTCGAGGTACTCGAGGGAGGCGCCGCCGCCGGTGGAAATGTGGCCGAATGCGTTCTCGTCGAAGCCCAGGGTCCGCACGGCCGCGGCGGAGTCGCCACCGCCGACGACCGTGAAGGCCGGGGAGTCGAGGAGGGCCTGGGCGACCGCCTTGGTGCCCTCGGCGTAGTCGGGGTGCTCGAAGACGCCCATCGGACCGTTCCAGAAGACGGTGGCCGCGTCGGCGAGCTTCGAGGCGTAGAGCTTACGGGTCTCGGGTCCGATGTCGAGACCCTCCTGGTCGGCCGGGATGGCGTCCGCGGCGACCGTGCTGGGGTTGGCCGGGGCCTTGGTCTTCAGGTCCGGGAACTCCGTGGAGACCAGTACGTCGACGGGCAGGACCAGCTCGACGCCGCTGTCCTCGGCCCGCTTGATGTACTCCTTGACGGTCGGGACCTGGTCCTCCTGGAGGAGGGAGATGCCGACCTCGTGGCCCTGGGCCTTGAGGAAGGTGTACGCCATGCCGCCGCCGATCAGGAGGCGGTCGGCCTTGCCGAGCAGCTGGTCGATGACGGCCAGCTTGTCGGAGACCTTGGCGCCGCCGAGCGCGACGACGTACGGGCGCTTGACGTCCTCGGTGAGCTTCTTCAGGACGCCGACCTCGGTGGCGATGAGGTAGCCCGCGTAGTGCGGCAGGCGCGCCGGGAGGTCGAACACGGAGGCGTGCTTGCGGTGCACGGCGCCGAAGCCGTCGCCCACGTAGACATCCGCGAGGGCGGCGAGCTGGTCGGCGAACTCGCCGCGCTCGGTGTCGTCCTTGGACGTCTCGCCCGCGTTGAAGCGGAGGTTCTCGATGACGGCGACCTGGCCGGGCTCGAGACCGTCGACCGCGTCGTGCGCGGCGGGGCCGACCGTGTCCTGCGCGAACGCGACGGGCTTGCCGAGGAGTTCACCGAGGCGCTCGGCGGCGGGAAGCAGCGAGAACACCGGGTCCGGGGCGCCCTTGGGGCGGCCGAGGTGCGAGGCGACGATCACCTTGGCGCCGGCTTCGGCGAGCTTGGTGACGGTCGGCAGGACGGCGCGGATGCGGCCGTCGTCGGTGATGGTGCCGTCGGCGAGCGGCACATTGAGGTCGGCGCGGACGAAGACCCGCTTGCCTTCGACCCCTTCGGCGAGAAGTTCGTCGATCGTCTTCATGGCTGGACTCCAGGACTCCTTAAGAGGGCTGACGTGCGACAAGGCCCGGACCACGCAGTATTGCGCGGCCCGGACCCTGTGTTCACATCGAGGTGTCTGCTCCGCTGATCAGAGCTGACCGCCGACGAAGACCGTGAGGTCGACGAGGCGGTTGGAGTAGCCCCACTCGTTGTCGTACCAGCCGAGGATCTTCACCGTCTTGCCCTCCTGGACCATGGTCAGGGAGGAGTCGAAGGTGCAGGAGGCAGGGTCGCTGACGATGTCGGACGACACGATCGGGTCCTCGGTGTAGAAGAGGATGCCCTTGAGGTCGCCGTCGTCGGCGGCCTTCTTGAACGCGGCGTTGACCTCGTCCTTGGTGACCTCGCGCTGCAGGTCGACGACGAGGTCGGTGGCGGAACCGGTCGGGACCGGGACGCGCATCGCGATGCCGTCGAGCTTGCCCTTGAGCTGCGGGAGGACCAGGGCGGTGGCCTTGGCGGCACCGGTCGTGGTCGGAATGATGTTCTCGGCGGCGGCGCGGGCGCGACGCAGGTCCGAGTGCGGGAAGTCCAGGATGCGCTGGTCGTTGGTGTACGCGTGGACCGTCGTCATCAGGCCCTTGACGATGCCGAAGTTCTCGTCGAGAACCTTCGCCATCGGCGCCACACAGTTGGTGGTGCAGGACGCGTTCGAGATGACGTGGTGGTTGGCCGCGTCGTACTTGTCCTGGTTGACGCCCATCACGATGGTGATGTCCTCGTCCTTGGCCGGAGCCGAGATGAGGACCTTCTTCGCGCCACCGGCGATGTGCTTCTCGGCGTCGGCCTTCTTGGTGAAGATGCCCGTCGACTCGATCACGATGTCGACGTTCAGCTCGCCCCACGGGATGTCGGCGGGGTTGCGCTCGGACAGCACCTTGATGGTGTGGCCGTCGACCGTGATGGTGTCCTCGGTGTGCGACACCTCGGCCTTGAGACGGCCCAGGATGGTGTCGTACTTCAGAAGGTGCGCGGTAGTCGCGGTGTCACCCAGGTCGTTGACAGCCACGATCTCGATGTCCGCACCCTGCTCGAGCAGCGCCCGGAAGTAGTTGCGCCCGATGCGGCCGAAGCCGTTGATGCCTACGCGGATCGTCACGAACCGATCTCCTCGTTGGTACGCCGGTTTCAGACGCCGGCGAGTTGTATGGGATGTCCCCGACCGCCTCCGACCCTACCTCTCTGATGGCCTTTGGGTGACATCGACAGGGGGCCCGGACGGCACGGTGGCCCGTACTCCCGAGTAGGGAGCACGAGCCACCGCGATCTCGGCTTTGATTACGCAGCGTCAGCGGCGCAGATGTGCAAGGGATGCGCCCATAAGAGCGGCCCGTTCGGCATTTCCGGGTACGTGCTCGAACCCGTAGCCGAGCAGCACACTGTCACGCGCTGTGACGGCCGCGTGGGGCTTGTAGAGCTCCCCCGTACGGGCCCAGTCACCCGTGATGTTGGGGCTTCCGGGGGGTGCCGGGGCGACGGCCCAGGTGCCCAGCGAGGCCTCGAATCCCTCGGTCTGCGTGGCGTTGCCCCCTATCACGAGCTGAGCGTTGTCCGCAAAGAGCCCGCGGCCCCCGCTGGAGGGGTCGGTGATGGCGCTCAGGGACACCTCGATCGTCTTGCCCGCGTAGGGGCTCAGGTCAAAGGAGACGGGCTTCCAGCCGCCGGAGGACCCGGTGAAGCTGTTCCAGGCCCCACTGGTGCCGGATGCCGTGCAGCCGGTGGCCGACTGCGTCAGGTAGTGGCGCAGGAACGGGTGGCCGTTGATGAAGAACCCGGCCCCGCACTCTGCGGGCACCGCCTGGGACGAGTTGCCGTTCGCGTCCGGCAGCGTGGTCCAGTCGTCGTTGCCGGTGGTGTGCGCCTCGAGGACGCCGTGGTCGTAGCCGGTCTCCAGGTTCCAGTTGAGCTGGAACCGCAGCTGCGGCTGGTCCGCGGCCGTGACCCCGGTCAGGTCGATGGTGCGGGTCAGCCGCTTCCAGTCCTGGTCGGCGTGGGACGCGGAGGCCATGCCCTGGCCCTCGAAGGGCGCGTACGGGTTGGCGAGCCCCGGGTAGGTGCCTGCCGCCGCGCTCTTGAACTGCGGGAACTCGTCGGCGGGCAGGCTGTCGGACGTGACGGTGTAACGGCCCGCCTTGTCCAGGGGGTTGGAGGCGGCCGCCGCCAGCGGGGTCTTGACGCCGTCGAGCGCGCCGCTGCCCTCGAAGCTGTTGGCGCCGGGTGCGGAAAGGCGTTCGTACGCACCGAGGTAGTACTGCGCGAAGTCGTCGGTGAGCGCGTCACCGAGGTCCACGTTGCCGCCGGTGCGCTCGCCGGACTCGATCAGCTTGCCGCCCTCGTTGAGGTAGGCGCGCAGGGCGAGTTGGGTGGGCGCGCCGGGCACCGGGTCGCCGGTGTAGTGCACGACCGCGGAGAAGTGCGACAGGACGCCGAGCGGATGCGGGGCACCCTTCTCGGCGACGTCCCAGACCACGGCCGAACGGCCGTTGGCCTTCAGGGCGTCGACGTACTTCTGGGCCTCCTTCGCCGGGGCGCCCTCCTCGGCGACGACGAGGGTGTTCGCCTTGGCCCGCTCGGCAACGGTGTAGGTGAAGTGCGGGCTTTCCGTCTTTCCCTTCTTGTTGCGGCCGGTGAACCACACCTCGACCTTGTCGCCCGCGCGCGTGTCCTCGATCTCGGCGCGGTACTGGTCGAAGTGGAGGTTGTCCTCACCGCCGTAGGTCTCGCCGCCCTTCCAGGCCCTGAGGTCCTCGTCGTGCGTACGGCCGCCGTTGACGCGGTAGTTGAGCTCCTTGTCGCGCACCGACTTGCGGGCGGTGACGGCGACTTCCTGGTCGCCACCGCGCGCGTACGACTGCGTGAAGGAGTCCGGCGTGAAGTCGGGGGCCTCGATGTCGGTGACGGAGACCGGCTGGTCGGGGTGGAGTGCGGTCTCCGCGACGGCGAGCGCGAACGGGACGTTCTTCGCGAACTCCTGCTGGATCAGCTTCTCGTCGTCCGGGAAGGTGAAGATCGAGGCGCAGTCCTCGGGCTTCCAGGCGTCGTTCGGGTCGATGTTGGAGACAGTCTGGCAGGTGGACATCTCCGGCGTGAACATCGAGATGCCGTTGATGTTGCCCGCGTGGCCGTCCGCCTCACCGTTGGTGGTGTAGAGCTCGGAGGAGACCTGCGGGTGGTAGCCGGGGACGGCGGGCTTCTCCGGGGTGCCGTTCAGCGCCCGGTAGAGGACGTCGTCCGGGCTCGGCGTGGCGACCTGCCAGCCGATCCCGTAGAGGAGCAGTTCGGCCGCCGAGTGGTAGTTGATGCCGTACGTGAAGCCGATGCGCTTCTGGAAGCGGTCGATGGCCTTGGTCTCGGGCTCGGACATGGGGCCGGTGCCGCGGTAGGTCTCCGATGACGGCTCGGGGGACGAGCCCTCGTTGTCGTAGCCCCACTTGTAGGCGAAGTTGCGGTTGAGGTCGACGCCGTCGCCCGCCGCGATCTTGCCGTCGCCGTCGATGTCGCGGAGGTTCTTGCGCCACTGGCGCTCGCCCTCGGGGGCGTGCGTGAAGTCGTATCCGTCGGGGTTGGCGGAGAGCACGAACCACAGCTCGGTGGAGTTCACGAGCTTGGTAATGCGCTGGTCCTTGCCATAGTTGTCCAGGTAGTGGTGCATCAGGCGGCGGGTCATCTCGGGGGTGATCCACTCGCGCGCGTGCTGGTTGGACATGTAGAGCGTGGACGGCTTGGAGCCGTCCTTGGTCTTGCTCGCGCCCTTGGAGAGCTTCAGGGCGAGGATGTCCTGCCCCTTGAGCGTCTTGCCGATGGAGACGACCTTGGTGAGGCCCGGGTGGGCCTGACCGGTCTTGACGATCTCCTCCTTGAGGCCGCCCTTGCCGCTGTACGGGCGGAAGACGCCGTCCCCCGCGGCCTTGAGCTTCTGCTGCGTACTGGCCGAGACCTTCTGCTCGGTGAGCTTCACGCCCTCCTGCTCGACGCCCTTGGCCTGCGCCTCGGTCAGGTAGACCTCGACGCGGGCGGCGCCGCTTTCGCGGGTCTGCCCCGCGAGCTCGTGGGCGTCCTGGCCCGCCTCGACGAGGATCGGGATCTGCTTCTCGGTGACCACGGCCTCGTAGACCTTCACGGCCGCCGGGTCGTCGGCGGCCGGGGCCTTGGCCCCGCTGTCGGCCTGGGCGTGCGGCACTGCGACAAGGCCGCCGACGAGCAGCGCGCCTGCGGCGACGACGGATCTGAAACCGGCTCTGGATCTCTTGGATCTCTCTCTTGGTCTCATGAGCCCCCCTTGCGGTTGTCCGGCACATTTGTGCGCGAACGCCAGGCTCGTGACACTTCATGATCATGTCAATATGGCGTGAAGGGTCAGACGCGAAGGAACACGAAGAAGCCGCCGGGGCCTGCACGGCCCCGGCGGCTTGCTCGCGTACGACGGCGGTCAGACCGCCATGTTGTCGGCGAGCTCCTCGGTCAGGTTGGACTCCGTACCCGGAATCCCCAGGTCCTGGGCCCGCTTGTCCGCCATGGCAAGGAGCCGGCGGATGCGGCCCGCGACCGCGTCCTTCGTCAGCGCCGGGTCGGCGAGCGCGCCAAGCTCCTCCAGGGAGGCCTGCTTGTGCTCCATGCGCAGCCGTCCGGCCGCCGCGAGGTGCTCGGGGACCTCGTCGCCGAGGATCTCCAGGGCGCGCTGCACGCGGGCGCCCGCGGCGACGGCCGCGCGGGCCGAGCGGCGCAGGTTGGCGTCGTCGAAGTTGGCCAGGCGGTTGGCGGTGGCGCGCACCTCGCGGCGCATCCGCCGCTCCTCCCAGGCGAGCACCGACTCGTGGGCGCCGAGCCGGGTGAGCAGGGCGCCGATCGCGTCGCCGTCCCGCACCACCACGCGGTCCACGCCGCGCACCTCACGGGCCTTGGCCCCGATCTGCAGCCTGCGCGCGGCACCGACCAGGGCGAGGGCGGCCTCCGGTCCCGGGCAGGTGACCTCCAGGGAGGAGGAGCGGCCCGGCTCGGTCAGCGATCCGTGCGCGAGGAAGGCCCCGCGCCACGCGGCCTCGGCGTCACAGGTGGCCCCCGAGACCACCTGTGGCGGCAGCCCTCTGATGGGGCGTCCCCGGCCGTCCACGAGACCCGTCTGGCGGGCCAGCTGATCGCCGCCCGCAACCACCCGAACGACGTAGCGCGAGCCGCGCCGCAGTCCGCCGGGGGCCATCACGATCAGCTCCGAGCTGTGCCCGAAGATCTCGAGAATGTCCCGCTTCAGCCGTCGCGCGGCCATCGCCGTGTCCAGCTCCGCCTCGATCACGATGCGGCCGCTCACCAGGTGAAGGCCGCCCGCGAACCGCAGGATGGCCGAGACCTCTGCCTTCCTGCAGCAGGTCCGGGTGACGGGAAGCCGGGAGATCTCGTCCTTCACCGCTGCCGTCATCGCCATGGGCCGATCCTTCCATGCATCCGAAAAATACGGTCGTACGCGGTGGCCAGGAGCTCCGGATCGTGCCTCGGAGTGCCATCGTGCCTGGCCACCGGCGCCAGCTCGACCGTGGCGCCGAGCCGCTTGGCGGCATCGGTGAGTGACTCACGGTCGGGCACGGCGGCGTCGTCGGCCAGCACCACGTCCAGGGCGAGTTTAGGGGCGTGTCGGGCCAAAACCTCCAAATGACGCTGCGGAGAGAACCCATCGGTTTCACCGGGTTGCGGCGCGAGGTTGAGCGAGAGGACCCTGCGGGCCTTCGTCTGGATGAGCGCGTCGAGCAGTTCGGGGACGAGGAGATGCGGGATCACCGAGGAGAACCAGGAGCCGGGGCCGAGCACCACCCAGTCCGCGTCGAGCACCGCGGCGACCGCTTCGGGGACGGCCGGCGGGTCGTGCGGGACGAGGTGCACGGACTGCACCTCACCCGGGGTGAGCGCCACCGTGGCCTGCCCGCGCACCGTGTCCACCTCGTCCGGGCGCGCCGGATCATGCCCCTTGACCAGGGCCTGCAGCTCCAGCGGCACCGCCGACATCGGCAGTACGCGGCCGTGCGCGCCCAGCAGCTTGCCGACCAGGTCGAGGGCCTGGACGTGGTCGCCGAGCTGTTCCCACAGGGCGACGATCAGCAGATTGCCCACCGCGTGCTCGTGCAGGTCGCCCTTGGACTGGAAGCGGTGCTGGATGACGCGGGACCACGTCTGGCCCCAGTCGTCGTCCCCGCACAGCGCGGCGAGCGCCTTGCGCAGGTCGCCCGGGGGCAGCACGCCCAGCTCGTCGCGGAGCCGCCCGCTGGAGCCGCCGTCGTCGGCGACGGTGACCACGGCGGTGAGGTCACCGGTGATGCGGCGAAGACCGGCGAGCGAGGCGGACAGGCCCATCCCGCCGCCGAGCGCCACGACCTTGGGCTGAGCGCCCCGCTTGCGGCCCAGACGGTTCAGCCGCAGGGAGGACTTCACTCTCGCCCCATGTCCCGATGGACGAGGACGGTCTCGACGCCCTCGGACACGAGGCGCGCCGCGAGCTTCTCCGACATGGCCACGGAGCGGTGCTTGCCGCCCGTACAGCCGACCGCGATCGTCACGTAACGCTTGCCCTCGCGGCGGTATCCCGCGGCGATGAGCTGGAGGAGCTCGGCGTACCGGTCGAGGAACTCCTTGGCGCCCGGCTGGTTGAAGACATAGCCGGACACCTCTTCGTTGAGCCCCGTGAAGGGGCGCAGCTCCGGCACCCAGTGCGGATTGGGCAGGAAGCGGCAGTCCACGACGAGGTCGGCGTCGACCGGCAGGCCGTACTTGTAGCCGAACGACATGACCGTGGCCCGCAGCTCGGGCTCCTCGTCGCCCGCGAACTGGGCGTCCATCTTGGCGCGCAGCTCGTGCACGTTCAGGCTGGAGGTGTCGATCACCAGGTCGGCGTCGCCGCGCAGCTCGCGCAGGAGCTCGCGCTCGGCCGCGATGCCGTCGACGATGCGGCCGTCGCCCTGCAGCGGGTGCGGGCGGCGCACCGACTCGAAGCGGCGCACCAGGGCGTCGTCCGAGGACTCCAGGAAGACGATCCGCCGGGTGACGTGCTTGGCCTCCAGGTCCGCGAGGGACTGGCGCAGATTGTCGAAGAAGCGGCGGCCCCGCACGTCGACGACGACCGCGATGCGGGCGACGTTCCCCTGCGAGCGGGCGCCGAGCTCCACCATGGTGGGGATCAGCGCGGGCGGCAGGTTGTCGACGACGAACCAGCCGAGGTCCTCGAGACACTTCGCCGCGGTGCTGCGTCCGGCTCCCGACATGCCGGAGATGATCACCAGCTCGGGGACCACCTCTCCGGCCTCACCTGGTGTGATGGTCGTGCCCGTACTCACTTGCTCGCCGCCTTCGTCGTGCTCGGTCATGGCTCCTGCCCCCGTCGTTCCTCTGAGGTGCCCGCGGTGACGGGCCCCTCGCCGTCCTCCGAGGCTCCCGTGCGCGCGGGCTCCTCGTCTTCAATGATCTCTCCGGTCGCCGTGTTCACGGCGGGACCGGCGGGAGTCGCTCCGGCCAGCGCCACGATGATGGCCTCGGCCGTCTTGCGGCCTATGCCCGGAACCTCGCAGATCTGGTCGATTGTCGCGGATCGCAGCCTCTTCACCGAACCGAAGTGCTTGATCAGCGTCTGCTTGCGTGCGTCGCCGAGGCCCGGCACGGCGTCCAGCGGCCCGGCCTTGAAGCGCTTGGCCCGCTTGGCGCGCTGGTAGGTGATCGCGAAACGGTGCGCCTCGTCGCGTACCCGCTGGAGAAGGTACAGCCCCTCGCTGGTACGCGGCAGGATCACCGGGTCGTCGTCGTCCGGCACCCAGACCTCTTCGAGGCGCTTGGCCAGGCCGCACACCGCGATGTCGTCGATGCCCAGCTCGTCCAGGGCCCGCTGGGCCGCCGCGACCTGCGGCTTTCCGCCGTCCACGACGACGAGCTGGGGCGGATAGGCGAAGCGCTTGGGACGGCCGTCCTCCTCGGTGAGGCTCTCCTGCTCGTCCTCGGGGGACCACTCCCCCGTCTTCTCCTTGTCGGAGAGATAGCGCTTGAAGCGGCGCGTGAGCACCTCGTGCATCGAGCGGACGTCGTCCTGGCCCTCGAAGCCCTTGATCTGGAAGCGCCTGTACTCGCTCTTGCGGGCGAGGCCGTCCTCGAAGACGACCATCGAGGCCACGACGTCGTCACCCTGCAGATGCGAGATGTCGTAGCACTCGATGCGCAGGGGGGCGCTGTCCAGTTCGAGTGCCTCGGCGATCTCCTCCAGGGCGCGGGAACGCGTGGTCAGGTCGGAGGCGCGCTTGGTCTTGTGCAGCACGAGCGACTGCTGTGCGTTGCGCGCCACGGTCTCCATGAGCGCCTTCTTGTCGCCGCGCTGCGGGATGCGCAGCGAGACGTTCGACCCGCGGCGCTCGGTGAGCCACTCCTGGACGGGCTCGATCGGGTCGGGCAGCGCGGGGACGAGGACTTCCTTCGGCACGGAGTCGCCGCTCTCCTCCCCGTACAGCTGCTGGAGGGCGTGCTCGACGAGGTCGCCGCTGGTGACCGCCTCGACCTTGTCGGTGACCCAGCCGCGCTGACCGCGCACGCGGCCGCCGCGGACGTGGAAGATCTGGACGGCGGCCTCGAGCTCGTCCTCGGCCAGGGCGATGAGGTCGGCGTCCGTGGCGTCGGCGAGGACGACGGCGCTCTTCTCCATGGCCTTCTTGAGGGCCCCTACGTCATCCCTGAGTCGGGCGGCCCTCTCGTACTCCATGTCCTCGGCGGCGTCCGCCATCTGCCGCTCGACACGGCGGATGTACGTGTTCGTGCGGCCCGCCATGAAGTCGCAGAAGTCCTCGGCGAGTTCGCGGTGCTCCTCCCGGGAGACCCGCTCCACGCAGGGCGCGGCGCACTTGCCGATGTAGCCGAGGAGGCAGGGGCGGCCGGTGCGCTCGGCGTTCTTGAAGACGCCCGCCGAGCAGGTGCGGACGGGGAAGACCCGCAGGAGGAGGTCCACGGTGTCGCGGATCGCCCAGGCGTGGCCGTACGGCCCGAAGTAGCGGACGCCCTTCTTCTTGTGGCCGCGCATCACCTGCACGCGCGGGAAGTCCTCGTTCATGGTCACCGCGAGGTACGGATAGCTCTTGTCGTCGCGGTACTTGACGTTGAACCGGGGGTCGAATTCCTTGATCCAGGTGTACTCGAGCTGCAGCGCCTCGACCTCGGTGGAGACCACGGTCCACTCGACGGAGGCGGCCGTCGTCACCATCGTGGCGGTGCGCGGGTGCAGATTCGTGAGGTCCTGGAAGTAGCTCGCCAGGCGCTGGCGCAGGCTTTTCGCCTTGCCCACGTAGATCACCCGGCGGTGTTCGTCGCGGAACCGATAGACCCCCGGCGAGTCGGGGATCTGTCCCGGCTTGGGGCGGTAGCTGGAGGGGTCTGCCATGCTCCACACCCTACTGGCGGGGGCTGACAGTCAGGGGCTCGAGGGGGCTGGGCGCCCACCCGCTCCGGGGAGCGGGTGGGTGGGGGAACCCGGCCGGAGGCCGGGAAGGTCAGCCGCGCTGCCGGGTGCGACGCCGAAGGACGGCCACCCCGGAGAGGCCGAGGGCCAGCAGGGCTCCCGCTCCGGCCACGGAGGAGGCCACCGTGACGGGGCCGTCGGCCGAGGCCGCGGCCGTGTGCGCGGCAGCCGCCGGGGGCTCCGCGGTCCGCTCCTTCGGGGCGAAGCCCCCCGCCTCGCCGGACCTCGCGTACGAAGACCCCGGCAGCTTGTCGGCGTACGCGGCGTGCACCCGCTTCTGGTAGGCGGTGACCGAGACCCCGCCCCGGCCCACGGCACGCCTCGCGTCCGCGTCCAGCGGCAGCACACGGCCCCGCCCCTGCACGTACCAGGCATTGATCTGCGGCTCGTGGAAGACGGTGCCTCCGGGGAGCTTGTCGGCGCCCACGCGCGCGTAGTGCGTCTCGTCGTCCCCGGTGGCGATGTTCACGACCTTCCAGGAGCCGCCCTGCTTCACCGTCCACAAGGAGGCCTCCTGCCCGTCGGAGGAGACGGCCTTGCTGGCGAGGAACTCCACGCGGGCGACCTCCGCGCCCTTCTTCCCGGCCACGAAATCCGGGGAGAGGTAGCGCACGGGTACGGCTTCGCCCTGAACGCGGGGGTCGGCCGCGGCCTTGCTGACGGCCCCCTCCCGCGCGAAGAAGCGGGAGAGCGTGTCGAGGGCCCCGGGCGCCCCCGCGGCATCGTGGGCCGCCTCACGCGAGGCGTCCGAAGGCCCGGAATCCGCGCCGGCGGACGGCGCCGCGAGGCCGAGCAGCAGGGTGGCCGCCGCGCCGGCGAGCGCGCCACGCAGCAGGTGACGGGGAAGGGGGCGAGGACGGGAAGGGTGACGGGTCATCGCGCTCACGCCCCGATCCGGTAGAGCGAGTGGGTCCAGGAGAAGGTGTTGTTGTTGACGTACCAGCTGTGCGAGGCCCAGTTGTAGCGGTCGCTCGAGGGCCACGGGTCGCCCCAGTAGACCCAGCTGCTCGCGTCGTCGTACCCGTAGAGGACGTGCATGTGACCGCCGCCGTTCGACCACTGGATGCGGGTCTCGACCGGACGGCCCGCGTTGATCTCGGCCTGCACGGTCGGGTAGCGCAGCCAGCCGCTGACGTACGAGCCGGCGTTGATGCCCGCCCAGTCGAGACCGTTCTGCACGTCGCCGAGCGTCGCCTGCGAGTTGGGGCACTCGGTGCTCTGGCTGCGCCCGAAAGCGGCGTTGCAGAACTGGTTCTGGCTGTACTTCTTGCCGTAGAAGGTGGCGATCGTGTTGCCTGCCGCGGCCCAGCACCAGTTGGTCTTCTGCTGGGCCTGCATGGTGATGTTCAGGCGCTTGGCGGCGAGAGCGGACGGATCGTCGGGGGCGGCCGTGGCCGTGGCCGCCGGTGCGGCGACCAGGGCGACCGCCACGAGGGCGAGCGCGGACAGCCGTCTGCGGCCGCCGTATCTGCTGGTGCTGGGGCGCATCGCGTTCCTCCCATGCGGGGGGTGGGGTGGTGGAGGAGCGCGTCCGGACGCTGCGATTGAGCATCGAGTGTTGTCGGGTGCAGGTCAACAAGGTTCAATGCGGGATTACTTGGGCCGTGAACGGCGGCGTACGGATGTGAACACCCCTCGTACGCCCACCTGGTGGCCCGCTCCGACCGGCGACCACGCCCGGACGGCCGATGTGAACGTTCACAGAAGGGCCTTGCGATGCGGCACGGCACACAGCTCGCGAAGGGCGCGCCCGCGGACCTGGAGACCGCCCTGCGCACCGGGCCCTTCCACGTGGCGCTGCGGGCCGCTATCGCCGCGCGGCGCCTGCCCCTGCAACGCGTACGGCACCATCTGGCGCGGCAAGGCGTCAACGTCGGGGTGACGAGCCTGAGTTACTGGCAGCAGGGCGCGCGCCGCCCTCAGCGCACCGAGTCCCTCCGTGCCGTGCGCGCCCTGGAGGAGATCCTCGGCCTCCCCGAGGAGTCGCTGATCCGGCTCCTCGCCAAGCCCTCCGAGCGCCCCGACTGCGAGCGCCCCGCCGCCCGCTCCTACCGTTCGCTCCTCGACGCGTCCGACGTGCTGCAGGAGCTGATCACCGAGCTCGGCTCACCGCTCGACGGCGGTCTGCACACCATCGGCCACCACGAGCGGGTGCGGATCGGCGAGCGCCGCGAGCTGCTCGGCCGCGACTCGCAGCACGTCGTGCGCGCCCACCGGGACGCCGTGGACCGCTACCTGGCGATCTACCACGGCGACCCCGGCTGCGTACCGGAGCGCGTCGCCGTGCACGCACTGGAGAACTGCCGCACGGGGCGTGTGCGGTGGCACCACGAGACGGGGGTGCTCGTCGCCGAGCTGCTCTTCGACACGCGGCTGCGCGCGGGCGACACGCATCTGTTCCGCTACGGCTTCGAGGACGGCACGGCGGGGGCGGCCACCGAGTACTTCCGGGGCTTCACCTTCGCGGGCGGGCAGTACGCGCTCCAGGTGCGCTTCGACGAGAGGGCGCTGCCCGTACGCTGCCACCGCTTCACCCAGCATTCGGCCGCCGCGCCGCGCGGCGGCCGCCAGGAGCTGACGCTGAGCGGCAGCCACCGGTCGGTGCACGTCGTGGAGCCGCAGGTGCGGGCCGGGATCCTGGGGATCGCCTGGGACTGGGAGTGAGTCAGCCCGCGACGATCTTGCCGTCCTCCACCTTCACCGGCAGCTCGGCGAGGGGCGTGACAGCCGGGTCGTGCAGCACCTTGCCGTTCGTGGCATCGAACTGGCTTCCGTGACAGGGGCAGATGAGCTTGTGCCCCTCCAGCTTGTTGATGGGGCACTTGGCGTGCGTGCAGATCGTGCTGAACGCCTTGTACTCGTCGTCGGAGATGCGGCTCACGACCACGTTCTCGTCCTTGTAGAGCTTCGAGGCCCCCACCTGCACCTCGTCGGCACCGCCGAGGTCCGTCGGCGCGGTCGGCGCCGAACGGCTGGAGCCGCCGTCATCACCCCCGGACGAGCAGGCGGCGACCCCGAGGCCCGCGGCCGGGACGAGGGCGGCGGCACGCAGCACGGTGCGGCGGGCGGGGGGCGGCGTGCCGGGCATGGAGTCTCCACAGGTCAGGCGCTTCGGTGACGGATCAGACCATACCGCCGGGGTGCCGTTTGCCCGCGTTGGGCACGACCGTGCCCGAGTGCCGCCCGCACCGGGCCACGGCCGCCGGGAAGCCCTAGCCTGTGGCGAAAGCCGGGCAGTCGCCGCCGCGCCGCCGCGAACGCAGAGCCGAGAGGAACCACCCGTGATAGTCGTCGCAGGAGAGGCCCTGATCGACCTCGTCCCGCAGGGCCCCGCCGACGCCGGGCTGCCCGCGCTCGCCCCACGGCTCGGCGGCGGTCCGTACAACACCGCGATCGCCCTCGGCCGTCTCGGCTCCCCCGTCTCCTTCTGCTCGCGGATCTCGACGGACGCGTTCGGCGACGCGCTGGTCGACGCGTTGCGGGCCGCGGGTGTCGAGGTGTCGTACGTCCAGCGGGGCGCCGAGCCGACCACCCTCGCCGTCGCCTCGATCGGCGCGGACGGCTCCGCCGGTTACTCCTTCTACGTCGAGGGCACGGCGGACCGGCTCTTCACGGCCCCGGAGCGGCTTCCCGACGCCGTGCGCGCGGTCTCGTTCGGCACCTGCTCGCTCGTCCTGGAACCGGGCGCGAGCGCGTACGAGGAGCTGATGCGCCGGGAGTCGGCGCGGGGTGTCTTCACGGCGCTCGACCCGAACATCCGGGCGGGCCTGATCCCGGACGCGGACGCCTACCGGGCCCGGTTCAAGAGCTGGCTGCCGTCGGTCTCGCTGCTCAAGCTGTCGGAGGACGACGCGAGCTGGCTCGGCGGCACGCCCGGCGAGTGGCTCGCGTCCGGGCCCGGCGCGGTGGTGGTGACGCGGGGCGGCGAGGGTCTCACCGTGTTCACGCGGGACGGCGGGGAATGGTCGGTGCCGGGTGAGGCGGTCGACGTGGTGGACACCATCGGCGCGGGCGACACCGTCAACGCGGCGCTGCTGCACGGGCTCCGCGCACGGGACGCACTGTCCGTGAACGCCCTGGCCACGCTCGGCGCCGACACTTGGGCCGAGGTCCTGCGCTTCGCGTCCCGCGCGGCGGCAGTCACGGTGTCCCGCGCGGGCGCGGAGCCTCCGTACGCCGAGGAGCTGGAGTGACGGCTGGGGCGACGACTGTCAGCCGGTCACCGCGCGCAGGGCGCCCGGCCGGCGGCCGTTGAGGCCGTCGAGGGCGGCCGACGTGGCCGCGTCGGCGGGCAGGTGGACGCCCGGGCCGCGCTCGGCGCGAAAGTTGGCGCGGAGCCCCCGTACGCCGAGGAGCTGGGGTGACGGCTGTCAGCCGGTCACCGCGCGCAGGGCGCCCGGCCGGCGGCCGTTGAGGGCGTCGAGGGCGGCCGACGTGGCCGCGTCGGCGGGCAGGTGGACGACCAGGCGCTGAGCGTCGGCCTCGGGCAGCGTCAGCGTCTCGTACGAAAGCCGCAGCGGCCCGGCCGCCGGGTGCGTCACGCGTTCGATGCCGCTGGCCCTGGGCAGCCTCGGCACGGCCGCCATGCGGTCGGCGAACGGCGCGCCGGCCAGCACGGTCAGCTCGTCGGCGAAGCCCTCGGCATGCGGGTCGCTGAGCATGGACCCGGCGCGGAGCAGGGCGATCTGCTCGTCGGCGACGCCGTCCCACTCGGGGAAGGCGGCGCGGGCCCGCTCGTCGGTGAACAGGAACCGGACGAGATTGGGCTGCTCCTCGTCGAGAAGACCGATGGCCCCCATGATCCGCTCATAGCCCGAGGTGTACGCGAGGACGTCGCCGAGCCGGTTCAGCAGGACGGCGGGGGCCGGCTCCAGGCGGTCGACGAGCGCCCGCACGGTGGGGCGCACCGACCGGGACGGCATGCCGGCCGTCGGGCAGCAGGGGTCGCCGACCGTCTCCTTCTCCAGGCGGCGCAGGTGGTGGCGCTCCTCCGTGGACAGCCGCAGGGCGTCCGCGAGCGCCCCCATGACCTGCGGGGACGGGTGCCGGTCGCGGCCTTGTTCGAGCCGCGCGAGGTACTCGACGCTGACTCCGGCGAGCGTGGCGACCTCGGAGCGGCGCAGGCCCGGCGTGCGGCGCCGGGGCCCGGTGGGGAGCCCGACTTCGGCGGGCGTGACCGCCTCGCGGCAGGTGCGCAGGAAGGTGCCGAGCTCGTTGTCGCTCACCCGGCCGAACGTACCAGCAGGCACCGGACCGGATCGTGGCCCTGTCACTACCAGCCTCAGCTCGGCCTTCCTCGCCCGTGGGCGGCCTCGCATGGTGGACGGCATGACTTCCGACACGAGCACGAGCACCGCTCCCGCGACGACCGCGCTCCCCCTCCCCGCCGGGAGCTGGGAGATCGACCCCTTTCACTCCGCCGTCAACTTCACCATCCGCCACCTCGGGATCTCGAAGGTGCGGGGCCGCTTCAGCGAGGTGACGGCCGGTCTGGTCGTGGGCGGGAGCGCCGAGACCTCATCCGTGACGGCGACCGTCGCGCTCGCCTCGATCGACACGGGCAACAAGGACCGCGACGCCCACGTGAAGGCTCCCGACCTGCTGGACGTCGAGCGCCGCCCCACGATGACGTTCCGTTCGACGCGGGTCGCCGGCGCGGACGACGAGTGGACCATGGAGGGCGAGCTGACCATCGGTGACGTGACGAGGCCGATCACCCTCGCCGTCGAGTTCGGTGGGCTCCAGGCGTTCCCGGGCGACCCTCGGCGTCACGCGGGGTTCGAGGCGACCGGCGAGATCAAGCGCAGCGACTACGGCCTGGACTTCGGCGCCGGGATGCTCGGCGACGTGGTGAAGATCCAGCTGGACATGCAGTTCCTGGAGCCCGCCGAGTCCGCCGCGCCGCAGGGATGAGCCCGGGGCTCAGTCTTCCGTGAACGCACCGTGCCGCCCCGCCCCGGCGGCGAACCTGGCGGCGCCGTCCGCGGCCTCGGTGAGGGACCGCAGGCCGTGGCGCAGTTCGCCCGCCATCGCGTCCTCCTCGGTGAGGCCGGCCTGTTCCCGTACGGAGAGCCGGTCGTTGCGGAGGCAGGTCTGCGGAAACGCGGCGATCTCCGCGGCGAGGCGTTCGGCGGCGGCGCGGCAGGTGCCCGGCGGCACGGTCCGGTTGACCAGGCCGATCGCGAGCGCCTCCGCCGCGGGGACGGGACGGCCGGTGAGCACCAGGTCCATGGCCCGGCTCTCGCCGATGAGCCGCGGCAGCCGCACCGTGCCGCCGTCGATGAGCGGGACGCCCCAGCGGCGGCAGAAGACTCCGAGTACGGCGTCGTCGTCGGCGACCCGCAGATCGCACCAGAGGGCGAGCTCAAGGCCTCCGGCGACCGCGTGTCCGGAGATCGCGGCGATGACGGGCTTGGAGAGACGCATGCGGGTCGGCCCCATGGGACCGTCGCCCTTCTCCGTCACCTCGTTCCCGGCCGGTGTGCCGATGGCCTTGAGGTCGGCACCGGCACAGAAGGTGCCGCCCTCGCCCCACAGCACGGCGACGGCGGCCTCGGGATCGGCGTCGAAGTCACGGAACGCGTCGGCGAGGGCCCGCGCCGTGGGCCCGTCGACGGCGTTGCGCACATCGGGCCGCGACAGCACGATCGTGGTGACGGGGCCTTGGTGTTCGATGCGTACGGGCATGCCGACAAGACGAACACGCGAACGGGCCGCCGGACAAGGGAACGTGTCCGGCGGCCCGTTGCCGTCGCCCCAAAGGGGCGCGGGGAGCTGCGCGATCAGCCACAGCGGACCCGGAGATCCGCACAGCTGCCTCAGGCCTTACGAGCCCTGGTCGCCTTCTTGGCAGGGGCCTTCTTGGCGGGGGCCTTCTTGGCCGTCGCTGTCTTGGCGGCGGCCTTCTTGACCGGCGCCTTGGAAGCGGCCTTCTTCGCGGTGGCCGTCTTGGCGGTGGCCGACTTGGCGGTGGCCGTCTTGGCGGTGGCCTTCGCCGCCGTCGACTTCCTGGCCGCCGAGGAGACAACCCGCTTACGCCCCTGCGAGGCTCCGTCACTGATCCGGTCCGCCGCGAGGATGTCCCGCAGGAACTTGCCCGTGTGGCTCGTCGGGACTCCGGCGACCTCCTCGGGCGTGCCCTCGGCGACGACCAGACCGCCGCCGTTGCCGCCCTCGGGGCCCATGTCGACGACCCAGTCCGCGGTCTTGACGACGTCGAGGTTGTGCTCGATGACGATGACCGTGTTGCCCTTGTCGACCAGGCCGGACAGGACCGTGATCAGCTTGCTGATGTCCTCGAAGTGCAGACCGGTGGTCGGCTCGTCCAGGACGTAGACGGTCCGGCCCGTCGAGCGCTTCTGGAGCTCGGAGGCCAGCTTCACGCGCTGGGCCTCGCCTCCGGAGAGCGTCGGCGCGGACTGGCCGAGCCTGACGTACCCGAGGCCCACGTCGTTGAGCGTGCGCAGGTGACGGGAGATGGCGGGCACGGCCTCGAAGAAGTCGAGCGCTTCCTCGATCGGCATGTCCAGGACCTCAGCGATGGACTTGCCCTTGTAGTGGACGTCCAGCGTCTCGCGGTTGTAGCGCGCCCCGTGGCAGACCTCGCAGGGGACGTACACATCCGGCAGGAAGTTCATCTCGATCTTGATCGTGCCGTCGCCGGAGCAGTTCTCGCAGCGACCGCCCTTGACGTTGAAGGAGAAGCGGCCGGGCAGATAGCCCCGGACCTTCGCCTCCATCGTCTCCGCGAACAGCCGGCGCACGTGGTCGAAGACTCCGGTGTACGTCGCCGGGTTCGACCGCGGCGTGCGGCCGATGGGCGACTGGTCGACGTGCACGACCTTGTCGACGAGGTCGTCGCCGTCCACGCGCGTGTGCCGTCCGGGGACGGACCGGGCGCCGTTCAGCTCGCGCGCCAGGTGCGTGTAGAGGATGTCGTTGACCAGCGTCGACTTGCCGGAGCCCGAGACACCCGTGACGGCGGTGAGGACGCCGAGCGGGAACGAGACGTCGATGTCCTGGAGGTTGTTCTCCCGGGCGCCGTGCACCGTCAGCTGGCGGGTGGGGTCCGCGGGGCGGCGCACGTCCGGCACCGGGATGGACCGCTTGCCCGACAGATACTGCCCGGTGATCGACTTCTCGTTGGACAGGAGCTCCTTCATGGAGCCGCTGTGCACGACCTTTCCGCCGTGCTCGCCCGCGCCGGGGCCGATGTCGACGACCCAGTCGGCGACCTTGATGGTGTCCTCGTCGTGCTCGACGACGATGAGCGTGTTGCCCATGTCGCGCAGGCGTACGAGGGTCTCGATCAGGCGGTGGTTGTCGCGCTGGTGCAGGCCGATGGACGGCTCGTCCAGCACGTACAGGACACCGACGAGGCCCGAGCCGATCTGCGTGGCCAGGCGGATGCGCTGGGCCTCGCCTCCGGAGAGGGTGCCCGCCGCGCGGTTCAGCGAGAGGTAGTCAAGGCCGACGTCGACCAGGAAGCGCAGTCGTTCGTTGACCTCCTTCAGGACGCGCTCGGCGATCTTCTTGTCGCGGGCGCCCAGCCTCAGCTCGGCGAGGAAGTCCGCGCAGTCGCTGATGGACATCGCCGAGACCTCGGCGATGGACTTCCCCATGACCGAGACGGCGAGGACGATCGGCTTGAGACGCGTGCCCTCACAGGTGGGGCAGGGCACCTCGCGCATGTAGCCCTCGAAGCGCTCGCGGCTCGCGTCGCTCTCGGCCTCGCTGTGGCGGCGCTTGACGAAGGGGACGGCGCCTTCGAAGGCCGTGGTGTAGACCCGCTCGCGGCCGTACCGGTTGCGGTAGCGGACCTCGATCTGCGTCTTGTGGCCGTTCAGGAGGGCCTTCTTGGCGCGCTGCGGGAGTCCGGCCCAGGGCATGTCGGTGGAGAAGCCGAGGGCGTCGGCGAGGGCGCCGACGAGCCGCCCGAAGTACTCCTTGGTGTGGCCGTGCGACCAGGGGTGGATGGCGCCCTCGTCGAGCGACTTGTCCTCGTCCGGGACGATCAGCTCGGGGTCGACCTCCATGCGCGTACCGATGCCGGTGCAGTCCGGGCAGGCGCCGAAGGGCGAGTTGAAGGAGAAGGAGCGGGGCTCGAGCTCCTCGAAGGACAGGTCGTCGTACGGGCAGTAAAGGTGCTCCGAGTACATCCGCTCGCGCTCGGGGTCGTCCTCGGGGAGGTCGACGAAGTCGAGCACGACCATGCCGCCCGCGAGGCCGAGCGCGGTCTCCACGGAGTCGGTCAGGCGGCGCTTGGCGGAGTCCTTCACCGTGAGGCGGTCGATGACCACCTCGATGGTGTGCTTCTCCTGCTTCTTCAGCGTGGGCGGCTCGGAGAGCTGGATCGTCTCGCCGTCGACCCGAGCGCGGCTGTAGCCCTTGGTCTGGAGGTCGGCGAAGAGGTCGACGAACTCGCCCTTGCGCTCGCGCACCAGCGGCGAGAGGACCTGGAAACGGCTGCCCTCCGGCAGCTCGAGGACCTTGTCGACGATGGCCTGCGGCGACTGCCGGGAGATGGGGCGCCCGCACTCGGGGCAGTGCGGCTTGCCGATGCGCGCGAAGAGCAGGCGGAGGTAGTCGTAGACCTCGGTGATGGTGCCGACCGTGGAGCGCGGGTTGCGCGAGGTCGACTTCTGGTCGATGGAGACCGCGGGCGAGAGGCCCTCGATGAAGTCGACGTCCGGCTTGTCCATCTGGCCGAGGAACTGCCGGGCGTACGAGGACAGCGACTCCACGTACCGCCGCTGGCCCTCGGCGAAGATCGTGTCGAACGCGAGCGAGGACTTGCCCGACCCGGAGAGCCCGGTGAAGACGATGAGGGAGTCACGCGGGAGGTCGAGCGAGACGTTCTTGAGATTGTGCTCGCGCGCGCCACGGACGATGAGACGGTCGGCCACGCCGGTCCGCACCTTTCTTGAGAGAAGTGACAGGGGCGGGACCCCCGTCATTCACAGACTAGGGCGAGCCACTGACAACGCCGGGGCGGTTGCCCTGGTTGATAACAAACCCGGACCACCAAGAATGCCCGACGCCGCACTCGACCATATAGCACGTGCATTCGATTTGCGGTGCCGCTCGGACGCCTTCACCCGAACGTGTGGCGCGACTATCGTCGGACGCATGATTGATCATGTGCGCGACCTGGCGTCTGTACGTGACGCGACCGACCGGCTGCTCACCGCAGCCGCGAAACTGAACAACGATTCGACCGCCGAGCCGTCACGGCTGCCGGGCTGGACCCGCGGCCATGTCCTTGCTCACCTCGCCCGCAACGCGGACGCCCTCGTCAATGTGCTCTCCGGTCGGCCCATGTACGTCAGTGGTGACGCACGCGACAACGACATCGAGCGTGACGCGCCCCGGCCACTGACCGAGCAGCTCCGCGATGTGCGGGAGTCGGCGGAGCGTTTCGCCGCGGCGGGCACGATCCCGGCGGACTGGTCCCGCACGGTGGAGCTGCGCAACGGAGTGACCGACTCCGCGTCCCGGGTGCCGTTCCGACGCTGGGTCGAGGTGGAGCTGCACCACGTCGACCTGGGGATCGGGTACGAGGTCGAAGACCTGCCGGAGGAATTCGTGCAGCGGGAGATCGCGTTCCTGACGACTCGCTTCCTAGGGCACCCCGCTGTGCCGCCGACCCGGGTCACGGACGGCACGCGTGCGTGGAGCACCGGCCGGGACGGTGAGCCCGAGGTCACTGTTTCCGGCTCCGCGTCCGACGTGGTCGGCTGGCTCGCAGGCCGTCGCGACGGCTCCGCACTCACGGCCGAAGGCGGCCTCCTGCCCTCCCTGCCCCCGCTATAGGCTGAGTGACATGACGTACAGCGGAGCAGTGAAGGTCGGCGGCGGCGCGGACGTGCACGAGCTGCAGGACCTGATGATCTCGAAGGTCGCGGTCGGCCCGATGGACAACAACGCCTATCTGCTGCGCTGCCGCGCCACGGACGAACAGCTCCTGATCGACGCGGCGAACGACGCCGCGACACTGCTCACGCTGATCGGTGACGACGGCATCACGTCCGTCGTCACCACCCATCAGCACGGCGACCACTGGCAGGCGCTCGCCGCGGTCGTCGAGGCCACCGGCGCCCGGACGTACGCGGGCCGCGAGGACGTCGCCGGCATCCCCGTGGCCACGGACATCCCGCTCGCGGACGGCGACACCGTGAACGTCGGGCACGTCTCCCTCACCGCCCGCCACCTGGTGGGCCACACGCCGGGCTCGATCGCCCTCGTGTACGACGACCCGCACGGCCACCCGCACGTCTTCACCGGCGACTGCCTCTTCCCCGGCGGCATCGGCAACACGCACCAGGACCCGAAGGCCTTCGCGAGCCTGCTGCACGACGTCGAGACGAAGATCTTCGGCACGCTGCCCGACGAGACCTGGGTCTACCCCGGCCACGGCAGCGACACGACGCTTGGCGCCGAGCGCCCGCACCTGGCCGAGTGGCGCCGACGGGGCTGGTGAACCGCGTACGCCGCCGTGGCTAGGCCGCGCCGACCAGCGCCGCCACCCGCTCCACCGCGAACACGTACCCCTGTACGCCGCACCCCGCGATGACCCCGTCGGCGCGCTGGGAGACGTACGAGTGGTGCCGGAACGCCTCGCGCTGATGGATGTTGGAGATGTGGACCTCCAACACCGGCATGCCGTCACAGGTGTTGAGCGCGTCCAGGATCGCCACTGACGTGTGCGAGTAGGCGGCGGGGTTGATGACGATGCCCGCGTGCTGCTCGCGCGCCTCGTGGATCCAGTCCACCAACTGACCCTCGTGGTTGCTCTGCCGCAGGTCCACGGTGCCGCCGTGCGCGGCCGCCGCCTTGGCGCACAGCGCCTCGACGTCGGCGAGCGTGTCCGATCCGTAGATCTCGGGCTGGCGCTGACCGAGCAGGTTCAGGTTGGGGCCGTTCAGGATCATGATCGGGGCGTTGGCAAGAGTGCGCGTCATGCCGTCAGCGTACTGAGGGGGTCTCTCATGGTGTGACCGCGAGCTCCAAGTACGCCGCGAACAGCACCAGGTGGACGCCGCCCTGCAGCAGGGTGGCGCGCCCCGGCACGACCGTGAGCGTGCCGACGATCACGGTGAGCGCCAGGAGCACCATGTGGGTCGGGCCGAGTCCGAGCACCAGCGGCCCGGAGAGCCAGACGGAGGCGACCGCGACGGCCGGGATGGTCAGGCCGATGCTGGCCATCGCGGACCCGAGGGCGAGGTTGAGGCTGGTCTGCACCCGGTCGCGGCGGGTGGCGCGGACGGCCGCGATGGTCTCCGGGAGCAGCACGAGCAGCGCGATGATCACGCCGACCACGGCGTGCGGCATGCCGGCGTTCTCCACTCCGGACTCGATGGTCGGCGAGACGCCCTTGGCGAGTCCGACCACGCCGATCAGGGCGAGGGCGAGCAGGCCGATGCTGAACATGGCGGCGCGCGTGGTCGGCCCCGCGTCGTCCTCGGAGTCGATCACCTCGCCCTTGCGGGTGATCGGCAGGAAGTACTCGCGGTGGCGCACGGTCTGCGTGGTCACGAACAGGCCGTACAGGACGAGCGAGGCGAGGGCGGCGAAGGTGAGCTGCGCGGTGGAGAACTCCGGGCCCTGCTTGCTCGTGGTGAAGGTCGGCAGGACCAGGCTGAGCGTGGCGAGTGTGGCGACGGTCGCGAGGGCGGCGCCGGTCCCCTCGGACTGGAAGACGGCGACGCGGTGGCGCAGGGCGCCCACGAGGAGGCACAGGCCGATGATGCCGTTGCAGGTGATCATCACGGCGGCGAACACGGTGTCGCGGGCCAGCGTCGCGCTCTTGTCGCCGCCATCGGCCATGAGGGTGACGATCAGCGCGACCTCGATGATGGTCACGGCGACCGCGAGGACGAGCGAGCCGAAGGGTTCGCCGACGCGGTGCGCGATCACCTCGGCGTGGTGCACGGCGGCGAGCACGGCACCGGCGAGCACGAGCGTCACCACGGCCACGACGACGCCCGGCAGATCGCGGCCCCAGGTGAAGGCGAGCAGGACGACGGCAAGGACCGGTACGGCCGCGGTCCACTGAGTGGCGATTGCCCGGAGCCGAGTGATCATGTCTCCGATGCTGCACCGGGCGCCGGGGCCCCGCTACTTCAGTTCCGCGCTCCCCCGCGACAAGGGAGTGGCCCGCGGCGCATCTTGAGTTCTAGCGGTCGTCGCAACACCCCACTTCAGGGGTGCGATGGACTTCAGGATCCGGGACGACCGGAATCCGCAGGGCCGGAGGCAGTTG
>NZ_JBFBAT010000019.1:0-157927 GCF_040682375.1 Streptomyces sp. NPDC051214
GAAGCCGTGATCCGCCTGGAGCACGGGCAGCCGATCCGCTTCGGCGCCGACCGCGCCAAAGGCGTCGTACGCGACCCCGCGACCGGCGACCTCAATGTTGTCCCGGTTACACCTGAGACCGAGTCTCAGATCCTCATCCACGACGCGCACTCGACCTCGCCGACCCAAGCCTTCGCGCTCTCCCGCCTCGCCGACCCGGACACCCTCCACCACACCCCCATCGGCGTCTTCCGCAACACCCAACGCCCCGTCTACGACACCCTCATGTCCGACCAACTTGACACCGCCATCGAACAGAACGGCAAAGGCGACCTCGCCACCCTCCTCGCCGGCAACGACACCTGGACCGTCATCGGCTGACCGCAACCCACATCAGCCCCCTGCAGATTTAATTCGAGTACAGCTTGACCTGAACCGCGCTTCAGGTTGGAAGGTGGATACATGAAGCCGAGCGAAACAACCCCCCGCCGTGTCGAGTTCTTCTACGACCTTGTCTGTGTTCATTCCTATCTCGGGTACGCCCGGTTCTCCGCGGCCATCGAGCGGTATCGCGAAAAGGGCGGAGAGGTCGAGGTGGTCTTCCGTCCCTTCCACCTGTCGTCGGACGAACCGGTCACCGGGCGGCCGTTGTTCGAGGTGCACCGGGACGCCTTCGGCGAGGAAAGGGCCAAGGCCATTTCCAAGGACCGGTCCTTCGGCGCGGAGGACGGCCTTGACGTGCACTTCGACCGTGCGATCTTCACCAATACGGGCGCCGGGCACCGCCTGGTGCTCGCGGCGGCGGAGCAGGGCAAGGGCGAGCGCATGGTGGAGCGTTTGTTCCGTGCCTATTTCACCGACGGGGTGAACATCGCCGAACCCGAGACGTTGCGACGCCTCGCGGACGAGGTCGGGGTCGTCCCGACCGATGTGGGCGACGAGGCGCTGAACGCAGGACTTTCCCGCGTGCGCGAGGCGAAGGTGAGCTCCGTGCCGCTGTTCGTCTTCGATGACGGCGCGAGGATTTCCGGAGCGCAGGCGATCGAGGAGTTCTCGGAAGCACTGGAAAGGGTTCCGCACAGCAACTGAGCCGATTGTTCGGCCGTTCACACGTAACACACGCTATACACGCAACACACACGCAGCGGGTTGCGCCGGGAAAACCGGCGCAACCCGCTGCTTTGCGTGCCCGCACACCCATCGCGAACCCCGAGGAGACGACATGCCGTCGACCGAGCTGATCTGCGTGGAAAAGGGCTCCCCGACCCCCGAGGAGCTTGCCGCCCTCACCGCCGTCCTGCTGAGCCGTCAGGCCCTGGACGCCGCCCCGGACGACACCTCCCGTCACCACCGCGCGACCGCCCGCTGGAGCCGGCCCGACCGGACCCCGCGCTCCCCGGGCCCGCGCAGCTGGCGTGCCTGAGCCGTGCGAGCCCACCGCGCCCACGCACCCGCGCCCGTCCGTACCCGCCGAGGAAGGAACACACCTGTGATCACCGATGAGGCCGAGCTCACCGTCCGCCGTCGCCCCGACCCGCGCTCCCTGCACGCCACACCCCTGCCGGTGCCCCTCCTCGCCGGTGAGGACGAGACCGACGCCGGTGAGCCGCACATCCTGCGCGGACTCGACTGAGGCCCCCGCCACCCCGTCCCGCCCCACCCCGCCCGCCCACTGCCCATCGCCCGGCCCAGCCCTGCCCGCACGACCACCGGAGCCCAGATCTTTATGCCTGCCTCGCGTGCCTTGCCCGCCTCGCCCGCTCCCACGTCTTTGGGAGTCCGCCGCATCCTCCTCGATGGGGCGGGCGTCACCCTGTCCGCGCTCCTCGCCGAAGCCCCGCCGCACCACCCGCCGCGCGCCACGATCGTTGCGCTGCACGGCGGAGGGATGAGCGCCGGCTACTTCGACGGGCAGGCGCACCCCGACCTCTCGCTGCTCACCCTCGCCGCGAGCCTCGGATACAACGTCCTGTCCGTGGACCGGCCCGGTTACGGCACCTCCGCGGCCCAACTCCCGGACGGCCAGACCCTGGTGGAGCAGGCGGCCACCCTGTACGCGGCCCTGAAGCACTACGCCACGCAGTACGAGACCGGGGCCGGGTACTTCGTCCTGGCGCACTCCTACGGCGGCAAACTGGCGCTCACCGCCGCCGCCGACGAGCAGGGCGCCGCCCTGATCGGGCTCGACATATCGGGCTGCGGCCACCAGTACGCCGTCGGACCCGACGACCTGCCGGGTGCCCGCGGCCACGGTCGCTGGTCGCTGACCTGGGGCGCGCTGCGTTACTACCCGCCGAACACCTTCCTGAGCAGCGCCTCGCTCGTCGCGCCGATGCCCGCCCGTGAGGGCAGGGAGGCCGCACTCTGGCCGACCACGTTCCCGGACGTCGCCGCCCGCGTGCGGGTACCGGTCCGGCTGACCTTCGCCGCGCACGAGGCGTGGTGGCGGCACGACGAGACAGCCGTCGCCGACCTCACCGCCCGCCTCGCCTCGCCGCGTGTCGTCATCGACCGGGTCCCCGAGGCCGGGCACAACATCAGCCTGGGCTGGGCGGCCCGTTCGTACCACCTCAAGGCCCTGGCGTTCCTGGAGGAATGCCTCGCCGGGCGGGTGTGAGCGCTTCCCATGCAGACGTTCCGCTCGCTCGCCGTACGCAACTTCCGTCTCTTCACGGCGGGCCAGGTCGTCTCCGTGGCGGGCACCTGGATGATGGTCGTGGCCCAGGACTGGCTGGTGCTCTCCCTCACGGACGACTCCGCCACCGCCCTGGGCATCGTCACGGCCCTGCAGTTCACACCGCTCCTCCTGCTCACGCTCTACGGCGGCCGGCTCGCGGACCGGCACGACAAACGGCTCCTGCTCACCGTCGCAAATGTGACGTCGGGGCTGCTGGCGCTGCTGCTCGGTCTCCTCGTGCTCGGCGGCCGGGCCGAACTGTGGCAGGCCTACCTCTTCGCACTGGGGCTCGGCACCGTCAACGCCCTGGAGATTCCCACCCGCATGGCGTTCGTGAGCGAGATGGTCGGCGCCGAGCTGCTGCCCAACGCATCGGCGCTCAGCGCCGCGTACTTCAATGTCGCCCGCGTCGTCGGACCCGCCCTCGCGGGCCTGCTGATCAGCAGCTTCGGCATCGGTCAGGTGATGGCGCTGAACGCGCTGAGCTACGCGGCGACCGTGGTGGCGCTGCGCATGATGCGGCCCGGCGAGCTGCACCGGGCCCCGCGCCCGGCCTCGCGCGCCCGGGTCGTCGACGGGCTCCGTCATGTGCGGGGCCGCCCGGACCTCATGCTGCCGCTGGCGCTCGTCGCGGTGATCGGGGTCTTCGGGTTCAACTTCCAGCTCACGCTCCCGCTTCTCGCCAAGACCGAGTTCCATTCCGACGTCAGCGCGTTCGGCCTGCTCACCGCGGCCCTGGCCGCCGGGTCCCTCGCGGCGGCCTTCGTGACCACCGCGCGCCGGGGCCGACCCACGAGCCGCACGGTCCTGGTGGCCGCGCTCGGCTTCGGTGTCCTGGAGACGGCCACCGGTCTGGCGCCGTCGTATGCGGCGGTCGTGGTCCTGCTCGTGCTCACCGGCTTCGCGACCGTCTGGTTCGCCCAGGCGGCGAACCACCGCATCCAGCTCGGCACCGACACGGAGTTCCGCGGCCGGGTGATGGCGCTCTACACCCTGGTCTTCCAGGGCTCCACGCCGCTCGGCGCCCTGTTCGTCGGCCGGCTCAGCGAGGAGGCGGGCGCGCGCTCGGGCCTCTACGTCGGCGGGCTCGTCTCCTGCGCGGCGGCCGTCGCGGCGCTGGCGGTCGACCGGGCCGCACGGCAGCGCCCCGCGTCAGATGCCCATGCGGACGCCGATCCCGTCGAGCACACAGTCCAGACCTGACTCGAACTTCGCGCCCGGGTCCCCGAAGTGGCTGGCCGCGCTGGCGCTGCGCTGGTAGGTGGGGTAGCGGCCGGTGCTCATCAGCCAGGTGAACTCGGGGGCCATGGCCATCTTGACGTCATCGCTGTGGGTCCAGCCCTGCCCCTTCATGAGCAGCTGCATCGACGCCTCGGTGTAGGCGCTGCCGTACGCGTAGGCGTTGACCGTCTCGAACACGGCCATGCTCAGCTCGGGGCTCAGCCCCGCCGCGTCGAGCGCGACCAGAGCCTGCTCGTTGACGGCGAGACGGTTCGGCGTCGGCGCGAACATGGCCTTCGAGAGCCTGGCCAGCCAGGGGTGCGCGAGCACCAGCTCACGGGTGTTGACCGCGAGGACGCGCATGGTCTCGCGCCAGTCACTGGGGTCGTCGGGGACCTTCAGGTCGCCGTAGACGGTGTCGACCATCAGCTCCAGGACGTCGTCCTTGCCCGACACGTACCGGTACGCGGCCATGGGCGCGACCTCGAGCTCGGTGGCGAGCCGTCGCATGGTGACGGCGTCGATGCCCTCGGCGTCGGCGATGGCGACGGCGACCGACGCGATCCGGCTCGAGGAGAGCACCTGGGCGCGCGGAGCGGCGATCGGCCGCTCGAGGCGCTCCCACAGGGAAACCTTGTCGTCGTCCCCGCACTGCGATGCGGCGGGGGACTTCTTCTCACTGGCCACGAGTGTGGCCTCCTTCCCGTTCACCTGGATACAGCGTATCAGCAGTAGACAACGTACACACTGATGTGTACGTTGTATTTGTCGCCGGATACAGCGTACACAAACATCATCGAGGAGCTTCGCATGGCCGAGAAGAACGAGGGCCCCCTGAACGTCGCGGTCATCCTGGGATCGACCCGTGACGGGCGCTTCGGACCGGTCGTCGCCGACTGGGTGCTCGGTCACCTCGGCCAGCGCGACGACATGACCGCCGACCTCGTCGACCTGGTGAAGACGCCGGTCCCCGCGGTCCTTCCGGACTTCACCAAGGCCCCCGAGCCGGCCAACTCCGCCCTCCTGGAGAAGATCTCCCCGCGGCTCGAGGCGGCCGACGCGTTCATCATCGTCACGCCGGAGTACAACCACAGCTTCCCTGGCGGCCTGAAGAACGCCATCGACTGGCACAACCCGCAGTGGCACGGCAAGCCCGTCGCCTTCGTCTCGTACGGCGGCCTGTCCGGCGGACTGCGGGCGGTGGAGGGGCTGCGCCCCGTCCTGGCGGAGCTGAACGCGGTGACCATCCGCAACACCGTCAGCTTCCACAACTACCCGGCGAACTTCGACGCCGAGGGCAAGCCCACGGACCCCGCCTGCGACGGCGCGGCCAAGTCGCTGCTCGACCAGCTGGCGTGGTGGGGCCTTGCCCTGCGCGACGCCAGGTCCATCCGCCCTTACGCGGCCTGATCCACCACCTCTGATTGGGGAGTCGCGATGACGACCATCGAAGCCGGGCAACCTGACACCACGGCAACCGAAACGAAGAACCCGGCACGCCAGAGGTCGATCTACTTCGGCGTCTTCGGGCTGATGCTCGGCATGTTCCTCGCCATGCTGGACGGCCTGATCGTCGGCACCGCGCTCCCCACGATCGTGGGTGACCTGGGTGGCCTCGACCGGTTGTCCTGGGTGGTGACCGCCTACCTGCTCACCACCGCCTCCTCCACCCCCATCTGGGGAAAGCTCGGCGACATGTACGGCCGCAAGGGCTCGTTCATGACCGCCGTCGTGATCTTCCTGATCGGCTCGATGCTGTCGGGCGTGGCCCAGGACATGAACCAGCTCATCACCTTCCGGGCCGTCCAAGGTCTCGGCGCCGGCGGCCTGATGGTCGGCGCGATGTCGATCATCGGCGTACTGGTGCCGCCGCGCGAGAGCGGCAAACTGCAGTCCATGCTCGGCGTGATGATGCCGATCGCGTACGTCTCCGGACCGCTCATCGGCGGGTTCTTCACCGACCACCTGAGCTGGCGCTGGGTCTTCTACATCAACGCGCCCCTGGGAGCGATCGCCCTGGTCGTGGTCGGCCTGGGCATCCGCCTGAAGCGCGAGCGCTCCAAGGCGAAGATCGATTACCCGGGCGCGGCGCTCCTGGTCACCAGCGTCCTGGCGCTGACCCTGCTCTCGACGTGGGGCGGCAGCAGCTACGCGTGGCTCTCCCCGCAGATCCTCGGTCTCGTCGCGGTCGCGGTCCTGGCGTTCGCCTGGTTCGTACGGGTGGAGAAGCGGGCCGAGGAGCCCCTGATGCCGCCGCGGCTGTTCCGCAACCGGAACTTCACCATCGTGCAGGTGCTCAGCCTCCTCGTGGGCGCGGTCATGTTCGGCGCGACCAACTACCTGCCGCAGTACATGCAGTTCGTGAAGGGCCTGTCGCCGACCGCCAGCGGCATGCTGCTGCTGCCCCTGATGTTCGGCATGCTGGCCGTGCAGATCACCGTCGGCCGGCTGATCAGCAAGACGGGCAAGTACCGTATCTACCCGATCCTCGGCGGCGCCTTCAGCGTGGCGGGCACGCTGGTCCTCCTGATGCTCCAGGTGGACACCGCGGTGGCCCTCGTCTCCGGCCTCACGCTGGTGCTCGGAATCGGCCTCGGCTTCATGATGCAGAGCACGATCCTCATCACGATGAACAGCGCGGAGCCCCGCGACATGGGCGCTGCCAGCGGTTCCGTCACGCTGATCCGTACGCTCGGCGGCTCGCTGGGTGTCGCGGCGCTCGGCGCGGTCTACGTCAACAACCTGTCGGGCGAGCTGACCGCCCGGCTCGGATCGGCGGAGGCCGAGAAGCTGACCAAGGACGGCGCCAGCATGACGCCCGAACTTCTGAAGGGCATGCCCGAGAAGATCCGGGACGCCTACGAGGCCGCGGTCACCAGCGGCCTGCAGGGCACCATCATCGGCGCGGCTGTCCTGGCGGTGCTCATGTTCGGCATCGCCTGGCTGATCCGCGAGGTCCCGCTGCGGACGGTGGCGGCGCAGGACCTCGAGGACGCCGAAAACGACGAGGGCGCCGAGAACGCCCAGAACGCAGAAAAGGTGGCCTCCGTGGAAATCACAGAGACCACGGAGACCACAGAGACCGGTGAGACGGAAGCGCGCGTCGATCACACGGCGAAGAGCATCCCGGTCAAGTCCACAACCCCCTGACCACGGTCCGGAGACCGGTACGGGCTTACTTCCCCCGGAGCCCGTGCCCGGCCCCCGGCCGTGCCGCAGCCCCTCGTCGTACCTTCCGGTACGGCGAGGGGCTCGCGGCGTTTCAGGCCCTGTACGACGCTGCCAACTGCTCCAGCGTGGCGACGATGTCGTTGGGGCTCGGCTCGGCGAGCGTGTCCCGGTGCAGGCCCCGGACGCCGTCCTTGAACGACGGGTCGTCCAGGATGCCGACGAGCTGCTTGCGCACGGTGTCCACGTCGAAGGGATCGTTGTCGACGACGAGACCGGCGCCCCGCTCGGCCACGAACCGGCCGATGTCGGTGACGTGCGGTCCGTCCTCCGCGCAGACGAGCTGCGGCACCTGATGGGCGACGGCCGCGGCGAACGTCCGCCCGCCGCCGTGGTGCACGATCGCCGAGCAGGTGGGCAGGAGCAGGTCGAGCGGCACGTACTCGATGCAGCGCACGTTGTCCGGCAGCGTGCCCACCTCGGCGATCTGCGCGTCGTTGAGGGTCGCCACCACCTCGACGTCGAGGTCGGACAGCGCCTCCACGAGACCGGCCAGCGGGAACCTGCCGGCGCCCGCGAAGACCTTGCGCATGCTCACCCCGGCGGACAGCGCGACACGCGGCCGCTCCGGCGCCTGGCGGAGCCAGTCGGGGAGCGCGGCGGAGCCGGTGTAGGACACCGGCCGGACGGGGACGTAGCGCAGGCCGACGGGCAGGCGCATCGCCGTGGGCATCGGGTCGATGCTCCACTGCCCGACCAGCAGCTCCTCGGAGAACTCAAGGCCGAGCCGGTCGAGCAGGGGACGCATCCGAGTGGCCATCAAGTCGTCCTCGGAGCCGGGCCGCACGCCCGACAGGCGCAGCTGCTCCCGGGTCCAGCCCATGTCGTCGACCGACCAAAGGAAGCGTGCGTGCGGTACACCGACGGCCTCGGCGGCGATGCCGCCCGGGAAGAACATCGGGTCCCAGATGATGAGGTCGGGGCCCCAGGAGCGGGCGTACGCGATCAGGTCGTCCACCGCCGAGGCCGCGCCGTCCGTCGGCGGCCCGGCGTTGCAGAGGCTCATGAACGCGCTCAGCATGGGGCGCGGCGGCAGCGGCTTGCGCGTGTGCCACACCGGCGACTTGTCCCGCAGGGACTCGGCGAGGGACGCGAGCAGGGCGGTGCCCGACTCGATCTCCTCGTTGATCGCGGCGAGGAAGCCCGCCTCGCCGATGGGGACGGACGTGAGCCCGGCCTTGACGACCGTGTCGACGAGTTCCGGGGGACTGGCGACCCGGACCTGGTGCCCCGCGCCGGTCAACGCGTCGGCCAGCGGGACGATCGGATAGACATGGGCCGTCGCCGGCACCATCGCGAACAGAATCTTCATGGGAGGTCTCCGCGGTGGGAAGGGAGTGGTGGAAGGGGTGGTCAGAGCCGTTCCAGCTCGCGGACCACGTCAGAGGGCAGGGGCAGTCCTGCGATCTCCCGCGCGAGCTCGCCCGCACTGCGGCGGTACGAGGCGTCGCCCAGGATCTTCTCGGCGGCCGCGGCGGTCTCCTGCGGGCTGTCCTGCCCCGGCAGCAGGGTGAGGGCGCAGCCCTGTGCGGTCAGCCGCTGCGACGCCGGAATGGCCAACGGGCCGTTGGGGAGCGAGAGTTGCGGGACGCCCGCGTTCATCGCGGTCATCATGGTGACCCCGCCCCCGTGATGGATCATCAGGTCCGCGGTGGGGGCGACGACGTCCAGCGGGAGCCAGCCCGCGCGGATTTGGGCGGACTCGGCGCGCAGTTCGGCGGCGATGTCCTCCGGTGCCGCGATGACCAGCTCCACGTCCAGGGCGCCGATGGTCTTCGCCATGTCGCGCAGGAAGGTGAAGCTGTTGTCGTGGCCGTCGCGCGAGGCGCGGCTGCCGGACGTCAGACAGACACGGGGCCGGTCGCCCTTCGCGTACATCCAGGGCTCCACGACCTGCTGCTGGTTGCCGGGTATCCAGCGCATCAGCTGCGCGGGGGCGGCGCCCGGGGGCTGCAGGGACGGCGGGCAGATGTCGATCAGGAGGTCGGGCTCCGGAAGCCGGTCGAGCCCCATCTCCCTCAGTTCCGGTTGGAGTTCCGCGTCGGCTCCGGGGTGGATCGTGTCGGCCTCGGAGATGTCCCAGGCGTGCCGGACGACGGGGATGCCGAGCCGGGCGCCGAGGAGTCCGGCCGCGTACGACATGGTGCCGCCGACGATGACGTCGGGCCGCCAGTCGCGGGCCAGCTCCAGGAGCGGCCCGATGTTCGCGGCCGCCATCCGGCCGAACGCGCCCCCGGCGAAGGGACCGCCCTCGGCCGGGCCGGCGGGCAGGGGGAGTTCGCGCCCGGAACGGTCTCGGCTGATGAACTCCCACAAGGGGCGGTCGGTCAGTCGTACGGCCGGGAGTCCGACGCCCACCACGGCGGGCATCGCCTGTGCGTGGGCCGCCATGAAGACCTGGTGACCGCTGTTGCGTGCGGCGGTCGCCAGGGGTGCCAGGGCATAGACGGTCGCCGAACTGCCGGAGGCGACAAAGAGAATGCGCATGAGAAGTCCCACCGTTGGGCCGGTAGACCGGCGGTGAACGTGATCCTTGCTGGGGCTGGCGCTACTGGGGCCTGTGCTCGCCCCGCGCGAGCTGCTCCAGGTCGGCGACGACGCGCGAAGGCGACGGCATGTCCGTCATCTCCCGGCGCAGCTCCTGGGCGGCCTTGCTGTGGCCGGGATTCGTGAGCAGCTCGGTGAAGGCGTCACGGAGCGATGCGGGGTCGTTCTGGGAGTCGGCGTCGTCGAGCGTGATGCCCGCGCCCGCATCGGCGATCCGGTCGCCGTGCGCGAACTGGTCGGCGAACTGCGGCACCACGAGCTGGGGCAGGCCGAAGGCGGTGGAGGTCATCGTGGTGCCCGCGCCACCGTGGTGGACGACCGCCTCGCAGGTGTGCAGGAAGAGGTTCAGCGGTGCCGGATCCACCAGGCGTACGGTGCCGGGCAGCGTGCCGAGCGCCTCGCGGTGCCGTTCGTCCACGGTCGCGATCACCTCGACGTCCGGCTGCGCGCCGAAGACGTGCAGCATGCGGCGGAGCATCGGCACCCCGTTCATGTCCAGGGTGCGACCGCCGAGCGAGACCGCCACCCGGCGCGGCACGTTCCCGGCCCGGGGGCCACCGACCCACTGGGGCAGCCTGCCGTTGCCGTTGTAGGGCACGTACCGGATCGGGGTTCCCGCGGTGGTGCCGGGCAGTTGGAGCGAGGGCGGGCAGGGGTCGAGCACCAGCGCGGGGTCGGGGTAGGCCCCGAGGCCGAGCCGCTCGGACATCGCCCGCAGGGACTGCCCGGCCTGGGCGTGCGCCGTGTCCGAGAGCGGATCGACGCCCCACCGGTGGCGCACGACGGGGGCGCCGGTCAGGGCGCCGACGATCAGTGCGCTGAACTCCAGCGGATCGCACACCACCAGGTCGGGGCCGAAGGCACGCGCCGTCTCCACGTAGGCCTCGCAGAGGTAGCGGGTGTGCACGGACCAGCCCATGCCCGCCTTGCCCAGCTTGCTCTCGTGCTCGGCGCGGGGCTGCGCCTCGATGGGCCGCGTCCCCTCCTTGACCGTGTCGGCCAGCAGATCCTCGACGTGGTAGGCCGAGCCGACGCTCACGCCGTTGAGGCCGGCCGCGGCGACCGCGGGCATCACATCGGGCTGGCCCGCCACCAGCACCTCGTGTCCGGCGGCCCGCAGCGCCCAGGCCAGCGGGACCATCGGGGTGAAGTGCGTGGGGACGGGCGTGGACATCATCAGAACGCGCATCAGGTCTCCTTGTGGGGGGTGGAGAGGTCAGTCCGCGGCACGCCGGCCCCAGGCGGTGATCAGCAGGGCCGTCAGGTCCCGGCCCTCGGGGGTGCCGAGCAGGTCGAGGAAGTCGGTGAGCTCCGCGGCCGTCACCAGGCCGTTGTCGACGAGGCTCTGGCCCTCCTGCCGCAGCCGCAGCCCGATCAGCTCGTCGTCGGCCGGGGACTGTCCGGGGCCCGCGCCGGTGAGGTGGCTGCCGACCGAGGTGAAACCGGTGCGGGCCAGGGCGGCGGGCAGCCCGCGTGCCCAGCTCATGTCGGCGCCGACGGACCTCATGTGGTCGACGTAGCCGCGCAGCAGGGTGCGGCCGACCGCGGTCGGTGCCTCGTCGGCGGGCAGGTAGTAGAAGTCGGCCACGACGAGCCAGCCGCCGGGGGCCAGCCACTCGCGGGCGCGCGCGAGAGCCGCGTCGGGGTCCCGCAGGTGCTCCAGCGTGGCCCGCGTGAAGATGAGGTCGAACGAGCCGGGTTCGAGGTCGAGGTCCTCGATGTCGGCCTGCCTGACGGTGAGGTTGGCGGCCTGCCCGGTGTCCAGGAACGTCGTGTCGACGTCGACGGCGAGCACGCTGCCGAGGTGGGCCCGCCCGGCGAGCCAGTAACTCATCGAGCCTGCTCCGGCGCCCAGTTCGAGGCAGCGCCAGGCCGGGTCGAAGGGGAGGCTGTCGAGCACCTCGACGGACATGGGGTCGTACTTGAGCTCGAACAGCCGTATCTGGCTGAGCGGGGACACCGACCCGGTGGTCAGTGAGCCCGTGCTGTGCGCGCTCGCCCCGGACCCGGCGGTGGCCGCGTCGATCTGCTCGGCGAGGGTGCACAGGACGAGGTGCGGGGGAGCGGTCTCCAGTCGCGCGACGGCGTCCTGCCCCGCGCGGTTCTCCGGGTGGTCCATGTAGGCGCGGAAGGATGCCTCGTCCACCCACTGCGGATAGTTGACGTAGGTCGAGCCGTCGTCGCCGATGTACGGCGTCGCGGAGACGAAGCCGGGGTGCAGGTGTTTCCAGCCGCCCGCGTCACGCAGCAGGGCCGCCAGGGCGAGGGCGTTGTCGCGCCCTCCGACGTGCCGCAGGGCGTAGCACATGATGCCCGCGGGCTGGTCGGCCGCGGGCCCTTCGAGCCCGCTCTGGGGGACGCCGCCGAAGGAGGTGTGCGAGAGGACTCCGGGCTGCTCGGACAGGGTGCGCAGCGGGCTGTCGGCGGGGCTGTTCTCGGCGGTGGCGACGAAGTGCTTCTGCTCGGCCCACTCGACTCGGCTGACCACCGTCGTACGGTCGAGGCTCAGGTGGAGGCGTGCGGAGAGGAATCCCTCGCGTCCGCTGACCCACCCCCGTATCTCGGCGGCGAGCAGGTCGACGAGGCGCTCGGCCGTGGCGGGCGCGTCGGTGCGCAGCTCCTCGAAGACGGCGTATCCAACTGCGGTCTGCTGTGCGGGTGTTGTCGTCATGGGTTTCTTCTCCTGGGCTCGGGTCACTTGCGGTGCCGCGCGGTCAGCTGTTCGAGGACGGGGACGATGGCGCCGGGGCTGGGGACGGCCGCGGCCTCGTCACGCAGCTCGACGGCGCCCTGCAGGAAGGACGGCTCCTCGAGGAGCCGGACGATCCCGTCCCGCAGCCGCCCCGGGGTGAAAGCGCCGCTGTCGACGACCAGTCCGGCGCCGCGCTCCGCGACGTGCCCGGCGATCGCCTTCTCGCCCCAGAACTCCATCGGCACCACCAGCTGCGGCACGGCATGGGCCACGGCCGCCGCGAACGTCCCGCCGCCGCCGTGGTGCACCACGGCCGAGCAGGTCGGAAGCAGCAGATCGAGGGGGACGTACTGCGTCATGCGTACGTTGTCGGGGACCGGCCCCGAGGTCGCGTACCGCCCGGCGTCCAGGGTCGCCACCAGCTCGATGTCCAGGTCGGCGACCGCGTCGAACAGCTCGGGCAGGGTGACGCCGCTCTCCCGGAACACCTGTCTGCCGCGGCCTCCCACGCCCAGGGTCAGACACACCCGGGGCGCGCGCACCGGCTCCCGGAGCCAGTCGGGCAGCGCGGCCGTCCCGTTGTACGGGACCCGGCGCACCGGCACGTTCTCCAGGCCGAGCGGGAGGCGCAGGGCCGGCGGCATCGGGTCGATCGTCCACTGGCCGAGCAGCAGCTCCTCCTCGAAGGCGTACCCGAACTTCTCCAGCATGGGGGCCATCAGGCCCGTCACGGGGTCCTCGTCGGCCGGGCGCCCCGCGAGCCGCCGGAGCGACTCCGCGCGCAGCCAGCCGATGTTGTCCCGGCCCCACAGGAGGCGGGCGTGCGCGGCGCCGGTGGCCTGCGCGGCGACCGGCGCGGCGATGCTGAAGGGGTCCCAGATCACGAGGTCGGGCCGCCAGCTCTCGCAGAAGGTGACCAGGTCGTCCAGGGCGCTGCGGGACGCGTGGAGCGGGCCCAAAGTCTCGGACCACTTGCGGGCCCAGAGCTCGCCGTCCCCGTCGTCCTCGCCTTCGTCAAGGGAGAGCCGGGCGTTGAGGACGTCGAGCAGTTCGGGGTTGCTCGCGAACTCGACCACGCCGGTGAGCTGCTTGGTGGCGCCGAGCGGCACCGCCGTGAGCCCCGCGGCGCCGACGGTGTCCGCCATGCCCGGGTGCACGGCCACCCGCACCTGGTGGCCCGCCCCCTGCAGCGCCCAGGCCAGCGGCACGATCGGCTGCACATGCGCCACTCCGGGGAAGGGCACGAACAGGACGCGCAGCGCCGGGCTCCGCGGGGCGGGTTCGGCCGTGGGCGGCGCGCCGGGCGTGACCTCACCCAGGCCCTCGCCCAGGTGCTCACCCAGCTGGTCGCGCAGCGAGTCCTCGAGCGAACGGCGCGGCCGCCAGCCCAGTACGTCCCGCGCCCGGGAGATGTCGACCTGCTGCCATGCGGCCCCGCCGACCCCGGCCCCCTGCTCGGCGGGCCGCTCGCGCACGGCGTCCGGCACGCCGCCGAACGCGACGAGCCGCTCCACCAGCTCCCGTACCGGAACCGCCTCGCCCCGGCCGACGTTGAAGATCCGGCCCACGGCGGCCCCGCCCGGCGCGTCGGCCACCGCGAGCACGGCGTCGGCGACATCGCGTACGTCCACGTAGTCACGGCGGGCCACCAGCGGGGACACCTCCAGCGGGGGCGGCGGCTCCTCGTCCGTCGCGTGGCGCGCCACCTGGGCGGAGACGAGGCCGAGCAGGCTCGCGGGCGGGGTGCCGGGACCGCAGACGTTGACGATCCTGAGCACGGCGGCCCGCAGCCCGTCCTCGCGCACGGCCTTGAGCAGGGCCTGGGTGCCCAGCAGTTTGGTGCGCCCGTAGTGCGTGATCGGCGCGGTCTCGTGGTCCTCGCCGATGCTGGTGCCTTCGGGCGCGGGACCGTACTCGTGCACCGTCCCCAGCTGGACGAGCAGCGGGCCGCGCGCGCTGCGGACGGCCGCGGCGGCCAGCCGGGCCGCGAAGTCGGCGTTGAGCCGCCGCATGCCGTCCTCGTCGGACTGCCAGGCGATGCCGGCCGCGTTCACCACGACGTCCGGGCGGGTGTCGGCGAGCAGCCGGTCCAGCTCCGCGGGTCCGGCGGCCGCCAGGTCCACGGCGACGGACCGGCCGCCCCCGGACGCGGTCCGTGACACGCACACGGTCTTGGTGCCCGCCGCCTCGAACGCCGCCGCGATCCGGCGGCCGAGGAACCCGGTGCCCCCGAGTACGAGTGCTCTGCGCTCCGTGCTCATGAAGGTCCTCCTTGGGAAGGGCCGCCGGGAACCCCACGCGGCCGGACATGACACAGGTCAGGGGCGCGCGGTCTCCCACGCGCCCCTGACCTGAGGTGGGGTGTCGTCAGACGGTGTAGGGGGTGCGCTCGCGCGCCCCGCGCAGTGCGTCGGCCCACCACACGAGCTGGTCGAGCAGCTTCGTGGCGGCGGCCTCGCTGCCCTCGGGGCTGGCCGGCTCGCCCTCCTTCTGGAAGTCCGCCCACGCGTTGTGGAAGCTGAGCATCTCCCGCACGGTCATGGCGTGGACCTCGGCGAAGATCTGGCGCAGGTGCTCGGAAGCGCGCAGGCCGCCGCCCACACCGCCGTAGGAGACCAGGCCGACCGGCTTGGCCGCCCACTCGGCGAGGTACCAGTCGATGGTGTTCTTCAGCGCCGCGGGCAGGGTGTGGTTGTACTCGGGCGTCACGACGACGAACGCGTCGGCGTGGCCGAGCCGCTCCTTCAGGGCGTTCCACACGGCGGCGACGTCCTCCGGGGGCTTCTCCCCGAAGGCGGGCATCTCCAGCGGCAGCGGGTAGTCCGCGATGTCGATGGTCTCGACCTCGACATCACCGTGCAACTCCGCCTGGCCCGCGAACCATTCGGCCACCGTGGTCCCGAATCGTCCGCCGCGGACGCTGCCGATGATGACGGCCAGTTTGATCGGGTTCTCAGGCATGCATAAACCTCTCAGGACGTGAGTGCCGCAGACAGTGCGCTGGCAGCTATCACCAACGGTCTTCGGGCCGCGATCGGCAGTCAACGCACTTCACCTGGAATTGACATAGATCTGTCCTGGTCAGAGCGCCGGCCGCGGTGGGCTACTCATCGACGCGCTCCGGCAGTTCGCCGCCGCGTGGCCGGATTCGCATCATTCCGTGATCAACTTACGCAAGTTACATTCGTTGGACCGGGGAGCAGAGGCACCCTCACGGAGAGGCCGATCATGAACATCTCCTTCTTCGGCAGGTGGCGCAGGCAGCAGTCCGCCGACCGGAGCCCAGGACTCGCCTCGGCGTTCGGCGAGGATCCGGCCGGGGTGGCCGAACTCCTCGCCGAATGCGAGCTGCTGCGCTCCCAGGCAGCCACCGCCGGGCTCGAACTCGACGATTCCCCCGCCTCGTTGACCGCGCTCGACCAGCTCCTGCCGCGCTGGCGCGACGACCCCGAGCTGCTGCCGTGGCTCGGCAACGACGCGGGTCTCTACCTCGGTTCGGTCATCGTCCGTACGGTGTCCGGCGCCACCTGGCATGTCTGGCCCGGCGGCAGCCCCGTCGTGCTGCTCGCGTCGGGGCGGGAGATCCAGGTGGTCGAGGCGGGGCTCGACTGGGCGGTGACGGGTGCTCCCGAGCTGTCCCAGGTCTACGCGGAGGCGTCCGAGGCGTAGCCGCGGGATGACGTAACTGGAAATACGGTTAATGCCCATAAGAGCGTGTCGTCCAGTAAGTCCCGTTTTCGCGTGGATAGTTTGCGCGGACCGACACCGCTGAGAGTGGGCAGGGCAGGGCATGGCCGTCGATCCGCTGATCGAGCTGCGTGATGTGAACAAGTACTACGGGGAGCTGCATGTCCTCAGGGACATCAACCTCACCGTCGGCAAGGGGGAGGTGGTCGTGGTCATCGGCCCGTCAGGGTCGGGGAAATCAACGCTCTGCAGGACGATCAACCGGCTGGAGACCATCCAGTCGGGAGCCATCGCACTGGACGGGCAGCCGCTTGCGGAAGAGGGCAAGGCACTGGCCTCGCTCCGTGCCGACGTGGGCATGGTGTTCCAGTCCTTCAACCTCTTCGCACACAAGACGGTGCTGCAGAACGTCGCCCTCGCGCCGGTCAAGGTGCGGGGCAAGAAGAAGGACGACGCCACGCGGCGCTCCCGCGAGCTCCTGGAACGGGTGGGCCTCGCGACCCAGGCCGACAAGTACCCGGCACAGCTCTCGGGCGGCCAGCAACAGCGCGTCGCCATCGCACGCGCGCTCGCCATGGAGCCCAAGGTGATGCTCTTCGACGAGCCGACGTCGGCCCTCGACCCCGAGATGATCAATGAAGTGCTCGAGGTCATGCAGGGCCTCGCCCGCGACGGCATGACCATGGTCGTCGTCACCCACGAGATGGGCTTCGCCCGTTCGGCCGCCAACCGCGTCGTCTTCATGGACGCAGGCCGCATCGTCGAGGACCGGGCCCCCGAGGACTTCTTCAGCAACCCGGAGAGCGACCGCGCCAAGGACTTCCTCTCCAAGATCCTGAAGCACTGACGGGAGGCCGGCCATGATGCGTACGACACGTCTGCTCGCGGCGCTCGTCCTCGCCGCCTGCGCCGCGACCGCCTGCGGCAAGGAGGGCAGCCCCCCGGTGAAGGGGCCACAGCCCGACGAACTGCCCGAGTACCAGGTGGCGAAGGGGTTCACGCTGCCGGACTCCGGCACCTGGAAGAAGGCGAAGCGGCGCGGTCACCTCGTCGTCGGCGCCAAGGAGGACCAGCCGTTCCTCGGCGAGAAGAACCCCGCCACCGGGCAGTACTCCGGCTTCGACATCGAGATCGCCAAGATGGTCGCGGCCTCGCTCGGCTTCGAACCCAAGTCGATCACCTTCAAGACGATCGCGTCGGCGAACCGCGAGACCGCCCTGCAGAACGGGCAGATCGACTACTACGTCGGCACCTACACCATCAACGACCTCCGCAAGAAGCTCGTCGGCTTCGGCGGCCCCTACTACATGGCGGGACAGGGCCTCCTCGTGCGCACCGACGAGGACGACATCGAGGGGCCGCAGGACCTGGACGGCAAGCGGGTCTGCTCGGCGGCCGGGTCGACCCCCTACCAGCGCATCCAGAAGGACTACCCCAAGGCGACGCTCGTCGCGTACGACACCTACTCGGTCTGCGTCGACAACCTGCTGACCTATCAGGTCGACGCCGTCACCACCGACGACGCCATCCTCATCGGATACGCGGCCAAGGTGCCCGACGAGCTCAAGGTGGTCGGCAAGCCGTTCTCCAAGGAGCCCTACGGCATCGGCGTGCCCAAGAGCGACAACGCCCTGCGGTTCGCCGTCGACGACGCGCTGGCCGCCCGGGAGAAGAACGGCGACTGGAAGAAGGCCTACGACGCCACCCTCGGCCTCTCCGGGGTCCCGGCGCCGAAGCCGCCCGCCATCGACCGCTACCCGGCGAGCTGAGGAGGCGTCGTGGACGTACTGACAGACAACTTCTCCACCTTCGGCAAGGGGTTCGTCGGCACCGTCGAGCTCACCGTGTACTCCTCGATCCTGGCCCTGGTGCTCGGCTTCGTGATGGCGTCGTTCCGGGTGGCACCGGTCGGCTCCTTCCGGGCGTTCGGCACCGCCTGGGTGACGGTCCTGCGCAACACCCCGCTCACGCTGCTCTTCTTCGCGGTGCTGCTCGGACTCCCGCGCTTCGGACTCGTCCTGCCCTTCAAGGTGTTCGCGGTCCTCGCGCTGGGCTGCTACACCTCCGCCTTCATCTGTGAGGCACTGCGTTCGGGCATCAACACCGTCCCCAAGGGCCAGGGCGAGGCAGCCCGCAGCCTGGGCATGTCCTTCGGGCAGACGCTGTCGATGGTCGTGCTCCCGCAGGCCTTCCGGTCCGTCATCCCGCCGGTCGGCTCCACCCTCATCGCCCTCGCCAAGAACTCCGCCATCGCGGGCGCGTTCAGCGTCACCGAGCTGCTCGGCACGTACAAGACACTCAGTGAGCTCGGCTACAACATCATCTGGACGTTCGTCTGGATCGCCGTCGGCTACCTGATCATCACCCTCGCCATCAGCGCCGTGTTCAACGTCCTCGAGAAGCGCTGGGGAGTCGCCCGATGAAAGCCCTCTCCCACGAGTCCACCGCCCTCTACGACGTGCCGGGACCCAGGACCGAGCGCCGGCACCGGCTCTACGGTCTGCTCTCCACCCTGGTCCTGCTCGCCCTGGTCGGCTGGCTCGTCTACCTGCTCTTCGACACCGACCAGTTCACCGCGACCAAGTGGACGCCCTTCGAGTACAAGGGCATCCAGGAACTCCTCCTCAAGGGCCTGGGGAACACCCTCAAGGCCTTCGCCATCTCGGCGGTGCTCGCGCTCGCGCTCGGCGGGCTGCTGGCCATGGGGCGGCTCTCCGATCACCGTCCCGTGCGCTGGCTGGCCACGCTTCTCGTGGAGTTCTTCCGCGCGATGCCGGTCCTGGTGATGATCTTCTTCGTCTTCGTGGCGCTGAAGGTCCAGCCGCTGCCGGCCCTGGTCACCGGACTCACGCTCTACAACGGCTCGGTGCTCGCCGAGGTCTTCCGTTCGGGCGTGAACTCCGTGGAACGCGGGCAGCGCGAGGCGGCGTACGCGCTCGGGATGCGCAAGACGCAGGTCATGACGCACGTCCTGGTGCCCCAGGCCGTGCGTGCCATGCTGCCCGCCATCATCAGCCAGTTGGTGGTGGCGCTCAAGGACACGTCGCTCGGCTATCTGATCACCTACGAGGAGTTCCTCCACGCCGGGAAGCTGATCGCGTCGAACCTCGACTACGATCTACCTTTCATCCCCGTGGTTCTGGTGATCTCGCCGATCTACATCGGGATGTGCATGCTGCTCTCGTGGTTCGCCCAGTGGGTGTCCAGACGACAGCGGCGCAATCCCAAGACCGAGGCCGCGGAAGTGGCATCGGCCGAACCAGGGACGCTGCTGCCGGGTCCGCAGTAGCTAAAGGGGCCAGGGCCCACCCGGCAGCAGCCGGTGATCACTGTTCGCGCAGCGGGACCGACACGTACGACGGGTCGGACGCGGGCGAGGAGAAGGTCAGCTGTGCGCCGGACGGGTTGTGCTCGATGTAGAGCGGGTCGACCGTGTCGACCACCAGGGCGAGCCTGTGTCCTGCCGGTACGTCGTAGGCCGTGGAGAACAACTCCAGGTCTACGCCGAACGGCCGGCCGGGGGTCTTGCCGTGGAAGGTGTACGGCGCGTTGCTGACCAGCTTGCCGAGGCCGAGCGGGCCCACGTCGTAGAGGTACGCGACGAGGGTGCCGCTCTCCTTGGTGCTGGTGAGCGTGGTGTGCAGCTTCGCCGTCCCGCGCACCCGCTGCTGCGTGCCGTACTTCTCCGACTGCCAGACGGCCGCGTAGCGCCGCGGGAGCAGCGGCACCGAGGTGATCGGCGGGATCTTGAGGAACTGGTCGAGGGCGTTCGAGAGCAGCACCGTGCCGCCGTTGGCGCCCGAGTCGACGTTCGTGCGGAGCGTGGTGGTGCCCGCCAGGTCGATCTTCTTCTTCGTGGCGCCCACGGACTTCCAGTCGGGGTAGCCCTCGTAGCCGCCCGTGGAGCGGGACTTGAGCTGGACGGGCTGCTCGGTGTCGATGCCGTTCTTCTCGCCCTTGAGGTAGCGGTCGAACCAGCGCTGGGTCGAGGTCCAGGTGTCGTTGGGCAGGCCGAGCAGGCCGGTCAGTTCGGCGGTCGCGTGGTCTCCGGGGCGGAATTCGAGGCGCTTGGGGCCCGTCAACTGCTCGTAGAACTCGGCGTATTGGTTGGGCGGGAAGATGGTGTCGCCCCAGGCGTTGCCCAGCATGACGGCCGCGCCGTTCTTGTTGATGCGGTCGATGTACGTCGCGGGGGAGCGCTTGGCGCCCCACGCGATCATCTCGTCCTCCTGGTCCAGGTTGGACCCGAGGAAGTCCTTCAGCGTCTGCTGGAGTTCGGGGCTCGGGCGGCCCGTGAGGACACCGGCGCCGCCGAGCAGACCGGCGGCCTGGCGGTGCTGGGTGCGGCCGCTGTAGATCGAGTCGATGAGGTCGCCCCAGCCGCTGAGCGCGGCCACGGCCTTGATGCGCTTGTCGTGGCCCGCGGCGAGCAGGCTGATGCCCGCGCCGTACGAGACACCGCCCATGCCGATCTTCCCGGGGTCGGCCGGGGTGTTCGCCAGGGTCCAGTCGATGACCTTCGAGGCGTCGGCGATGTCCTCGGGGCCGCCGGTCTCGATCTCGCCGCCGGACAGCCAGAAGCCACGCGAGTTGTAACTGACCACGACATAGCCGGAGTTCGCGAGCTTCTGGGCCTGTGCGACGTACTCGACCTGGGGCATGGCCCAGCTGGTGGGCAGCACGATCGCCGGGAACTTGGCGCCCGCCTCCGCGCCCTTGGGGGTGAAGACGTTGGCCTTGAGGATCGTGCCGCCGTCGCCGGGGATGTCGACGAAGCGCACGTCCGCGGCGCTTGCCGTCTGTGGAGCGGCCGCCGGAGCAGCCTGGGCGGCCGGGGCGAGGCCGAAGGCGGCGCCGGCGACGAGAGTCGCCGACGCGGCGCCCACGGTGGTCGTACGCAGAGCCTTGCGCGGTTGTCCCACGGGTCACTCCTTACTCGTGCAAGCAAAGTGACCCGACGGTAACCGCGTCGGCTTACCGGTGGTAACCCGTCGGTAAGTTACGCACCGGTAACGATTGTTGAGCTGTGTACCTTCGCGGCGGCCGTCAGTTCAGCGCGCTCTTCGTCTGCCAGTCGGACCAGGAGATGTTCCACTCGCCGTAGCCGTTGCCCGGGTCGGGCACGCCCTTCGAGCCGCTGCCGGAGACCTCGAAGGGGTCGCCGACCTGGACCTGGCCGTAGAGCCACGAGGCGTCGCCGTCGCTCATGCCGATGCAGCCCGAGCTGTGGTTGGTGTTGCCGAAGTACGAGGCGTTCCAGGGGGCCGCGTGCGCGTACATGCCCGACCAGGTCAGACGCATCGAGTTGTCGACCATCTTGTCGTAGGCGTCGCCCAGGCCGACCGTCTCGGAGCGCATGTTGATCGTGCCCTCCTTGGCCATCAGGACGGACGTGCCGCCCCAGGACGCCTTGTCGCCGCCGGGGGTGCCCGCCGACATCGGGACGGTCTTGACGCTCTTCCCGTCACGCACGAGCGTGGCCTGCTTGCTGTCGAGGTCGACCTTGACCTTCTGGCTCTTGCCGACCGTGAAGCCGGTCGCGTAGTCGCGGACGAACCAGCCGCCGTCGGTGCCGGAGTCGACCCCGCCGAGACGGGCGTCGAGCTTCACCTTGGTGCCGGACTCCCAGTACTCCTTGGGGCGCCAGTCGACGCGGTCCTTGCCGTCATAGTTCTTGATCCAGCCCCAGGACCCGGTCGTGCCGTTCGAGGTCGTCACCTTCAGGTGCTTCTCGACCTCCGCCTTGTTCTTCACCGGGTGGTCGAAGACGACCGACAGGGGCTGCGCGACGCCGACCGTGGTGTCCTTGCCGGGGGTCAGGGACAGCTTGTTGACCTGCTCCGGGGCGGCCGTCCTGAAGGAGGCCCGCGCACTGGCGCCCTCGTCCGTCGTCGCCTTCACCTTGTACGAGGTGCCGGGCACCGCCTTGCGGTCCGAGGTCCAGGTGGTGCCGTTCGCGGCGACCTCGCCGGTGAGCCGCGCGCCCTTCGCGTCGGTCACCGTGACCTGCTTCAGCTTGCCGTCGGCCAGTTTCACCTTGACCGGGGAGCCCGCCTTGGCCTGCTTGCCCTGCAAATTGACGGATATGTCCGGCTTGTCCGCTGTCGTGTCGGCGGACGCGGGGGAGCTGCCCGAACAGGCGGTCAGGGTGGCGGTCAGCGCCGCCAGGCCCGCGGCCATGACCGCGGCCCCGGTGTGGCGGGAACGTATCGGGCGTCGGCGACTCGGCGAGCTCAGGGGCCTCAAGGGAACGTACCTCCGTGCGAATGTGGAACTGCACGGTGAGAGGGCCAAAGGTCCCGGTGGGTTGCCTCTTGCCCCGAATTTCCCGACTAGGTCACAGAGGCGACGTATGAGACGGGCGCGGCCGTCGGCGCTCGGTGAGGTCGCGGCTACTTGGCGCGATGGGACGCGCGCGGGGGAGCGGGCGCCGGAGCCGGGGCCTGGGCGGCGCGCGTGACGTCACCGACGAGCTCGACGACGTCGGCACCGTACGCCTGGGAGTTGACCACCTTCAGGAGCAGGACGAAGGTGTTGCCGCCGTGCTTGCGGGCGAGGCGCTCGTGGTGCCGGGCGAGATAGCGGGTCGCCGCCTGGTTGGTGATCGCGCGCTGACCGCAGAACAGGAAGACGGGTCTCGCCTCCTGGCCCTGGCCCGCGGTGAGCCGCGCGAGGATCACGTACTCCGCGATGCCGCCCTCCATGCGGTAGCGCTCGCTGCCGATCTGGAAGGCGCCGCGGTCCGGGCCCGGCTCCGGATCGGTGTTGACGCGGACGCCGGGCAGCAGGGAGTGCATGTGCGCGGCCATGCGGCGGTTGACGGTCGGCGAACCGACACAGAATTCCGTGCGCTCGCCGAAGCTCTGCTGGGCGGCGTCGTGCGCGACGAGCTGGGCGTGCGCCCCGCAGTCCTTGATCAGTGCGGCCAGTTCGAGCAGCGCGAACACGTCGTGGCGTACGACGGTGAGCTCGGGGCCGCCCGCCTCGCGGTTGACCACGAGCAGCGACTCGGAGTTGTCCGGCAGCCCGAAGAAGGCCTGCTTGCGGCGGAGCTTGCGCCGCCAGAGGTAGGTACGGGCGAGCCAGCCCAGCACGGCACCGAGGCCGGCCGCGATCAGGCCGAGGACGATGTTGCGCACGTCTTCAGTCATGGGGGCGCATGCTAGCGGTCCCTAGGACCGGTGTTCGAGGGGGTCCTGACGTGGACGGGACAGCGAAGTTACGCTGCGCGGACGGCTGTTGACTGGAGGTACGGATGCGTCGTGCTGTCGTACGGAATCTGACGCTATTGGCGGTCGGAGGGGTGTTGGTGTCGGTCGGAGCGGCCGCGCCCCCTTCGTCCCCGCACACGGCCGAAACGGCCTCGTCACCCCGCGCCTCGTCCCCGGAGAAGGTCCCGGTGGCCGTCGGCTCCGGCGGTGCCGTCTCCAGCGTCGACGCGGACGCGTCGGCCGCCGGGATCGAGGTCCTGCGCAAGGGTGGCAACGCGGTGGACGCGGCGGTCGCCACGGCGGCCGCCCTCGGCGTGACCGAGCCCTACTCCGCGGGGGTCGGAGGCGGCGGCTACTTCGTCCACTACGACGCCAAGAGCCGCAAGGTGGGCACGATCGACGGCCGCGAGAAGGCCCCGCGCACGGCCGACTCCGGCCTCTTCCTGGAGAACGGGAAACCGATCCCCTTCGCGGACGCCGTCACCAGCGGCCTGGGCGTGGGCACTCCCGGCACCCCGGCGACCTGGCAGTCCGCCCTGGACAAGTGGGGCAGCAAGCGGCTCGGCACGCTCCTGAAGCCCGCCGAGCGGCTCGCGCGCGACGGGTTCACGGTGGACGGGACCTTCCGCTCGCAGACCGAGGCGAACCAGGCGCGGTTCGCCGACTTCCCCGACTCCGCGAAGCTGTTCCTGCCCGGCGGGGCGCTGCCCGTGGTCGGCTCGACGTTCAAGAACCCCGATCTCGCGAAGACGTACGAGCAGCTGGGGCGCGAGGGCGTCGGGGCGATGTACCGGGGCGGCATCGGCAAGGACGTCGTACGGACCGTGAACAAGCCGCCCGTCGATCCGGCGTCGGGGCGAGTGGCCAGGCCCGGCGACCTGTCGACGAAGGACCTCAAGGCGTACGCGGTGAAGCGGCAGGCGCCGACGAAGACCTCCTACCGGGGGCTCGACGTCTACTCGATGGCACCCTCGTCCTCCGGCGGCACGACCGTCGGTGAGGCGCTCAACATCCTCGAGCGGACCGACCTCTCGAAGGCCTCGAAGAAGAAGTACCTGCACCGCTACATCGAGGCCAGCCGCATCGCCTTCGCCGACCGCGGCCGCTGGGTGGGCGACCCCGCCTTCGAGGACGTACCGACGAAGGAGCTGCTCTCGCAGCGGTTCGCCGACGCGCGGGAGTGCCTGATCCGCGACGACGCGGTCCTGAAGAGCCCGCTCGCGCCGGGGAACCCGCGGGACCCCGCCTCCTGCAAGGCGGGTGACAAGGCCGCACCGACCACGTACGAGGGGGAGAACACCACGCACCTCACGGCGGCCGACAAGTGGGGCAACGTCGTCGCTTACACCCTGACCATCGAGTCGACGGGCGGCAGCGGCATCACCGTGCCGGGGCGCGGGTTCCTGCTCAACAACGAGCTGACCGACTTCTCCTTCGCGCCGGCCGACCCGGCCGTGCACGACCCGAACCTGCCGGGTCCGGGCAAGCGGCCCCGCTCCTCGATCTCGCCGACGATCGTCCTGGAGAAGGGCAGGCCGCTGGTCGCGCTGGGATCGCCCGGCGGTGCCACGATCATCACCACGGTGCTGCAGACCCTGACCGGGTTCGTCGACCGGGGCCTCCCGCTCGTCGACGCGATCGCCGCGCCGCGCGCGAGCCAGCGCAACGCCGCCCAGACCGAGCTGGAGCCGGGCCTCTGGGAGAGCCCGCTGCGGGCCGACCTGGAGGCGATCGGGCACTCCTTCAAGCAGAACCCCGAGATCGGCGCGGCCACCGGGGTGCAGCGACTGCCCGGCGGGAAGTGGCTCGCCGCCGCGGAGAAGACGCGCCGCGGCGGCGGCTCGGCGATGGTGGTGCGGCCGCAGTGAGGCGGGGGCGGGCGGGCCTGCGAGGGCCCGCCCGCCGGACCGTCCCACCGGCCGTCCTGTCGGCCGTCCTATAGATTCACAGCGCCGTCAGGATGCGCGGCCCGTCGTTCGTGATCGCCACCGTGTGCTCCGCGTGGGCCGCGCGGCTGCCGTCGTTCGTGCGCAGGGTCCAGCCGTCCGGCGCCGGGTGGTAGTGGTCGCTGCCGCTCGCGATCACCATCGGCTCGATGGCCAGGGCCATGCCGTGCCGCAGGGGCATGCCGCGGCCCGCGCGGCCTTCGTTCGGAACGCCCGGGTCCTCGTGCATGCTGCGGCCGATGCCGTGCCCCCCGAAGCCGTCCGGGATGCCATAACCCGCTTCCCTGCACACCGTGCCGATCGCGTGGGCGATGTCGCCGATGCGGTTGCCCACGACGGCGGCGGCGATGCCCGCCTCCAGGGCGCGCTCGGCGGTCTCCACGAGGCGTACGTCCTCGGGGCGGGGGGTGCCCACGATGAAGCTGATCGCCGAGTCGCCCGCCCAGCCGCCGAACTCGGCGCCGAAGTCCGCGGAGAGCAGGTCGCCGTCGCGCAGGCGGTAGTCGGTCGGGATGCCGTGCACGATCGCGTCGTTCACCGAGGCGCAGAGGACCGCGGGGAACGGGGTGGGGGCGAAGGAGGGGCGGTAGCCGAGGAAGGGCGACGTCGCGCCCGCGTCCTTCAGTACGGCGTGCGCCACCTCGTCCAGTTCGAGCAGTGAGACGCCGACGCCCGCTGCCTCCCGCACGGCCGCCAGGGCCTGGGCGACGATCCGGCCCGCTTCACGCATCGCGTCGATGGATGTGTCTGTCTTGAGTTCAACCATGCCAATAACTATACCGGTATGAGAATGGGTTTCTGCACGGAGAGCGACTAGACTGACCGCATGGTGCGGACCCCCCTGACCCCTGAGGAGCGCGAACGCGGCGAGCGGCTCGGCCGCCTCCTGCGTTCGGCGCGTGGCGAGCGGAGCATGGTGGAGGTGGCCGCGAGCGCCGGGCTCTCCGCCGAGACGCTCCGCAAGATCGAGACGGGCCGGGCCCCCACACCCGCGTTCTTCACCGTGTCGGCGCTCGCGGTGACCCTCGGCCTCTCACTGGACGAGGTCGCCGAGACCTGCGCGCTGGTGCCGCTCGCACCGGCCTGAGGCCAGGCCCTCGCGGCCCGGCTCACGGCGCGGGCGGCGGCGTGTGAGGTGCTGTCGGGCGGCCGGAAAACCGCGTGTAGTCGTCCCGTAACACGTCTGGTGTTATCTTCCGGACCTGAAGACTCCAGGCTCCATGGGGCGGTGCTGGCTCGGATGGCAGTAGGACAACTCCCTGATCAGGTCCGGGAGTTCGCGAGGTACCTGAGAGACCTCCTGGCGCGCCTCGACACGGGCGCCGGGTGGTGCGGCGTGTTCTGGTCGCGCGACCCCGAGGGGATGCAGGCCTGCCTGGATGGCTCGGAAGTGCCCCCCTGGGACGTGGTGGAGGCGCTGCTGCACGACCTGGCCGCGGGGTACGGGACGCAGGCCGCCGGGCGCGAGACGGAGCGGGCGAGGTCTCTGCACGCGGCCTCGCTTGCCGCGTACGACGCGCGCCCCGGAGGCCGCGGGCTGCTCGAAGAGCGCCTCGACATGATGCTCACCGAGCAGCGGTTCGCCGTGGAGCGGCAGGTGGAGCTGGGCTATTCCCTCGCGGCCGCGGACACACCGGACGAGGTGGAGCGGCTCAACCGCGATCTGGCCTGGGTCCGCGACGACCACGAGCGGGCGACCGCGCGGTGCGCCGAACTCCGCGAGCGCATCGAGCGGTTGGACCGGGCGGACCGACCGCAGTGGGTCGACTTCGGGACTCCGCTGTCGGACGACTTCGCGGCGGTGGGGTCGGACGACTTCGCCGACTCCGGTGACTACGACGAGCAGCCACGGAACGCCTTCGGTGCGCCTGCCGCCGACGACTTCGGAGTCGGTGGTGGTGGCCCTGTCGGCGCGGCCGTCGACCCCGGCGCCCGTGCGCCGGAGTTCGGTGCCGCACCGGACGGGCAGGACGTCCAGGCCCCCGATGCGCGCACCCTGTCGGCCGACCCCGCGGTGCACCCCGAGGAGACCCGCGTCCCCCAGCAGGGCCGTAAGTCGCGTGACGCGTCCCGCCGCCCGCGCCGGCCCCGCGGCGCCCGCTTCGCGGGATTCTCCGGGGCGGACGACGAGGGCGCGGACGCGGCCGACGGTTCCGGCGTGCGGACGCCCGCGCAGTCGCCCGCCGCGAACAGCCCGCGCGGCGCGCGGTTCGGGAGCACCGCCGACAGGCCGGACGACAGCGGGCGCCAAGACGCCGCGGAACCGGACCACGACGCCGAGCGGGCCACCGCCGAAGCCGTCGCCGCGCTCATCAAGCTCCGCGGCGAGGGCCGCAGCGGCGAGGCGCACGGCGTACTCGTCGAGGCCGCGGGCTGGCCCGCGCGGCGCCTGCCCGTGTTCGCCGGTGAACTGCACCGCGCGGGCCTCGGCGCCGACTGGTCGACGCTGCTCTGGGAGGCCGCGTCGCTGCCGCCCGACCGGCTCGTCGCCCTGGCCGACGCCCTCGCCGGAGCGGGCCGCGGCGACGACTGCCGCAAGCTGCTGCGCCAGGGAGTGTCCAGGCCCGCCCCGGAGATCGCCGAAGCGGTGCTCGCGCTGATCGACGCGGGCCGCGAGCGCGAGGCGCGCGCCCTGCTCGACGCCTACATCCGCGTACGGACCCCCGAGGACACGGCGGGCTGCGCGCACACCGATCCGTACCGCCTCATCCCGCTGCTCCTGCAAGCGGCTCAGGGGGTCTCGGACGAGCGCCACTGGGACCTCGTGCACGCGCTGCGTGTGGCCGGATTCAGCGCCTGAAGCGCCTGGCGCACGTGTTGCGTCTGCGCGTTCCGCGGCGCTTCTCGCCCGCTTGGGTGCGAAACATGATCGACTCCGCCGGTTCACGGCGATGGTCTTGCCCCGCCCGTCGGGGAGGCTTACGTTTTCCTGTCTACGCACCAAGTCTACGGGCGTAGAGGCTCTCTGACGTCCCGTCGAAGGAGCAGCTCATGGCCAACGTCGTACGCGCCGCACTGGTCCAGGCAACCTGGACAGGCGACACCGAATCCATGATTGCCAAGCACGAGGAGCACGCCCGCGAGGCGGCCCGCCAGGGTGCGCAGATCATCGGCTTCCAGGAAGTGTTCAACGCCCCCTACTTCTGCCAGGTGCAGGAGCCCGAGCACTACCGGTGGGCCGAGCCGGTGCCCGACGGGCCCACCGTCACGCGGATGCGGGAACTCGCCCGCGAGACCGGCATGGTCGTCGTCGTCCCGGTCTTCGAGGTCGAGCAGTCCGGGTTCTACTTCAACACCGCCGCCGTCATCGACTCCGACGGCTCGTACCTCGGCAAGTACCGCAAGCACCACATCCCCCAGGTCAAGGGCTTCTGGGAGAAGTACTACTTCAAGCCGGGCAACGCCGGCTGGCCCGTCTTCGACACCTCGGTCGGCAAGGTCGGCGTCTACATCTGCTACGACCGCCACTTCCCCGAGGGCTGGCGCCAGCTCGGCCTGAACGGCGCCCAGATCGTCTACAACCCCTCGGCCACGTCCCGCGGCCTCTCCGCCTACCTGTGGCAACTGGAACAGCCCGCCGCGGCCGTCGCCAACGAATACTTCATCGCCGCCATCAACCGCGTGGGCGTCGAGGAGTACGGCGACAACGACTTCTACGGCACGTCGTACTTCGTCGACCCTCGCGGCCAGTTCGTCGGAGAGACCGCGAGCGACAAGGCCGAGGAACTCGTCGTCCGGGACCTGGACTTGGGTGTGATCGAGGAAGTGCGCCAGCAGTGGGCGTTCTACCGGGACCGGCGTCCCGACGCGTACGAAGGACTGGTGCAGCCGTGAGTGACCTCCACGCCCGCCACAAGGCCGTTCTGCCCGAGTGGCTCGCCCTCTACTACGCCGACCCGCTGGAGATCACCCACGGCGAGGGCCGCCGCGTCTGGGACGCGGAGGGCAAGCAGTACCTCGACTTCTTCGGCGGCATCCTCACCACCATGACCGCCCACGCGCTGCCCGAGGTCACCAAGGCGGTCAGCGAGCAGGCCGGACGGATCATCCACTCGTCCACGCTCTACCTCAACCGGCCGATGATCGACCTCGCCGAGCGGGTCGCGGGCCTCTCCGGCATCCCGGACGCCCGGGTCTTCTTCACCACGTCGGGCACCGAGGCCAACGACACGGCCCTGCTCCTGGCCACCGCCCACCGCCGCTCGAACCAGATCCTGGCGATGCGCAACAGCTACCACGGCCGCTCCTTCACGGCCGTCGGCATCACCGGCAACAACTCCTGGTCGCCCACCAGCCTCTCCCCGCTCCAGACGCTGTACGTCCACGGCGGCGTCCGCGGCCGCGGGCCGTACGCCGAGCTGAGCGACGCCGAGTTCATCGAGGCCTGCGTCGCCGACCTCAAGGACATGCTCGGGCAGGCGCGCGGGGGAGTGGCGGCGCTGATCGCCGAGCCCATCCAGGGCGTCGGCGGCTTCACCTCGCCACCGGACGGGCTCTACGCGGCCTTCCGCGAGGTCCTGTGGGAGCACGGCGTCCTGTGGATCTCGGACGAGGTGCAGACCGGCTGGGGACGCACCGGTGACCACTTCTGGGGCTGGCAGGCGCACGCCGAGAACGGCCCGCCGGACATCCTGACCTTCGCCAAGGGCATCGGCAACGGCATGTCCATCGGCGGTGTCGTCGCGAGCGCCGAGGTCATGAACTCCCTCGACTCCAACTCCATCTCGACCTTCGGCGGCTCCCCGGTCACCATGGCGGCCGGCCTCGCCAACCTCACGTATCTCCTGGAACACGACCTCCAGGGCAACGCGCGGCGCGTCGGCGGGCTGCTCATCGAACGGCTGCGCGCCATCTGCGCCCAGCTGCCCGTCGTACGCGAAGTGCGCGGACGGGGCCTGATGATCGGCATCGAGCTGATCGACCCCGAGACCGGCCAGGCCAACCCCCGGGCGGCGGCCGCCGCCCTCGAGGCGGCCCGCGAAGGCGGACTCCTCATCGGCAAGGGCGGCGGACACGACACCAGCGTCCTGCGCGTCGCCCCGCCGCTCTCGCTCACCGTCGCCGAGGCGGAAGAGGGGGCGTCGATCCTCGAACAGGCGCTGCGGAGCGTCTAGTTCACGTACACGCGGGCGAGTATGAACCTGCGTACGAGCATGAAAGGGAGCGCCCCATCATGAGTACCCGCACCCTGATCCGCGGCGGACTCGTCATCACCGCCGCCGAAGAGACCCACGCCGACGTGCTGATCGAGGACGGCAGGATCGCCGCGCTCGCCGCCCACGGCTCGGGCGCCGCCGAGGCGTGGACCGCGGACCGCGTCATCGACGCCTCCCACAAGTACGTGATTCCGGGCGGAGTCGACGCGCACACGCACATGGACTTCCCCTTCGGCGGCACCTTCTCCTCCGACGACTTCGAGTCGGGCACCCGGGCCGCCGCCTGGGGCGGCACCACCACCATCGTGGACTTCGCGGTGCAGACCAAGGGGAAGGCGCTGCGTGCGGGCCTGGACGCCTGGTACGCGAAGGCGGACGGCAAGTGCGCGATCGACTACGGCTTCCACATGATCCTCTCGGACGTCAACGAGAAGACCCTGAAGGAGATGGACCACCTCATCGAGGAAGGGGTCAGCTCCTTCAAGCTCTTCACCGCGTACCCCGGAGTCTTCTTCAGCGACGACGGCCAGATCCTGCGCGCGATGCAGCGGGCCGCCGTCAACGGCGGGCTGATCATGACGCACGCGGAGAACGGCCTCGCCATCGACGTCCTGGTCGAGCAGGCCCTCGCGCGCGGCGAGACGGACCCGCGTTACCACGGAGAGGTACGCAAGTCGCTCCTCGAGGCGGAGGCGACCCACCGGGTGATCAAGCTCGCCCAGGTGGCGGGGGCGCCGGTGTACGTGGTGCACGTGTCGGCGCAGGAGGCGGTGGCCGAACTGGCCAGGGCCCGCGACGAGGGCCTGCCGGTGTTCGGCGAGACCTGCCCGCAGTATCTGTTCCTCTCCACGGACAACCTCGCGGAGCCCGACTTCGAGGGCTCCAAGTACGTCTGCTCGACCCCGCTGCGCCCGCGCGAGCACCAGGCGGCGCTCTGGCGCGGCCTGCGCACGAACGACCTCCAGGTCGTCTCCACGGACCACTGCCCGTTCTGCTTCGTGGGGCAGAAGGAGCTGGGCCGCGGCGACTTCTCCAAGATCCCGAACGGCCTCCCGGGCGTCGAGAACCGCATGGACCTCCTCCACCAGGCCGTCGTCGACGGGCACATCAGCCGCCGCCGCTGGATCGAGATCGCCTGCGCGAGCCCGGCCCGGATGTTCGGCCTGTACGGCAAGAAGGGCACGATCGCGCCGGGCGCGGACGCGGACGTCGTCATCTACGACCCGGCCGCCGAGCAGGTCATGTCCGCCGAGACGCACCACATGAACGTGGACTACTCCGCGTACGAGGGCAAGCACGTCATGGGCCAGGTGGAGACGGTCCTCTCCCGCGGTGAAGTGGTCATCGACCAGCGGAAGTTCACCGGCCACGCCGGGCACGGCGCGTACGTCCCGCGCGGCACCACCCAGTACCTCGGCTAGTCGGCAAGGGGAGAGCGCATCATGGACTTCGGACTCGTCCTGCAGACCGATCCGCCGGCCGCCCAGGTCATCAGCCTCATGAAGCGTGCCGAGCGCAACGGCTTCACGTACGGCTGGACCTTCGACTCGGCCGTGCTGTGGCAGGAACCCTTCGTCATCTACAGCCAGATCCTGGCGAACACGGACCGGCTGATCGTCGGCCCGATGGTCACCAACCCGGGCACGCGGACCTGGGAGGTGACGGCCTCCACGTTCGCCACGCTCAACGACATGTACGGCAACCGCACCGTCTGCGGCATCGGCCGCGGCGACAGCGCGATGCGGGTGGCGGGCCGCACCCCGAACACCCTCGCCCGGATCAGCGAGGCCATGAAGGTCATCCGCGCGCTCGCCTCGGGCGAGGAGGCGGACCTGGGCGGCACCACGGTCCGTTTCCCCTGGATCGGCCAGGACGCCCAACTCCCCGTCTGGATGGCCGCATACGGGCCCAAGGCGCTGAAGATGGCGGGCGAGGAGGCCGACGGCTTCATCCTCCAGCTCGCCGACCCGTATCTGACGCAGACCATGGTCAAGGCGGTCCGCGACGCCGCCGCGGCGGCGGGCCGCGACCCGTCCTCGGTCACGATCTGCGTCGCCGCCCCCGCCTATCTCACTCAGGACGACTCACCCGCCGCCCTCGCCCACGCCCGCGAGCAGTGCCGGTGGTTCGGCGGGATGGTCGGCAACCACGTGGCCGACCTGGTGGCGAAGTACGGCGAGCACTCGGACCTGGTCCCCGAGGCCCTCACCGAGTACATCAAGGCCCGTGAGGGGTACGACTACTCCCACCACGGCCGCGCCGACAACCCCGACACGGCCTTCGTGCCCGACGAGATCGTGGACCGCTTCTGCGTCATCGGCACGGCGCGACAACACATCGCCAAGCTGGAGGAGTTGAAGCGCCTGGGCGTCGACCAGTTCGCCCTGTACGCGATGCACGACGCCCGCGAGGACGTGATCGAGGGGTACGGGGCCTCGGTCATTCCGGCCCTGTCGTGAGGGGCCCTGTCGTGAGCAGCCCCACCTCCAGGTCGGCGACGACCCCGTAGTGGTCACTGGGCCATGTGCCGTCGGTGGGTTTGTCGAAGGCGAGGTCGGCACTCCGCACGCGGGCGAAGGCGTTCGGGTGCGCGTGCGGGGAGCCGACGAAGATGTAGTCGATCCGGCGGCGGTGACCGGGCTGACGCACCAGGAGCTCGATGTCCTCGGTCGCGTACGGGTTGTCGGCGGTCCAGGTGTGTCCGGGGCCGGACCCCGCGACGTCCCACGCGTCGTGGAAGTGGGTGCCGCGCCCCGAGAGTGATTGGCGTCCGGTCAGATAGCGGATGCTCGCGGAATCGGGGTCCGCGTTGAAGTCACCGGCCATGATCGTGGGCAGGGTGGTGCGGTGGCGGGCGTCGAGATCGCTCAAGGCCAGTACCTGACGCTCCCGTTGCGCTTCCGCTTCCAGCCGAAAGGACGTCGTGGGCGCGATGAACAGCACGTCGTCGAGTCCGGGCAGCGGCACCAGGGCGGCCGGCGTGAGCCAGGGGACGTCGGGCGCGTCCGATCCGCGCTGGTCGAGGACCTCGACGACGCGGTGCGGCCACCGTGTCGCGATCGCCGTCCCGCCGTAGCGATCCGCGTGGGGCGGGGCCGTCGCGGCGGTCTGCGCCTGGTGGGTGCCGTGCAGGCCCGTTCCCTCGATCAGTCCGGGCAACTGGTCCGGCAGCACTTCCTGGAGGGCGACGAGATCCGGCGCGAGCCGTCGCAGCTCGGCGTTGATCAGCGCTGTCCGCGCGGCGGCGTCACCGCGGCTGTTCCAGACGTTCAGCGTCACGACGCGCAGATTCGTCGCCATCGGGTTCCTCTCCACGTTCTTCGCTTGCGGGGCCTGGGGCATCGGGGGGTCAGGGCTGTCGGACGGCGATGACGTCGAACTCCAGCGTCACCTTCGGGCTCACGAGGACGGAGGTCGCGGCGTTCCAGTTCAGGCCCCAGTCCTTGCGGTTGATGGTGGCCTTGCCCAGGAAACCGACCCGGAGGTCGCCCCGCGCGTCCGTCTCGGCGGCGGTCAACTCGACGTGGAGGGTGACCGGCTTGGTCACGCCGCGCATCGTCAGATCGCCGGTGACCTCGTAGGTGGTCTCGCCGAGCGGCCGTACCTCGGTCGAGTCGAAGATGATGAAGGGGTGGTTGTCCGTGTCCAGGAACGTGCCCTGCAGTTGTTTGTCGCGCTGCCTTTGGTGCGTACGCAGGCTCGTCGCCCGGATGGTGAGGCGTGCGCTCGACTTCGACGGCCGGTCGCCGAACAGGTACGCGCTGCCCTCGTACTCCTCGAACTCCCCGCGGACCCTGGTGGACAAGGTGTGCCGGCCGACGAAACCGACCCGGGAGTGGGCGGCGTCCAGGACGTAGGCGCCGGTCAGTTCGCTGAGGCTGATGTGGGTGGGGGCGGGCATGGTGTCTCCTGCCGTTTTTGTCGTCATGGTGCTCTTTCCTCGTCATGGCGTGTGGACGGCTGGGCCCGGCCCCGCTCGGGCCGGGGCGCCAGCCGTGGTGGATCTCGGTCAGCCGAACTGGCCGACCTTGTAGTCGCCCGCCGGGTGCTGCGTGAGCACGTTCAGGCGGTTGAAGGCGTTGATGAGGGCGATGGTCGACACCAGGGCGGCGAGCTGGTCCTCGTCGTGGTGCTTGGCGGCGTTCGCCCACACCTCGTCCGGCACGCCACCGGCGGCGTCCGCGATCCTGGTGCCCTCCTCCGCCAGCTCCAGGGCGGCCCGTTCGGCATCGGTGAACACCGTGGCCTCGCGCCAGGCGGCGACCAGGTGCAGGCGTTGCTGGGTCTCTCCGGCGTGCGCGGCCTCCTTGGTGTGGATGTCGACGCAGAATCCGCAGCCGTTGATCTGGCTGACGCGGAGCTCGACCAGCTCCCGCGTCGCGGCCGGCAGCGTCGACTCCAGGAGCGACCTGCCCGCGATGGCGATGTGCTTGACGGCACCGGCCGAGACCGGGTTGGCGAGGAAGTCGAGACGGGCCTGCATGGTGATCTCCCTGTTTCGTGGCCTGGTCGGCCGCTTCGTTTTCGTGGCCTGCTGGGCCTGCTGGGCCTGCTTGGCCTGCTTGGTCTGCTTGGCCGGTTCGCCCGGTGGGCGGAACGGCTGTGCGCGGGATCGTCGTCGTCCCAGCAGTACCGACGAGGCAGTCCCGCGGAATGTGAGGCGCGGGCGTGACGTCACATTCCGCGGGGCTGTCTCGTCGGAAGTCGGAGAGGCTGTTTCGTCGGATGCGGGACGGCCCGTCGGATGCGGGACAGCTGACGCGGGACAGCTGACTCGGTCCGGCTGACGCGGCAAGGGAGTGGCGACACCATGGGGACCCAGTTCGAGCCCGGCGACGGCCAGATCGACGCGAGCCTGAGCGCGGTCATGGGCGAACGGCGGCAGTTGATCAATCTCGCGTACCGGCTCCTCGGCTCCCTGGCGGACGCCGAGGACGTCGTACAAGAGGCCTACGTCCGCTGGTACGCGATGTCCCCGCGGCAGCAGGAGGCCATCGAATCCCCCGGTGCCTGGCTGACGAGGGTCGCCGGGCGCATCTGCCTCGACCAGCTCCGCTCGGCACGGGTCCGGCGCGAGAGCTACGTGGGCGAATGGATCCCGGAGCCGCTGCCCGACCGCACGGAGTGGGCCGACGGGCGGCAGGGCGGGGCGACCGCCGACCCGGCCGACCGGGTCACCCTCGACGAGTCGGTCAACATGGCCTTCCTCGTCGTGCTCGAATCGATGACCCCGGCCGAGCGCGTCGCGTTCATCCTGCACGACGTCTTCCGCTACTCCTTCGCGGAAGTGGCCGAGATCGTCGGCCGCAGTCCGGCGGCCTGCCGCCAACTGGCGTCATCGGCGCGCCGCCGCACGCGCGCCTCCTCGGAGGTGCCCGCCACTTCGGCGGCCCGGCGCGCCGCCGTCGTCAAGGACTTCAAGCACGCCTGGGAGACCAAGGACATCGCCGCGCTCATCGGCGTACTCGACCCCGACGCCACAGCACTCGCCGACGGCGGCGGGCTGGTCAACTCCGCGCCCCGCCCCATTTCGGGAAGCGAGGAGATCGCGCGCTATCTGGTCGCCGTCTCGGTCATCGTCGACGAGCAACCGTTCCATCAGACGATCCTGGAGCGCACGGTCAACGGCCAGCCCGGCCTGGTGGTCCAGCACGACGGCATCACCACGTCCGTGCTGGCCTTCGACGTCGAGGGCGACCGGATCACGCGCCTGTGGGCGGTACGGAACCCCGAAAAACTCAGGCCCTGGACGTCGTACGGTAAAGTGATGAATTGAGCCAAGGTGCTCTGTTGAGCGGCCAACCTGCTCCGTTGAGCAACCGGCCGCTCAACCATCAAGCAGGCGACGGTGATCGCCGAGGCCGGAGAGGTGGGGGCAAGGCATGGGCCAGGCTGTGCGCGCCCCCCGAGTCGTACGCGTCGACAACTCCGCCCGCGACAGCGTGCCCGATACCTACGGCACCATGACGAGCGACCCGCGCCGCTGATGTGACCGGGGCCCCAACTCCGGCTTGCCCGCGCCCAGTTGCCGTCCTTCCGCGCCTGCCCGACAGTGCGCGTGCCGCCCACCCCGCACCGCGTCGCGTCGCGTCGCCGTGTGTGCCTTCGCCGCCCTGCGCGGCCCGCTCCCCAGCCATCGAACCCGTCGAGGGAGAGCTGATGACCACCCAGGAGATCCCCGAGCAACTGCTCGACGGCTACGCCGACATCCTCACCCGCGCTGCCGCGACCGGCCGCCGTCTGACCCGAGAGGAACTGACGTCACGCCGGGCGCTCGGCGCGCAGGCCGCGCACGCCGGATACGCGTGGCGCGTCCTCATACGCGAGCACCTCAGCGCCACCCGGATCCACCGCCCCGCGGCCGGCGACCCGGACCACCTGCTCGCGACCGCCGAGCAGGCCATCGACGCCTTCGCCGAGGGCTACGAACAGGCGCAACGTCTCGTCGTACGCCAGGAAGAAGCCGCCCGCCGCGAGCTGATCGACGACCTGCTGTACGGCCGAGGGGACCTGGGGCGGCTCGGCGCACGGGCCGAGCGGTTCGGCCTGCGGCTGTCACACGCGCACGCGGTCGCCGTGGCCGAGGGGCCCTGCGCCTACGACGAGACCGACCCCGTGTCGCGGGACGTGGAGAACGAGATGGTCGGCCGCTTCGGCGACCGTCACATCCTGCTCACCACCAAGGACGGGCGCCTCGTCTGCATCGCCCCCGCCCACCAGGACGAGGTCCTCACCCACTTCGCCAAGCGCGCGCACGCCGCCACCGACGGCGGCCGCATCGCCATCGGCCGGCCCCAGCCGGGCGCGGCCGGCATCGCCCACAGCTACGAAGAAGCCGTCAGCACCCTGGAACTCGCCACCCGCATGGGCTTCGACGAACCCGTGCTGCGCGCCGCCGACCTCCTGGTTTTTCCCGTCCTCGCGCGTGACCGGCAGGCCCTGGTGGACCTGGTGCTCAACACGCTCGGCCCGTTGGAGGAGGCCCGGGGCGGCGCCGGGCCCCTCCTGGAGACCCTGATCGCCTACTTCGACACCGGGTGCGTGGCGGCCCAGGCGGCGCGTGAACTGTCGTTGAGCGTACGAGCACTCACGTACCGCCTGGAACGCATCCGCACCCTCACCGGATCCGACCCCGCCGACCCCCTGGACCGCTACACCCTCCAGACGGCGGTCATCGGAGCGCGGCTCCTCGGCTGGCCTGCCACGTCACTGTGAGGGGGCGCGGACGGGGCGGTCCGTCACTCAGTCCGTTGCTCGGTTACTCCGTTACGTCGATCTTGCCGTTCAGCTTGGCGGCGGCGGCCGGGGTGGCGGCCGGCGTGGCGGTCGGGTCCACGGGCGTGAGGGACATGCCGCCGGTGATGCCCTTGAGGAGGCCGGCCACGTCGACTCCCGTGGTGGAGCTGAGGAGTTCCATGCCCTGGGCGACGTTGTCGGCGACCGTGCGGGAGAGGCTGCTCGCGCCGTCCGTGGAGATCACGGTCATCTTGTCGATCGCGCCGAGCGGTTCGGACGCCTTGGCCACCACGGCGGGCAGCACCTCGACGAGCATCTGCAGCACCGCCGCGTCGCCGTACTGCGCGAACGCGTCGGCCTTCTTGCGCATCGCCTCCGCCTCGGCGGCCCCCTTGGCGCCGATCGCGGCGGCGTCGGCCTCACCCTCCAGGCGTACGGCGTCGGCGAGCGCGGCCCGCTGGGCCTTCTCGCCCTCACCGGTCAGACGGGCCCGCTCGGCGTCGGCCTCGGCCTGCTTGACCAGGGAGACACGGCGGGCCTCGGCCTCCTGCTCGGCCTGATAGCGCGCGGCATCGGCGGGCTTGCGGATCTTGGTGTCCAGCTCCCGGTCGGTCAGGGCGGCCTGCCGCTGGGCCACCTTCTCCTGCTCGGTGAGGACCTCCTGCTGGCGCGCGGCCTCGGCGAGCGGACCGGCGGCCCCGGCGCGGGCGGACGCCTCGTCGGTCTCGGCCTTGATCTCGGCCTGCTTGAGGGCGAAGGTCCGCTGGGCGACCGCGATCTCCTCCTCGGCCTTCAGCCGGGCCTGCTCGGCGGCGCGGCGCGCCACGGCCTCGGCGATGTCGGCCTCCTGCTTGGCGCGGGCGGCCTCGGGCCGGCCCAGATCCTCCAGGTAGGAACCCTCGGTGGTGATGTCCTGGATCTGGAAGGCGTCGAGGACCAGGCCCTGCCCGGACAGGCTCGCCTCGGCCTCCTCGGCGACCTGCCCCGCGAACGCGGCGCGGTCACGGATGATGTCCTCCACCGACATCCGGCCCACGATGGAGCGCAGCGCACCGGAGAGCACCTCCTGGGTGAAGCCGACGATGCCGCCCTGCTGGGCGAGGAATCGCTGCGCCGCGGCGCGTATGGAGTCCTCGGTGCCGCCGACCTTGACGATCGCGACGCCCTCCAGGTTGGCCTTCACGCCGCGCAGCGTGACGGCGCCGCGCACCGCGATCGGGATGTGCCGCGAGGAGAGGTCGAGCGTGAACTTCTGCTGCACGAACGGCACGACGAACACGCCGCCGCCCACCACGACCTTCTGGCCGCTGTTGTCGGTGAAGATCCGGCCGGTGTCGGGATCGGTGGACTTCTTGCCGCGCCGCCCGGTCACGATGAAGGCCTCGCTCGGCCCCGCGACCTTGTAGCGGGTCACGACGACGAGCGCGAGCAGGACGAGGAGTACGACGACTCCGATGACGGCGGTCAGGACTGGACTCATGGTGATTCCCCCCTGCCGCCCCAGGAGCGGCAGATCGGTGATGACGTGCGTGGTGTGCGGCGGGTTCTCGTGTTGTGGGGTGGGCGTTGGCGGGATGGTCAGCGCTGTACGGGGCGGACCGCGACCGAGGTGGGCGACAGGGCCGCCTCCACCCAGATCTCGGTGCCGCGGGTGACGGCCTCGCCGCTCTTGGCGGCGAACTTGACCGGCTGGCCCGCCAGTTGGAGCAGCACCTCGCCATATCCGTCGACCGGGATCGCGGTGACCACGGCGCCCGCGCTGCCCACGAGGTCGTCGCCCCGCGGAACGGCCGCGGTCTGATCCCGTATCAGGGCGCGGCTGAACTTCCACGTCAGCCAGCCCGCACCCACACCGACGGCCGCCCCGACCGCGGTCGCGCCGCCGGCCCCGAGCCCGGTCGTGCCGAGCACGATCGCCCCGCCGAAGCCGAGCATCGACACGAACCCGGCGACGACGGGAAGGGACAGCAGCCCGTCGAAGAGGCCGTCGAGAACTCCGATGCCGTCGAAGAGCCCCTCAAGGACCCCGTCGAAGACGAGAGAGAGGACCAGCAGAGCGATTCCCGCGATGCCAAGCCCAAGAAAAACGGTCACCTGAGCACCTCCTCAACTTGCCGGATGTCTCGGTGAGGTGGGAATCGTCGCAGGTGAGAGGGGAGGTGCACATTGCCGTGTTCCGGCAGTCATCAAAGGTTTTCCATGCCGGTCCCGGCCCGGCGTGGCAGCGCTTCTATGGGCCGGCCGCGTCCCCCCGGGATCGGGCAGGTGCGGGATCGGGTCAGATAGGCGGCGTGTAGTGGGGGGTGGGTGTCGATGGGGTACACCGCCCGGCGCGATCCGGCCGACCGGGAGAAGGATTGCCGGTACCGCCGCCCGGGGAAACTGGCGAGGAAGCCAGATCTGAGGACTCTCGAGCACCTACCGATACCACCACCCCCACCAGTACCTGACCTGAGTCGACCCGTCTTGATCCGCGGTGACCCGAGTAAGGAGCCTGGGCATGAACTTCGGACGTGTGCCGCAGACCGAATCGCCCGCCGCGTGACCGGCACCGTCCCCACGGGGCCGGCCGCCGCGGAACCCGGCGACACCTCCCAGACCGTCGCCGAAGACGGCCGCGTCGAACTGCGCCCCGGAGCCTTTCCGGACCACAGCCGCTTCGCCAACGACGACCTCAAGCCCATCCCCCTCGCCGAACGCCACTGGAGCACCTACAACTTCGCCGCCCTCTGGGTCGGCATGGCCCACAACATCCCCTCCTGGACGCTCGCCTCTGGCCTGGTCGCGCTCGGCATGGACTGGCGCCAGGCCGTTCTCACCATCGCCGCCGCCAACGTGATCGTGCTGCTGCCGATGCTCCTGACGGGGCACGCGGGCCCGAAGTACGGCATCCCGTTCCCCGTCCTGGCCCGCGCCTCCTTCGGCCTGCGCGGGGCGAACCTGCCCGCGCTGATCAGGGCCGCCGTGGCCTGCGGCTGGTTCGGCATCCAAACCTGGATCGGCGGCCAGGGCATTTACGTCCTCCTCAACCAGGTCTTCGACGGCGCGTGGAGCGACGAGTCCCGCATCGGCGGTTACCCGTGGCCACTGTGGCTCTGCTTCGTCCTGTTCTGGGCCCTCCAACTGGCCATCATCTACCGGGGGATGGAGGCACTGCGTCGCTTCGAGAACTGGGCGGCCCCCTTTGTGCTCGTCGGTGCCGTGGTGCTGCTCGTGTGGATCGCGGACAAGGCGGGCGGCTTCGGTCCGCTGCTCGACCAGCCGTCCACGCTGGGCTGGGGCAGCGACTTCTGGCCGGTGTTCTTCCCCGCACTGATGGGCATGATCGGCTTCTGGTCCACGCTGTCCCTGAACATCCCCGACTTCACCCGGTTCGGGAAGGGGCAGCGGGCGCAGGTATGGGGCCAGACCCTCGGGCTCCCGACCACCATGACCGCGTTCGCCCTCCTCTCGGTTCTGGTCACCTCCGGTTCGCAAGCGGTGTACGGGGAGCCGATCTGGGAGCCCGTCGACCTGGCCGCCAAGGCCGACAACGTCTTCGGTCTCCTCTACGCCCTGGTGACCGTCCTGGTCGCCACGGTCTCCGTGAACATCGCGGCCAATGTGGTCTCACCCGCGTACGACCTCGCGAACCTCGCCCCGAAGTTCATCAACTTCCGTACGGGCGCGCTGATCACGGGCGTCGTGGGTGTGGTCATCTTCCCGTGGAAGCTGATTGAGACCCCTGAGCTCTACATCTTCGTCTGGCTCGGCGTCGTGGGCGGGCTGCTCGGCACGGTCGCGGGAATCTTGATCGCCGACTACTGGGTGGTGCGCCGGACAGCTCTCGACCTTGCCGATCTCTACCTCCCTGAAGGTCGCTACTGGTACACGGGCGGGTGGAATCTGCGGGCCGTCACGGCCTTCGTGATCGGGGGTGTGCTCGCCGTGGGCGGCTCGCATTCGGACCCGGGGAAGGGCCCGTTCCCGGAGGACGGCCTGATCCCCGCGCTGAAGCCGCTCGCGGACTACGGCTGGGCGATCGGGCTGGCTTCGGCGTTGGTCGTCTATGTGGGGTTGATGGCGATGGGGAGAGGTGTGGGCTCGGGGGGTTCTGCGGGCTCGGGGGATTCGGGGGGCTAGGGGGCTAGGGGGCCGGGGGGCTCGGCAGGCTCGGTGAGCTCGGCGGAGTAGGTGGAGCGGACGGGGCCGACGGATCAGGTGGGCGCGGTGGGTTAGGTGGTTAGGCGAGTTCGGTGGGCGCGGTGGGTTAGGTGGATTAGGCGAGTTCGGTGGGCGCGGTGGGCGCGGTGGGTTAGGTGAATGAGGCGGGTTCGGTGGGCGCGGTGGGTTAGGTGGGTGAGGTGGACCAGGCGGGTTCAGTGGGCTCGGCGGATTAGGCGGGTAGGGGATTCGGCTGGCCCCGGCGGCCCCGGCGGACCCGGCGGCCCTGGCGGCCCTGGCGGCCCTGGCGGCCCTGGCGGCCCTGGCGGGCCCGGCGGCCCTGGCGGATCCGGCGGGCTTTGCTGGCTTCGGCGGAGGCCGGCCTGGGGCGGTGCTCTAGGCCGGGACCACCGCTGCCACCAACCACACCCCTGCTCGCATCCGCACGCCGTACTCGGTCGCGTGCGGTCGGAACGCCTCCTCGAGGGCGGCCCGCTTCCTCGCCGTGACCGCCCTGCTCGGGGCGCGCGACAGCATGAAGTCGACCGCGTCTGCCGGGGTTTGACCCCACACCGCCTCCACCGGAACGGGACTCACCGTCACGTCCTCATAGGCGGTGAGCACGGCACGTATGCGGGCTGGGTCCGAGAGCGACGCCATGGCGGTGCGCGCGGCGGTCGCGTCGGCTGCGGAGGCGGGTTCGGCATGAGCTTCGCGTTCGGCCTCGGCCTCGGGCTCGGCCTCGGCTTCGGCTTCCGCTTCGACCCCAGGTTCGGATATGCCTGGTGTTGCGTGCTCCGGGCTTGCTTCGGGGCCTGCCCCTTCCGTCGGCTCCGCGAGGAGCTTGGCGAAGAGGCTAAGCGTCCGGGACTCCTCGGTCTCCTCGCCGACCGGCTGCGGGCCGACGAACACCAGCCGCCCGCCAGGGCGCAACGCACGGGCGATGTTCGTGAACGCGGCGGTGTGGTCGGCGAAGAACATCACCCCGCCGCGGCTGATCGCGACGTCGTAGCCGGCCTTGGGGAAAGGGTGGATCTGGGCGTCGGCCTGTTCGTACGCCGCGTTCGTGATGCCCTCGGCGACTGTGTTCGCACGGGCGCGGTCGAGGAGCGGCGCCGAGATGTCGACTCCTGCCGCGTGTCCATGCGCGGCGCGGCGGGCAGCGATGCGGGTGGTGACGCCCGCGCCGCAGCCGATGTCCAGGACGCGGTCGCCGGCGCTGATGGCCGCGGCTTCGAAGAGGACGTCGTTCACCCCGGACAGCATGGTGTCGTACCGCTCGTGGTGGGTGGCCCAGTGGGTGCCCACGGAGCTGTTCCAGGCCGCTGCCTGGCGGGAGTTGGGGCTCGCCGACGTCGCTGTGGTCATGACGCCTCCCTGGCGTGGTGGGCGGAGTGCTGGGCCGCGAGGACGGTCTCGATGCGGTCGACGGCGGCGAAGGCGCCGAACGAGATCAGGTGCACGAGACAGTGGTCGCTGAACGGCGGCTTCTTCCAGGCCGCCACGTCCTCGTCGGTGATGCGGTACGGAGCGAGCGCGGCGAGCAGCGCGAGCCGTGCTCCCGGGCGGGACGTGCGGTCGGGCAGGGCTTGCCAGGACAGCGGCGGATGTTCGCCGTCCCAGGCGGACACCGTCGCCTCTACGAGCTCCCGGTCGGCCTCATCAAGCAGGCCCGCGCCCCTCCGCGCCGCGTCCCGCAGCGCGGCGTAGGCGGAACCGATGGGCGTGCCGGCGGCCCAGGCAGGTCCCGGTTGTGGGTCGTCGAGCAGGGCGAGTGAGTCGCCGGGGGTGCAGGAGCGGCGCACGGTCTTCTGGAGGGTGCGGCCGCCGATCGAGCGCACCGCCCGGAAGCGCTGTGCGTTGCACGGCAGTATCTTCTCGGTGATCAGCGACGACGCGACGCGGTTGATGAAATGGAACGTGAGCGCGGTGCCGATGTGTGCGGGGGCGTGGGCGCGCGGGAAAGGCGGCGCAGCCAGCTCTGGCGCCTGCGGTGTCCGGGTGGCCTTGCCCCAGGCGAGGAGCCGCGCCTGCGCCGGGTCCTCCGGCTGCTCGCCTCGCAGGACCCGCTCCGCGACGCGGTGGTCGCCGGTGGCGTGCAGCATCATCGTGTGCGCGCTCACGCAGAACGGGCAGCGGTTGGCGAGCGAGACGCCCACGGCGACCAGCTCGCGGTCGGAGCGGGTCGTGCCGCCGCTGCCGAACGCCTCGTCGCCGCCGGCCAGCAGGGACTCGCGGAGCAAGGCCCAGGCGGCGGTGAACAGTTCGGGCGCGGGGCTGAGGGCGACCAGCGGTGCGGGCTCGGCGATGCCGAAGTCCTCTGCCATCTGTGCGTACGCGTCGGCGGTCCTGCCGGTCGCGGACTTCGCGAGGACTGGATCTGTGTATCGGTAAGTTGCCATGCCCCGATGGTCGGGGCGCCGGGTGCCTCGGGTCGTCGTCCGGCGGAAGGCAGTTGGAGCTACGCCGCCGGGGCCGTTCGGGCTCTCGACTACTGCACGGGGAGTAGTGCCGGAGCGGTCTGCTGGGGTGACGCGGTTGTCGACGGCGGCCCCTAAAGTTCTGAACACGGCGGGGGATGCGCCGCGAGGGATCCAGGGGTGCGGGGATGCGAGGGGTGCGGGGGGCTCAGATGACGGCGGACCGGGCGGGGAGATCGGCGGGTCAGGTGAACGTGCGCGAGTGGGTGCGGGACCGGGTGCGGCAGGCGTGGATCGGCGATGCGGTGCTCGCGGTCGTGGTGGGCGCGATAGTCGCGCTCTCGGTGGGCTTGGGCGAGGGCGGTGCGGGGTTCTTCGACTACGCACTTATAGGGGCAGGTTCGCTGGCCCTCGCCGCGCATCGACGAGCGCCGCGCATCGTGCTCGCCGTCACCACGCTCTGCCTGCTCGTGCAGGTGTTGTACGGGGGCGCGAGCAGTGTCGCGGCGATTCCGGTGGTCGCGGCCGTGCACACGGCCGCCCGAGCGGCCCACCGGGGTCTTGCCGCTGTCGCTGCCGGGGTATTCCTGGCGGGCTTCGCGGTGGCGGGGAAGGCGTCGGAGGACGTCGTGCAGTGGACGCTGCTGCTGGCCGGCTGGTTCCTGTGCGCCCTCGTCACGGGTCTCGCCGACAAGAACTGGCAGGCGTATCTGCGCCAGACCGAGCAACGGGCCCTGGAGGCCGAGCGGACCCGCGAGGAGGCTGCGCTGCGCAGGGCGGGCGAGGAGCGGCTGCGGATCGCGCGCGAACTGCACGACTCGCTGACGCACAGCATTTCGATCGTCAAGCTCCAGGCGGGAGTCGCCGTCCATCTCGCGCGGAAGCGGGGCGAGGAGATACCGCCGGCACTGCTCGCCATTCAGGAGGCGAGCGGCGAGGCGATGCGAGAACTGCGGTCCACGCTCACCGTGTTGCGCACCGACGAGCCCTCGGGGAGCCCGGCGCTGCTCGTCGAGCGCGCTCGGGCGGCCGGGCTCGCCGTGGAGCTGACGGTGCGGGGCAGGGAGCGGACGCTGGCCGGTGACCTGGAGAAGGCCGCGTACCGCATCGTGCAGGAGGGCCTCACCAATGCGGCACGCCATGCGGGTGGCTCTGCCAGGGTGGTGGTCGGGCTCGACTTCGGGGAGCGGGTGTTGGGGGTGCGGGTGGAGGACGACGGGGTCGCCGATGCGGGGCGGCCGCCCGTGGAGGGGACAGGACTCACGGGGATGCGGGAGCGGGTCGCCTCCCTGGGCGGGACGTTGCGGGCGGGGCCGAGGGTTGAGGGGGGATTTCTAGTGCGGGCCGAACTGCCGTTGGAATACGGGGCGTTGGCCTCCCGGGGCGTGTCTGAAGGGGGCGTCGGGGCTACGGGGGACACCGGGGCTGCGGGGGAGATCGGGGCTGCGGGGGACGTCGGGGAGAGTGGCGGCGCAGGGGGCGAAGGGCGGGGCGGGGTGCCTGTGGAGGCGGGGGTGGCCGCTGAGGCCGGGCGCTCGGGGGAGGGCGGGTGATCCGGGTGGTGCTCATCGACGACCAGGCGTTGATGCGCGCCGGGTTCCGGGCGCTGCTCGAAGCCGAGGACGGCATCGAGGTGGTGGGGGAGGCCGCCGACGGGGAGCGGGGGATCGCGCTGGTGCGGGAGTGCAGACCTGACGTGGCGCTCATAGACGTACAGATGCCGGTGATGACCGGGATCGAGGCAACGCGCCGGATCGCAGCCGATCCCCATCTCAGCGGCGTACGCGTCGTGATCCTCACCAATTACGGTCTTGATGAGTACGTCTTCGACGCCCTGCGGGCCGGGGCCAGTGGGTTTCTGCTCAAGGACACGGAGCCGGCCGACCTGCTGCACGGCATCGAGATCGTGGCGCGCGGGGAGTCGCTGCTCTCGCCTTCGGTGACCAGCAGGCTGATCGGTGAGTTCGTCTCGCGGCCGCCGGACCGGGCCACCGCGCCGGGCCTGGAGAACCTCACCCGTCGGGAGCGGGAGGTCACCGCGTTGGCCGCGCGCGGACTGACGAACGAGGAGATCGCCGAGCACATGGTGATCAGTCCGTTCACGGCGAAGACGCATGTGAGCAGGGCGATGACGAAGCTCGGGGCGCGCGACCGGGCCCAACTGGTCGTCTTCGCCTACGAGTCGGGGCTCGTCGCGGCCCGCAACGCGACACCCTAGAAAGAATGGAGGCTGCGGATGCTGCGACTTCCTGGAGGCTTCCTGGAACGGAAAGGGGGAATCTTTGGCTATGGCATGATCTCCGCGTGACCGTCATACCGTTCAGACACGTCGCCCGGGTGGGACACATCGCCGTCCTCGCGGCAGTGGCTCTGCTCGCCTCCGGATGCGGGCTCTCGGAGGAGTTCGAGCGGGAGAGGGACCCCGCGCGTACGGCGCCTGGCGAGAATGAGCGGTCTCCCACAGCGGACCGTACGGCCGCCTCTCCCGGCCCCGACTCGCTGACGGAAGCACCCGTCGAGACAGGGCCGCCGGACGTGCCCGACGTGGCCTCACCCTCCTGCCCCGCGTCCGGGGTGCGCATCGAGGCGGGCATGGTCAACCCGGCCATGGGGCTGCGCGCGATGAGCGTGACCCTGACCAACTGCGGAAAGGACACCTACCGCCTGAAGGGGTATCCGAAGATGCGGGTGCTCGACGAGCACCGGGAGCCCCTCGACGTCCAGGTCCTCGAAGGCACCGAGCCCATCATGGCGAGGGACGACGACCCCGGCCCGCGCCACACGGTCACGCTGAAGCGGGGCGAGGCGGCCTACACCGTGGTCGTCTGGCGCAACACCGTCACCGACACGACGACGACCGCCGTCAGCGGCACCTATCTGAAGGTCACCCCGGCCCCGGGCACCCGCCCCGGGACCGTGGCCCCGGAGGGCCGGATCGACCTCGGCAACACCGGACGCATCGGCACGACCGCCTGGCAGCGCAGCCCGGCGGAGGCGGACGCGACGGACCGGACCGGGACTACGGCACCCGCGCCGTCCACTCCGGCGAGCTGAACTTCGTGCGGGCGAGCTCCCGCGCCCGGGCCATCTCCTCGTCCGTGGCCTTGCCCGCCGTCAGGCCGTACCGCGTGCGGAAGGAGTCGAGCATCCGCTCGATCACTGCCTCGCGGGGCAGGCCGGTCTGGCGGCGCAGAGGGTCCACGCGCTTCTTCGCGCTCTTCGTGCCCTTGTCCGAGAGCTTCTCACGGCCGATGCGGAGCACCTCGACCATCTTCTCCGCGTCGATGTCGTACGACATGGTCACGTGGTGCAGGACGGCTCCGTGCCCGCCCGCGACGCGCTTCTGGGCGGCGCCCGCGACCTTGCCGGCGTCGGTGGCGATGTCGTTGAGCGGTTGGTACCACGCCTTGATGCCCATGTCGCCGAGGGCGTCGAGCACCCAGTCGTCCAGGTAGGCGTAGCTGTCGGCGAAGGACAGGCCCTGTACGAGGGAGTCGGGGACCGAGAGCGAGTAGGTGATGGCGTTGCCCGGTTCGCAGAACATGGCGCCGCCGCCACTGATCCGGCGCACCACCTCGATGCCGTGCCGTTCGGCGCCCGCCAGGTCCACTTCGTTGCGCAGCGACTGGAAGCTGCCGATGACGACCGCCGGGGACGCCCACTCCCATACGCGCAGTGTCGGCGGGCGGCGGCCCGCGGCGACCTCCTCGGTGAGCACCTCGTCCAGGGCCATCAGCAGGGCGGGGGACTGCGGCGCCTCGTGGATCAGCTGCCAGTCGTAGTCGGTCCAGTCGGTGGCGTGCGCGAGGGCCCGGCGCACCGCGACGCCCACGCCCTCCGACGTGAGCCCGTACAGGACCGCGTTCTCGGGGAGGGCCGCGTCGATGCGGGCGGCGAGGCCCGCAGCGTCGGTGTCGGCGGGGGCGCCCTCCAGGGCGTGGCTCAGGGCGTCGAACGCCTCGTCAGGTTCGAGGAAGAAGTCCCCCGCCACCCGCACATGCCGCAGCACGCCGTCCTCGACCTCCAGGTCCACGACGACGAGCTTGCCGCCGGGGACCTTGTACTCACCGTGCACTCTGTTTTCCTCCGGGCTCGCGTACGCCGGCCGAATCGCGAACACCGTCGGCCTGCGATTTCATATCAGGACAACTCGACCCACTAGGGATAGATTCCCGCACAGGATGGTCTGACGTCCCTCGGCGCCGGCCCTGACGGGAGCTGACGGGGAGTCCATGAGCCACGCAGAGACGAGCGACCAGGCCAAGGGCGGTGCGTCACCGGCCGTCAAGCTGACCCTCACGACGCTCACGATGATGGTCGTCGGATCGATGGTCGGCGCGGGAGTCTTCTCGCTGCCACGGCGGTTCGCCCAGGAGACCGGAGTCGCGGGCGCGCTGATCGCCTGGGCCATCGCCGGTACGGGCATGCTGATGCTCGCGTTCGTCTTCCAGGCCCTCGCCGTCCGCAGGCCGGACCTGGACGCCGGTGTCTACGCCTATGCGAAGGCCGGGTTCGGGGAGTATCTCGGCTTCTTCTCCGCCTTCGGGTACTGGGCCAGCGCGTGCGTCGGCAACGTCACCTACTGGGTGCTCATCATGTCGACGATCGGCGCCATCTGGCCGGCCCTCGGCGACGGCGACACCCTGCTCGCCGTGGTGCTGTCCTCGTTCGGCCTATGGGCGTTCTTCCTGCTGATCCGCCGGGGGGTCAAGGAGGCGGCGGCCATCAACAGGATCGTCACCGTCGCCAAGATCGTGCCCATCCTCGTCTTCGTGATCCTGGCGCTGTTCGTCTTCGACGCGTCGGTGTTCGCGGACAACTTCGGCGGCGCCGACTACGCGGGATCGCTGTTCAACCAGGTGCGCGGCACCATGCTGGCCACCGTCTTCGTCTTCCTCGGGGTCGAGGGCGCGAGCGTCTACTCCCGGCACGCCAAGCGCCGCGAGGACGTCGGGCGGGCCACGATCCTGGGCTTCCTCAGCGTCTTCGCCGTCTTCGCCTCCGTCACGATCGTGTCGTACGGGATCATGCCGATGGCGGAGATCGCCGAGCTGCGCCAGCCCTCCATGGCGGGCGTCCTGGAGGAGGCCGTCGGCACCTGGGGCAAGGTCTTCGTCAGCGTCGGACTCATCGTCTCCGTGCTCGGCGCCTACCTCGCCTGGACGCTGATGGCCGCGGAAGTGCTCTTCGTCGCCGCCAAGGACGACGACATGCCCCGCTTCCTGCGGAAGGCCACCTCCGAGGACGTGCCGGTACCCGCGCTCCTGATGACCACCGCGCTGAGCCAGGTGGTCCTGGTCGTCACGATGTTCTCCGACGACGCGTTCAACTTCGCGCTCGACCTGACCAGCGCGCTGAGCCTGATCCCGTTCCTGCTCGCGGCCGGTTTCGCCGTCAGGATCGGCCTCGGGTACGGCCGCGCGGAGATCGCCGGGCGCAGCACCCGCAAGGAACTGGTGATCGCGGTGATCGCCACGCTCTACACGGCGTTCCTGCTGTTCGCCGCCGGGCTCAAGTTCGTCCTGGTCTCCTTCATCATCTACGCCCCCGCGACGTTCCTGTTCATCAAGGCCCGGCGGGAACAGAACCGGCGTCTGTTCTCGCCCCGCGAGGCCGTCATCTGCGCCATCTCGATCGCGGGCGCCGTCGTGGGCGTGATCGCCCTCGCGGTGGGCTGGATCGAACTCTGACCGGCCACCGCACCCCTGTTGCCACCGACCGAAAGGCGCACCGTGACCAGCCACGACAATTCCGCCGCACCGACGTTCGGTGTCCACTCCGAGGTCGGCAGGCTGCGCAAGGTCCTGGTCTGCGCGCCCGGTCTCGCGCACCGCAGGCTGACCCCCACCAACGCCGACGACCTGCTCTTCGACGACGTCATGTGGGTGGAGAACGCCCAGCGCGACCACGCCGACTTCGTCATCAAGCTGCAGCAGCGCGGCGTCGAGGTCGTCGAACTGCACGACCTGCTCGCCCAGACCGTGGCGCTCCCCGAGGCAAGGACCTGGCTCCTCGACCGGAAGATCACCGCGAACGAGGTCGGCCTCGGGCTCATCGACGACACCCGCGCCTTCCTGGAGACGCTGGAGCCCCGGCAGCTCGCCGAGTACCTCATCGGTGGACTGGCCACCGCCGACCTGCCGGACGAGTTCCGCTCCGGCTACGCGGCGCTCGTACGGGAATCCACCGGCGTACGCGAATACCTGATGCCGCCGCTGCCGAACACCCTCTACACCCGCGACACCACGTGCTGGCTGTACGGAGGTGTCACGCTCAACCCGTTGTACTGGCCCGCCCGGCACGACGAGACGCTCCTGATGAAAGCCATCTACCGGTTCCACCCCGACTTCACCGGCGCCACGGTGTGGTGGGGCGACCCCGAACTCGACTGGGGACAGGCGACGTTCGAGGGCGGCGACATCATGCCCGTCGGCAACGGCGTCGTCCTGATGGGCATGAGCGAGCGGACCTCGCGCCAGGCCATCACGCAGGTGGCCTCCGCACTGTTCAAGAACGGCGCGGCCGAGCAGGTCATCGTCGCGGGCATGCCCAAGCTGCGCTCAGCGATGCACCTCGACACCGTCTTCACCTTCGCCGACCGCGACATCGTCACGCTCTACCCGAAGATCATGGACGCCGTGCACTCCTTCACGCTGCGCCCCAGCGACAAGGCGGCGGGCGTCGAGATCACGGACGAGGGCTCGCGCGCGTTCGTCGACGTGGTCGCCAAGTCGCTCGGCCTGCCCGAGCTGCGCGTCATCGAGACGGGCGGGGACGTCTACGCCTCCGAGCGGCAGCAGTGGGACAGCGGCAACAACGCGGTGGCCCTGGAGCCCGGGGTCGTCTTCACCTACGACCGCAACACCCAGACCAACACGCTGCTGCGCAAGGCGGGCGTCGAGGTCATCACCATCGTCGGCGCCGAACTCGGGCGCGGCCGCGGCGGCGGGCACTGCATGACGTGCCCGCTCGTCCGCGACGCGGTGGGCTTCTGAGAGCCCTTGTCGTGTGAGGGCTAGTACCGCTGCGCCTTGACCAGCTTCGCGGAGAGCTTCGGCTCCGGGGGCTCGTGGCTGATGGCGTACCGCTGGGCCCGCTTGCCCGGTTCGAGGTTCTCCGTGCCGATGTAGCGGGTCTCCGCGACCTTGCCCGACGAGTCGACAAAGTCGACCTGCACGGCGAAGTCCGCCGTCTTGTCCGTCCTGTTGGTGAAGGTCACCACGGAGGCGAGCACCCCGCCGGTCTCGGAGCGCGGCTTGCCCGTCATGGAGACGTCGGACATCGCGTTGCCCCGCCCGTCGACGCCCTTCAGGGCGTCCTTGGCGGCCTGGTTGGCCCGTTCCGTGTCGGCGGAGACGGACGCCTCGAACTCGTCCGCGCGCTCGGACGACGAGGCCTCCGCCTTTGACGCCGAGGCGCGGGCGGACTCGGCGGCCTCCGAGGCCTGCGACTTCAGGGGCGACGCCGTCTTCTTCGAGAAGGACGACGACTCCGGGGCCGTCGGCCGTTCGCTGACCGTCCTGCTGCCCTCGGCGGACGGGGCGTCGCTGTCGGTGCTGCAAGAGACGAGCGTGGCAGCGGCCGTCATCGTGGCGGCGAGCGTGAGGGCGGCGGACACCGCGGGCCCGCGGTGCGCGGGGCGGGTGAGGCGTGTGGGGCGCGTGGGGCGCCGCTTCCCGCGGGGCGGCAGGGGTTTCATGGGCTGCGGTCCTTTCCCTGAAGCTGTGCTGGGCGTGGGGGGTGTGGGGGGGTGTGCGACGCGTGGGGCCGACGTCAGTACCGCAGGGCACAGGCGATCCGGCCGCGTCCTGTGAGCGTGCCCTCGGGCACGAAGCGGACCTGCGCGCCGGTGTCCAGGGCACGCTCGACGATGTCGTCGACCACGTCGTCCACCGCGTCGAGGTCGTCGCCGTCGGCCGGCACCAGGTGCCCTCCGTCGTCGCGTACGGTCGCCTGGTAGGTGTCCTCGACGGCGAGGAGGCGGACCCGGTCCGTCGTCACGTTCTGCCAGACCTCGTCGAGACCGGCGGCGTACTGGCGACGGCCTTGCGCCGCGTTCAACTCTGCGACCAAGGAGTCGAGTTCGGCCCTCTCCTGGGTGGCGAGGAACGGGCGTGCCGCCTGCCACACCGCGTCCGCGGGGCCGTGCGCGAGGCCGCCGTGGGGTACCCGCGTGGCCCCCTTGATGGCCGTGCCGACGTCGTCGAGGAGGGAGAGCGCCTGGGTTTCCCCGGCCACGAACAGGGGGCGCGGGTGAGCGTGGAGGACACCGGCCACGGCGTGGTCCGCGTCGCGCAGGAACTTGCGGGTGTGCTCGTCGCGGAAAGTGCTCGGCAGGTCGCCGATCCGCTCCTTGCGCTCGGCGTCGGGGTCGTCGAGGCTCCGGGTCAGCGGGAAACCGTCCGCCGTGTGCTCGACGACCCGCTCCGGAGTGCCGTTCCACAGCGAGACGCGGTCGGCCGAGACGGCGAGGACCCAGTACGGACGCTCGGCGGCCTGCGCCGCGACGACGTTACGCGTCAGGAAGGTGTCCGAGAGCACCACGCGGGACGGCACCGTCCTTCCCAGCGACCACACCTGGTGCTCGCCCGGGGCGGCGAAGACGGCGAGCCCGTCCTCGGCGTGCACCAGGTCGATCTCCGCCACCGCCCGGTCCAGCTGCGCGGCCACCTCGATCCGCTGCTCCCTGGCCACGGCCGGGTCGGACTTCAGGCGCTCCTTGGCCTCGGCGACCAGATTGCGCAGCCGGACGGGATCCTGGGCGTTGTCCGGTTCCCTGCGGTGGGTCGGCAGCAGGACCGTGACGGCGGGGTAGGGACGCGGCCGGCGCAGCCCGGCCAGTGTGGCCGGGTTGAGGGAGGGATGCATGGAGTGACCCTTTCGGGGCGGCGGACAGGAGCCTCCAGGGAGGTTTTACGCCTTGAAATGCACCATATGCCGGTTCGTCGGCCGTGGCACTTCCCCCGGGGGCGTCATTTCGGCAGGGTTCGGTCCAGCGCGGAAGGGAGCTTCACCGCAGCCGCAAGCCTCGCCGCAGCAGGAGGCTTCACCGCAGCAGGAAGCCGAAGACGTACCCGAGGGCGTTCGTGGCCCAGTGCAGTCCCATGGGGGCGAGCAGGCTCGTGCTGCGGCGGCGCAGTTCGCAGAAGAGGCAGCCCGCCAGGGCGGTGAAGAGGACAGCCCCGGCGTCGACGACGATCACGCCGAGGACCGAGTCCCCGAAGGCGCCCCCGAGCGCGGGCTTGGCGTCGGCGAGCCCGAGCGACGGCAGGATGTGCCAGAGCCCGAAGAGCCCCGACGAGATCAAGGTCGCGGCCAGGGGCCCGCGAGCACGCAGCAGCAGACCGAACAGGACCCCCCGGAACGCCACTTCCTCCAGCAGGACCGTGCCGAACGGAACCGTCACGAGCACCCGCAGCGCGACATCCCCGCCGCTCAAACCCCTCTGCCGCTGGTCCTCGAACAGACCGCGGGTGACCGGCAGCGCGGCCGCCACGGCATACCCCGCGGCGACGACGCCGATCAGGGCCAGCGCCCACCCCAGACCGCGCAGGAGGGTGCCGCGCGCGAGGCCCACGTCGGCCCACCGCCCGCCGGACCAGTACACGATCGCGAGCAGTACCGCCGTGGCCAGGAGGGAGACGGGCAGGCTCCCGTCCCGCGCCCAGCGGTTGTTCGCGAGGTTGGTGAGGACGAGGACAGCGACGGTGGCGGTGACCGCGGTCGCCGTCGTGACCGGACGCCGCAGCAGCCGCGACGCGGGGCGGGCGTGCATCCGTCCATCGTGCGGGCGCCCGGCACACGCGGCGACCGGAGGGGCGGGGCCGCCGTGGTCGTGCGGCAGAGGCATCGCACCTACGCAGCCGACTAGCCGTGCGCACGGCAGGCGCTCAATCTGAAGGCATGGAAGAGCGCGCGTCCCGCCCGCGCCCGCAGCGCCCGCGCCCGCACCCTCCGCGCTCGGGCTCGCGTCACCTGCGCCGGCTGCAGCCCCTCGCCTGGGTCGTCGCGGTGCTGTGCGTGGCGGTCGTGGCTCTCACGGCGACGGCGCGCGGCACGGTCCTCAGCCCCGGCTTCCACCAGGGCGTCCTGAAGGACCAGGACGCCTACGACCGCCTCTACAACGAAGTCCTGGTGGATCCGCAGAGCCTCCCGGTCGCCCGCGACCTGCTGGGGCGGCTGCCGGTTCCCGAGGCGGCGGTGACGTCCAACCTGAAGATCGTGCTTCCCCCGGAGACCTTGCGCGCCCTGGCCGACCGGCAGATCGAGGAGGTGACCGGCTATCTGCGCGGCGACCACGAGACGCTGCGGCTCACGGCCGACCTGCGGCCGGTGCTCACCAATGTCGGTGCCCTGGCGCAGACGTACTTCGGTGATCTCGTCGCCTCCGTGCAGCGCAAGCCCGAACCCGACTTCCCCGCCTTCCTCACGGACCTCGACGAAGCCGCGCGGGACGTGAGCACCGGAGTGCCGCCCGCCGGGCTCCCCACCTTCGCGCTGTCCAGGGAGCAGGCCGTCACCGCCGCCCGCGCGCTGCTCCAGGTGGTGCCCGAGAGCAGCCGTGACGCGTTGCGTCCCGAGGTCGAGGTGGCCCTGGAGAGCGGTGACGTGGCCTCGGCGCTCGCCGCCGTGGGACCCGAGGCGGTCTCGGACCGCACCCGCCTGGCCACCGAGCACCTGCGGGCGACCGCGGGCGGCGACACCTGGAACATCACCGCCGACCTCGACACCTCGCGGGACGAACTCGCCCCGCTGCACCGCGCGCGTTCCGTCACCCACCTCGCCACAGGCGTGGTCGAACCGCTCGCCGCCCTGCTCGGCGTCGCCGCCCTGGCGTTCCTGTGGTTCTCCGGCCCGCGGGCTCCCGCGCGCCGGCTCATGGACCTCGGGTGGGCGCTGGCCGCGGGTGGCCTCCTGACCGGCCTCGCCGCCCTGACCGCCCGCGCGGTCATCGGCGACGGTGTGATCGATACGCCCGCGTCCTGGCCGGAGTCCGTGTCGCGACTCGTGCACGACGTGGGCAACGCGTCCCTGGACGGCGTCACCGGCACGGCGACCGTGACCGCGTACATCCTGCTCGCGGCGGGCGCGCTGCTCGTCACCGCCGGCTGGATGTGGCAGGCGAAACCGGCCGTCGCGGTCAGGCCGCGCCGGGTCCAGGTGCTCGCCGTGGGGGTGGCGGGGGCCGCGCTCGGGAGTGTGATGGTCGCGCCCCTCGCGGCCGGCCGCTCCGAACCGCGGGTCTGTCAGGGCAGCGCGCGGCTCTGCGACCGCCCGTACGACGAGATCGCCCAGCTCACCTCGCACAACGCGATGTCCACCACCGCCGATAAGTTCATCGGGCCGCTCCAGGACCCGGGCATCACGGCCCAGCTCAACGCCGGCGTACGCGCGATGCAGATCGACACCTACACCTGGGAGGGGCCCGAACAGATCGCCGAGCGCCTGGAGGGGTCGGACTTCTCGCCGCGCCTTCAGGGGCAGATCAAGGCCGCGATCAACAAGTTCAACCCGCCCCGCGACGGCCTGTGGCTCTGCCACTCGGTGTGCAGGGCCGGGGCGATCGGCCTCGTGCCGACCCTGCGCGAGACCGGTGACTGGCTGCGGGCCCACCCCACCGACGTGATCACGCTGATCGTGCAGGACGCCGTCAGTGCCGAGCAGACGGCGGACGCCTTCGAGGAGGCGGGGCTCACGGACCTTCTCTTCACGCCGGATCCGGACCCGGACAAGCCGTGGCCCAAGCTGGGCGACATGATCGACAGCGGTCGGCGCCTGGTGGTGTTCGCCGAGCGCGCCGACGGGCCGCAGGACTGGTACCGCAACTTCTACCGGTACGGCATGGAGACCCCGTTCGCCTTCCGCAGCCCCGCGGACCTGACCTGCGTCCCGCACCGGGGCGGCTCCGACAAGCGGCTCTTCCTGCTCAACCACTTCATCACCATCGACGGCGGCAGCCGTCTCGACGCGGGCACGGTCAACCGGCGCGACGCGGTGCTCGACCGCGTGCACGACTGCGAGCGGCAGCGGGGCAGGCCGGTGAACTTCGTGGCCGTCGACTATCTGACCGTCGGGGACGCGCGGGGGGCGGTCGACGCACTCAACGCCGAGCGTTAGCGTGCCCGCGCCCGTGTCATCTGCGTACTGTTTGCGAGATATCTGAGATGTGCGCGGTATGCGTGGTGTGGGTGAGCGGGAGGTGGCGGTGAATCCGAGGCGTTCGGCGAAGAGCGGGCCCGGACGTGCGGGCGCCTGCCCCGGGACCGTGCGCGGGGCCGCGCGGCGGATGGCGCGGGGAATCGGCGCGGTCGCGAGGCAGCCGTACTGGGAGCGGCCCGACTCCACCTACCTCGTCCGGCGCTGGCCCGACCTCACCGCTGTCTGCTTCGGCACCGTCTTCTTCTGGCTCTCGCTCACGCCGTCCCTCGTGCCCCGCCCCTGGTTCCTGCAGGGCGTCGTCGGAGGGATCACCGCGGCCATCGGCTACGCGCTCGGCTCGCTGGTCGCCACCCTTGGCCGCGCGCTGTTCCGGTGGCGGCCGAGCGAGAAGACGCGGGCCCACCTCTGGCAGGCGTACTGGGTGGCAGGGCTCGTCCTCACCGTCTGGCTGATCGCCGAGAGCGACCACGCCCAGCGGCGCCTGCGCGAGCTGCAGGGGCTGCCGCCCGCGATGGCCTGGCACACACCGGTCATCATGCTGATCGCCGTGCTGCTCTGGGCGCTGTTCCTGCTCGTGGCCCGTGGCGTCCGGCTGGGGGCACGCAGGCTGATCCGCGGGCTGCACCGGTTCGTGCCGCTGCCCGTCGCCATCGGGCTCGGTGTCGCGCTGAGCGCGCTGATCGTCACGGTCGGGCTGCGGAACGTGGTCTTCCAGCGCGGTGTCATCGACCTCGCGGACCGCATCGCGTACGCGACGAACGGCGGCACCGAGGAAGGCATCCGGCGGCCGGAGTCCCCGCTGGTCTCGGGCGGGCCCGGCTCGCTCCTGCAGTGGCGGGACCTCGGGTTCCAGGGCCGCAACTTCGCGGGGTCCACGCCGACGAAGCAGCAGATCGGCGCGTACACGGGCAGGCCCGCGAAGGATCCCGTCCGTGTCTACGTCAGCGCGTCGGCGCCGGAGGCCTTCAGCAGCCGGGACCCGTTCGCGGCGAAGGCCCGGCTCGCCGTGCGGGAGCTGGAGCGGACCGGCGCGTTCGAGCGGGACGTGCTGGCGATCGCGGGGACGACGGGGACCGGCTGGGTCAACGCCGACATCAGCGAGCCCCTGGAGTACATGCACGACGGCGACACGGCCATCGTCGCCGTCCAGTACTCCTACCTGCCCAGCTGGGTCTCCTTCCTGGTCGACAAGGAGCGTGCGGCGCAGGCCACGCGGCAGCTCGTGGACGCGGTCCTCGCGAAGTGGTCCGCGCTGCCCGAGGACGACCGGCCCAAGCTCGTCGTGACCGGGGAGAGCCTGGGCGGGTTCGCGATCGAGTCGTCGTTCGACGGCGTGGACGACCTGCTGGCGCGGACGGACGGGGCGCTGATCGTCGGCACGCCGAACTTCGCCCCGATGTCACGGGAGATCCGCGAGCACCGGGAGGCCGGGAGCCCGGTCTGGCGGCCGCTGTACGAGGACGGCAGGAACGTGCGGTTCGCCCAGTTCCCCGAGCGGGACCTGAAGCGGCCGGGTCCTCCCGCGGTCTGGGAGCGCCCCCGGACCGTGTACCTGCAGAACGCCTCGGACCCGGTCGTCTGGTGGTCGACCGCACTCTTCCTGCACCGTCCCGAGTGGCTCGAGAGCCCCCTGGGCCCCGACATCACCCCGGCGATCCGCTGGTTCCCCGCGGTCACCTTCTGGCAGACGTCGGTGGACATGGCGGTGTCCTACGGAGTGGAGGCGCCCCACGGCCACCGCTACGGGGCGGGCCCGGTGGACGGGTGGGCGGCGATCGTGCCCCGGGAGGGCTGGACGGACGCCGACACGGCCCGCTTGCGCCGCCACATCGAGGACCGCAAGGCGCCCTACTGAGGGGACGGAGAGTCGCCCTACTGAGGTGAGGCCGTGTACTGACGTGGGGGGAGGGCCCGGAGGGCAGGTCACATGGGATTCATCTCGAATCCATGCCCCCTTTCCCTGAGCCGTACGGATTGTCAGTCCGGCGTGCTCTCATGGATACATGATCGAAGCGATCGAAGACTTTCTTGTACGTGGCGTTCCCGATGTCGAAGAAGCCCTCCGCAAGGCCGCGGCGGCCGAGGTCATGCCGCGCTTCCGGCAGCTCGCCGAGGGCGACGTCGTCCAGAAGAGCGGTCCGCACGACCTCGTGACGGTGGCCGACCGGCTCGCCGAGGAGCAGCTGACGGAGGCGCTCACCACGCTGCTCCCCGGCTCCGTGGTCGTGGGTGAGGAAGCGGTGCACGCCGACCCCGCGCTGTACGAGGCGATACGCACCGACGCGGCGGTGTGGATCGTCGACCCCGTGGACGGCACGAGGCAGTTCGTGCACGGCGACCCCGGATTCTGCATGCTGATCGCGCTGGCGTGGCGCGGCGAGGTCATCGCCTCCTGGACGTACGCCCCGGCGCTCGACGAGATGGCGGTCGCCGTGCGCGGCAAGGGCGCCTGGCTCGACGGAGAGCGGCTCGTGGCCGGTTCACCCGGGGAGGTCCTGGAGGTGGCGACCTCGCACCCGGACTTCACCACGCCCGAGCAGAAGCAGGCACTACTCGGCCTGCGGGTGGCGGGCGTCGCACCGCGGCCCTGCGGTTCGGCCGGGCTCGAGTATCTGGCCATCGCCAGGGGAGAGTTGGACGCGGTCGCCTTCTCCTGGGAGCTCGCCTGGGATCACGCGGCGGGCCTGCTTCTTGTGGCCGAGGCCGGCGGCAGCAACCGGACCGTCTCGGGCGAGCCCTTCCGCATAGAGGGCGGCAACACGCTGCCCTTCACGGCAGGACGGGACTCGGCCACGGTCGACCGGGTGGTGGAGTTGCTGTCGGCCGCAGCCTGATCTGCGGGGCACCGCGCGGCTCGAAGTGGAAGCGCACGGTGGTGACCTCGAACTCCGTGACGGTGCCGACGTGCGGCCAGTCCGCGGGGCCGAGGGGGAGATGCCCCAGATCCACGAAGCCGGTGATCGGCAGCCCCAGGTCGACGAAGAGCCCGGTCCGCCCCGGGCCCCACGGCAGCTCACTGACCGTGCCGGTCAGGCGGGCGCCCCGGGGGAGTGGGCCGGCCGTTTCGCGCGCCGTCGTGTTCCGGCCGTGCCGGGCCCGCTGCCACGCGGCCTCGAACTCCGCCTCGGAGACCGGCTCCCCGGCGGTGACGGGGCCGTTCGCCGGCGCGCCGTATCTCACCTCGTACAGCTGTGCCCCCAGCGACTCGAACTCGGCGCGGGTCCAGGCCAGTTCGTCGCGCGAGGCCGCCACGGAAGCCTGTCCCTCCGGGCCGCAGAAGGACACCTGACGTACGACGGTCCCGTCCTGCCCCGTCTCGAACCACTCCTCGGAGCTCGCGTCGGTGCGTCGGAACCAGTACGTCACCCGTCAGAGGCTACCCGCGCCCGCGTTGCTGTCGGTGGTCCGGCCTATCCTGGGCGACAGTGGCCATCGGCTGACAAAGGAGTCCGAAGGTGCCGTCGATGCTTGATGCCGTCATCGTGGGGGCGGGACCGAACGGTCTGACCGCTGCCGTCGAGCTGGCCCGCCGCGGCTTCTCGGTGGCCGTGTTCGAGGCCAAGGACACCGTCGGCGGCGGTGCGCGGACCGAGGAGCTGACGCTTCCCGGGTTCCGGCACGACCCTTGTTCCGCCGCGCACCCGCTGGGCATCAACTCGCCGGTGTTCCGCACCATGCCCCTCGACCGGTACGGCCTGGAGTGGCTCCAGCCCCAGCTGCCCATGGCGCACCCCTTCCCGGACGGCAGCGCGGCCGTCCTCGCCCGCTCCGTCGCCGAGACCGCCGCCTCGTTCGGGCCGCGCGACGCGGGGGCGTACAGACGGCTCGTCGAGCCTTTCGTCAGCAAGTGGGACGACATCCTGCGGGACTTCATGGCGCTGCCCTCGACGGCCCTGCCCCGCGACCCCGTGGCACTCGCGCGCTTCGGCCTCGCCGGCCTGCCGCCCTCCACCTGGCTGATGCGGCGCTTCCGCGACGACCGGGCCCGCGCCCTGTTCGCCGGGCTCGTCGCCCATGTCATCGCGCCGCTGGGCGGGATCGCCACCGGCGCCGTCGGCATGGTGTTCGCGCTCGCGGCGCACGCCCGCGGCTGGCCGGTCGCCCGGGGCGGCTCGCAGTCGATCTCGGACGCGCTCACCGCGTATCTCAAGGACCTCGGCGGCACGGTCCACACGGACTACGAGGTCAAGCGGCTCGACGATCTGCCGCCCGCGCGCGCGTACGTCTTCGACACCTCGCCCACCGCGCTCGCCCGCATCGCGGGCCTGGGGCGCAGCTATGAGAACTACCGCTACGGCGCGGGCGTCTTCAAGATCGACTACGCCCTCGACGGCCCCGTCCCGTGGACGGCGAAGGAGCCCCGGGTCGCGGGCACCGTGCAGATCGGCGGCAGCAGCGCCGAGATCGGCGCCGCGCTGAACGCCGCGTCGCGCGAGAACCGCGCGCCCGACCCGCCGTTCCTGATCACCGTGCAGCCCAGCGTCGTCGACCCGTCCCGCGCGCCCGCGGGCAAGCAGGTCTTCTGGGCGTACGGCCATGTGCCGAACGGCTGGGACGGCGACCTCACCGACGCCATCGAGCGCCAACTGGAGCGTTTCGCCCCCGGGTTCCGCGACCGCGTGCTGGCCCGCGCCACCGCGGGCCCGCCCACGATCGCCGCCCGCAACGCCAACTACGTGGGCGGTGACATCGCCTGCGGCGCCGCCAGCGGCCTCCAACTGCTGCTGCGCCCCAAGCTCTCCCTCTTCCCGTACGGCACCGCGCACCCGGCCGTCTTCATCTGCTCGTCCGCGACACCCCCAGGGCCCGGCGTGCACGGCATGTCGGGGCACAACGCGGCGAAGGCGGTCTGGCGCAGGCTGCGCACGTCCTGACGTGCGCCCCAGGGGTGGCCGCGGTACCGGCCCCTAGAGATCCGCCCCCGGTCGATTAGGGGCGCGCGCCGTCCTGTTAGGGGCTGACGCGCTGATCGCCCGCTCCTACGCTCGCGTTGTTGCCGTATACGGGGCTTTCGCTTGTGGTGTCGGGTTCCGCAGGGGACACAGGGCCGCGTCGGCTCGCGCTGCCTGGGCGGAGCAGGTCCGGGCCATCCCAACGAAAGGGCGATGACATGACCAGTCGGGTGGCGTTCCTCTTCCCCGGCCAGGGCTCGTACCTGCCGGGCGCCTTCGCCGGCATCGGCGCGGACGCCGACCGCATCTCGGCCCGGGTGGCCGAGATCGACGCCGTCACCGCGGAGTACCAACTCAAGCCGGTGCAGCCGCTGTTGTTCTCGCCGGACGCCCCCACACTGGGGAAGCTGCTCGATGCCGAGCCGGAGCGCCTCGACGTGGCCATCCTCGCGACCTCCCTCGCTCTGGCGACGCTCCTGGAGGACCGGTACGGGATCACGCCCGATCACGTCATCGGGCACAGCCACGGCGAGGTCGCTGCGCTGGCCGCCGCCGGTGTCCTCACCCCGGCCGACGCCGTCAGGGCCGTCTGCGAACGGTATGCGGCGCTGCGCAAGGCGCCGCCGCCCTCGGGCGGCATGCTGGCGGTGAACACCGACCCCGCGGGAGCCGAGAAGCTGCTGGCCTCGGTGCACGCCGACGCGTCGGCCGTCTCCGCGCACAACTCCCCCCACCAGACCGTGATCAGCGGACCCGACGCCGACCTGGCGAAGCTCCAGGAAGCGGCTCGCGAGGCCCGCATCCGTACGTCCCGGCTGCATGTCCCCGGCCTCTTCCACGTGCCCCAACTCGCCGAAGCGGGCGCCCTCTACGCCACCGCGATGGGCGACATACCGATGTCCGCGCCCCGCGAGGGCTTCTTCTACTCCCAAAGCCTCGGCCGGCATCTCACCGCCGACGACGACGTCATCGGTCTCCTGGTGTCCGACATGACCGAACCGGTGCGCTTCGACGACGCGGTGCGTGCGCTGCACGCCGAGGGTGTCACCACGTTCGTGGAGTGCGGCGCGCTGGATGTCCTCACCCGCATCGTGTCCGGGTTCCTGCCCTCGGTGGTCACCGTCGCGCCGCTGCGCGAGCCCATGGCGACCGGTGACCTCTCCGCCAGGCTCGGCCCCCTCGCGGCCCCGGACGCCGCACCTTCCGTGGAGCAGACGCCTTCCGGCAACGCGCCCGACGAGGCCGAGGCCCCCGAGGCCGACCCGGAGATCCTGGAAGACGTACGCGCGCTATGTGCCGAGATGCTGGAGTACCCGGCGGACGTGGTGACCGACGACGCCGACTTCCAGGCCGACCTCGGCGTCGACTCCCTGACGATGACCGAGCTCCTGGACCGCGTGCTCCAGCAGTACGGCCTGGGGGACAAGTTCCATGACGCCAACGCGGAGATCCACGCCACGGTCGCCGAGCTGGCCGCGTACGTCACGGGCCTGCGGCGCGAACAGCAGCGGTGAGCCGGTGATGACCTCCACCGGCCCGTACGACGAAGGCGCGTACGGCGAGGCGGTCGCCGTCGTGGGCATGGGCATCGCCGTGCCGGGCGCCTGCGACCCGGACGAGCTCTGGAAGCTGCTGTGCGGCGACCGGCCCGTCTTCGAGGAGCCCGCCGAGCGCTACCGCCTCGACGACTTCTGGTCCGCGGACCCCGCGGCCGAGGACCGCGGTTACGCACGCACCTCCGGATTCCTGCACGACTTCCGGCCGCACCCCACACTCGCGGCGGAGATCGAGAACGGCACCTTCTCGGCCGCCGAGCAGCACCCCGTCTGGCTGCGGCACTGCCTGCTCCAGGCAGGCGAGACGGTCACCGCGCGCGACACCGACCGCTACGCCTACTACGTCGGCGGCAGCACCGTCGTCGGACAGCGCACCGACGAAGCGGTCCTGACCGAGTCCGTCGCCCGGCACACCGCCGGGCACCGGCACCCCGACGACCCCGCACGCCGCGCCGAGGCGGAGGAGCGGCTGCGCGGCCTCCTTGGACGTCACTACGGACACGGCAGCGGGCCCTCGCGCGCGACCCTGCCCGACCGGGCCGCGCGGGCCGCGGCGGCCGGACTACTGCCCGACGACTGCGAGTTCGCCGTGGTCGACACCGCCTGCTCCTCCGCCCTGTACGCGATCGGCCAGGGCATCACGAGCCTGCTGGCCGGGGACAGCGACATCGCGTACTGCGGCGGGGTCTCGGGGGTGACGCCGCGCTACAACGTCGGCTTCGCCAAACTGCGCGGCCTGAGCCGTACCGGGGACGTCCGCGTGTTCGACCAGGCGGCGGACGGCACCCTGTTCACCGACGGCGCGGGCATCATCGCGCTCAAGCGCCTCGACCGAGCCCGTGCGGACGGCGACCCGGTGCTCGGCGTCCTCCTCGGCTTCGGCGGGTCGTCGGACGGCCGGGGCGCGGCGATCTACGCCCCCAACCCGGCGGGTCAGCGCCGCTGCCTCGACCGCGCACGGCAGGCCGCGGGCGTGACGTCGGAGGCGGTCGACTGGGTGGTCGCGCACGGGACGGGCACGGCCGTCGGCGACGCGGTGGAGGTGCGCACGCTCGCCGAGGTCACCGGCCCCGACGGCGTGTGGTGCCGCTCCAACAAGTCCCTGCTCGGTCACACCGGTTGGAGCGCCGGCGTGGTCTCGGTCATCGAACTCCTGACGGCGCTGCGCCACGGCACGATTCCCGCCCAGCGCCGCTACACCGAGCGCGCTGCGCGGCCCGCCGGCGGCTCCGCGGAACCGGCCGACGACCGCGTACGCATACCCGTCACCGACATCCCCTGGCCCGAAGAAGGCACGCGCCCCCGGATCGCGGGTGCCTCCTCCTTCGGCTTCGGCGGCACGAACGCCCACCTGCTGGTCTCCGACCGCGCACCCGCGCCCCGGCCCGCCCCGCGACCCGAAGCCGACCCGGTGGTGCTCCTGGCCTGGAGCGCGCACCTGCCCGGGGACCCCGGCCCCGCGGAAGTGGAGCAACTGGTGCGCGAGGGATGCCTTCCCGGGCCGCGCACGTTCGGCGAGGCGTATCCGGCGCCGCCCTTCCAGGACGTACGCCTCCCGCCGGCCACGGTGCGTGCCACCGACCCGAGCCAGCTCATGGCGCTGCGCGCGACGGCCCTGTTCGCCGCCGAACACGGCGAGTTGTGGGCTCCGATGCGCGCCACCACCGGCGTCGTCGCGGCCACCACGGGACCGTCGCCGTCCGCGATGGACCACCTCGTGCGCTGCTACGCCACCGAGGTGGACCGGGTCCTCGAAGGTCCCGACCGCACGGCGTTCGCCGACTTCCTCGCCGAGGTCAGGTCCAGGACCCAGGCCACCACGAAGGACACGCTGCCGGGGATCATGCCCAACGTCATCGCGGCCCGCATCGCCAACCGCCATGACCTGGGCGGTTCCACCATGCTGGTGGACACCGGCGCCACCAGCGGGCTCACCGCCGTGCACACCGCGCTCAGGCAGTTGTCCCGGGGCCTCCTCGACATGGCGCTCGTGCTCGGCGTGAGCCCCACCGCCCGCCCCGAGTTCGCCCGCTTCATGGGCATCGACCAGGGGCGCGTCGCCGAAGGAGCCTTCCTGCTCGCCCTCAGCCGGGAATCCACCGCCCGCGCCCACGGACTCACCCCCCTCGCCCGTCTCACGTCCACCTGGCCCGCCACACCCCATACGCCGGCCGACATCATCTGCGGCCCCACCCCGGGCGACACGGGCGCCACCTTCCTCGCCGCGGACGGCATCCTCGGCGTGCTCAGGGCGCTGCACACCGACGCCGCCGACGGAGCCGAAACGACCGTGGGTCCTGCTCCCGGCGAAGCAGGCCCCGTCCTCACCCTCGCCCGTACCGCCGGTGGCGCGCCCCGCCCCACGACCCGGAAGACAAGGACCAGTCGATGAGCCAACTCCGCGACGCCGCGGCCACGGACGACCCGCGGGCCATCGCCGCCTGCGACGTCCCGGCCTCCTTCCGGGCCGCCGTCATCCTCGCCTCGGAGCAGAAGGAGATCGCCCGGACACCCGCCGCGGACCGCGACCCGCGCAAGACGGTCCACGTGCAAGAGGTCGCCACCCCGGAGCTCGGGCACGGCGAGGTGCTCGTCGCCGCCATGGCCAGCTCGATCAACTACAACACCGTGTGGTCCGCGCTGTTCGAGCCCGTGCCCACCTTCCGTTTCCTGCGCACACTCGGCCGCACCTCACCGGAGGCCGCGCGCCACGACCTGCCGTACCACATCCTCGGCTCCGACCTTTCCGGCGTCGTGCTGCGCACCGGCCCCGGCGTCCATGAGTGGAAGCCCGGCGACGAGGTCGTCGTGCACTGTCTCCAGCCGGACCTGCAGACACCCGGCGGACACGACGACGCCCTGCTCGACCCCGGCCAGAAGGTCTGGGGGTACGAGACCAACTTCGGCGGCCTCGCGGAGGTCTCGCTGGTCAAGGCGAACCAGCTGATGCCGAAGCCGGCCCACCTCACCTGGGAGGAGGCCGCCTCGCTGGGGGTGGCGCTTTCGACCGCCTACCGCCAGCTGGTGTCCGACCACGGGGCCGGGATGAAGCAGGGCGAGCGCGTCCTGATCTGGGGCGCGGGCGGCGGTGTCGGCGCCTACGCCACGCAGTTCGCCCTCAACGGCGGTGCCATCCCAATCTGCGTCGTGTCGTCGCAGGCCAAGGCCGACCTGTGCCGCGGGATGGGAGCGGAGCTGATCATCGACCGGTCCGCGGGCAATTACACCTTCTGGGACGACCAGGACCGTCCGCGCCTCGGCGAGTGGGGCCGCTTCCGCAGCGCCATCCGCAGCCTGGCGGGCGACGACCCGGACATCGTGATCGAGCACCCCGGACGGGACACCTTCGGCGTCAGCGTCATGGTGGCGGCGCGCGGCGGAAAGGTGGTCACCTGCGCGTCGACCACCGGCTACCAGCACAGCTACGACAACCGCCATCTGTGGATGCACGTCAAGCGCATCATCGGGTCGCACATGGCGAACTACAAGGAGGCCTGGTCCGCCAACGACCTCGTCGCGAGCGGCGCGATCCATCCGGTCCTCTCGCGGACCTACCCCCTCGAAGGCGCGGGCGAGGCCACCTACGACGTGGCGGGCAACACCCACCACGGCAAGGTGGGCGTGCTCTGTCTCGCCGACCGCGAGGGCCGGGGAGTCCGCGACCCCGAGCTCCGTGCCCGCAAGCTCGACCAGATCAATCTGTTCCACCACAACCCGGGAGCACAGCGGGCATGAGCGGGCCGGCACATCATTCCGGCCTGTGGATCAGGTCGTATCAACAGGCCGGAAATACGTCCGAAAAGCAGGCGGAGAAACAAGCCGTACGGCTCGTCTGTTTCCCGCACGCGGGCGGAAGCGCAAGCTACTTCTACCCCCTCTCCCGAGCCCTCACCCCCGCGATCGACGTGCTGGCGGTGCAGTATCCGGGACGGCAGGACCGCTATCGCGAACCCTGTGTCGACGACATCCACCGGCTCGCCGACCATATCTACGAGGCGCTCCTGCCGTGCCTGGACCGGCCGTTCGCCTTCTTCGGGCACAGCATGGGCGCGCTCCTCGCCTTCGAGGTGGCGCGCCGCTGCGAGGCCGCCATGACGGCCTGGCCCTCGCGGCTCTTCGTCTCCGGCCGCCGGGCGCCGTCGCGGCACCGCGACGAGCGGGTCCACCTGGCCGACGACGCGGGCCTGGTAAGGGAGTTGCTCACCGTCGGCGGCACCGATCAGCGCCTGGCGGCGGACCCGGAGCTCCTGGCCACCGTGCTGCCCGCCGTACGCAGCGACTATCGCGCGGCCGAGACCTATGCCTTCACGCCGGGCCCGCCGCTGACCTGTCCGATCACCGCGCTCACCGGCGGGAGCGACCCCAAGGCGAGTGTCGCGGAGGTGCGCGACTGGCGCGCCCACAGCGCGGGCGGCTTCACGCTGCGGGTGTTTCCCGGCGGGCATTTCTTCATCGAGGAATGCCGCGACGACATTGTCGAAATCATCACCGACTCGCTCTGCCCCACTTCCCGGTGACGGTCATTAGGTGGCCCGCGCCGGGCAATAGGGGCCGGTTAGGGGTTATGGCCCGACCGAGGCGCGCGTTAGCGTCTGGGCATATTCAGGGCGCCACCATTTCACGGTTGAAGTACCGCGGTCGGTTCACGTAATCCCTTGATTTCTTTTCCTTGCCCGCATACCGGTCCGTGGTGGAGACCCGCACACGGGACGGGCGCGCCACGGCGCGCGGAAGGAGCAAGGCATGACGGATACCACCAGGCGCCGGGCGCTCGCCCTCATCGGCACCACGGCCGCCGCGGGCCTGACGGCTGCGGCATCCGCGGGGGCCGCCGAGGGACCGGGCGGATCCCGGAACTGGGTGACCACCTGGTCGACCGCGATGACGCCGCCCAGCCTCGGCATGGGCACCAACTGGTCCAAGGAGGGCTTCGCCGACCACAGCGTCCGCCAGCTCGCCCGCACCAGCCTCGGCGGCCGGACGCTGCGCGTGCGCCTCTCCCACCGCTTCGGCACGCGGCCGCTGCGGCTGGCCGGCGCCACCGTGGCGCTCAGCGCGGGCGGCGCCGCGTTACGCCCCGGCACCGTGCGCCGGCTGACCTTCGACGGCGCCTCGGCGGTGACGGTGCGGCCCGGCGGCACGCTGGCGAGCGACGCCGTGCACTTGACGGTCGCCGCCCGCGAACGTATCGCGGTCACCCTGTACTTCAAGGACGCCACCGGGCCCGTCACCTTCCACCCGTGGGCCGGCAGCACCTGCCACCGGGCGTCGGGAGACCACCGCGACGACACGGGCGCCACCGCGTTCACCGAGACCACGGGGGCGATGTACTGCCTCGCGGCCGTCGACGTCGCCGCACCCGCCCGGCAGTACACCGTGATGTGCTTCGGCGACTCGCTCACCGACGGATTCGGTTCGGCCATGGACCGCGACGAGCGCTACCCCGACGCCCTCGCCGAACTCCTCGCCGCCCAGGGCACCCCGCACGCCGTGGCCAACACCGGCATCAGCGGCAACCGGCTCCTCAACGACACCTTCTGCCTCGGCGAGAAGGCCACCAAGCGTTTCCGCCGCGACGCGCTGACCCAGCCCGGCGTACGCAAGCTCGTCGTGCAGCTGGGCGGCAACGACATCACGGTCCACGGAAACCACCCCTGCCTCGGCGAGACCCCCGAGGTCACCCCGGACGAGCTGATCGCGGGCCACCGCGAACTCCTGCGCCAGGCCGAGGAGTTCGGGCTGCCGGTCATCGGCGTCACGAAGCCGCCATACGGTTCGTCGCCGACGTACCAGGAGCACCACGACAAGATCCGTATGGCGGTCAACGCGTGGATGCTGCAGGAGCGGCGCTATGCCGCCGTGGTCGACTCCGACCGCGTCCTCGCCGACCCCACCGATCCGGTGCGCATGGACCCCCGCCTCGACAGCGGGGACGGAGTGCACCCCAACGGCGCCGGATACCGCGCCATGGCAGCCGCGGTGGCCCCCCACCTCCGGTGACGCGCAGGACCCAGAGAGACCAGAGGGCATCAGAGAGGAGAGGCAACGTTGTTCATACGGGACAGTTCACAGGTCAGAGCCGTCGAGTGGGGCAACGGCACCAGCCGCCGTCTGCTCGTGGAGACGGACGGGATGGGCTTCACCGTGGCCGAGACCACGGTGCGTGCGGGCACCAAGTCCCGGCTGCAGTACCGCCGGCACCTGGAGGCGTGCTACTGCATCGGCGGCCGCGGTGAGGTCACATCGGCGGACGGCGCCGTCACCTACCGGCTCGAGCCGGGGGTGCTCTACGTACTCGACCAGCACGACGCGCACTTCCTCGTGGCCGACGCCCACGAGGACCTGCATCTGATCAGTGTGTTCAACCCGCCGCTGCGCGGCGACGAGGCACACCGCCTTGACGAGTTCGGCTTCTCGCAGTACTGACCCGTCCGCCGCACCACGCACGCCCGGTCCCGTTCGAGCTCGCGGAAGAGGATGCACCGTTGATTCAGTGGAATGAGGACCAAAGGGCGCTGCGCGACGCGGCGCTGGGGCTCGGGAAACCCCTGAGCACCGGATATCTCGAACGGGACGCGGACGGCGCGTTCCCCCGCGAACAGTGGCGGCTCCTTGCCGAGTCCGGTCTGCTCGGCCTGCCGGTCGACGGGGCCTGGGGCGGGCTCGGCCAGGATCTGACGACCACGATGCACGTCCTGGAGGGCCTGGGGGAGGGGTGCCGTGACACCGGGCTCAGCTTCTCCGCCTGCACCCATCTCATCAGCACCTGCCTGCCCGTCGACCGCTTCGGCTCCGACGCGCTCAAGGAACGCGTCCTGACACGGGCCGCCGCGGGCGAGCTGATCGGCGCCCACGCCATCTCCGAGCCGGAAGCGGGCTCCGACATGCTCGCCCTGCGCACCCGGGCCGTGCACGACGGCGACGAGCTGGTCATCGACGGCCACAAGGCGTTCGTCACGAACGGCCCGGTCGCCGACCTGTACGTCGTCTATGTGAAGACCGACCCCGGCGCGGGAGCTTTCGGCATCACGGCCGTCGTCGTGGAGCGCGACCGGCCCGGCCTCACCGTCGGCAACCCCATGCGGAAGATGGGGCTGCGCTCCTCGCCGCTCGGCGAGCTGTTCTTCGACGACTGCCGGGTGCCCGCGCACAACGTCCTCGGCGACGTCGGCTCCGGCTTCGCCATCTTCGACCACGTGATGAAGTGGGAGGTGCTCTGCTCCTTCGCCGTCAACGTGGGCGAGATGCAGCACCGCCTGGAGCGCACGGTCGACTACGTCAGGAGCCGCCGTCAGTTCGGCCGGCACATCGGCTCCTACCAGTCCGTCGCGCACCGCGTCGTGGAGATGCGCATGGCCGTGGACACCGCCCGGCGCGCCCTGTACGACGCGGCTCTCAAGGTGCAACGGGACGAGGACGCCACCGTGGACGTCGCCATCGCCAAGCTCCTCGCCAGCGAGGGCAATCTTGCCTCGGCCGTCAACGCCGTCCAGATCTTCGGCGGCTACGGCTACATGACCGAGTACGGCCTGGAACACGACGTGCGCAGCGCCATGGCAGGCACCATCTACTCCGGCACCACCGACATCCAGCGCAACAGGATCGCCACCATGATGGGCCTCGAGGAGCCGGCCCCGGACGGGAGCCGACCCCATGCCTGAGCCCCTCACGGTGTCCCAACTGCGGGACCGCCACGACCAGATGATGTCCAAGCTGCCGCGGCCCGACGTGGCCGAGGTCCGTGACCTCACCGTCGCAGGCCGCCCCGCCCGCCTCTACCGGCCGCACGGCGCCGCCGAACCGCAGCCCGCCCTGGTCTTCTTCCACGGCGGCGGCTGGGCGCTCGGCGGCATCGAGTCGTACGACCCGGTGGTCCGCTCCCTGACCCGCGCCTGCGACGCCGCGTACATCTCGGTGGCCTACCGGCGCCCGCCCGAACACCCCCACCCGGCGGCCGTCGACGACGCGGTGTCCGCCGTCGAGTGGATCGCGGGCCATGCCGCTGAACTCGGCCTCGACCCGCGCCGCATCGGCCTGGTGGGAGAGAGCGGCGGCGGGCAGATCGCCCTGGCCGCAGCCCTGCGCCTCGCCGCGTCCGGCGGCCCCGCGCTCGCCCTGCTGCTGCTCGCCTACCCGGCGGTCGACCTGCGCGCGGAGCCGCCGTCCGGCGGGCTGCCCGACGACCTGCGCCGGATGATCGAGTGGTACGTCGGCGACTGCGACCGCACCGCCCCGGAGGTGTCGCCGCTGCTCGCCCCCGATCTGAGCGTGCTGCCGCCGACGGTGGTCGCCACGGGCGAGTTCGACTTCCTGCGCGGTCAGATACGGGAGTTCACGGCCCGGCTGCGCTCGGCCGGCGTCCCCACCACGCTGGTAGACGGGGACGGACTCGACCACGGGTTCCTGGCCTGGGGCGGTCTTGCACGGCGTCCCGCGGAGGCCATCACCCTGCTCGGCGGCCATGTGCGCCGCGCGCTGGGGTGCACGGCCGCGGCCGACACCGCGCCGTAGCCACGGCGCGGGTTACGGGGACGGCGCGGGGGACGAGGACGCGGGGGACACGGGAAGGCCCGCCTCCAGATGGGCCAGGGCCTGGTCCAGGACGGCGGGGCCGTCCATCGAGGGGTCCTTGGCCCAGTCGAGCCACACCATCAGGATCACCCCGCAGACCGCTCCGGTGAGGCTGCGCACCTCGGGGTCGTCGGGGGAGCGGTCCGTGTGCTCGGCCATCAGCGAGGCCAGCCTCGGTATCGTCGACGTGATGTTCGACAGGTTCGCCGCCCACAGCTCCGGGACCGACAGGATGAGCATCTCGCGCTCCATCCGTTCGGCCAGCTCGTCCGACGACTGCCCGGAGAACATCTCGCGCAGCGCGAAACGCAGCGCGCGGGTGGGGCTCAGCTCCGCGGGCTGCGCGTGGAAGGCCCTGGTGAGCAGGGAGTAGTCGTCATCGAGCCGGATCAGGTCCTCTTTGGTCGTGAAGTACCTGAAGACCGTGCTCGGCGCGACCTCGGCGGCCTCCGCGATCTGCTCGACCGTCGTGACGCTGTACCCCCGCTCCCGGAACAGGCGCAGCGCCTCCCGCTGGATCGCCGTACGGGTCCTGGCCTTTTTTCGCTCGCGCAGGCCCGAGGGGCGAGGGGAGGGCGGACTGCCCGCGTCGGCTGCTGGCCGACGACCTCCTTTCGACAGCGAGGACATGCGTCACCTCCGGTGCGACTGCGGCGTGGTCCTGTCGGGGCGCGCGCCCCAGGTTTCCGTCATGATAGCCAGCCATCCCCGGCTTGCCCGCTGCCCGGGAAACAGGGCTTTTCCGGTGAACAGCCCTACGGGCGCGACCATTCGGGCACCGATGCGGCAAGGGCCGCGATGGTGGGCCGGTCCAGGAGCGCCTCCACGATCTCCTGGGCGCTGCGGTGCAGTCCGAGCTCCTCGCGCAGCGGCCCCAGCATGCTCACCACGTGCAGCGAGTCCCCGCCCAGATCGAAGAAGTTGTCCTCGACGCCGAAGTCCGTGCGTCCCAGGGCCTCGCTCCACAGCTCGAACAACCGCTGCTCGACGGCGTCACGCGGCGTCACCCGCGTCACCGTGGCGGTCTCCTGCCACGGCAGCGGCAGCGCGCTGCGGTCGACCTTGCCGTTGGAGCTCAGCGGGAGCTGGTCGAGGAGCAGCAGATGCCGCGGCACCATGTACTCCGGCAGCGACTCCTCCACTCCCTGGCGAAGGAGTTCCACGTCCAGGGCGGGTGCGGCGCCGCCCGGGGCCGCCGCGATCAGTACGTGCATATAGAGGTCGTCCGGCGCGCCCTCGGCCGGGAGCGAGGTGAAGCCGTCGAAACCGGCGGTCTCGATCTGCTCCCGCCACTGCGCCACCGTGAGCAGCGGCAGCCGCTGCTCGTCCGTGGCGCGTTCCTGGGCCAGACCCTCGATCAGACCGACGGTGATCAGCGCGGAGGGCATGTTGACGGTGCTCTCCAGGAGCACCAGCAGACCGCCCGGCGAGAGCAGTGCCCGCAGCCGGGTCAGTGTCTGTCCGATGCTCTTGGCGTCGTGCAGCACGTTGGCGGCCAGGATCACGTCCGCGCAGCCGGGGGCGAAGCCCTGCTCGGCCGGGTCCGCGTCGATGTCGAACACGCGGTGCTCGAGGAACGGGTACGTGGCCTTGAACTGCTGCTCCGCACGCGACGTGAAGTAGCTGGAGATGTCGGTGAAGCAGTACCGCACCCGGTCCGCGGGCAGCTCGGGCAGAACCCGCTCGGTGGTCCCGCCGGTGCCCGCGCCGACCTCCAGGACGCGCACCGGTTCGGCGCCCGGCCAGGCGTCCACGAACGTCCGCAGGGCCTGCGCCACGGTGCGGTTCTGCACCTGTGCCACGGGGTTGTCCGCGTACAGGGCCCGCGTCACGCGCCAGTCGCCGTCGGGCATCAGGAACTCCAGGGGGCTCACCTCGCCCCGCAGCATGGCCACTTGATGCTCGGCACACTGGGCGAAGTACTCGCGCAGCACGCCGTGCGGCCCGGTCACGTCCATGCCGTCCAGGGTGCGGCGGATCTCCGCGTCCAGTGCGTCGGCGTCGAAGGGCCGCTCGCAGCGGTACGTCGTCTCGCCTTCCCCGCGGTCACCGTCGGCCAGCAGCAGGCCGCGCGCCGCGAGCTCGCCCAGCTGCCGCCCGATCAACTCGCGGTACACGGGCTTGATGCCGGATGCCACGATGTCCTCGCAGCGGGCGCTGTCACCGGCCGCGCGGAAGAATCCGAGCCGGGACAGGGACCGTGCGATCACCAGCGGGCACAGGGCGTCCGCCGCGGCATGCGTGCGCTCCTCGGTGCTCAAGTCCGTTGCGCGTGCGGCCTGTTCGCGCATCCGGCGTTCGCCGGCCCGTTCCGTGACCTCCCGCAGCAGCTCGCCCTCGTCCGCCGCCCCTGCACTCGCGGCGCCGCCCGCCTCGGGCACGACGTACCCCACGAGCTGGGCGCGTCCCGTGGTGGGGTTGGTGCCGACGCCGACGACCGCCTCGGCGACGCCGTCCTGCCGGGACAGGGTCGCCTCGATCTCGCCCAGTTCGATGCGATAGCCGTTCAGCTTGATCTGGGAGTCCTCACGGCCGAGGAAGTCGATGTCACCGCCGGGCAGATACCGGCCCAAGTCGCCCGTGCGGTAGATGCGTTCGCCGGTACGGGGGTGCGTGATGAACCGCTCGGCGGTCTTCTCCTCGTCACCCCAGTAGCCCTTGGCGACACCGATGCCGCCGATGTAGATCTCCCCGGTCGCCCACACCGGGCACGGTTCGAGACGCTCGTCGTACACATGCAGGGTCTGCCGGGCGAGCGGCTTGCCGTACGGGATGCGGGTCCAGTCGTCGGGCACCTCGCCGATGGGGTACGCCACCGACCAGATGGACGCCTCGGTGGCGCCGCCCAGGCTGATCACCCGGGTGCGCGGGTGATGCGCGCGGATGGTGTCGGGCAGGGCCACCGGAATCCAGTCGCCGCTCAGGAGAGCGAGCCGCAGCGTCGAACCCTCCCTGGCGGCTTGGGTGTTGTCGTCCTTGAGGCTGTCGGTCCACGCCTGCATGAGGGCGGGCACCGAGTTCCACACCGTCACCTTGTGGCGGCGCACCAGGTCCGACCAGTGCGCCGGGTCGTGGGCGTCCTCCGGCGCGGGCAGCACCACGGCGGCGCCCGCGGCCAGGGTGCCGAAGACGTCGTACACGGACAGGTCGAAGCTGAGCGAGGACAGGGACAGGACGCGGTCGTCCGGGCCGACGTCGAACCGCTGGTTGATGTCCTGCACGGTGTTGGCCGCACCCCGGTGGTCGATCACCACGCCCTTGGGCTGCCCCGTGGAACCCGAGGTGAAGATGGTGTACGCCAGGTCGGTGGGCGCCGGGTCGACGGCGGGCGGGGTGATCGGCGCCGAGCGGACCTCGCTGTCGGCGAAGGTCACCACCTGCACGCCGGCCGGCCAGTCGAGCCGCTCGCGCAACTCGGGTGTGGTCACGGCGAAGCGCACCGAGCAGCGTTCGTACAGCTGGGCACGGCGTGCGGCGGGCCACTGCGGGTCGAGCGGCAGATAGGCGGCGCCGGAGCGGGTGATGCCGATGGCCGCGGCGATCTGCTCACGGCACTTGGGCATCACGACCGCGATCAACTCGTCCGTACGGGCGCCCAGATCGACCAGGCGGTGCGCGAGTCGGCGCTCCTGGCCCAGGAGTTCGCCGTAGGTGTACCGGCCGTCGGCGGCGAGCACCGCGTCGGCGTCCGGTGTCCGCTCGGCCTGCTCCTCCACCAGGGAACACAGGGTGCGCTCGGGAATCGGCGCCTCGGTGTCGTTGGCGGCGAGCCGCTCACGCTCCTGCCACGCGGGAAGGGCGACGGCGGGGCCGGGGTCGTCCCACAGGGCCTCGTCGCTGCCGAGCCGGCCCACCAGATCCTCGTAGGTGGCGAACATGTCGTCCAGGAGGCCCGCGGGGAACAGCTCCTCGGCGGCGTCCCAGTTGAGGTGCAGCTCGCCGTGCTCCTCGGTGACCTGGTGGTCGAGCCACACCTGCGGGGTCTGACTGACGCCGTTGACGATCTCGCCGAGGAACTTCAGGCCACCGGTCAGACCGGCGTCCGACGACGCCCCGAGCATGCTGGTGAAGACGACGGGCATCGCCGCGCCCGGCATCCCGCCCTGCCGCCGCGCCCGTTCACGGAGCACCTGCACCCCGCTGTACGAGAGGTGCTCCAAGTCCTGGATGAGCCGCCGGTGCAGCACACCGGCCCGGGCGGCGAAGGTGTCCAGCGGCTCCGAGTCGGTCGACAGGAGCGTCACCGAGGTGAAGTCCCCCATGACGGCGTCGACTTGGGGGTGCAGGGGCGGGCGGTTGAACAGGGTCAGGTTCAGGGTGTGACCCGGCTCCTTGGACCAGGTGCGCAGCACGTCGGTGAACGCCGTCACCAGGGCCGCCGACGGCGTGACGCCCCGGCGCCGCGCGGCCTCCTTGATCGCCGCCCACCGCTCCTTGGCCACGACGGAGTGCCGACGGCGGAACTCCACCGCCCCACGGCCGGGCCTGCTGGGCAGCATCGGCAGTTCGGGGGCCGGCGGCAGCGTGTCCAGACGCTCCGACCAGTACCGCTCGGCGCGCGCGTAGTCCGCGCCGTCTCGGGCCTCCAACTGCGCCATCACGCAGTCACGGTAGGAAAGTTCGAGGGGCTCGGGGATCCAGCGGGGGTCCTCGTAGAAGCGGCGCCACTCCTGGAAGAGGAGGTCCATGCTGAAGCCGTCCATGATCAGCATGTCCAGGCTCAGATGCATCCGCAGCCGCCGGTCGTCCAGGCGGCTCGCGCGGATGTCGAACACCGGCCAGCGGTCCGCCGGGAGCACCTGGTGGCCCATCTCCTCGCGCACGCTTTCCAGGTGCGCCTCCTGCTCGGCCTCGGAGAGCCCGCGCAGGTCCGCGACACGGATTTCGTACGCCGGCACCTCGGGCAGCACCCGCTGCAGGCCCGACGGTTCGATGATCGCGCGCAGCATGTCGTGCCGGTCGATGACCTTGCGCAGGGCGCGGGCGAGGCGGTCGACGTCCAGGTCCTCCGTCGCGGTCTCCAGATAGGCGTGGGTGGCGATGCCGCCCATCTCGATCGCGGGGTTGCGGCCCACCCAGTACGCGTGCTGGATGTCGGTGAGCGGGAACGGCTCGTGCCGCTGCTCCGGCCGGGGCGCGATCGCCGCGGCGGGACCGCCGTGATCGGCGCGGCCCAGGAGCTCGATCAGCTCCTCCCGCGCTGCGCGCAGCCTGTCGCGCAGACCGTCCGTGAGGCTGCCCGCGGGGGCGAGCACGTCGAGCCGCCCGTCGGCCAGGCGGAGCCGGATGCCCCGGCGGTGCAGTTCGGAGAGCAGTTCATGCTCCATGGGTGAAGTCCTCACGCGATGCGGTGGCAGGAAGAGGGGGCAGGAGCCGGGCCGTCACAGGCTCAGTACTTCGACGTCGCCCTCCGTCGCGTTCTGGAGGGGCGCCAGCAGGCCGCGCGCGACCAGCTGCGCACAGATGCGGTCCGCGATGCCGAGGGCGCTGTCGCCGCCGAGCAGATCCTTCAGGGCGAGGCTCACGCCGAGGTCGATGTGCAGCCGGTGCCGCAGGCGCACGGTGAGCAGCGAGTCGAAGCCGAGCTCGGAGAGCCGGGTCGTGCGGGGTTCGGCCAGCTCGACGGTGTCGCGCCCGAGCAGGAAGGCGACCCGGTCGAGCACCGCGGCCAGGGCCGCCTCGCGCCCGGCCTCGGGCTCCTCGACGACAAGCCGCGTCAGCTCCGCGCGCTCGCCGTCCGTCAGCGCGGGGGGAGTGGCGGGCAGCACGTCCGGCGCCGCCCACACCCCCTCGGCACCCGCCGCCGCCCGGGGCGCGAGCCAGTACCTGCGCCGCTGGAAGGCGTACGTGGGCAGCTCCACGCGGCGCGCTCCCGTGCCCTCGAACGCGGCCTGCCAGTCGATGGCGACACCCGCGTCCCGGGTCGCCGCCAGGAGCCGCAGCACGGCCACGGGGTCGGCGAGCGAGGCGTCCAGGCAGGTGTACGAGGGGTCGAGGTCACCGGGACCGGCGCGGTCCAGCCAGTACGACGGAACGCTCAACTCGGCCTCCGTGAGCAGCTGTTGAGTATGCGCCGAGACGAGTGGGGTCGTGGGTGCCGCGAAAGTGAGCCCCTCCACCGTCGAGGCGAGCGAGGCCTCGTCGGCGAGGGCGGCGGCGAGCGTGCAGGCGTCGGTCAGGGAGAGCGCGCCGCTCAGGTGGGCGGCGGCGGCCTCCCCGGCGCCCGTACGCGCGGCCAGCGAGCGCGGGCGCAGACCGAAGGATTCGAGGAGCCGGTGGAGGGCGACGGTGAACGCGAACTCGGCGCAGTCGTCCGTGTCGTTGCCGTCGAGCGCCTTGCCGACCTCGTCCCAGGCCCGCGCGAAGGCGGGGAACCGCTCGTAAAGACGCCGGCTGTCCGCGCCGACGGCACCGCCGAGACAGAACGTCCCGCCGCCGGGCGAGGTCTCGGTGTTCGCGGCCCTTTCTTGACGCGCCACCGCGCTCAGCAGGTCCATGAGTTCGGCGGAGGTGGGCGCGACGAGTACCGCTTGTTCCGTGTACGAGGTCCGGGCGCAGGCCAGGGTGAACCCGACGTCCAGCGGCGGCAGTTCGGGACGGTCGGCCAGATGCGCGTGCAGCCGGGCGGCCTGTTCGCGCAGCGCCGCCGGGGTCCTCGCCGACACCACCCACGGCACGGCGACACCCTCGGGGGCCGCCGCGTCGGCGCGTGGTTCGGGGCGCGGCGCCTCACCCAGGAGCACATGGGCGTTCGTGCCGCTGATGCCGAACGACGACACCCCCGCGATCCGGGGCCGCCGCGCGTCACGCGGCCACGGCCGGGACTCGGCGACGAGCCGCAGCGGACCCGCCGCCCAGTCCAGGTCCTCGCTCGGCCGGTCCGCGTACAGATTCCCCGGCAGCCGCTCATGGCGCAGCGCCAGCACCGTCTTGATCACGCCCGCCACGCCGCTCGCGGCGTGCGGATGGCCGATGTTGGTCTTCACCGAGCCCAGCCACAGCGGCCGGTCGGCGGGCCGCCCCTGCCCGTACACCTCGAGCAGGGCGCCCGCCTCGATGCGGTCGCCCATGGCGCTGCCCACGCCGTGCGCCTCCACGGCGTCGACCTGGTCGGGGGTGAGGCGGGCGTCGGCGAGCGCCTGACGCAGCAGATTGCGCTGGGCGGTGCCGCTCGGCGCGGTGAGGCCGTTGGTCGCCCCGTCCTGGCCGACCGCGGAGCCGTGCAGCACGGCAAGGACGTCGCGGCCGTTGCGCTCGGCGTCCGAGAGCCGTTCCAGGACCAGCATGCCCACGCCCTCGGAGAAGCCGATGCCGTCGGCGTCGGCCGAGAACGCCTTGCAGCGCCCGTCGCGCGCGAGACCGTGCCGCCGCCCGAACTCCTCGAAGGCGTCCGGCGTCGCCATCACCGCGACACCGCCCGCCAGCGCCAGCGTGCAGTCCCCGCCGCGCAGCGCCCGGCTCGCCGTGTGCAGCGCGACCATCGAGGACGAACAGGCGGTGTCGAGCGTGACCGCCGGCCCTTCGAGCCCCAGGGTGTAGGCGATCCGGCCGGTGGCCGCGCTCGGTGAACCGCCGAGGCCCAGATACGGTTCCAGGCCCGGGGGCGGCTTCTCGCGCGAGTGCGGGCCGTAGTTGCCGTACACCAGGCCCGCGTAGATCCCGGTCCTGCTGCCGCGCAGCCGCTCCGGCACGACGCCGGCCCGCTCAAGGGCTTCCCAGGAGGTCTCCAGGAGCAGGCGGTGCTGGGGGTCGAGGGCCAGCGCCTCGTGCGGGCCGATCCCGAAGAACTCCGCGTCGAATTCGGCGACGTCGTCGAGGAATCCGCCCTCGTACGTGCCCGCTTTCTCCAGGCCGTCCGCATCGGGCGCGTACAGCCCCGCGATGTCCCAGCCGCGGTCCGCGGGAAAAGGAGAAATGGCGTCGCAGCCCGTGTCGACGAGCCGCCACAGATCCTCCGGGGACGTCACGCCCCCGGGGAATCGGCAGGCCATGCCGACCACGGCGATCGGTTCGGCCGCGCGCGATTCGAGTTCCTGGACGCGGCGGCGGGAATTCTGGAGATCGGCAGTGACCTTCTTCAGGTATTGCCGCAGCTTCTCTTCATTCGCCAACGTAGCGTCAGCCCCTCGTATTCATCGCCAAGTCGATTCGGGTCGCTCCGCCCTGGCTGCCGGTCAGCAATGTCCCGCGGTCACGTGGCCGAATCCCGCCGAAGGAACGGTAGAAGTGGAGAGCGGCCCCGGGCCACCCCTAAGCGCCCCCTAGCTCGCGCCTCGGCGCCGTCGCGCCGCCTTTAGGGGATCACCTCGCGATCTAGGGGATGACGGCCCGACGGCGGTTTCCTACCCTCGAATCGGCTTCTGTCGTGCCTGTCCGTCCCACACCGCCAAAATCTGCGGGCCCCATTCGAGCAGCGGAGGAAGTATGCCCGGCGACGAGATCACAGAGAAGATCCTCACCTATATCAAGAACAAGCACATGGACGGAGATGTCGAGTCCGAACTGGACGAGACGACGCCGCTTTTCGAACTGGGCATCATGAACTCCCTCCACACGCTTCTTCTTCTGCAGTTCATTCGCGACGAGCTCGGAGTCGCCGTTCCCGCCAACAAGATCAACGCGGCCAACTTCAAGAATGTGCGGTCCATCACCGCGCTGGTCCACACGGTGGCCGCGGCGCCGGCGTCCTGAAGCAGGGCCCTGACGGAAACGCACGGTTCGAAGTACGACAACGGCACGACAACGGAGGGAGACGAGGTGAGCGTTCGGTCTCCCGAACCCATCGCCGTCGTAGGTCTCGGATGCCGCTTCCCCGGGGGCGTCCGCACCCTGGAAGCGCTCGGTGAGCTGCTCGAATCGGGTGCCGACGCACTGACCGAGGTCCCTCGGGACCGGTGGGGCGAGGCCATCCATGACCCACGGCGTGAGCGGCCGGGCACGGTCGTCAGCCATGTCGGCGGCTTCCTCGACGACATCGACCGGTTCGACGCCGCGTACTTCGGGATCTCGCCCCGCGAGGCCGGACGCGTCGACCCGCAGCAGCGGCTGCTCCTCGAAGTGAGCGCGGAGGCCATGGCCGACGCGGGGCGCCCCCTCGGCCAGTGGCGGGGCAGCCGTACCGCCGTCTTCGTCGGCATGCTCTCCAACGACTACACGCTGCTGCACGCCAAGACCCTCGGCACCGCCGGGATCGGCCAGCACTACGCGAGCGGCGTCGAGGCGAGCTTCGCCGCCGGACGCCTCGCCTACAGCTTCGACCTGCGCGGCCCCGTCGCCACCGTGAGCTCCGCCTGCTCCTCCTCGCTGCTCGCGGTGCACCAGGCCTGCCAGAGCCTGCGCGCGGGCGAGAGCGACACCGCCCTGGCCGGTGGCGTGAACCTCCAGATCACCCCCGACATCAGCGTGTTCATGAGCCAGGTCGGGGCGATCTCGCCGAACGGCCGCTGCCGGCCCTTCGACGCGCGCGCCGACGGGCTCGTGCGCGGCGACGGCTGCGGGATCGTCGTCCTCAAGCGGCTGCGGGACGCGCTCGCCGACCACGACCGCATCCACGCCGTGCTGCGCGGCTCGGCCGTCAACAACGACGGCGGCAGCGCGGGTCTGACCGCGCCCAACGGCGAGGCCCAGTCCGCGGTGCTGCGCGCCGCCCTGACCGCGGCGGACACGTCCGCGGCCGACGTCGACTACGTGGAGGCCCACGGCACCGGCACCCCGCTCGGCGACCTCATCGAACTGGAGGCGCTCAGCGAGGTGTACGGGGCGGGGCGGCGTGATCGTGCGCTGCTCATCGGGTCCCTCAAGGCCGTCATGGGGCACATGGACGCCGCGGCCGGCATCGGCGGGCTGCTCAAGGCCCTGTGGGTGATCCACGCGGGCCGGGTGCCCGCGCAGCCCCACATCGAGAGCCTCAACCCCGCGCTCGACTGGGCCACGGCGGGCATCGCCGTGCCCCTGACGACCACCGACGTGGCCCGCGCGGGCGTTCCGGTGCGGGTGGGCGTGAGCGCCTTCGGCCTGAGCGGCACGAATGTGCACCTGGTCGCCGAGGGGGCTCCGGCTCCGGTCCCGGCCCGCGCTCCCGCAGGGGCGCCGGACGCCCCTCAACCTCCGGCTCCCTACGTCCTGTTGGCGTCGGCCTCCACCCCTGAGGGGCTCGCCACGCAGGTCGCGCTCCTTCGCGAGCAGGTGGCGCGGGAGAACGACCTCGGCGAGCTCGCGGCGTCCGCCGCCACGCGCCGTACCCATGACGCCCACCGGTTCGCGGCGGTGGCCACCGGCCGCAGGGACCTCGTCGACACGCTCGTCGACCCCGACGACCCGCCCCGCGACGCCTGCACGGCGACCGTCGAGGACCCCGACGACCCGCCGCCCGCCGTCTTCGTCTATTCCGGGCAAAGCGGTCACTGGCCCCACATGGCCCTCGATCTGCACGCCGCCGATCCGACCGTGCGAGACGCCCTCGACGAGTGCCATGAGCTCATCCGCGCCCACGCGGGCTGGTCGCTCCTCGACACGCTGCGGGCCACCGACGACCGGCTCGACCGCACCGACCGCGCCCACCCCGCGATCTTCGCGGTGCAGGTCGCGCTGACCCGCTGGCTCGCCGAGCGCGGTCTGACCCCGGCCGCCGTGATCGGCCAGAGCCTCGGCGAGATCACCGCCGCGTACGCCGCGGGCAGCCTCACGCTGCCGGACGCCACCCGGCTGGTGGTCGAGCGGGCGGACATCCTGCACTCGCGGGCCGCGGGCCTCGGCTTCATGTACGCGGTGTCCGCCGGCGCCGACGAGGTGCGCGAACTGCTGGGCGGGGCCTGGCCCCAGGTCGTCGTAGCCCTCGTCAACGGCCCTGACTCGGCGGTCATCTCGGGCCCGGTACCCGACCTCGACGCTGCCGTGGCCGCGCTGCGGGCGGCAGGCCTGCGCTGCAAGCGGCTCAACAGCGAGTACCCGGCGCACAGCCCGGCGCTGAGCGGTTGCGCGGACGCGCTGTTCGAGACGCTGTCGGGTGGGTCTGGGGGATTTGGGGGGTCCGGTGGGTCCGGTGAGGCCGATGGGGCCGATCGGTCCGGTGGGCATGGGGGGCCCGGTCTGTCCGTCGCCGAGCCGACCACTCGTCTGCTGTCCACCGTCGACCCCGCGGACGACCTGCGCCGCCCCGACGCCGCGTACTGGCGGCGCAACCTCGTGGAGCCGGTGCAGCTGTGGCCCGCGATCGAGCGGCTCCTCCGCGAGCGTGACTACGCGCTGGTCGAGATCGCCCCGCACCCCATGCTCGTACGGCCCCTCACCGACGCGGTACGCCGCACCGGCCGCCGCGCACCCGTCACCGGCACGCTGCACCGCGCGGAGCGGGGCCCGGTGGCGCTGCACAAGACGCTGGCCCGGCTGCATGTGGCCGGGGTTCCCGTCGACTGGGACCGGGTCACCGGAAGGCCGCGCCAGTTCCGCACCTTGCCCGTGCCGACCTGGGGCGGCGACCGCCACTGGCTGCCTGGCGTTGAGCGGGGCCACCACGGTTCGGACCCGGGAACTCAGCTCCTGGGTGCGGCGGAGCCGGTACTAAAGGGGACCGTGCCCGCGCAGACAACACCGACAGCACCCTCCGTCCAGAGCGTCACCATCGCCGACCGCGTCGCCGAGGTGATCCGCGCGGTGCTGGACCTGCCGCCGGACCAGCGGCTGTTGCGCCGACGCGGCTTGTTCGAGCAGGGCCTGGACTCTTTGACGGCCGCAGAACTCCGCACCAGGCTCCAGGCCCAGTTCGGAGTGGCCCTCCCGGTACCGATCGTCTTCGAACACCCGACGGTGCAGGACCTGGCGGCGTACTTGGAGACGCAGGCAACTACCGCCCCGCCTGACGCCGACCAGATTGCCGGGCCCGCGGAGACCGACCGCGTCGATGCACCGGCGGTCGAGTCCGCGCCGAGCGCCCGGGGCGCGGCCCGTACCGGCGCTGTGGCGCAGTCGGAGGCCGAGGCGGCCACGACGGTTGCGGCGCCGCTCGCTGGCGAGCCCGCACCGGAGCCCCACTCCGCCGACGCCGCGACGGTCGAGGCGGCACATGCTGCGGAGCCCGCACCGGGCTCCCTCCCCGCCGACGCCGCGACGGCCGCACGCACCGACGCGCCGTTCGCCGAGGCCGCGCCGACGGCCCGGGACGCGACTGGCGCCGCCGCTGAGGCGTGCCCGGAGTATGAGGCGGCCGCGACGGCCAGGACGGACGAGGCCGCACGTGCTGCCGGCTCCGCTCCGGAGCCCGCCCCCGCAGACTCCGCGATGGCCGACCGCGCCGACGCACCGTTCGCAAAGGCCGCACCGACCACCCTGGCTGGGACCCACCCCGCCGCTGAGCCGCAGCCGGAAGACGAGCCGGTCGCGAGGGCCGCGATGGCCGACCGCATCGACGCGCCGGCCGCCGAGTCCGCGTCGGCGGCCCGCGTCGCGACCCGCCCCGTCGGCGAGCCGCAGCCGGAAGCCGAGCCGGTCGACAGGGCCGCGGTGGCCGACCGCATCGACGCACCGGCCGCCGAGTCCGCGTCGGCGGCCCGCGTTGCGACCCGCCCCGCCGCTGAGGCGCAGCCGGAAGCCGAGGCGGTCGCGAGGGCCGCGATGGCCGACCGCATCGACGCACTGGCCGCCGAGTCCGCGCCGACGGCCCGCGTCGCGACCCACCCCGTCGCTGAGCCGCAGCCGGTAGCCGAGACGCCCGAGGCTGCCCGCACCGCCGAGCCCGCACCGGACACCGCCCCTGCCGGCAGCGATGCCCCCGTCGGCGACTCCATCGCCGTGATCGGTGTCGCCTGTCGGCTGCCCGGGGCCAGTACCCCCGATGCGTACTGGGATCTTCTTGCCCGCGGGCGGCACGCCATCGGGAACCTGCCTGCTCGGCGGCGTGAGGATCCTGTGTGGGATGAGGTCGGGGGGGATCTGCCCACCCGTGGTGGATACCTCGACGACATCGCCGGGTTCGACGCGCCCTTCTTCCGGATCTCGCCCCGCGAGGCCAAGTCCCTCGACCCGCAGCAGCGGTTGTTCCTCGAGGTCGCCTGGGAAGCCCTGGAGGACGGCGGTTGCCGGCCGCGCGATCTGGAGGGGAGCCGCGTCGGGGTGTACGTCGGCTTGGAGACCGCCGACTACCAGCAGATGCTCACCCGCGACATGGCTGACGTGAACCTCTACTACGGCACCGGCACCTCCTTCGCCGCGACACCCGGCCGGCTGTCGTACTTCCTCGGGCTGCGTGGCCCGAGCATGGCCGTCGACACCGCCTGCTCCGCATCCCTCACCGCCGTGCACCTGGCCTGTCAGGGCCTGCTCGGCGGGGACTGCGAGGTCGCCGTGGTGGGCGGCGCCAACGTGATCGCCGCGCCCACCGTCCTCGTGGCCATGAACGGTGAGGGCGGCGCCCTCGCCCCCGACGGCCACTGCAAGGCCTTCGACGACGGCGCCGACGGCCTCGGCTGGGGCGAAGGCGCGGCCGCGCTCGTCCTCAAGCCCCTGGCCGCCGCCGAACGCGACGGCGACCGTGTCTACTCCGTGCTGCGCGCCAGCGCGATCAACCAGGACGGGGCCAGCGGGGGCCTGACCGTACCCAGCGGCGCCGCCCAGGTGGCCGTCGTACGGGAGGCGCTCGACCGGGCGGGCTGGCAGCCCCACGAGGTCGACTACGTGGAGGCCCACGGCACCGGCACCCGCATCGGCGACCCCATCGAAGTCCGGGCCCTGGCCGAGGCGTTCGGCCCCGGAAGGGGAGAAGCGGAACCGCTGCTCATCGGGTCCGTGAAGGCCAACATCGGGCACCTCGCCCCGGCCGCCGGCATCGCCGGACTCCTGAAAGTCGTCCTCGCCCTGCACCACGGCACCATCCCGCCGCACCGCCTGAACCGGCTCACCACCCGGGTCGACTGGGACACCATGCCCCTCGCCGTGCCGACCGCACCGCGCGACTGGCCGGCGCGACCGCGCCCGGCCCGCGCCGGGGTCAGCTCCTTCGGGCTCGCGGGCAGCAACGCCCACGTCCTGGTGGAAGCCGCTCCGCGCCCGCCGTCCGCGCGCGCCGATGCCGGTGCCGACTCCGGCGCCCCGTACGTCCTGCCCGTCACCGCGGCCACCGCGTCCGCCCTGCCCGAAGCCGCCCGCCGCATGGCGCGCCGCCTGCGGGACCTCGACCCGGAAGCCGTCGACGCGCTCGTGTTCACGGCGGCCCACCGCCGCTCCCTCCTGGAACACCGGCTCGCGGTGGTCGGTGACCGTGGCGAGATGATCGCCGCGCTCGAAGCGGCCGCCGCGGGCCGTACGGCACCGAACCTGCGCACCGGTCACGTGACGGGGGAGGCGGCTCGGTCCGTCACCTTCTGGTACGCCGGTCAGGCCCCGGACGCCTCCGTGTGCGCCGCCCTGGAGAAGCAGCCCGCCTACGCCCGCGCCCTTGACCGGGCGAGCGAGGCCGTCGGTGAACGCGGGCTGCTCGCGCACCACATCGCCGCCACGCACCTCTGGTCGACGTTCGGCGTCGTCGCGCACAGCAACGCAGGGGAGGGCGTCGGGCAGGTCAGCGCCGACTGGGCGGCCGGTCGTCTGACACCTGCCGAGGCCGCGCAGGCCTGGGCCGAGCGCGGCGCCGGTCCCGGTGAGGCGTCGGCGGCCGTACCGCCGGACGCTCTCCCGGTCCACCCCGAGGTGCCGGACCCCGCCACCACGGACGCCCCCGACCCCGTACGGCAAATGGCGCTCGTGGCGGCGGAGCTCTACGTCAGCGGATACGAGCCGCCCGCCCGCCTTCCTGCCCGCCTTCCCGCCCGCCTTCCCGCGCGCGGACGCACGGTGAGCCTCCCCGTCTACCCATGGGAGCGTCGCAGCTACTGGTACCGGGACGCGGCAGCCCTCACACCCTGCGTCCTCTCCGCCACCTCGGCTGAGGAACTGCGCGACAAGGCGCGGGAGTTGAGCGCATACCTACACGCCGAACCCGCTGCCGCCCTAGCCGGTGTCGGTTCCGCGCTCGCGGCTCTTCCCCCGGCACCGCATCGCGCCGTGCTGTTCGCCGACCGTCGGGAGGAGCTGCTCAAGGGGCTCGCCGCGGTCGCCGCGGGGCGCGAGACCCGTCGGACCGTCGTCGGGTCCGCCCGCTCCACCGCCACGGACCCCGTGTTCGTGTTTCCCGGGCAGGGGTCTCAGTGGCGGGGGATGGCGCGGGAGTTGTTGGAGAGTTCGCCGGTGTTCGCGGAGTCGGTGGCCGCGTGTGCGGCGGTGATCGAGCCGTTGACCGGTTGGTCGGTGGTGGAGGTTCTCGGGCGGGAGGAGGACGGCTGGCTGGAGCGTATCGATGTGTTGCAGCCGGTGATGTTCGCGGTGCAGGTGTCGTTGGCGCGGTTGTGGCAGGCGTGTGGGGTGCGTCCCGCGGCAGTGATCGGGCATTCGCAGGGGGAGGTCGCCGCGGCCTGCGTGTCCGGGGCGCTGTCCCTCGAAGACGCCGCACGCGTCATGGTCCTGCGCAGCCGCATCCTTGCGCAGGAGCTCGCGGGCAAGGGCGCGATGGCGTCCGTGGGCCTCCCGGCAGATCAAGTGCGGGATCGTATCGCCCAGTTCGGATTCGACGAGGGCGACGCCGTCGTCGTCGCCGGCTTCAACGGCCCCTCCTCCACCGTGATCTCGGGCGAACGAGCGGCAGTGGAGGAGCTGGTGGCCGCCTGCGTCGCCGATGGACTCCAGGCCCGCGTCGTGCCGGTGACCTACGCGTCCCACTCGCCGCAGGTCGAACGGCTGCAAGGAACCCTGCTCGACGCACTGGACGGCATCCAGGGCGGCCGAGCGGACGTCCCCTTCTACTCGACCGTGACCGGAGAGGCCGTGGACACCCGGGAGTTGACCGCCGCGTACTGGTACCGGAACGCCCGCCAACCGGTCAACTTCGAAGGTGGCGTACGGAGCCTGCTGGAGGCAGGGCACGAGACGTTCATCGAGATCAGCACCCACCCCGTCGTCCTTCCCGGCATCGAGCAGACCGTGGACGAGGTCGGATCGCCCGCCGTGGCCCTGGGCACCCTGCGCCGCAAGGACGGCAGCCTGTTCAGGTTCCGTACCGCCCTGGCCCAGGCCTGGGTACGGGGCGTGTCCGTCGACTGGCGTGCCCTGACCCCCGCCCCCGCCACGGCCGTCGACCTGCCCGACCTCGCCGCCGCACCGGCCGGCACGCAGGCGGACCCCGCCGACACCGAGTTCTGGGACCTCGTGGAGCGCGCCGACGCCGGAGAGCTCGCGGGCACCCTGCGGCTTGACGGCGAGGCCGCGCAGGCCCTGGCGGCGGCCCTGCCCGCGCTCTCGGCCTGGCGCCGCGGACGCCACGCGGACGCCGTGCTCGACACCTGGCGCTACACCGTCGAGTGGCAGCCCCTGCCCGCGCCCGCAGCACTCCAACTGGGCGGCCCCTGGCTGCTCGTGGTGCCGTCCGCCTGCGTGGAGCACCCCTGGGTGGCCCGTTGCGCCGAGGTGCTCGGCGCCCACGGAGCCGACGTACGCCAGGTGGTCCTCGACGCCGCCGACGCGCACCGGGAGGCCTTCGCCAAGCAGCTGCGGGCGGCCACCGAGGAGACCGAGCCCGCCGGGGTGCTCTCCCTGCTCGCATTGGACGAGGAAGCACACCGCCGCCACAAGGAGCTCACCGCGGGCGCGGCCGCCGCGGTCACCCTGCTCCAGGCGCTCGACGACCTCGCGAGCGACGCCCCGGTGTGGTGGGCGACCACCCGGGCCGTCTCCGTCGGCGAGTCCGACCCGCCGGCCCACCCACGGCAGGCGCACGTCCTCGGCACCAGCCGGGTCGCCCTGCTGGAGAACCCGCGGCGCAAGGGCGGCCAGATCGACCTGCCCGAGGAAGCCGACGAAACGGCCGGACGACTCCTCGCCGCCGCGCTCGCCACGGACGACGACGAGAGTGAATTCGCCGTACGCGGTGACCAGTTGCACCGCAGGCGTCTGGTGCGCGCTCCGCTCGCCGGGCGTGCGCCCGTCCGTCGCTGGCATCCGCGCGGCACCGCCCTGGTCACCGGAGGCACCGGCGGAATCGGCGCTCAAGTCGCCCGCTGGCTCGCCCACAACGGCGCCGAGCACCTGCTGCTCCTGAGCAGGAGCGGCCCCACGGCCGCGGGCGCCGCCGACCTGGAGGCCGAACTCAGCGCGCTCGGCGTCCAGGTGACGATCGCCGCCTGCGACGTGGCGGACCCCACGCAACTGGCAGCCGTGCTCGCCACCGTCCCCGCCGCGCACCCGGTCACGTCGGTGTTCCACACGGCGGGCCTCAAGGGCTCCCGGGACACCGTGTCCGTGGCCGAACTCGCCGAATACGTCGACGTGTTCGCCGCCAAGGTGGAGGGTGCCCGCAACTTGCGCGCCCTGCTCGACGGCCCCTCCCTGGACGCGTTCGTGCTGTTCTCCTCGACCGTGGGCGTGTGGGGCGGCGGCCAGCAGGGCGCGTACGTCGCGGCCAACGCGTATCTCAACGCGCTCGCCGAGGAGCTGCGCGCCGAGGGCACGTCGGCCACCGCCGTCGCCTGGAGCGCCTGGGACGGGCCCGGCATGTCCAGCGGCGCCGCCGAGCACCTCGCCGAACGCGGCGTACGCCTGATGGACCCCGACCTCGCCCTGCGGGCCCTGCGGCAGATCCTCGACCACGACGACACGTTCATCACCGTCGCCGACAACGACTGGGAGCGCTTCGCCGAGGTCTTCGGCGCCGCCCGCCGCCGCCCGCTCATCGGCGACCTGCCCGAGGTGCGTCGCGTCTGGGAACCGGAGGCCGCCGACGACTCCACCGCGGAGGCCCCCTTGGTCCGCAGGCTCGCCGGGCTCACTCCGGCGCAGCGGGAGAACGCGCTCCTGGAGGAGGTGTGCGCCCAGGTCGCGGCCGTCCTGCAGTACCCCGCGACCCAGAGCGTCGACGCGGAGCAGCCCTTCAAGGGCATCGGCTTCGACTCGCTCACCGGCATCGAGCTGCGCAACCGGCTCAACACCGCCACCGGTCTGCGCCTGCCCGCCACGCTCATCTTCGACCACCCGACACCGGCCGCCGTCGCCGCCCTCCTCGACACCCGTCTGGCCCCCGAGCCCGCGGACACCCCGCAGCCGCCCGGCGACACGCGGGAGACCCGTGAACGCGACGAAGCCGCCGCCATCGCGGAGATGACCCTTGACGACCTCATCCAGCTCACGCACCGCCCCCAGGAACGGAGTTGACGATGCCCGCATCAACCGAGGAGATCGTCGAGGCACTGCGCTCCGCGCTGACGGAGAACCAGCGGCTGCGCACCTTGAACGAGGAACTGGCCGACGAGGCGGGCGCGGCCCGCGAACCGCTCGCCGTCGTCTCCATGGCCTGCCGTTTCCCCGGCGGCATCACCGACCCCGACACCCTGTGGGACCTCGTGGCCACGGGCCGAGACGGCATCGGTGACCTGCCACGGGACCGGGGCTGGGACATCGAGGGCCTGTACGACCCCAACCCCGACCGCCCCGGCAAGACGTACGGCCGCGCGGGCGGCTTCGTCGACGACGTGGCGGGCTTCGACGCGGAGTTCTTCGGGATCTCGCCGCGCGAGGCCCTGGCGATGGATCCGCAGCAGCGCATCCTGCTCGAAGTCGCCTGGGAGGCCCTGGAGCGCGCGGGCATCGAGGCGGGAACGCTGCGCGGCAGCCGTACCGGCGTCTTCGTCGGCGCCTCCGACTCCGGCTACCTGCCCGACCTCACCGACGTGCCGCCCGACGCGGAGGGGTACGCCGTCACCGGCAACACCCTCAGCGTCGTCTCCGGCCGCCTCTCCTACGTCCTCGGTCTCGAAGGCCCGTCGTTCACCGTCGACACCGCGTGCTCGTCGTCCCTGGTCGCCCTGCACCTGGGCGCCAGGGCCCTGGCGCGCGGCGAGTGCACCATGGCGCTGGTGGGCGGCGCCACCGTGATGGCGCAGCCCGCCCAGTTCATCGAGTTCTCCCGGCAGCGGGCGCTGGCCACCGACGGCCGCAGCAAGGCCTTCTCGGCGGCGGCCGACGGATTCGGACCCGGCGAGGGCGTCGGCCTGCTCGTCCTGGAGCGGCTCTCCGACGCCCGCCGCCACGGCCACACCGTCCTCGCGGTGCTCCGCGGCTCCGCCGTCAACCAGGACGGTGCGAGCAACGGCCTCACCGCCCCGAACGGGCCCTCCCAGCAGCGCGTGATGAGCCAGGCCCTCGCGGACGCCGGCCTCACCCCCGCCGACGTCGACGTGGTCGAGGCGCACGGCACCGGCACCACCCTCGGCGACCCCATCGAGGCGCAGGCACTCCTGGCCACGTACGGCACGGCGCACACCAAGGACCGGCCGCTGTGGCTCGGCTCGGTCAAGTCCAACATCGGCCACGCCCAGGCCGCCGCCGGTGTCGCCGGAGTCATCAAGATGGTGATGGCCCTGCGCCACGGAATCCTGCCGCCCACCCTGCACGCCGACGAGCCGACCCCGCACGTCGACTGGGAGCCGGGCACCGTGCGTCTGCTCGACCGGGCCCGCCCCTGGCCCGGCGCCGAAGGGGTGCGCCGCGCCGCCGTCTCGTCGTTCGGCATCAGCGGCACCAACGCCCACGTCATCCTCGAAGAGGCACCCGCCGAAGCCCCGCAGGACGACACCACGGCGGCCCCCGCGCCTGCGCTGCCCTCCGTCCTGCCGTACGTCGTCTCGGGCGTCGGCGCCGACGGCCTCGACGGACAGGGCGAACGCCTCGCCGGGCACGTGGCCGCCCTCCGGGCCGACGGTCTACCCGGACTCGGCGCGACCCTCGCCCGGCGCACCCCGCTCTCGCACCGGGCCGTGGTGATCGCCGACGGCCCCGAGGAACTGGCCACCGGACTCGGCTCGCTCGGCGACGAGCGCACCCCCCGGCACGTGGTGCGCGGCACCGCACGCGCCCAGGGCGGCCGCGCCGCCAGGGTCGCCTTCGTCTTCCCCGGCCAGGGCACCCACTGGCGGGGCATGGCACGCGAACTCCTCGACACCGCACCGGTCTTCGCCACGGCCGTCGAGGAGTGCGACAGCACCGTGCGCGCGCTCACCGGCTGGTCGGTGGTGGAGCTGCTGCGCGGCGACGACGAGAGCTGGCAGGAGCGCATCGACCAACTGCAGCCCGTCCTCTTCGCCGTCCAAGTGGCCCTGGCCCGGCTCTGGGAGGCCCACGGAGTGCGGCCCGCCGCCGTGGTCGGCCACTCCCAGGGAGAGGTCGCCGCGGCCTGCGTGGCCGGGGCGCTGACCGTCGAACAGGGCGCCCGCGTCGTCGTCGTACGCAGCGGCCTGTTCGCGCGGGCGCTGACCGGCAAGGGAGCGGTGGCGACGGTGTCGCTGACCGCCGAGCGGGTCACCGAGCGCCTCGCGGGCCTGCCCGGCGACCTCACGGTCGCCGGCCGCAACGCGCCCCGTCAGACCATGGTGTCCGGCGACCGCGCCGCCGTGGAGGCCCTCGTCGCGGGCTGCGTCGAGGACGGCATCCGCGCCCGCGTCATCCCCGTGTCCGTCGCCTCGCACTCCGTGCAGGTCGAGCAGATCCGCGACGAACTGCTCAACGCTCTCGGCGACATCAGGCCCGGCCCGGCCACCGTTCCCTTCTACTCCACGGTCACCGGCGACCTCCTGGACCCGGGCGAGCTCACCGCCGCGTACTGGTACCGCAACGGCCGCGAACCGGTGGACTTCGAGGCCGCCGTCCGCAGCCTGCTGCGCGACGGCCACCGCGTCCTCGTCGAGAACAGCGCCCACCCGGTCCTCACCATCGGCATCGAGGAGACCGCCCACGCCCTGAACGCCGAGGTCACGGCCGTCGGCACCCTGCGCACCGGCAAGGGCGGACTGCGTCAGTTCTTCACCTCGCTCGCCGCGGCCTGGGTGGCGGGAACCCCGGTGGACTGGACGGCCCCCTACCAGGGCGTCAGCCCCGCACCGGCCCCCACCTACGCCTTCCGGCACGACCGCTACTGGCTCGGCACCAGGGCCCGCGCCACGGACGCCTCCGCACTCGGCGTGACCGCGACCGGCCACCCCCTGATCGCGGCAGCCGTCGAACAGGCGGACAGCGGACGGGTGTTGCTCACCGGGCGCCTCTCGCTGAGCACCCACCCGTGGCTCGCCGACCACGCGGCCGCGGGTGTGGTCCTGCTGCCCGGCACCGGCTACATCGAGCTCGCCCTGCGGGCAGCCGACGAAGCGGGCTGCGCCTGCGTCGAGGAGCTGACGCTGCAGGCACCGATGGTGCTGCCCGAGACGGGCGACGTGCGGGTCCAGGTGGCGGCGGAGCCCGCGGACGACGAGGGACGCCGGGCCTTCTCGGTGCACTCCCGGACAGGCGACGGCGGCTGGCTGCGCCACGCGACGGGCGTACTCGGCGACACCACCGAGGCTCCCTCCGCGGATCTCGGCGTATGGCCCCCCGCCGGAGCGGAGCCTCTCGAAGTCGGCGACATCTACGGTGAGTTGACGGCCCGCGGTTACGGCTACGGCGACACCTTCCAGGGCCTGACCACCCTGTGGAAACTCGGTGACGACGTCCTCGCCGAGGTACGCCTCCCCGAGGGCGCCCGTGACGAGGCCGCGGCCTTCGGCGTGCACCCCGCCCTTCTCGACGCCGCCATGCAGGCGGCGCTCGTGGGCGGTGCCGCCCCCGACGGGCTGTGGCTGCCGTTTGCCTGGAACGGTGTGCGCCTGCATGCCGCGGGGGCCACCGACCTGCGCGTACGCATCTCACCGAGCGGCGTGGGCGCCGTCCGCGTCGACGTCGCCGACCCCACGGGCCGGCCCGTCCTGCACATCGACTCCTCGGTCGCCCGCCCCGTCACCGCCCAACAGCTGCGTGCCCACCAGAACCCCGCCGCGGACGCCCTGTTCGAGATCGACTGGACGCCCGACACCACGCCCCCGGCCGCCTCTCTCGGAGCGACGTGGGCCGTGCTCGGCACCGACCCGCTCGCCGCCGCCGAGACCCTGACGGCAGGCGGCGCACGCGTACGGAGCCACACGGACATCGCGGAACTGACGGCAGCCATCGACGCAGGCGAACCGGCACCGCGCGGCGCCGTGCTCACCTGCGCCGCGCCCGACGCCGACGACATCCCCGCGCGGGCCCGCCGGCTGCTGCTCGACGTGCTCGGCACCCTGCGGGGCTGGCTCGCCGACGAGCGCCTCGCGGACACCCGGCTCGTCGTGCTGACGCGCGGCGCGATCGCGGTCACCGCCGATGACGGCGTCACCGACCTGGCGGCCGCCCCGCTGTGGGGTCTGATCCGTTCCGCGCAGGCCGAGCACCCCGGCCGGTTCGTGCTCATCGACGCCGACCCCGGCGAGGACCGCGCGCCGAGGCCCGCCCTGGCCCGCGCCCTCGATGCCGACGAGCCCCAACTGGCCTGGCGCGGCGGCGAACTGCTGATGCCGCGGCTCGCCCGCGTCGGCAGCGACGGCGGCCTCGTGCCGCCGCCGGGCCGGACGGACTGGCGGGTCGAGTCCGGCGGCCACGGCACGCTCGCCGACCTCGCCCTGGTCTCCCGCCCGGAGACGCACACACCGCTGCGGCCGGGCGAGGTGCGGCTCGCCGTGCGCGCGGCGGGCATCAACTTCCGCGACGTCGTCGTGGGCCTCGGCATGGTCGCCGACCACGAGGGCATCGGCGGCGAGGCCGCGGGCGTCGTCCTGGAGACCGGCCCCGATGTCACGGACCTCGCCGTCGGCGACCGCGTCATGGGCGTGATGCCCGGCGCGTTCAGCCCCGTCGTGGTGGTCGACCGCCGCTTCCTCGTCCGTATGCCGGATGACTGGACCTTCGAACAGGCCGCATCGGTCCCCGCCGCCTTCCTGACGGCGTACTACGGCCTGGTGGATCTGGCGGGTCTGCGCGAGGGCGAGACGGTCCTGGTGCACGCGGCGACCGGCGGCGTCGGCATGGCCGCCGTACAACTGGCACGGCATCTCGGCGCCCGCGTCCTGGTCACGGCCAGCCCTCAAAAGTGGGGTGTGCTGCGGGAGTTGGGCTTCGAGGAGAGTGAGATCGCTTCGAGCCGGTCGTTGGAGTTCGAGGAGAAGTTCCTCGGGGTGACCGACGGGCGCGGGGTGGATGTGGTCCTGGACTCCCTCGCGGGTGAGTTCGTGGACGCATCCCTGAGGCTGCTGCCACGCGGCGGCCGCTTCATCGAGATGGGCAAGACCGACATCCGTGACGCCGGCCAAGTGGCCACCGACCACCCCGGTGTCACGTACCGCGCCTTCGACGGCCGCGACGCGGGCCCGGACCGCTTGGGCGCCACGCTGGCGGAGATCGTGGGGTTGTTCGAGGCGGGAGTCCTTAGCCCTCTGCCGGTGCGGGTGTGGGATGTGCGGCGGGCGCCTGAGGCGTTGCGGTTCATGAGTCAGGCGCGGCATGTGGGCAAGTTGGTGTTGCGGATGCCGGGTGGCTGGGACCGGGACGGGAGTGTTCTGGTCACGGGCGGTACGGGTGTCCTGGGTGGTCTGGTGGCGCGGCGTCTGGTGGTGGAGCACGGCGTACGGCATGTGATCCTGGCCGGCCGGCGTGGTGACCGGGCCGAGGGCGCCAAGGAGCTGGCGGAGGAGCTTTCGGGCCTCGGTGCGCGGGTGAGTGTGGCGGCCTGTGATGTCGCCGACCGTGCGGCGCTGGACGAGCTGATCGCCGCCATCCCCAAGGAGTTCCCGCTGCGAGGGGTTGTGCATGCAGCGGGTGTGCTGGACGACGGACTGATCGGGTCGTTGACGCCTGAGCAGTTCGAGCGGGTACTGCGTCCCAAGGTGGACGCCGCGGTCAACCTCCACGAGGCCACCCGGCACCTCGACCTCACCGCCTTCGTCCTCTTCTCCGCAGGAGCGGGAGTGATGGGCATGCCGGGCCAGGGCAATTACGCCGCGGCCAACGTGTTCCTGGACGCGCTCGCCGCCCACCGCCGCGCCCAGGGCCTGCCCGCCGTCTCCCTGGCCTGGGGGTTCTGGGAGCAGGTCAGCGGCATGTCCGCCCATATCGGCGGCGAAGGCCGGGCCCGGCTCGGGCGCGACGGGGTCCTGCCCATGCCGACCGACCTGGCCCTCGACATGTTCGACGTCGGGTCCGCCGTCGACCGGTCCCTGCTGCTCGCCGCCCGCGTCGACCTGGCGCGCCTGCGCGAGCTCGCCGACTCGGGCGTCCTGCCGTCGCTGTGGCGTGGCCTCGTACGAGCCTCCGCCCGGCCCGCGGCCGGTACCGCCGCCGACTCCGGCTCGCTGGCGCGCCGTCTCGCCGACACCCCCGAGACGGAACGGCACCGCCTCCTCGTCGGCCTGGTCCGCGACCACACAGCCGCCGTACTCGGCAGGAACACGGCCACGGACATCGACTCCGAGCAGCCGTTCAAGGAGCTGGGCCTGGACTCGCTCACCGCGGTCGAACTGCGCAACCGCCTGAACGCGGCCACCGGCCTGCGCCTGCCCGCCACCCTCGTCTTCGACCACCCCACGCCCGCCGCCATCGCCGCCCACCTCCTGACCGCACTCGACCCGGCGAGCGGGACACCGGCCACACCGCAGGTCTACGAGGACCTCGGCCGTCTCGACGCCGCCCTCGCGGAGCTGCCGGCCGACGACGAACTGCGCCACGACATCGCCCTGCGCCTCACCGCCATGCAGCACGCGCTGACGGGCAAGGCGGCGGCCGGGGACGACTCCTCCGACGCCACCACCTCCGACACCGTGCTGACCCGGCTGGAGTCGGCGACGGCCGCCGAGGTCCTCGACTTCATCGACAACGAGCTCGGCCAGAACCAGGACCGGTGACATGACTGACGAACGCAACCTCATCGACTACCTGAAGCGCGTCACCGCCGAACTGCACCAGACCCGGCGCCGCCTCCAGGACGCCGAGACCGCCCACCGTGAGCCGGTGGCGATCGTGGGGATGGCCTGCCGGTATCCGGGAGGGGTCGAATCCCCGGAAGACCTCTGGGAGTTGATGGCGGGCAGCCGGGACGCGATGGAGGAGTTCCCGGCGGATCGGGGGTGGGACGTGGAGGGTCTCTACGATCCCGACCCGGAGCACGCGGGGACGTCGTACGTGCGCGTGGGCGGCTTTTTGAAGGACGCGGCGGGTTTTGATGCCGGTCTGTTCGGGATCTCTCCGCGTGAGGCGCTGGCGATGGACCCTCAGCAGCGGTTGTTGTTGGAGGTGGCGTGGGAGGCGTTCGAGCGGGCCGGTCTCGACCCGCTGGGGATGCGGGGCAGCGACACCGGCGTCTTCGTGGGCGCACCCAACTCGGAGTACATGGGCAGCCTCGGGCACGTCCCGAAGCACCTGGAGGGGTACGCCCTCACCGGCAACGTCGCCAGCGTGGTCTCCGGGCGCGTCGCCTACACGTACGGCCTCGAAGGCCCGGCCGTCAGCCTCGACACGGCCTGTTCCTCCGCACTCGTCGCCCTGCACATGGCCTGCCAGGGCTTGCGCCAGAACGAGTGCTCCCTCGCCCTGGCCGGCGGCGTCAGCGTCATGGCGACGCCCACCCTCTTCACCGAGTTCTCCCGCCAGCGCGGCCTGGCGGCCGACGGCAGGGTGAAGGCGTTCGCGGCGGCGGCTGACGGCACCAACTGGGGCGAGGGCGCTGGCCTGTTGGTGCTTGAGCGCCTTTCCGATGCCCGCCGTAACGGCCACCGTGTCCTGGCCGTCGTACGCGGCTCCGCCGTGAACCAGGACGGCCGCAGCAACGGCCTCGCAGCGCCGAACGGCCCCTCTCAACAGCGTGTGATCCGGGCCGCGTTGGCAAATGCTGGGCTTTCACCGGTCGAGGTGGATGCGGTGGAGGCGCACGGTACGGGGACCCGGCTGGGGGACCCGATCGAGGCGCAGGGGCTGCTGGCCACGTACGGGCAGGGGCGCGCGGAGGACCGGCCGCTGTGGCTGGGCTCGGTGAAGACCAACCTGGGACACACCGCCGCCGCCTCCGGAGCGGCCGGCGTGATGAAGATGGTGCTCGCCCTGCGACACCAGATGCTGCCGCCGACCCTGCACGTGGACGAACCGACGCCGGAAGTGGACTGGTCCGCGGGAGACGTGCGCCTGCTGACGGAGGCCCGCGCCTGGCCGATCGGCGAGCGCACGCGCCGGGCGGGCGTGTCGTCCTTCGGGATCAGCGGCACGAACGCGCACGTGATCCTGGAGGAGGCACCGACGGAGACTCCGGCTCCCGGCGGGCCGGCAGAGCCGGAGCAGGCCGGGTCCGGGGCCGTGCCGGTAGTGATGCCGGTGGTGGTGCCGTTGTCGGGCGCCGAACCGGGCGCGCTGCGTGACCTCGCGGTGCTCGTGCGCGACGCGGTGTCCGAACGGGAGCTGTCCGCGCCGGTGGTCGCGGCCGGGCTTGCGCGGCGTGGCGGTCTCGCGCACCGGGCGGTGGTGGTGGCCGGTGACGACCAGGAGCTGGCTACGGGCCTTGACGCCATCGCGCGGGGTGGTGTGAGCGGTGCGGTCGCGGAGGGGGTGACGGCCGCGCGGGCGCGTACGGCGTTGCTCTTCTCCGGGCAGGGTGCTCAACGTGCGGGGATGGGGCGTGAGTTGTGCGAGTCGTTCCCCGTCTTCGCTGCCGCCTTCGATGAGGCGTGCGGGCACCTTGATGCGCATCTGGGTGCGGAGGGGGTGCGGCTGCGGGATGTGGTGTTCGGTGAGGCCGAGGGTCTGGGCCGGACGGTGTTCACGCAGGCGGGGTTGTTCGCCTTCGAGGTGGCGCTGTTCCGGTTGGCGGAGTCCTTTGGGGTGCGCCCGGACTACGTGATGGGTCATTCGGTGGGGGAGTTCGCCGCGGCTCATGTGGCGGGGGTGCTGTCACTGGAGGGCGCGTGCGAACTGGTTGCCGCGCGTGGCCGGTTGATGGACGCCCTGCCTGCGGGCGGGGCGATGGTGGCGGTCGAGGCGAGCGAGTCAGAGGTACGGGAGTGGCTCACCGCTGATGTCGCGGTGGAGGTCGCTGCGGTGAACGGGCCGCGGTCGGTGGTGTTGTCCGGCGCCGAGGATGCGGTGGAGCAGGCGGGGGAGTACTGGCGCGAGAAGGGGCGGCGGGTACGTCGGCTCGACGTGTCGCACGCCTTCCATTCCTCTTTGATCGAGCCGGTGTTGGAGGAGTTCGGCCGGGTCGCGGCGGGCGTGAAGTTGTCGGCTCCGCGTATCCCGCTGGTGAGCAACCTGACCGGGCGTCCGGTGTCCTCCGATGAGGTCACTTCCCCCGGCTATTGGGTGCGGCATGTGCGTGAGGCGGTGCGTTTCGCGGACGGGGTGCGGTGGCTGGTGGAGGACGGGGCCACGGTCCTGCTCGAAGTCGGTCCCAGCGCCGTCCTAGCCGGGCCCGCGACCGAATGCGTGGCCGAGTGGGGCGCCGGTGAGCGCGAAGCCGTGGTCGTGCCGCTGTTGCGTGCGGACCAGCCGGAACCCCGTACGTTCCTCACCGGCCTGGGGCAGGCCTGGACCCACGGCACGCAGGTGCGGTGGTCCACCCGCTCCCGCCCGGTCGACGACCTGCCCACCTACCCCTTCCAGCATCAGCCCTTCTGGCTCCATCACGCCTCGGCGTCGTCCCCGGGCCACCCGCTGCTCGGCGAGACCGTGGAGCTGGCCGACGGGGGCGGTACGGTCCTCGGCGGTCGTATGTCCCTGCGTGCCCAGCCCTGGCTCGGCGGCCACGCGCCCGCGGGGCAGCCTCTGCTGTCCGGATCGGTGTACGTCGAGCTCGCGGTGCGTGCCGGTGACGCCGTGGGGTGCGCCTGCGTCGAGGAGCTCACCCTGGAGGCGCCGCTGGTGCTGCCCGAGGCGGACGAGGTCCAGCTCCAGGTGGTCGTCGAGGCCGCCGACCCTCAAGGCCGCCGGGCCTTCGCCGTGCACTCCCGGGTGGGCGACAGCGGCTGGCTGCGGCACGCGGGCGGCTTCCTGAGCGAAGCCGCGCCCGTGGACACCGCCGAGGAACTCACCGCCTGGCCGCCGCCAGGAGCCGAGCCCGTCCCCGGCACCGAAGCGGACGCCCGTGCCTGGCGGCGCGGTGAGGAGACCTTCGCGGAAGTCGGGCTCCCCGACGAACTGCGCGCCGAAGCCGAACGCTTCGGGCTGCACCCGGCGCTGCTCGACCGCGTCCTGCGCACGCTCGACCTCGGCATGCAGGCCGGCGGCGAGGAGGGCACCCGGATGCCGTTCGTCTGGCAGGGCGTGACCCTGCTGGCGACGGGGGCGGCCGACGTCCGCGTACGCATCACCCGTACCGCCGATGACACCGTGGCTCTCCTGCTGACGGACCCGAGCGGCCGTACGGTGCTCTCGGCGCCCGTCCTGGTGGCACGCCGCGTCACCCCCGAGCAGCTGGGCGGCGACACGGCCCGCGGCCACCTCGCCGACGCACTGTTCCGCGTGACCTGGACACCGCTGACCGGCGCCGCCCCCGATCCCGTACGGGAAAATGAGGCGGGCTACGTCGATTTCGCAGGCGTTCCCCAACTCCGCGCCACCGGTACTCCATTGCCGCCCGCGGTGGTCCTTCGCTGTAGCACCACCGCCGACGACGGTGACCCGCTCACCCCCGCGCGAGAAGTGCTCCACGCCCTGCAAACCTGGCTCGCCCAGGAGCGACCGGAGCCGGAATCGGAATCACAGCCGGAACATGGGCCGCGCCTCGTCGTCGTCACGCGCGGCGCCGTCGCGGCCTCGGCCGACGGCGGGGCGGGCGACGTGCCGGACCTCGGTGCGGCCGCCGTCCCCGGCCTCGTACGCGGCATCCAGGCCGAACACCCCGGCCGCGTCATCCTCCTCGATGCGGACCCCGGCGCCGCACATGGAGACGAAAACTGGTCCGCGCACCTGGCCACGGCCCTGGCAGCGGAAGAGCCCGAACTCGCCCTGCGCGACGGCACCTTGCTCGTCCCGCGCCTCACCCGGGCCCAGCAGTCCGACGCCACGCCCCCGCCCCTCACACCGGACCCCGAGAGCACCGTCCTGATCACCGGAGGCACCGGGGCGCTCGGAGCGGCCGTGGCCCGGGACCTGGTGAGCGAGCAAGGCGTACGGCGGCTCGTCCTGGTCTCGCGGCAGGGCGCCGACGCTCCTGGTGCCGCCGCGCTCCACGCGGAACTCACCGCGCTCGGTGCCGAAGTGACCGTCGCCGCCTGTGACGTCGCCGACCGTGACGCGCTCGCCCGGCTCCTCGCGGAACATCCGCCGACCGCGGTGATCCACGCCGCGGGAGTCCTTGACGACGCCCTGCTCGCGGGGCTCACCCCCGAACGTCTCGCGGAGGTGCTGCGCCCCAAGGCCGACGGCGCACGGCATCTACACGAACTCACCGCCGGTCTCGGCCTGTCGGCCTTCGTGCTGTTCTCCGCGGCGGCGGGGCTGCTCGCTGGTCCCGGACAGGCCGCGTTCGCCGCCGCCAACACCTGCCTGGACGCCCTCGCCGCCCACCGCCGTGCCCGCGGACTGCCGGCCACCTCGGTCGCCTGGGGGCAGTGGGAACAGGCGGGCGGCATCACCGCCCGCCTCGACGCCCCCGGCCGGGCCCGCCTGGCCCGCACCGGCCTGCGCCCCATGAGCACGCCCCAGGCCCTCACGCTCCTCGGCGCCGCCCGCGCCTGCACGCACCCGGCACCGCTCGCCGCCCGCATCGACCTCGCCCGGCTGCGCGAGGAGGCCGGGCAAGGCACCGTGTCACCCCTGTGGCGCGGCCTGATCCGCGCCGCCCGGCGGCGCGCGGACCGCACGGGGGCGCGCAGCGGGAGCGGCGAGGGCACGACACAGGCGAGCCGCGTCGCCGCACTGGTCGGGGACGAGCGCAAGCGTGTGCTCCTGGAACTGATCCGCGCCCACGTCGGCGCCGTGCTCGGACACTCGGGCCCCGCGGCCGTCGGCCCCGCACAGGCTTTCAAGGACCTCGGCTTCGACTCCCTGATGTCCGTGGAACTGCGCAACCGCGTCATCGCGTCCACCGGCCTGCGCCTCCCGGCGACCCTGGTCTTCGACCACCCGAGTCCGGCCGCCCTCGCCCGCTACGTGGACGAGCAGCTCCCCGGCGGACAGCGTACGCCGGACACCGCCGCCCTCGTCCCCGCGCGCGACGTGGCGGGGCCCGACGACGACCCGATCGTCATCGTGGGCATGGCCTGCCGGTTCCCCGGCGGCTCGGACTCGCCGGAGGCGTTCTGGGAGCGCATCGTCGAGGGGGCCGATCTCGTCACGCCCATGCCGCAGGACCGCGGCTGGGACCTCGACCGCCTGTACGACCCCGACCCGGAGCGGCCCGGCACCTTCTACACGAAGGGCGCGGGGTTCCTCGACGACGTGGCGGGCTTCGACGCGGAGTTCTTCGGGATCTCGCCGCGCGAGGCCCTGGCCATGGACCCGCAGCAGCGCATCCTGCTCGAAGTCTCCTGGGAGGCACTGGAACGCGCGGGGCTCGACCCGGCGGCCCTCCAGGCGACCCGTACGGGCGTGTTCGTCGGCGCGGGCGGCTCCGAGTACCTCTCCCGCCTGACCCAGGTGCCGCAGGACCTGGAGGGCTACACCATCACCGGCAACGCCCTGAGCGTCGCGTCCGGCCGCATCTCCTACGTCCTGGGTCTCGAGGGGCCCGCGGTCACCGTCGACACGGCGTGCTCGTCCTCGCTCGTCTCCCTGCACCTGGCGTGCCGGGCGGTGCGCCAGGGCGAGTGCGACCTCGCGCTGGCCGGCGGCACCAATGTGCTGTCCGGGCCCGGCGCCTTCGTCGAGTTCTCCCGGCAGGGCGCCCTCTCCGCCGACGGGCGCGCCCGCTCCTTCAGCGCGGCCGCCGACGGCACGAGCTGGGCGGAGGGCGTGGGGATGCTGCTGGTCGAGCGCCTCTCGCGGGCACGCAGCCAGGGGCATACGGTGCTCGCGGTGATCCGGGGGTCGGCCGTCAACCAGGACGGCGCGAGCAACGGCCTGACGGCGCCCAACGGCCCCTCCCAGCAGCGGGTCATCGGGCAGGCCCTCGCCGACGCGGGCCTGACGGCCGCCGACGTCGACGCCGTCGAGGCGCACGGCACCGGGACCAAGCTCGGCGACCCCATCGAGGCGCAGGCCCTGCTCGCCACCTACGGGCAGGCCCGCACGGCCGACGACCCGCTGTGGCTCGGCTCCGTGAAGTCGAACATGGGGCATGCCGCAGCCGCCGCGGGTGTCGCCGGGGTCCTCAAGATGGTGATGGCGCTGCGCCACGAGACGCTGCCGCCGTCCCTGTACGCGGACGACCCGACCCCGCACGTCGACTGGGAGTCGGGCGCGGTCAGTCTGCTCACCGAAGCCCGTGCCTGGCCGGCCGGCGACCGCCCGCGGAGCGCGGCCGTCTCCTCCTTCGGCATGAGCGGCACCAACGCGCACCTGATCCTGGGGGAGGCACCCGCCGCCCCCGAGCGGACCACCACCGGGGAACCGGAACCGGCCCCGGCCGAGCAGTCCGCGCCCCCCGTCGAGGCCCCTCTCGGTTTCACCGCTGTCCCGGTCTCCGGCCGGGGCACGGCCGGGCTGCGCGGCCAGGCCGCCCGCCTGGGCGAGTTCCTCACCGCATCCGGCACGGCGCCCTCGGTGGAATCCGTCGGCGCCGCCCTCGCGCACCGCACCGCCCACGCGCACCGCGCCGTGGTCATCGCGGCCGACCACGACGAACTGGCCGCCGGCCTGAGCGCCCTGGCCGACGGTGACACCAGCGTGGAGAGCGTCGTGGACGGCGTCGCACGCGGCGAGGTCAGCCCCGTGTTCGTGTTTCCCGGGCAGGGGTCTCAGTGGCGGGGGATGGCGCGGGAGTTGTTGGAGAGTTCGCCGGTGTTCGCGGAGTCGGTGGCCGCGTGTGCCGGGGTGATCGAGCCGTTGACGGGTTGGTCGGTGGTGGAGGTTCTGGGGCGTGAGGAGGAGGGCTGGCTGGAGCGTATTGATGTGTTGCAGCCGGTGATGTTCGCGGTGCAGGTGTCGTTGGCGCGGTTGTGGCAGGCGTGTGGGGTGCGTCCCGCGGCGGTGATCGGCCACTCCCAGGGTGAGGTCGCTGCCGCCTGTGTGTCCGGGGCGCTGTCCCTCGAAGACGCCACACGCGTGATCGTGCTGCGCAGCCGGCTGCTCGCCGAGGTCCTCACCGGCAAGGGCGCCATGGCTTCCGTGGGCCTCCCGGCCGATCAAGTGCGAGCGCGGATAGCGCAGTTGGGGTGCGCCGAGGACGACGCGGTCGTGGTCGCCGGGTTCAACGGTCCGTCGTCCACCGTCATCTCCGGCGAGCCCGGCCCCGTCGAGGACCTGGTGGCCGCCTGTGTCGCCGACGGACTCCAGGCCCGCGTCGTGCCGGTGACCTTCGCCTCCCACTCGCCGCAGGTCGAACAGGTGCGGGACGCGCTGCTCGCCGAACTGGCGGACATCCAGGGCGAGACGTCACACGTTCCGTTCTGCTCCACCGTCTCCGGCGAGCTCCTCGACACCGGCGAACTGAACGCCGCGTACTGGTACCGCAACGTGCGTGAGCCGGTCGACTTCGAAGGCGGCGTACGGAGCCTGCTGGCCGCGGGACACGAGGTGTTCATCGAGGTCAGCACCCACCCCGTGGTCCTCCCCGGCATCGAGCAGACCGTCGACGCGGAGGGCGCGACGGCCGTGGCCCTTGGCACCCTGCGCCGCAACGAGGGGGGCCCGCGGCGCTTCTGCACCGCGCTGGCCCAGGCCTGGGCGCAGGGCGTGCCCGTCGACTGGAGCGCCCTGCACCCCGTCGGCACCCCGCGGGCCGAGCTGCCCACGTACGCCTTCCAGCGTGACCGCTACTGGGTGGACCCCGACCCCCAGGACGGCGATGTCTCCGCGGCGGGTCTGACGTCCCCCGGCCATCCCCTGGTCGGCGCGACCGTCGAACAGGCCGACGACGACCGGGTGTTGCTCACCGGGCGGCTCTCGCTCAGCACCCACCCGTGGCTCGCCGACCACGCGGCGGCCGGTGTGGTGCTGCTGCCCGGCACCGCGTACGTCGAGCTCGCCATCCGCGCCGGCGACGAGGTCGGCTGCGGCCACATCGAGGAACTCACCCTCGAAGCCCCGCTCGTCCTGCCCGAGCGCGGCGGCGTCCGCCTCCAGGTCGCCGTCAGTGCCGCCGACGAGCGGGGCCGCAGGGAGGTCGCGGTGTACTCCCGGCCCGAGGAAGGCGGCATCTGGACGCGGCACGCCGGGGGTCTCCTCGCGGCCAACCGCACCGCCGACACCGCGGCCTTCGAAAGCCTTGGAGCGTGGCCCCCGGTGGGTGCCGAGCCGCTTGAGGCAGAGGGCATGTACGCGGACCTGGCGGACCGCGGGCACGGCTACGGCGCCGCCTTCCAGGGCCTGACCGCCGCCTGGCGCGCCGACGACACCCTCTTCGCCGAGGTCACCCTGCCCGACGTGGTGCGGGACGGAGCCGCCCGCTTCGGACTGCACCCGGCGCTTCTGGACGCGGCCCTGCACACCCTGGGCCTCGGCGGTCTCCTGCCGAAGGAGGGCACCTGGCTGCCCTTCGCCTGGAGCGGCGTCTCCCTGCACGCGTCCGGCGCCGCCGCGCTGCGGGTGCGGATCACCAGGACCGCCGAGGGCTCCGTGAGCGTGCACGCCGTCGACGCCGCCGGTGAGCCCGTGCTCTCGGCCGCCTCGATGATGGCCCGCCCCGTCTCGGCCGGGCATCTGCGCGGCTCCGGCGACGGCGCCAACGACTCGCTGTTCGAACTCGACTGGACCCCGACGGAGGTTCCTGAGACACCGGCTTCCGGTACCTGGGCGCTCATCGGCCCCGACCCACTGCGGATCGCCGCCGCCTCCCCGGGCACCGTGTCCACCCGCCACCACGACTCGGTGGCCGACCTCCTGGCGGCGGCCGACGCCGGGGAGCCGCTGCCGGACACGGCCGTGCTCACGGTCACCGGCGGAGTCTCCGACACCGGTAACGGCCTCGTGGCTCCTCCCGGTGACGGCCTGGCGGCCGACGTGCGGGGCGTGCTCGATCAGCTCCTGGTGGCCGTGCGTGCCTGGCTCGGTGACGACCGCCTCGAAAGCTGCCGGCTGGTCGTGGTCACCCGGGGCGCGGTCGCCGTCGGCGCCGACAGCGACGTACCCGACCTGGCGGCGGCCCCCGTCTGGGGCCTGATCCGTTCCGCGCAGGCGGAACATCCCGGCCGTTTCACGCTGCTGGACATCGACGTTGACGACGCCGCGTGGGGTCCCGCCCTGCCCGCCGCCATCGCCACCACCGAGGCCCAACTCGCCCTGCGGGACGGCAAGGTGCTCGTCCCGCGGCTCGCTCGCGTCGGCGCGGACGGCGCACTCGTGCCGCCGCCCGGAGCCGCCTGGCGCCTGGAGACCACCGGGGCCACCGGAACGTTCGACGACCTCGCGCTGCTGCCCGCCCCGGACGCCGAGGCACCGCTGGAGCCCGGCACCGTACGCATCGCCGTGCGCGCCGCGGGCATGAACTTCCGTGACGTCGTCGTGGGCCTCGGCATGGTCCCCGACCAGAAGGGCCTCGGCTCGGAAGGCGCCGGCATCGTCCTGGAGACCGGCCCCGGAGTCACGGGTCTCGTCGTCGGCGACCGCGTCATGGGCGTCATGCCCAACGGCTTCGGCCCCGTCGTGGTGGTCGATCGCCACTACGTCGTCCCGATCCCCGACGGCTGGACCTTCGAACAGGCCGCCTCCGTCCCGACCGTCTTCCTCACCGCGTACTACGGCCTCGCGGATCTGGCGGTCCTGCGCGAGGGCGAGACGGTCCTGGTGCACGCGGCGACCGGCGGCGTCGGCATGGCCGCCGTACAACTGGCGCACCACTGGGGAGCCAAGGCCCTGGTGACCGCGAGTCCCAAGAAGTGGGACGTGCTGCGGGAGATGGGGTTCGCGGACGGTGAGATCGCTTCGAGTCGGTCGTTGGAGTTCGAGGAGAAGTTCCTCGGGGTGACCGACGGGCGCGGGGTGGATGTGGTCCTGGACTCGCTCGCGGGTGAGTTCGTGGACGCGTCGCTGAGGCTGCTGCCTCGCGGTGGCCGCTTCGTCGAGATGGGCAAGACCGACCTCCGCGACCCCGAAGCCGTCGCCACCGCACACCCCGGAGTCGCCTACCACGTCTGCGACTTGATCAAGGCGGGCCCCGAGCGCATCGGCCAGATGCTGGCGGAGATCGTGGAGCTGTTCGAGGCGGGTGTGCTGCGTCCGCTGCCGGTGCGGGTGTGGGATGTGCGGCGGGCGCCTGAGGCGTTGCGTTTCATGAGTCAGGCGCGGCATGTGGGCAAGTTGGTGTTGCGGATGCCGGGTGGCTGGGACCGGAACGGAAGTGTCCTGGTCACGGGTGGTACGGGTGTCCTGGGTGGTTTGGTGGCGCGGCGTCTGGTGGTGGAGCACGGCGTACGGCATGTGATCCTGGCCGGCCGCCGTGGTGACCGGGCCGAGGGCGCCAAGGAACTGGCGGAGGAGCTTTCGGGCCTCGGTGCGCGGGTGAGTGTGGCGGCGTGTGATGTGGCCGACCGTGCGGCGCTGGACGAGCTGATCGCCGCCATCCCCAAGGAGTTCCCGCTGCGAGGGGTTGTGCATGCAGCGGGTGTGCTGGACGACGGGCTGATCGGGTCGTTGACGGCTGAGCAGTTCGAGCGGGTACTGCGTCCCAAGGTGGACGTGGCGGTCAACCTCCACGAGGCGACCCGGCACCTGGACCTCACCGCCTTCGTCCTGTACTCGTCGGCCTCCGGCACCATGGGCGCCCCCGGACAGGCCAACTACGCGGCTTCCAATGTGTTCCTCGACGCCCTGGCCGCCCACCGCCGGGCCCAGGGCCTGCCCGCGCTGTCCCTGGCCTGGGGCATCTGGGCCCAGGCCACGGGCATGAGCGGACACCTGGACGAGGCCGACCTGGCCCGCATCGCCCGCACCGGCGCCCTGCCGATCTCGGGCGACCAGGGCATGGCCGTCTTCGACGCGGGCGGCCGCGTCGACCAGGCCGCCCTGCTCGCGTCCCCCGTCGACATGGGACGGCTGCGCGGGCTCGCCGACTCCGGTGTGCTGCCGCCGATCTGGCGCGGCCTGGTCCGCGCCTCCTCACGGCGCAGCGCGGGCACCGGCACCGGAAGCTCCGACTCCCTGCTGCGCAGGCTGACCGCCACCCCCGAGTCGGAACGGCACCGCTTCCTCCTGGACGTGGTCCGTACACACCTGGGCACCGTCCTCTCCCACCCCTCACCCCAGACCATCGACCCCGAAGGCGGCCTGATGGACCTGGGCCTGGACTCGCTCACCGCGGTCGAACTGCGCAACCGCCTGAACGCGGCCACCGGCCTGCGCCTGCCCGCCACCCTCGTCTTCGACCACCCCACGCCCAACGCGCTGACCCGGCGCATCCACACCGAGCTCACCGGGGACGACGGCCCGCAGCCCCCGGCTCCCGGCGGCACGGCACCGGAACGCGACGACGACATCCGCCGCGCGCTCACGGCCATCCCCCTTGACCGGCTGCGGGACGCCGGACTGCTGGACGCACTGCTGCGCCTGGCGGACCGGAAAACCGACGCCGCCGCGGCCACCGCACCCTCCGCCGACGCGTACGAGGACGAAGAGGCGACCAACGGCGTGATCGACGAGGTCGACGTCGACGAACTGATCAAGATGGCTACGGCCGATGAGGAGAGCCACTGATGGCCGCAACGACCGACGAACTCGTCGCAGCGCTCCGTACGTCGCTCAAGGAGTCCGAACGCCTCCGCCGCCAGAACCGCCGCCTCACCGAGGCCCCGCGTGAGCCGGTGGCGATCGTGGGGATGGCCTGCCGTTACCCGGGAGGGGTCGAATCCCCGGAAGACCTCTGGGAGTTGATGGCGGGCAGCCGGGACGCGATGGAGGAGTTCCCGGCGGATCGGGGGTGGGACGTGGAGGGTCTCTACGATCCCGACCCGGAGCACGCGGGGACGTCGTACGTGCGCGTGGGTGGCTTTCTGAAGGATGCGGCGGGTTTTGACGCGGGTCTGTTCGGGATCTCGCCGCGTGAGGCGCTGGCGATGGACCCTCAGCAGCGGTTGCTGTTGGAGGTGGCGTGGGAGGCGTTCGAGCGGGCGGGGCTTGACCCACTGGGGATGCGGGGCAGCGACACCGGCGTCTTCGTGGGCGCCTCGCCCTCCGAATACCTCCAGGGTCTTGCCTCCGTCCCCGAGGAAGCGGAGGGGTACGCCCTCACCGGCAACCTGCCCAGCGTCATCTCGGGACGCGTCTCCTACACGTACGGCCTCGAAGGCCCGGCTGTCAGCCTCGACACGGCCTGCTCGTCCTCGCTGGTCGCCCTCCACACCGCCTGCCACTCCCTGCGCCGAGGGGAGTGCTCCCTCGCACTGGCGGGCGGAGTCGCGGTGATGGCGCAACCGGTGGCCTTCGTGGAGTTCTCCCGGCAGCGCGCTCTGGCGGCGGACGGCCAGGTGAAGGCGTTCGCGGCGGCGGCCGACGGCACCAACTGGGGCGAGGGAGCGGCACTGTTGGTGCTGGAGCGCCTCTCCGACGCCCGCCGCAACGGCCACCGTGTCCTGGCTGTCGTCAGCGGCTCCGCCGTGAACCAGGACGGCGCGAGCAGTTCACTGACCTCACCGAACGGCCCGTCTCAACAGCGTGTGATCCGGGCCGCGTTGGCAAATGCTGGGCTTTCACCGGTCGAGGTGGATGCGGTGGAGGCGCACGGTACGGGGACCCGGCTGGGGGACCCGATCGAGGCGCAGGGGCTGCTGGCCACGTACGGGCAGGGGCGCGCGGAGGACCGGCCGCTGTGGCTGGGCTCGGTGAAGACCAACCTGGGACACACCGCCGCCGCCTCCGGAGCGGCCGGCGTGATGAAGATGGTGCTCGCGCTGCGGCACCAGATGCTGCCGCCGACCCTGCACGTGGACGAGCCCACGCCGTACGTGGACTGGTCCGAAGGTGGCGTGGAACTGCTGCGCGAGGCCAGGCCGTGGCCGGCGGGGGAGCGGGCGCGCCGGGCGGGTGTGTCGTCGTTCGGGGTCAGCGGCACGAACGCGCATGTGATCGTCGAGGAGGCGCCGCGGGGGCCGGATGAGCCGGACGAGCCGGACGGGTCGGAGCCGCCCGGGTCCGTGCCGGTGGCGGTGCCGATGTCGGCAGCCGAACCGGGGGCCCTGCGTGGACTGGCGGCACGTGTCCGCGACGCGGTGGCGGAACAAGGGCTGAGCCCGCGGGAAGCGGGCAGGGGCCTCGCGCGGCGTGGGGTTCTGGCGCATCGAGCGGTGGTGGTGGCCGGTGACGACCAGGAGCTGGCGACGGGCCTCGCCGCGTTGGCCGATGGTGGCACGAGCGGCGCGGTCGTGGACGGAGAGGCACAGGGCGCGGCACGTACGGCCATGCTCTTTTCCGGACAGGGTGCGCAACGGCCGGGCATGGGCCGGGAGTTGTATGAAGCCTTCCCTGTCTTCGCGTCGGCTTTCGACGAGGCGTGCGGGCACCTGGACGCCCATGTGGGTGTGGAGGGGGTGCGGCTGCGGGATGTGGTGTTCGGCGAGGTCGAGGGTCTGGGCCGGACGGTGTTCACGCAGGCGGGGTTGTTCGCCTTCGAGGTGGGCTTGTTCCGGTTGGTGGAGTCGTTCGGGGTACGCCCGGATCATGTGATGGGGCACTCCGTGGGCGAGTTCGCGGCGGCTCATGTGGCGGGTGTGCTGTCGCTGGGGGATGCGTGCCGTCTGGTGGCTGCGCGGGGGCGGTTGATGGATGAATTGCCTGCGCGCGGAGGAATGATGGCGGTCGAGGCGAGTGAGGTGGAGGTACGGGACTGGCTGGCTGCCGGTGCCGGTGCCGGTGCTGGTGCCAGTGGCGAGGTGGCTGCGGTGAACGGGCCGCGGTCGGTGGTGCTGTCCGGTGCCGAGGATGCGTTGGAGCGGGCGAGCGAGTGGTGGCGCGGGCAGGGTCGGCGGGTGCGTCGCCTCGACATAGCGAACGCCTTCCATTCAGTCCTCGTCGAGCCGGTGCTGAAGGAGTTCGGCCGGGTGGTGGCGGGCGTGGAGTTGTCGGCGCCGCGTATCCCGCTGATGAGCAATGTGACCGGGCGCCCGGTCACCGCCGAGGAGATCACGTCCCCCGGGTACTGGGTGCGGCATGTCCGCGAGGCGGTGCGTTTCGCTGACGGGGTGCGTTGGCTGGTCGAGGATGGGGCGAACGTCCTGCTGGAAGTCGGTCCCGGTGCCGTCCTGTCCGGACCGGCTGCCGAATGCGTGGCGGAGTGGGGCACCGGTGACCGGGAGGCCGTGGTCGTGCCGTTGTTGCGGGCGGACAAGCCTGAACCCCGCACGTTCCTCACCGGCCTGGCGCAGGCCTGGACCCACGGCACCCCCGTACGGTGGCCCACGAGCCCCCGGCCGGTCGACCTGCCCACCTACCCTTTCCAGCACCAGCAGTACTGGCTCGACACGCGTACCGCGACGGCAGGCGCCGGCACCGGTGCCGTGGCCGACGAAGTGAGCCTCGCCGACGCGGAGTTCTGGGCGGACGTGGAGCAGGGCAACGCCGACGTCCTGGCCAAGACCCTCGACCTCGACACCGACACCCTCACCCCTGTGCTTCCCGCCCTGTCCTCCTGGTGGCGTGGCCGTCGCGAGGACGTCACCGTCGACGCGTCCCAGTACCGGGTCCGCTGGAAGACCGTGCCGCAGAAGCGCGGCGGCGACAAAGCCCCCGCCGACGTCTGTGGCACCTGGCTCGTCATCGTCTCCGAGGCGAGCCTCGACCACCCGTGGGCCGAAGGCTGCCGCCGGGCCCTTGCCGACGGAGGCGGAGACCCGAAGGTTGTCGTGGTCCCCAGAGGGAGCACGGAGAGCACGGAGAGCACGGATCGTGACGAGTTCGCCGCACTCCTCCGCGAGGCGCTCGACGACTGCGCCACCCGGCCCGTCGGCATCGTCTCCCTCCTCGGCCTGGACGAGACCCCTCACCCCCGGCACCCGGCGCTGACAGCGGGCCTCGCGGGCACCCTCGCGCTGATCCAGGCCCTGGACGACGTCGGTACCGACGCCCGGCTGTGGCTGCTCACCTGCGGCGCCGTCACGACCGGAACGCACGACGCGCCGCCACGTCCCGTCCAGGCGCAGGTCTTCGGCTTCGGCCAGGCGCTGGCCATGGAGGACCCGCGGCGCTGGGGAGGCGAGGCCGATCTGCCGCCGGAGGTGACCTCCGCCGCGCAAGAACGCCTGTGCCGTGTTCTCGCCGGCATCGAGGGCGAGGACCAACTGGCCGTCCGTCCCCGGGGGATCCTCGCCCGACGCCTCGTACGGCCCGCGCCCGCCGGAGAGACGCCCGCGGCCCCGGCCTGGCGGCCCAGCGGCCTCGGCACCGTCCTGGTCACCGGCGGCACCGGAGCGCTCGGCGCCCACGTCGCGCGGTGGCTGGCCGGTGCCGGCGCCGGTCACCTGCTGCTCATCAGCCGCAGTGGCCCCAAAGCCCCCGGCGCCGCCGAGCTGACGGCCGAACTCACCGCACTCGGCGCCGAAGTGACCGTCGCCGCCTGCGATGCCGCCGACCGCGGTGCGCTCGGGGCCCTCCTCGACGCCCTCCCCGCGGATCGGCCGCTCACCGCGGTCTTCCACACGGCCGGCGTCGTGGACGACAGCTTCCTGCCCGTGCTCACCTCCGAGCAGCTGGAGACCGTCGTACGGGCGAAGGCCACCTCGGCCGACCACCTCCACGACCTCACCCGGGACCGGGACCTCACGGCCTTCGTGCTCTTCTCGTCCTGCGCGAACCTGCTGCCCAGCTTCGGCATGGGCAACTACGTCGCCGCCAACGCCCACCTCGACGCCCTCGCCGCCGTACGCCGGGCCGAAGGGCTGCCCGCCACCTCGATAGCCTGGGGCGCGTGGGCCGGGAAGGGCATGGCCGAGGGCGTGCCGACCAACTGGCTGCGGCAGGGCGGGATCCGCCTGATGGAGCCCGGCATCGCCCTCGCGGGGCTGCGCCGGGCCCTGGATCAGGACGAACCGCTCGCCATGGTCGCCGACATCGACTGGCGGCGCTACTCCGGCGCGGCACAACCGCGCCGCCCCCTCCTGGCCGAGCTGCCGGAGGTGAGCACGGCCCACCCCGCGGCCCGGCCCGACGGCGACGGCACGGACACCGGCACCCTGAAGGACCGGCTCGCCGCGCTGCCGCCCGCCGAACGGGCCACGGCGCTCCTGGACTTCGTACGCGCCCAGGCGGCGGTCGTGCTCCAGCACCCGGGCGCCGACGCCATCGACCCGCGGCGCCCCTTCCGCGACCTCGGCTTCGACTCACTGGCCGGGGTCCAGCTGCGCAACCGCCTGAACAACGCCGCGGGGCTCCACCTGCCCACATCGGCGATCTACGACCACCCGACCGCGCACGCCCTGGCTCTGCACATCGACGCCGAACTCGGCGGCGCGCCTGCCGCCCCCACCGTCCTCGCCCGGATCGGGGAGCTGGAACGCGCGGTCGCCGAACTCGGCGAGGGCGACGACCGCCAGCTGATCGCGGGGAGCCTGGAGGCCCTGGCCCGCGCGGTGCGGGGAGAGCGGGTGGCCCTGGCCGGCGCACGGTCCGCCGACGGGCCCGCCGCCGACGAACTCGCCACCGACGACGAGCTCTTCGACCTCATCGACCGGGAGTTCGGCGCTTCGTGAGGCGGCCGGCCGCGGTCCGGCGACCGCGGCCCGCCGCACAACGGGCTGTGACCGACCCCCTGGGGTCGGTCACAGCCCGTTGTGCCGCCGGAGCGAAACGCTCAGCGCGTGCGGTGGCACTCCTGGGTGTCCAGCAGAACCCACTCGCCATTCTTGAGCATTGATTCATGTATGACAAAGTTGTCCTCGTCGACCCGTCGAAAGACGGTGCGTACTTCGACATGTGAATCCGCGAGTGTGTAGCGGCCCTGGAAGGGCAGCTCACCGTCTTGCCAGCCGGGAGCGGTGGAGAATCCCTGCATTCCCGTGTCGTCGTAGTAGTAGCTGGTGAACACCGCGTCGGTGGAGTTCCATCCGAGCAGCCATCTGCCGCTGAGCTGCTCGCCGTTCGTCCGGTTCGCCGTCAATTCGAACTCGTAATAGTGGCCGCTCAGGACTGGCTTGATCTCTCCGGTGATCTTTGTTCCGGTATTGAGAATGCATGACATTGTGCCAAGCATGAAGTCAAGCTCGTGCATCTGCTCGGGTGCCGGTACCGCACCGGTGAAACCCGCGCTCGCGTCGGCCATAAGTCCACTCCGGAAGGGGTGAGGGAGGACAGAGATGTACGGCGAGTGTCCGTCGTGGGCCGGGTCCCTCCATACCCGTAGGTCACCCCTAAGTGTCCGCGCCCCAGTAGGGGGCGGCGCGGAGTAGGGGGAGGGGCGGAGGGGGTGACAAAAGGAAAGTTGAATTCCGCTTCACTCGCGATCAGTAGTGTTGTCGGTGCCAGTAATTAGGCGCAGTTCGGGGTATCTGTCACCAGGCCCGTGGTAGCGAAATTGCGGGTTCCGTGACTGGTCAACCAAATGCTACTGTGCTCTCGGTTGAGTGGCGACACCGACGACTGGCTTCGGTCTTTGTCACTCGCGGTGAAGTGCTTTTGATCAACACGGCAGACTTCAGGTCACGGTGCTGGTCTCCATCCACTGTCACATCGGCCGGTCATGTCTGCCAAGAAGTGTCCAAGCCGTAGGAACGGGGGAGCCATGGGGCAAGCTGGATTGATGCTGGAGCTCACGGAGCGTGATGCTCCGTTCATGGAACTTCATCACTTACTGAAGCGGAGTATGGCGGGACAGTTTTCGGTCGCCTTGGTGAGCGGTCCGTTGAGCAGTGGAAAGACAACGTTGTTGCACACCTTCGCGGAGTACGCGGAGAGCCGCGGCGCCGCCGTCCTGAGCGCCAATGCCTCACGCGCCGAACAGTCCATGTTCCTGGGCGTACTTGAACAGATCTTCCAGGCCTGTGAAACGTGCGCGCCGTGCATTGAGCAAGCCATTGTCAGCTGGATGAAGGAGACGTCCGACGGCCTCATGCCGGACCGGGCCGCACCCGGCGGACGATGTAGCACCATGTCGCTCTCTCGCGTCGTGTGCGAGGCGCTCAGGGACCTGGCCCGCAGCCGGCCCGTCGTCATCCTCGTGGACGACGCCCAGTTCGCGGACGACGCCTCCTTGCAGTGCCTGCTCCACCTGGCCCGCCGACTCCACTCGGCCCGGGTCCTGCTCGTCCTCAGCGAAGCGGAATTCCTCGCCCCGATCCCGCGTGACGTCAGGTCCGAGCTGCTGCGTTCCCCCGGCTGCTCCCGCGTGGCGGTCGAACTCCTCACCGAGGCGGGGGTCGCGGCCACCATCGCCGGAGAGCTCCTGCCGAGCACGGCCGGCCACCTCGCAGGACCCATCCACCGGATGAGCGGCGGCAACCCGCTCCTCGTCAAGGCACTCATCGACGACTTCCAGTCCAAGCCGGACCTGATATCCGGGCTGCCCGCAGCGGGCAGCGCCCACCGACGTGCCGTACTCGACCTGCTGCACCGCAGTGACTCACGCCTGGTCCAGGAGACGGCCCAGGGCATCGCCATCCTGGGTCAGCAGGCGACACTCCCTCTGCTCGGCAGGTTCCTCGGCCAGGACCTCTCCCTGCTCGCCCAGGCCGTCGACGTCCTGCGCTCCACCGGCCTCGTGGAAGGCTGCCGCTTCCGCCACGGGGCCGCGCGCTCCGCCGTGCTCAGCAGCATGAGCGGCGGTGAACGCAAGAAACTCCATACACAGGCCGCCCACCTGCTGCACGAGGCCGGTGAAGCCGCCTCCGTCGTCGCCAGGCACATCCTGGCCTCCGGCGAACAGCAGCCCTGGTGTGCGGCCACCTTGCGCATCGCCGCCGAACAAGCCCTGGCGGAAGGCCGGTCGAGCGCCGCCGTCCGCTATCTGCGCTGCGCCCATCGCGCCTGCGGCGACCCCGCCGAGCGTGCCGGGCTCGCCTCCATGCTGATCAGCGCCGAGTGGCGCAGCAACCCCGCGGGTGCCGTCGAGCGCTATCTGCCGGAGCTCGTCGAGGCCGTCGGCGCGGGTGTGCTCACCGGCGACGACGCCGTCCGCACCTTCCACTATCTGCTGTGGGACGGCCAGTTGGACCAAGCCCTGGAGACCCTGCGCGACATACGCCGCAACGGCGAGGCGGCGACCGGGCACCCCGACGGGCTGCCCGAACTCGACTCGGCGGCCCTGTGGCTGCCGTACTTCTTCCCCGGCCTCGCCGACGAGGTGATGGGGAGCCCCGCGCAGCCGCCGCACCCGTCCTCCCCGGTCGCCTCCTCGCTGTGGGCGCCGCAGCACCAGACGGTGGCCATGCTCGAAGCCGTGCTGCGTGAGGGCCATCTGGAAGCGGCGGTGCAGAAGGCCGAGCAGATCCTGCTCACCACACACCTCGACGACAAGACGCTCCTGCCGGTCACCTCGGCGCTGATGACGATGGTGTTCGGTGATCGCCTCGACGTGGCCGCCTCCTGGTGCGACTCCCTGCTCGGCGCCACCACCGTCGAACACACCCCGATGTGGCGGGCGCTGTTCATGACCCTCAAGGCGGCCGTGCATCTGCGCAGGGGCGAGCTGGCCGAGTCCGCCCAGGTCACCCAGGCCGCCCTCGCCCTGGTGGCCCCCGAGAGCTGGGGCGTGGTCATCGGTCTGCCGTTCTCCCTGCTCATCCAGACCGCCACCGCGATGGGCCACTACGAGAAGGCCGCCACGTATCTGACGATGAAGATGCCGCCCGCCGCGTCCCAGACCCTCTTCGGGGTCGCCTATCTCAACGCACGCGGCCACTACTACCTGGCGGCCAGTCAGTTCAAGGCGGCATTACGGGACTTCAACTCCGTCGGCGAGACGCTCGCCCGCTGGCGCTTCGACAGCCCCGCGGTCTTCTCCTGGCGCACCAGCGCCGCCCACGCACACCTGTGCCTGGGGGAGACGGAGCAGGCCGTCGCCCTCCTGAAGGAACAGCAGAGCCTCCTGGGGCCCGACCAGCACGAGGCCTGGGGGCTGACCCTGCGGGCCTGGGCGGCGACCAAGGACGCACGGGCCGCCGTGACCCCGCTCAAGGAGGCCGCCAAACGGTCCCAGCACGTCGGCAACCGTCTGGGTCTCGCCCAGGCGCTCGTCGGCCTCTCGCACGCCTACAAGGCACTCGGTGAGCACGACCACGCGGAGGTCACCGCGGCGCGCGCCCTCAAGCTGGCCAACCAGTGCGGCGCGGGACCGCTCAAGGCCATGCTGATCCCCATGACGGGCGGCGCCGAACGCCCCGGTGCCGGCCCCGCCGCCGCGCCGGAGACCTCCACCGTCACCGTCCTGAGCGCCGCCGAGAAACGCGTGGCGGTCCTCGCGGGCCAGGGCCACACGAACCGCCAGATAGCCGAGAAGCTGTATGTCACCGTCAGCACCGTGGAGCAGCACATGACCCGCATCTACCGCAAGCTGTCGGTCAAGCAGCGCTCCGACCTCGGCCCCGCCCTGCAGTCGGCCATCCCGGCCGAGTAACCCCCACCTTCCCCCACCCTCTTCCCCTCACCGCCCCCCAGCCCCGAACCCCTGTGCCGCACGCGGCAGTTAAGGGGGTCCTGATTCCCCGGTAGGGGGCTGACGGGGCCACCGTGGCTGCATAGGTTCGCCTGGCGTAGCCGAGGCTTCCGCCGGCGACATGGCTGTGCCGCCCCCGACGTGCCGGCCCGCAGATCCGACACCCCGCGCCCCCAGGAGGGTTCGATGAACTACGGCATCTCGCTGCTTCCCGACTGCCGCCCGGAGGTGCGCTCGGCTCCCGAGTACTTCGCCGACGTGCTGCGCCTCGCGGAGCTCGGCGACGAACTGGGTTTCTCCCACATCAAGATGACCGAGCACTACCTGCACGCCGCGGGCGGCTACTGCCCGAGCCCCCTGGCCTTCCTCTCCGCCGTCGCGGCCCGCACCCAGCGCATCCGGCTGCTGACCGGCGGCATCCAGGCCTCCTTCCACCACCCCATTCAGATCGCCGCCGAGGCCTCGCAGGTCGACGTCATGAGCGGCGGCCGCCTCGACGTCGGCTTCGCCCGCGCCTTCCTGCCGTACGAGTTCGACGCGTTCGGCGTGAGCATGGACGAGAGCATCGTGCGCTTCCGTACGACGGTCGACTCCGTCGTCCGGCTGTGGACGCAGGAGAACGTCACCGAGAACACCCCGTACTACCGCTACGAGAACGCCAATTCCTTCCCCGCCTCGGTCCAGCGCCCCCACCCGCCGGTGTGGATCTGCGCCATCATGTCGGAGAGCAGCTTCCGCTGGGCCGGTGAGCAGGGCTACAACCTGCTCGTGACGGCGTCGCCCCAGCCGGAGACGTTCAAGCACGTCAACGGCCTGGTCAGCGCCTACCGCGAGGAGTTCGAGAAGCACCACGGCCACACCGGCCGTACGCCGCAGACCGCCATGGTCGTGCCGCTGGTCCTCGCCGACACCGACGAGGAGGCCATGGAGTCGGCCCAGCCCTACCTCCAGGAGTACATCGACGTCTGGAAGGAGGCGGCCGAGTCGGTCCTGACCGTCGACTCGCCCGACTACAAGGGCTACAGCCAGGCCCTGTCCAAGTCCGTCGAGGCCGGCGGCAAGGGAGCGGGCGGCAACGGCATCATCGGTTCACCGGAGACCGCGGCCCGTCGCGTCGACGAGATGCAGAACGCCCTGGGCATGGACACCATCCTGTGGCAGGTCGACTTCGGCGGCCAGCCCTACGCGATGATGGAGCGCACCCTGCGCCTCTTCGCGGAGAAGACCCGGCCGATGCTCGGCTGAGCCGGGCCCACGCCGCCGAGGAGAGGACCCACGTACGTGCCACAGCCGGACATGCGCGGTGCATCGCGCCAGATGACACCCGTCGTGCCACCCCCGCACCTGCGTTCCGTGCTCCGCAGCCTCGCGACGGGCGTGACCGTGGTGACGACCGACACGCCGGAAGGACCGGCCGGCGTGTCGATCAACTCCTTCACCTCGGTCTCGCTCGAACCGCCCCTGGTCCTGTTCTGCATCAGCAGGACGTCACGGACCTGGCCGGCCATCGAGGCCGCCGGCCACTTCGCGGTGAGCATCCTCGGCAGCGGCCAGGAGCGGATCGCCCGCCAGTTCTGCGCCACCGGCGTGGACCGGTTCGCCGGCCAGCGGCTGACCACCGCCTGGACCGGTGCGCCCGTCCTCGCCGACGCCGCCGCCTACCTCGACTGCACCCTCGCGCGCGTCGTCGACGCCGGTGACCATCACATCGTCATCGGTGAAGTCGTCTCCGCGGGCGCTCTCGCCGACCAGCGGCCGCTCGTCTTCGCACACAGCCGGTACGGCACCTGCTGACCTCTGCAAGTGCCGTACCCATCAAGCGGATTGGGCTGACTCGACCGTGCCGTCCCTCACCTTCCTCGCGTCCTTCAAGGAACACGCCGGGCGTACGCCGACGGCCCCTGCGCTGATCACCTCCGCCGGAGTCGTCACGTACGGCGAACTGGCCGCGCAGGCAACGGTGTTCGGGGACGCGTTGCGTGACGCGCACGTCCCCGCCGACGCCCCGGTCTGTGTGTACGCGCCCACCTCGGCGGCGACCGTCGGGCTGACCATCGCCTGCCTCGCCGAGGACCGCCCGGTGCTGCTGCCGTCCGCGGAGCTGGGCGAGGACACCTTGGGCGAGCTCGTCAGGAGGGCGGGAGCGGAGTGGATTCTCGCGCCCGAACCCTCCGGTCGCATGGGTGATGTGAACGTCCGGCAGGTGGAGCCGCAGCCGGATCATGCCGCCGGACCGGCCGTGCCCGGCGGGGTGGGTCTGATGCTCACCACGTCGGGGTCGACCGGTGTGCCGAAGGTCGTCCCGCTGCCCCGCGACGGCGTGGAGGCGTTCATCACCTGGGCGGCCCGGCGCTTCGGCATCGGGCCCGGCACCCCGGTGCTCAGCTATGCCCCGCTCAACTTCGACCTGTCCCTCCTGGAGGTGTGGGCGACCCTGGCCGCGGGCGGCAGCGTCGTGCGCGTGGACGCCGACCGGGCCGGGGACGGCACCTATCTGCGGAATCTGATCGACGGGCACGGCGTCCGGCTCGTGCAGGGCGTCCCCATGCTCTACCGGCTGCTCCAGGACGCCGAGCCCACCGCGCCCGCACGGCTCACCGCCCCGCGCCACGTCCTGTTCACCGGCGACACGATGCCGCCGAAGGTGCTCGCCGCCATGCCGGACCTCTTCCCCGAGGCCCGCTTCTGCAACGTGTACGGCTGCACGGAGACCAACGACAGCTTCCTGTACGAGGCCGACCGCACGGCCATGAGCGCGGGGGAGCCGCTGCCGCTCGGCACTCCGCTGCCGGGCGTCGACGCGCTGGTCCTCGGCGCGGACGGGCTGCCGCTCCCCGGTGAGGGCACGGGCGAGCTCGTCGTCCGTACGCCGTTCCAGGGCCGCGGCTACCTCGGCTCCGGCGCGGCGAAAGGCGGCTTCGTCACCCGTGACGACGCGGCCGGTGTGCCGCGCGTGTACTTCGCGGGCGGTGACGTCGTGCACCGCGACGCCGACGGGTGCCTGACCCTCGTCGGCCGCAACGACTTCCAGGTGAAGGTGCGCGGCACGCGCGTCAACGTCCAAGAGGTGGAGCAGGTCCTGCTCGACCATCCGGACGTGGTGGAGGCCGGGGTCGTCGCCGTCCCCGACGAGCTGGCCGGACACCGGCTGCGCGCCTTCGTCCGCGCCGTCCCCGGCGCCGGCCTGGGAGTGCTGAAGCTGCGCCGGTACTGCGCGCAGCGGCTCACCCGGGCCGCCATCCCCGAAGACCTGCGCATCGAGCGGGATGCCCTGCCCCGGGGCGCGACGGGCAAGATCGACAGGGCTGCGCTGCGGCAGCTCCCTTAGCCAGGGCTTTCCCCTTGTTCACCCGCCTCGGCGGGTGAACTCGTATGTCCTGAACCGATCATGACGGCACGTCACATTTTATTTCTTTCCTGCCTGACGCCTTACCGGGCGTCAATTATGAGAGTAGGCTCCGAAATGACTGTTCACTAGCTATCGATGGATGGGTGTTGTGTCTACCTTCCTCTACAGGCTGGGCCGCCTGTCGTTCCGGCGGCGGAAACTGGTTGCACTCGTGTGGCTGGGGCTGCTCGTCGCCGCCATCACCGGCGCCGTCACCCTGTCCGGCCCGACCTCGGAGGAGTTCCGCGTCCCTGGTACGGAGTCGCAGAAGGCCAACGACCTGCTCGCCGAGCGCTTCCCGCAGGCAGCGGCGGACGGGGCCACGGCCCGCGTCGTCTTCGCCGCCCCCAAGGGCGAGAAGCTCACGGACGGGCCGGAGGCCAGGGCCGCGATCGACGAGACCGTCGCCACCCTCAAGCGCGCCCCCGATGTCGCCAAGGTCGACTACGCGAGCGATCTCGTCTCCAAGGACGGCCGCATCACCTTCGCGCAGGTCAGCTACAAGGTGCCGGCCGGTGACCTCACCGAGAAGGACAGGGACGCCCTCAAGGCGGCCCCCGACCCCGCCCGCGACGCGGGCCTCCAGGTCGAGATGGGCGGCGACGCGATCAAGCCGCAGGGCAGCGGCCTGACCGAGATGATCGGCGTGGTGGTCGCCGCCGTGACCCTCATCATCGCCTTCGGCTCGCTCGTCGCCGCCGGACTGCCCCTGCTCCTGGCCTTCGTGGGCCTGGGCATCAGCGTCTGCGGCATCTACGCGGCGACCGGGTTCATCGACCTGACCGAGGACGCCATGGTCCTCGCGATCATGATCGGTCTCGCGCTCGCCATCGACTACTCGCTCTTCGTGATGTTCCGCTACCGCCACGAGGTGCGTTCGGGGCGGACACCGGAAGAAGCCATCGGACACGCGGTCGGCACGGCGGGCACGGCCGTCGTGTTCGCGGGCCTCACCGTGATCATCGCCCTCTGCGGCCTGTCCGTGGTCCAACTCCCGCCGCTGACACAGATCGCGCTGTCCGCCGCGGTGTCCGTCGCCATCACCGTCTGCGTGGCCCTCACCCTGCTCCCGGCCGTCCTCGGCTTCGCGGGCAAGAGGGCCATCGCGGGGCGGCGCGCGGGAGCCCGCGCGAAGAAGGCGGAGCAGAAGGATGGCGCGGGGAAGACGGTTGCCGAGACGGCGCGGGACAAGGACCAAGTCCTGCCCGGCGGCACGCTGTTCAACTTCACGCCGCCCCTCGGCAAGCGCTTCGGCAACCTGATCGCCCGGCGCCCCCTGCCGATCCTCCTGGTGACCCTCATCGGTCTCGGCGCCGTCGCCATCCCCGCGTTCTCCATGCGCCTTGGCCTGCCCGACGAGGGCACCGAACCCGCGCACACCACCCAGCGCGAGGCGTACGACCTGCTCAGCGACGGCTTCGGCCCCGGCTTCAACGGCCCGCTGCTCATCGCCATCGACAGCCCGAAGGGCACCGACGCCAAGTCCGTCGCGGACCGGATGCACGACGACGTCAAGGGACTTGACCACGTGGCCGCCGTCGACCGGGCCGTCGTGAACGAGGCCGGCGACACCGCCCTGCTGACCGTCGTGCCGACCGGCGGCCCCACCAGCGAGTCCACCAACGACCTCGTGGACGCCATCCGCGACAAGGGCAGCGCGGTCCAGGACGAGACCGGGGCGGACGTCGCGGTGACGGGCAAGACGGCTCTCAACATCGACATGTCCAAGAAGCTGTCGGACGCCCTGATGCCCTATCTGATCCTGGTGGTCGGACTCGCGTTCCTGCTCCTCATGATCGTGTTCCGGTCGGTCCTGATCCCGCTGACCGCCGCGCTCGGCTTCCTGCTCAGCGTCGGCGCCACCTTCGGCGCGGTCGTGGCCGTCTTCCAGTGGGGCTGGCTCACCGACGTCCTCGGCATGAGCTCCCTCGGCGTCACCGTCAACCTCCTGCCGATCTTCATGATCGGCGTCGTGTTCGGACTCGCCATGGACTACCAGGTGTTCCTGGTGACCAGGATGCGCGAGGAGTACGTGCACGGGGCGGGCACCAAGGAATCCGTCGTCGCCGGATTCTCGTACAACGCCCGTGTGGTGACGGCCGCGGCGGTCATCATGATGAGCGTCTTCGGCGGGTTCACGCTCGCCGAATCGACCATGGTCCAGGCCGTGGGGTACGCACTGGCGGCCGCCGTCTTCTTCGACGCGTTCGTCGTCCGCATGGCCATGCTGCCCGCCGTCATGTGCCTGCTCGGCCGCGCGGGCTGGTGGCTCCCCGGCCCGCTGCAGCGCCTGCTGCCGGACGTCGACGTCGAAGGCCGCGAGCTGCGCAAGCTGGAGCAGCTGCCACAGCAGCCCGCGCGCGCCGAGCCCGCGGTCACCTCACCGGGCGGCGGACGCGAATAACCGCACCGTCCCCACCTTGTCGGCGCCCGCCCCACATCCCCCGGGGGGCGGGCGCTTTTCATGCCCTCCCCCTAAAGGAAATGGGCGCCCATTAGGGGCGTGTGCCGAGCTGTTAGGGGCGCTCGCAGACCTGTTAGGGGCTGACGGCCCCAAGTCGCCATCCTACGATCAAGGCGTTGTCGAATAAGGGCCGTGCGCCTTCGATCCCGGGAATGGAAGCAGGTTTTATGAACGCGGATTTCGACGTCCTGATCGTGGGCGGCGGACCGGCCGGTTCTTCGGCCGCCGCCTACCTCGCCAAGGCCGGTCTTTCGGTGGCCGTGATCGAGGGAGAGAACTTCCCGCGCCCGCACGTGGGCGAGTCCCTGGTGCCGGCGACCACGGCGGTGCTCCTGGAGACCGGTGCGATGCCCGAGGTCGAGCGCGCCGGATTCCCCCGCAAGTACGGGGCGGCGTGGACGACGGCCGAGGACCGCGAGATCCCCACCAACGGCTTCACGGGAATGTCGTACGACTGGACCGCCCAGGTCAGGTTCGGTGAGCGCGCCCAGCCCGGCGTGGACCGCGAGTACACCTTCCACGTCGACCGCGGGAAGTTCGACCTCATCCTGCTCAAGAACGCCGAGAGCCTCGGTGCCAAGGTGTTCCAGGGCGTCCGCGTGACCCGCGCCGACTTCGACGACCCGGACGGCGTCAGCGTCATGTGCCGTGCGGGCGGCAAGGAATTCCCGATAACCGGCCGCATGCTGGTCGACGCCACCGGCCGGCAGACGCTGCTCGGCCGTCAGCTGAAGCTGAAGGAACCCGACCCCATCTTCGACCAGTACGCGGTGCACGCGTGGTTCGAGGGCGTGGACCGCAAGGCACTCGCCATCGACCCCGAAGAGATCGACCACATCTTCGTGCACTTCCTGCCGATCAATGACTCGTGGGTCTGGCAGATCCCCATTACCGACAGCGTCACCAGCTTCGGTGTCGTCACGCAGAAGAACCGCTTCAAGGAAGCGAACACCGACCGCGAGAAGTTCTTCTGGGACTGCGTGAAATCACGCCCCGACCTGTACGAGGAACTCCAGAAGGCCGAGCGAATTCGCCCCCTCAAGACCGAGGGCGACTACAGCTATCACCTGAAGCAGATCTGTGGCGACCGCTTCGTCATGATCGGCGACGCCGCGCGCTTCGTCGACCCCATCTTCTCCAGCGGCGTGAGCATCGCCCTCAACACCGCGCGCCTGGCGTCGAAGGACATCATCGCGGCCTTCGAAGCCGGCGACTTCTCCCACGAGCGCTTCAAGCAGTACGAGAAGGCGCAACGCCAAGGCGCACAGAACTGGTACGACTTCATCTCCATCTACTACCGCCTCAACGTCCTGTTCGCCGCCTTCGTGCAGGACCCGCGCTACCGCATCGGCGTCCTCAAGCTGCTGCAGGGCGACATGTGGGAGGAGGACCCGCAGATCCTGCGGGAGATGCGGGAGTTCGTCGCCACCGTGGAGGACGACCCCACCCACCTGTGGCACCCCTACCTGGGCAGCCTCCGCGCCTCGGCTCCGACCATCTGAGCATGCTGACCGCATCCGGCCTCGTGGCACCGCTCGGCCAGCACCAACTCGTGGTGCTGCTGCTCCAGGTGGGCCTCCTGCTCCTGCTCGCCCTGGCGCTCGGCCGCCTCGCCCGCCGTCTGGGCATGCCGTCCATCGTGGGCGAGCTCTGCGCGGGTGTGCTCGTCGGCCCCTCGGTGCTGCATCAGCTCTGGCCGGATCTGTCCGGATGGCTGTTCCCGACCGACGTGAACCAGGCCCATCTCCTCGACGCGTTCGCGCAGTTGGGGCTGGTCCTGCTCGTCGGGCTCACCGGCATCGAGCTGGACTTCGGGGTGGTGCGGAGGCGGGGCAGAGTGGCCGCGCAGATCAGCGCGGCCGGCTTCCTCGTCCCGCTCGGCCTCGGCGTCTTCGTCGGCTACCTCCTGCCCGGCGAGCTGATGCCCGACTCCACCGACCGCACGGTCTTCGCGCTCTTCCTCGGCGTGGCCATGAGCGTCAGCGCCATCCCCGTCATCGCCAAGACGCTGTTCGACATGAAGCTCCTGCACCGCAACGTCGGGCAGCTGATCCTCGCGGCGGGGGTGGTCGACGACGTCGCCGGGTGGATCATGCTCTCCGTGGTGTCCGCGATGGCCACCACCGGGCTCGCCGTGGGGGACCTGGGCCTTCCCCTGACCTTCCTGGCTCTCGTCATCGCCTTCGCCGCCACCATCGGCAGACCCGTCGTACGCAGGTTCCTCACCCTGCTCGGCAAGGGACAGGAGCCGGGCGTCAGGGCCGCCGGAGTCGTCGTGGCCATCCTGCTGGCCGCGGCCGCCACCCACGCGATGGGGCTTGAGGCGGTCTTCGGGGCGTTCGTCTGCGGCATCCTCATCCGCTCCAGCGGAGCCGTGGACGGGGTCGCGCTCGCGCCCCTGCGGACGGTGGTCCTCTCGGTGCTCGCCCCCGTCTTCTTCGCCACGGCGGGCCTGCGCATGGACCTGTCCGCCCTCGCCGACCCCACGGTCCTGCTCTCGGCGGTCGTGGTCCTCTTCGTGGCCGTCGTCGGAAAGTTCGCGGGCGCGCTGATCGGCTCGCTCGCGGGCCGGCTCAGCCGCTGGGAGGCGATCGGCATCGGGGCGGGCATGAACGCGCGCGGGGTCATCGAGGTGATCGTCGCCATGGCGGGCCTGCGGCTCGGTGTCCTGACCGAGGAGGTCTACACGATCGTCGTCCTGGTGGCCATCGTGACCTCCCTGATGGCGCCGCCCCTCCTGCGGCTGGCCATGGGGCACGTGGAACACACGGCTGAGGAACGTCTCCGTCAACGTGATATGACCCCGGTCCCGACCCGGGAAGAGGCCCCCTGACCGTACCCCGGCCCCCTGACCTCCATGTCGGATTTTCGCCAGCCACCTCCCTCCCCATGCCCGATCCTTGAGGCATGACCACGAGCTCTCCGCCGCTTCCCTCGATGCACGCCGACGCCGAGCGCTGCGTACGTGCGGTGCAGTCGAAGGACGCCCGGTTCGACGGCTGGTTCTACACCGCCGTGACCACCACCCGTATCTACTGCCGTCCCAGCTGCCCCGTGGTCCCCCCGAAGCCCGAGAACATGAGCTTCTATCCGAGCGCGGCAGCCTGCCAGCAGGCGGGATTCCGGGCCTGCAAGCGGTGCCGGCCGGACAGCAGCCCGGGGTCCCCCGAGTGGAATCAGCGCGCCGACCTCGTGGCCCGCGCGATGCGCCTCATCGGTGACGGCGTGGTGGACCGCGAGGGAGTCCCCGGCCTCGCGGGGCGCCTCGGCTACAGCACCCGCCAGGTGGAACGCCAGCTCCTCGCGGAGCTCGGCGCGGGCCCCCTCGCCCTGGCCAGGGCCCAGCGCGCCCAGACGGCCCGCCTGCTCATCGAGACGACGCCGATGCCCATGGCGGAGATCGCCTTCGCGGCCGGGTTCGCCTCGATCCGCACCTTCAACGACACCGTCCGCGAGGTCTTCGCCCTGGCCCCCGGCGACCTGCGGGACCGCGCCCCCAAGGCCGCCGGCAGGCCGTCCGCCCCCGGCGCGCTCTCGCTGCGCCTCCCCTTCCGCGCCCCGCTCAACCCCGACAACCTCTTCGGCCACCTCATCGCCACCGCCGTACCCGGCGTCGAGGAGTGGCGCGACGGCGCCTACCGCCGCACGCTCCGCCTCCCCTACGGCCACGGAGTCGTCGCCCTCACCCCCGCTCCGGACCACGTCGCCTGCCGCCTCAGCCTCACCGACATGCGCGACCTCACGATCGCCATCAGCCGCTGCCGCCGCATGCTCGACCTGGACGCGGACCCGGTCGCGGTGGACGCCCAGCTGAGCGCCGACCCGCTGCTCGCCCCCCTGGTGGCCAAGGCGCCGGGGCGCCGCGTGCCGCGCACGGTCGACGAGGCGGAGTTCGCCGTACGCGCGGTACTGGGCCAGCAGGTGTCCACCGCCGCCGCCCGCACCCACGCCGCCCGCCTGGTCACCGCACACGGCGAGCCGGTCGACGACCCCGAGGGCGGCCTCACCCACCTCTTCCCTGCGCCGGAAGCCCTGGCCGCGCTCGACCCGGAGGCCCTCGCGCTGCCGCGCAGCCGCCGCACCACCCTGACCACGCTCGTACGCCACCTCGCCGACGGATCGCTGCGGCTCGGCGTGGAGAGCGGCTGGGAGGAGGCCCGCGCCCGGCTCACCGAACTGCCCGGCTTCGGCCCCTGGACCGTCGAGGTCATCGCCATGCGGGCACTCGGCGACCCCGACGCGTTCCTCCCCACCGACCTGGGGATCCGCCGCGCGGCACAGGAGCTGGGTCTGCCGCACACCCCGGCCGCGCTGACCGCGCGGGCCGCGGCCTGGCGCCCGTGGCGGGCGTACGCGGTCCAGTACCTGTGGGCCACCGACGCCCACCCCATCAACCACATCCCGGCCTGACCGCCGCCCCGAGAGGACAAGCCCCGTGCACCGTCAGCACACCCTCATCGACAGTCCCTACGGCCCCCTGACCCTCGTGGCCACCGACGGGGTCCTCAGCGGCCTCTACATGACCGAGCAGCGGCACCGGCCGCCCGAGGAGACCTTCGGCGACCGCGACGCGGGCCCGTTCGGCGAGACGACCAGCCAGTTGGAGGCGTACTTCGAGGGCGAGTTGAAGGAGTTCGACCTCCCGATGCGCCTGGACGGCACGCCGTTCCAGCGCACCGTCTGGCAGCAGCTCCAGTTGATCCCGTACGGCGAGACCCGTACGTACGGCGAACTCGCGGCCCTGCTGGGCAAACCCAACGCCTCACGCGCCGTCGGCCTCGCCAACGGCAAGAACCCCATCGGCGTCATCGTGCCCTGCCACCGGGTGATCGGCACGGGCGGCTCCCTGACCGGCTACGGCGGCGGCCTCGACCGCAAGCAGCGGCTGCTGGCCTTCGAGGGCGCGACCACACCCCGCAAGGAGGACGCCCTCTTCTGACGCTGACCTCGACATCTCTGGTTCAGCCGACCCGTACGCCGTTCTCCAGCTCCACGGTCCCCGTCCCCGCGTCGAGCGCCTCGAGCGCGGCCCGCACCCGCAGCCCCAACTCGCCCGGCAGGAACCGGGGCAGGTCCTCGCGGGACACCAGACGCCAGGAGAGCAGCTCGTCCTCCTGGAGTCTGATCGACTTCAGCCGGTCGTCGCCGAGCACCCCGCCGTCGTACAGATAGGCGACCAGCGGCGGCCGTGCGACACCCGGCACCCAGTCCACCGCGAGCAGCGCGCCAAGATCGACGTCCAGGCCGATCTCCTCCGCGGTCTCGCGGCGCGCGCCCTGCCGCGGTGTCTCGCCCTCGTCCGACTCGACGGTGCCGCCGGGCAGGGCCCACCCGTCACGGTAGTTGGGCTCGACGAGCAGGACCCGCCCCTCGGAGTCCCGGAAGAGCGCGGCGGCCCCGGCGATGATGCGGGGCAGGCCCGCGATGTACGTGGCGTAATCCTGAATGGTCACGTGAAAAGGGTAGACGCGGCGCAGGTCCGGCCCCGCGCCGACGCGCCCCCCGCGCCCCCCGGCCTACTCCTGCACCAACTCCACGGTCCGCGCGGCCAGTTCACTGATCCGCGCCCCGTCGAAGCCGAACACCGCGCTGCGCACCCGGTCCTCCAGGGGGTCCCGCCACTGCGCCGGGATGGCCTTGGCCCCGCACAGCACGCCCGCGACGGACCCGGCGGTCGCGCCGTTCGAGTCGGTGTCGAGTCCGCCGCGCACCGTGAGGGCGATGGTGCGGGTGAAGTCCCCGTCGCCGTACAGGAGTCCCGCGGCCAGGACGGCCGAGTTGGGCACGGCGTGGATCCAGCCGAGTCCGGTGGTCTCCGATTCGGCGGTCGCGAGGGTCTCCTCCCAGCTGAGCCCGGCCTCGTGGAGCGTGACGACCCGGCGCACCGTACGGGCGAGCCGGCAGCTGGAGGGGATCACGCCGAACGCCGTGTCCAGGGCGGCGCGCGCGGTGGCGGCCGTGAACGCCGCCGAGACGAGCGCCGCCGCCCACATCGCTCCGTAGACGCCGTTGCCGGTGTGCGAGAGCACCGCGTCGCGGCGGGCGAGGGAGGCGGCGCGGCGCGGTGCTCCGGGGTTCGTCCAGCCGAAGATGTCGGCACGGATGAGGGCGCCGATCCACTCCTGGCAGGCGTTCTCGTACGTCGCGGTGAGCGGCGGCTTGAGTCCGTTGGCCAGATTCCGGTACGCGGCGCGCTCCGCGGTGAACGTCTGCAGATAGGGCAGGCGCAGCAGCCACAGTTCGCCGACCTGTTCGGTGCTGAACGTGAATCCGTGTGTCTCCAGGAGGTGCAGTCCGAGGATCGCGTAGTCGATGTCGTCGTCACGGCAGCTGCCGTGCACCTTGCCGCGCACGCACTGCTGCCACTCGGGCCGCAGCTGGAACTCCTCCACCCAGGAAGGGGGTTCGGGCAGATAGTCGGTGAGCGGCATCGCGTCGGCCTGCCGCAGATAGCGCGCGATGCGCTCGCGCGTCCAGTAGTCGCCCCGCTCGATGGGTTTGCCGAGCATGTTGCCCGCGATCCGCCCGATCCAGCCGCCGAGAACACGGTCGGCGAGTTCCGTATGTGCTGGGGTCATGCGTCCGGTCTACCGAATCCGCGGCGGATGTGCGCGGTCAACGTGACGGGTTCGGCGCGGAGCGTGACACGTTTGTCTGGTTCTCGAAGTCGACCGCGCGGCCCTGATCGATCATTCAGACGAACTCAATGGCACCCTATCGACCTTTTTAGGCGGATATAACGATGGGGTTGGGGGCTCCGATATGCGGACGGCCATGGGCAGGCGGCCCCTCCTGCGGTTATGGTCGCAGCGGCGCGACTGCCTTGACTTGAGCAAGGCCCGGAAAGCAAGGGGATGCAAGGTGGCGGACGCTGCTGGGACGGCGGGGCATGTGCTCATCGCCGCGGACAAGTTCAAGGGATCACTCACGGCCGTGCAGGTCGCGGAGCGGGTGACGGCCGGGCTGCGCCGCGTCGCGCCGCAGGTGGAGGTCGAGGCCCTGCCGGTGGCCGACGGCGGTGACGGCACGGTCGCCGCGGCGGTCGCGGCCGGTTTCGAGCGCCGTGAGGTACGAGTGACGGGGCCGCTCGGCGACGAGGTCACCGCGGCGTACGCGCTGCGGGACGGCACCGCGGTGGTGGAGATGGCGGAGGCGTCCGGCCTCCAGCTGCTGCCCGAGGGTGTCTTCGCACCGCTCACGTCCACGACGTACGGCTCCGGGGAACTGCTGCGGGCCGCGCTCGACGCGGGCGCGCGGACCATCGTCTTCGGCGTCGGGGGCAGTGCGACGACGGACGGCGGTGCCGGCATGCTGGCCGCGCTGGGCGCGGTCTTCCTGGACGCGGCGGGGGCGCCGGTGGCGCCGGGAGGCGGTCCGCTCGCCACGCTGGCCTCGGCGGATCTGTCCGGGCTCGACGAGCGCTTCGCCTCGGTCGACCTGGTGCTCGCCAGCGACGTGGACAACCCGCTGACCGGGCCGAAGGGCGCTCCGGCGGTGTACGGCCCGCAGAAGGGGGCGTCCCCGGAGGACGTCGCCGAGCTGGACGCGGCCCTCGCGCACTTCGCGCAGGTGCTGGCCGAATCGGTGGGTTCCGCTGCCCTGAAGCACGCGGAGTCCCCGGGAGCGGGGGCGGCGGGCGGCATCGGCTACGGGGCCCTGGTCGGGCTCGGCGCGAGCTTCCGCCCCGGGATCGAGGTCATGCTGGACGTCCTCGGCTTCGCGCCGGCGCTTGCGCGGGCGTCGCTGGTGATCACGGGGGAGGGGTCGCTGGACGAGCAGACCCTCCATGGCAAGGCGCCCGCGGGCGTCGCTTCGGCGGCTCGCGCGGCGGGCGTCGAGGTGGTGGCGGTCTGCGGCCGCCTGGCCCTTCCGGCGGAGGCACTGGGCAAGGCGGGCATCCGCCGCGCCTACGCCCTCACCGACGTGGAGCCGGACGTGGCCCGCTGCATTGCCGAGGCGGGGCCCATCCTGGAAACGGTGGCGGAGGGTATCGCCCGCGACTTCCTGGGCTAGCGGTTCTGCTGGGGCGCGGTGGGGGCTTGTCGCGCAGTTCCCCGCGCCCCTGACGGGGGCCGGGGATATTCAGCCCGTCCGGCGTTTGAGGACGAGCTCGGCGGAGCCGGTGAGTTTTTGGCGCGCGCCCCCCGGCCACGGGGCGAGGGAGAACCGGTCTAGCCAGGCGCCAGCCGATACGCGTCGAGGGCCAGCGTCATCTCCATCAGGTCCCGTGGCCGCGCGAGCGACCGCGAGGTCAGTTGTTCCAGGCGCCGCAAGCGGTTGAAGACCGTGTTCCGGTGGCAGTAGAGCCGCCCCGCGGCCCGCCCCGCCGACCCCTCGCACAGCAGCCACGCGTCCAGTGTTTCGAGCAGAACCGCCCGGTCCGCCGGCTCCAGGGCCAGGACCTCCCCGAACACGTCCGACACAAGGCGCCCCGCCAGCTCCGGCTGGCTCACCACCAGCGCGGTCGGCATCCGCTGGTCCAGCCGTACGATCCCGGTCGCGTCCGGCGCACACGTACGCAGCGCCAGCTCGGCAAGCCGCCGCGCATGGCCGAGTTCGGAGAGCCCCGCCACCACGGGGCTGATGCCACCGGGCCCCGGGCACCGCCCGTCGAGCGCCGCGGCCAGCTCGTCCAGGCCCTCCTCCGCCCCGAGGGCCACCACCCCCACCTCCCGGTCCGTCCGCATCCGCCAGACGAAACGGAACCCGGCCCGCTGGATCTGCCGGTGGAACGCCGCCCGCCCGTCCCGCCGCTCGGCGCGCAGCACCACCACCGCGTACGGCCCGCGCTCCGGCAGATCGAACCCCGCGGCCACCTGCGAGGCGAGGCCGGGAGCGGCCTGCCCCTCCAGGAGCGCGTCGAGCAGCGCCTGCAGCTGCTCGTCGGTGCGCCGCCGCAGCTCCATCTCCGTGGCCCGGTAGGCGTCGGACGCGGCCGCCGCCTGCGCGTCGACCGCCGCCCACACCATCGTCGCCGACCGCATCAGGACGGCGAGCTTCTCCGGGTCCTGCCCCGCGGAGCCCTCGAGCAGCGAGTCCCAGACCAGGTAACCCGCGTTGCGATACGAGTGCACCACCAGGTCCAGCGGCAGCCCCTGCTGGGCCCGGCGCCTGCCCGCCTCCTCCGCGTACTCCAGATCGCGGCGCGGCGACGCGCGCGGCGCGCTGATCGTCTCGATGCCGATGCGCATCGCCTCCTCCGCCTCCCGCCACTGCTGGTCGTGCGGGAGCACCCGCGCGTACACCGGGGAGTGCTCGAAGAGCTGCCGCAGATGTTCGTCCACCAGATCGGGGATGCGGGGCTTGAGCGCCACGCACGCCTCCTCGAGCACCTTCCAGTCATGGCCCGTCCGAGGCCTGCGTCCGCTCATGGATTCCTACCCCCGTCACCGCTGTCCGCCGTGCCCTGGTGCTGGGGAGGATGCCACCGCTCGGGCACCCCTGGCAGGCCCCTGACACGGGGTGTTGTGCCCGTGCACAACCGGCGGCCGGTCCCGCTGGTCACCCGCAGCGATTCGGACACAGGCCGTGGACGGGCGGACGCGGCGGTGCTGGGCTGAGCGCCACGCGGCGGGCCGAGCGGTACGGACGGCCGAGCGACACGAACAGGGCAGGCAGAGGACAGGGGGTCCCAGGTGGGTGGTTCCGGACTGGTCGTAGAGGACGCGTCGGTCGGATACGGACCGGTACGCGCACTGCGCCAGGTGTCGCTCGAAGTACCGGACGGCGCCGTGGTCGCCGTGCTCGGCGGCAACGGCGCGGGCAAGTCGACGCTCCTGCGCGCCATTTCCCGCACGCTCGCCTTTCACCGGGGAGCACTCACCACCGGCTCCGTCCACTTCGGCGGTCGGCGCATCGACCAGCTGCACGCGGACCGGGTGGTCGCCGCCGGGGTCTCACAAGTGCCGGAAGGCAGAAGGGTGTTCGCCCGGATGACCGTCGCCGACAACCTCCGGTCGGGCGCGCTCGGGTCCACCGGAAGCCGGGCCGCGAAGGCCAAAGCCCTGGAGCGCGTCCATGAACTCTTCCCGGTGCTCGCCGAGCGCGCGGGCCAGCGGGCCGGGCTCCTGTCGGGCGGCGAGCAGCAGATGCTCGCGGTGGGCAGGGCCCTGATGGCCTCACCGAAGCTGCTGCTCCTCGACGAACCCTCCCTGGGGCTGGCCCCGTTGATGGCGGCACGCATCGCCGACACCATCCAGGAGATCAACGGCCAGGGCACCGCGGTCCTCCTCGTCGAACAGAACGCCGCGCTTGCACTGCGCCTCGCCTCACGCGCGTACGTCCTGGACGTGGGCGAAGTGGCACTCTCGGGCGCCGCGGACGAACTGGCCGCCTCCGACGAGGTGCGCCGCCGCTACCTGGGCGTGGTCGACGAGACCGCGGCGGCCGACGCCTCGCGCGGCGTCAGCGCGCTGCCGGTCCTGAACCGATGGGCGGGCCGACGATGACCGAGGACCATCCGGCACCGGAGACGACACCGCCGGACGACGACGTACCCGCCCTGGAGGTACGGGAGTTGACCGTCCGCTTCGCGGGGCTCACCGCCCTCGACGCCATCAGTTTCACCGTCAGGCCAGGCACCGTGCACGCCGTGATCGGCCCCAACGGCGCGGGGAAGTCCACCTGCTTCAACGTCCTGTCCGGCGTGTACCGGGCCACCGGCGGCAGTGTCCGCTTCGGTGAGCACGACCTGACGACGATGCCTCCGCACCGCATCGCCGACCTCGGCGTCGCGAGGATCTTCCAGAACCTCGCCCTGCCGCCGCGCGCGACGGTCGCCGACAGCCTGATGCTCGGCCGCCACCGGCTGACCCGCACCGGGTTCCTGGCCGCCGGCCTGCGCCTCCCGTCGGCGGCGCGCGAGGAGCGCAGCCATCGCGAACGGGTGCGGGAGATCGCCGCGTTCGTCGGCATCGAACACCAACTGCACGCCCCAGCGGGCTCCTTGCCGTACGGGCAGCAGAAACTCGCGGAGCTGGCCCGCGCCCTGTGCATGGAGCCACGGCTGCTCCTGCTCGACGAGCCCGTCGCGGGCATGACCGCGGACGAGCGGCAGCGCACGGCCGCCGTCATCGCGGGCGTCCGCGACAGCCTCGGAATCTCGATCGTCCTGGTGGAACACGACATGGGGGTGGTGATGCGGCTCGCGGACGCGGTGACCGTACTCGACTTCGGCCGGCGCATAGCGGACGGCGCTCCAGCGGCCGTACAGAACGACCCCGCGGTCGTACGCGCCTACCTGGGGGAGGGGACGACCTCGTGAACACCTTCGTCGAGCTTCTCCTCAACGGCCTCTCGATGGGGTCCGTGTACGCCCTCATCGCACTCGGCTTCGTCGTCATCTTCCGGGCCACCGAGGTCGTGAACTTCGCGCACGCCTCGCTGCTCCTGGCCGGCGGCTACTTCATCGCGTCCCTCCACGACGACATCGGCTTCTGGCCCGCGGTGCTCGTCGGCATCGCGGGGGCCGCCGTCGTCGGCGCCGCCATCGAGTTCCTCGTCATGCGGCGCTACCGCGGCTCGGACCACAGCGTCCTCGCCATCGTCACGATCGGCGTCGACATCCTGCTCACCACCGAGCTCACCCGCCGCCTCGGCACCGACGTGCTCGCCCTCGGCGACCCCTGGGGCGACTCGGTGCTCACCATCGGGTCGGTCTCCATCGCCCACACGCGCATCGCCGCGTTCGTCGCCGCCGCGCTCCTCATCACCACCTTCCTGCTCGCGTTCCGCTACACCTCGTGGGGCGTGGCCATGCGGGCCGCCGCCGAGAGTCCGGAGACCGCCGCCCTGATGGGCGTGCGCCTGGGCCGGGTCTCGCTCGGCGCGTGGGCGGTGGCGGGCGGACTGGCCGCGGTGGCGGCGCTCTTCCTCACCGTCTTCCCGACGCCGGGGCTCGAACGGGCCACCTCACTCGCCGCACTGAAGGCGTTCCCCGCCGCGATCCTCGGCGGCCTCGACTCGACCACCGGCGCGCTCGTCGGCGGCCTCGTCGTCGGGGTCACCGAATCCCTCGCCACCGGCTACCAGAGCGAGCTCACCTTCCTGGGCCGGGGTCTCGGCGACCTCGCGCCCTATCTCGTGATGACCGTCATCCTCCTCATCCGGCCCGCCGGACTCTTCGGCACGAAGGAGCTCGCCCGTGTCTGAAGTCCTGGCCCGTGGACGGGAGCTGCGCTCCCGAGGCCGTACGAGGCTGCCCCGCCCCCGCAGGTACCTGTGGATCGCGGGCGCCGTGATCCTGCTCGCCCTGCCCTTCTACCTCGACCGCTTCTGGCTCCAGGCCGGCCTGTTCGCCATGGCCGCGGCGATCGGCGCGATCGGCCTCAACCTCCTCACCGGCGCGACCGGCCAGCTCTCCATGGGGCACGCCTTCTTCCTCGCGATCGGTGCGTACGGCTACTGCGTCTTCGCCGGGGACGGTGAGGACGGCCTGACCGGTCTCGGCCTGCCCACCTGGATCGCCGCCGCCCTGGCCGTCGTCGTCGCGGGGGTCGCGGGCGGGCTCTTCAGCCCCATCGCGGGACGCCTGCGCGGCGCCTACCTCGGCATCGCGACCCTCGCGCTGATCTTCATCGGACAGCACGTGCTCTTCAACGCGCATGACCTGACGGGCGGCTCCAACGGACGCGACGTGCCGCCCCTGAGCGTCTTCGGCATCACCTTCGACGACAGCGAGCTGGTCGTGGCGGCCGTGCCCTTCGGGGCCTCGGAGAAGCTCTGGTACGCCGGCCTCGTCCTCCTCGTCGGCTGCGGGCTCTTCGCCCGCGGCGTGCTGCGCGGACGCCCCGGACGTGCCATGAACGCCATCCGCGACCACCGCATCGCCGCAGGCGTGATCGGGGTGCCGGTCGCCCGTTACCGCGCCGGCGTCTTCGTCCTCTCGTCGATGTACGCGGGCCTCGCGGGCGTCCTGCTCGCCCTGGTCTTCCAGCGCACCGTGCCGGACTACTTCGGCATGACGCTGTCCCTCGAATACCTCGCCATGATCGTCATCGGCGGCCTCGGCTCGGTCGCGGGCGCGGTGGCCGGTGCCGCCGTGGTGTCCCTGCTGCCGCAGCTCCTGACCCGGTACAGCGACGCGCTGCCCCTGGTCGCGGCCCCCGGCAGTGGCGGGATCACACCGGGCGAGGCATCCCGGTATCTGTACGGCGCCGCCGTCGTGGCGGTGGTCCTTTTCCTGCCCGGCGGCCTGGCCAGCATTGCCGCCCGGCGCTCCAGGCCGACGTCAGGCCACACTCCAGGGGAGGAACGATGAGTTCACGCAGGTTCAAAAGGGCCACCGCGACAGCGACGGCGGTCGCCGCACTGCTCGCGGTGGCGGGTTGCAGCTCCAAGGCGGGGGACGACGAGGGCGACAAGGAGGGCGCGGGCGGGGTCAAGTCCGGCGTCGGGGTCTCCGCCAAGACGATCGAACTCGGCGTGCTCACCGACATGACAGGGGTCTACGCGACCCTCGGCAAGAGCGTCACCCAGGCCCAGCAGCTCTACGTCAAGCAGACCAACGCCGACGGCGGCATCTGCGGCCGCAAGCTGAAGCTGACCGTCCGCGACCACGGCTACGACCCGCAGAAGGCGGTCGCCGCGTACACGGAGCTGGAGCCGGACGTCCTCGGTTTCGCCCAGTTCATCGGTTCCCCGTTCGTCGCCGCCGTCAAGCAGCGGATCGACAAGGACAAGGCGCTCGTGCTCCCGCAGGCCTGGTCGGCCAACCTCCTGGGCAGCCCGTACGTGCGGGTCGTGGGCTCGACGTACGACCTGGAGACGATCAACGCGATCGACTTCCTGATGAAGGAGAAGGGCCTCAAGAAGGGCGACAAGCTCGGTCACGTCTACTTCGAGGGCGACTACGGCGAGAACGCCCTGAAGGGCTCGCAGTACATGGCGAAGAAGTCGGGCCTGACCGTCGTGGAGCAGAAGATCAAGGCGACCGACAACGACATGACGGCGCAGGTCGCGGCCCTGAAGAAGGCCGGGGTGAAGGCCGTGGTGATCAGTGCGGGCCCGCGGCAGGCCGCCTCGCTCGTGGGTGTCGCGGCGGCGGGCAAGTTCGACGTCCCGATCATCGGCAACAACTCGGCGTTCGCACCCCAGCTCCTGGGCACCCAGGCGGGCCCGGCCCTGGCGAAGAACTACTACGTGGCCTCACCGACGCTCCCGATCGGCGCGGACACCCCCGCGGCGAAGAAGCTGGTCAGCGACTACAAGGCGGCCTACCCCAAGGACTCCCTGGACAACGGCGTGACGGCCGGCTGGACCGCGGCGTCCATCTTCGGAGAGGCCCTCAAGAAGGCCTGCGAGAGCAAGGACCTCACCCGCGAGGGCGTCGACAAGGCTCTTTTGACCATCGACTCCTACGACACCGGCTTCGGCGTCACCCAGGACTTCAGCGACCCCAAGGCGCCCTCCTCGAAGGAGAGCGTCATCCTGCGCCCCGACAAGGGCGTGACGGGCGGCATGAAGGTGGCCAGGGAGCCGGGAGCGGCGACGGCGGCCGAGGGGTACGCCCCCGGCGCCTGAGCAGTTCCGCAGGGCATGCACAACCAGAAGGGGCCCGAACCAATCGGTTCGGGCCCCTTCTGGCAACGTACAGAAGCAACTACGGCAACTGCGCCGCACGCGCCTCGCGCCGGTTGTCCCGGAAGTTGTTCACCCGGCGGGCCGTGGCGAACAGCGGGATGACCGCGCCGAGCACCAGCTGCAGCGCGCAGCCGGTCTGCAGCAGCAGCTGGCCGCCCGGTGCCTCGAAGGCCCAGGCCGCGAGCAGCCCCATGGCCGCGACGATCCACGCGAGCATCGCCACCGCGAGGGGACCCCGCGGCTTGGGGTACTCGACCCGGCTGACCATGAGCCACGCCGTACCGATGATCGCCAGGAGCGTCGCCACGAAGGGCAGCTCGAGGAGCACGATCGAGACGACGGTGAGCGCGCCGAAGGGCGAGGGCATGCCCTGGAAGGTGCCGTCCTTCACGGTCACGCAGCTGAACCGCGCAAGCCGCAGCACCACCGCCAACAGCACGACGATCGCTCCGACCGCGGCCACTCTCTGGTGCGCGTCGTCGGCGACCATGCCGTAGACGAGCACGAAGTACGCGGGGGCCAGACCGAAGCTGATCAGGTCCGACAGGTTGTCGAGCTCCGCGCCCATCGGCGAGGACCGCAGCTTGCGCGCCACGAGCCCGTCGAAGAGGTCGAAGACGGCCGCGCAGAGCATCAGGATCACGGCGGTGGCGGCGGAGTGCCGGGCCATGCCGCTTTCGTTGCTGCCCTGCAGGTGCGGGATGAGGATGCCCGTGGTGGTGAAGTACACCGCCATGAATCCGCACGTGGCGTTACCGAGGGTGAGGGTGTCCGCTATCGAGAGGCGGAGTGAGAGAGGCATCTCCTCGTCGGCCTCGTCCTCGGCCGCCTCCGGCACCCAGCCCGCTTGTGTCTCAGGATCAACCACGGTCAATGCGAGTCACCCCAGCCACGGTCTTCTGACCGACCTCGACGTCCGTCTCGACACCCTCGGGGAGGTAGATGTCGACGCGGGAGCCGAAGCGGATCAGGCCGATCCGTTCACCTTGCTCCACCTTCGTGCCCTGGGGCACGTAAGGAACGATGCGCCGCGCGACCGCGCCCGCGATCTGGATCATCTCGATGTCACCGAGCTCGGTGTCGAAGTGCCAGACAACGCGCTCGTTGTTCTCGCTCTCCTTGTTGAACGCCGGGACGAACCCGCCGGGGATGTGCTCCACGGACGTCACCGTGCCCGCGAGGGGCGCGCGGTTGACGTGGACGTTCAGCGGGCTCATGAAGATCGCGACGCGGGTGCGTCCGTCCTTCCACGGCATGATGCTCTGCACCACACCGTCGGCCGGGGAGATGACCCGGCCCTGGGCGATGTCGCGCTCGGGGTCGCGGAAGAACCACAGCATGCCCGCCGCCAGAGCGGTGGTGGGCACGGCGATGGCCGCGGCGCCCTTGGAACGACGCGCACGCACCAGGCTGAGTGCCGCGGTGGCGACAGTCGGCAGGAGCCACGGCGATGCTCCGCGCGCAAGGCGTACGCCAGCGAGGCTGTCGCGTGGTGCAGAGGTTTGGCTGTGGGGCATGGATGACCTTCGTAGCGGATGATGCCGCGCAGGAACGGGGGACGGCGGCTTTTTCCGGATGGTATCGGTTGCGAGCCACAACTGGGCAAGCCAGGAAGCGGAGTCGACGGCCGAAGAGTGCTGACAGGGTGTGACCTTCTTCTCGAAGAAACCGCCCCAAAGCGGACATTCAGCCCTGGAATCGATACTCTTCGAGCAGTCGTCGTCCAATGATCATTTTCTGGATCTCGGCGGTACCTTCGCCGATCAACAGCATGGGTGCCTCACGGTACAGACGCTCGATCTCGTACTCCTTCGAGAAGCCGTAACCGCCATGAATCCGGAACGCGTCCTCTACGACTTCTTTGCAGTATTCGGACGCGAGGTACTTCGCCATCCCTGCTTCGAGGTCGTTTCGTTCCCCGGAGTCCTTTTTGCGTGCTGCGTTCACCATCATCGCATGGGCGGCCTCGACCTTGGTAGCCATCTCGGCCAGCTTGAACTGAATCGCCTGGTGCTGAGCGATCGCCTTGCCGAAAGTGTGGCGTTGCTGGGCATAAGAGACACCGAGCTCAAATGCACGCTGAGCGACACCACAACCACGAGCCGCGACATTCACACGGCCGACTTCGACGCCGTCCATCATTTGGTAAAACCCTCGGCCGGTGGTCCCGCCGAGCACACGATTGGCTGGAATTCGCAGTCCATCCATGATGAGTTCGGTGGTGTCCACCCCCTTGTAACCCATTTTGTCGATCTTGCCCGGGATGGTGAGGCCGGGGCGGACCTCTCCGAAGCCGGGCTCCTTCTCGACGAGGAAGGTCGTCATCGACTTGTGGGGCGCCGTGCCCTCCGGGTGTCCTTCGTCACTCCGGCACAGAACGGCCACCAGCGTGGACGTGCCGCCGTTGGTGAGCCACATCTTCTGACCGTTGAGGACGTACTCGTCGCCGTCCTTGACGCCCTTGGACGTGATCGCGGACACATCGGAGCCGAGAGCGGGCTCCGACATGGAGAACGCGCCGCGCACCTCGCCGGCCGCCATGCGCGGCAGGAAGGTGTCCTTCTGCTCCTGCGTCCCGTGCTGCTTGAGCATGTAGGCGACGATGAAGTGGGTGTTGATGATGCCGGAGACCGACATCCAGCCACGCGCTATCTCCTCGACGCACAGGGCGTACGTGAGCAGCGACTCGCCCAGACCGCCGTACTCCTCAGGGATCATGAGCCCGAAGAGGCCCAACTCCTTGAGGCCGTCCACGATCTGCTGCGGGTACTCGTCACGGTGCTCCAGCTCCGTGGCGACCGGGATGATCTCCTTGTCGACGAAGTCCCGGACCGTGGACAGGATCTCCTGCTGGATGTCGGTGAGACCTGCGGTCTGCGCGAGTCGGCTCATGGCTACTTCTCCTGGCCCTTCTTGGGGATGTCACGCAGCTCCGGGCGGCCGGGCTGCTCGCCGCCGCGCTCCTTGATGTACGTCTCGGTGGGAACCATCACCTTGCGGCGGAACACGCAGACCAGCGTGCCGTCCTGCTTGTAGCCCTTGGTCTCCACGTAGACGATCCCGCGGTCAGACTTGGACTTCGACGGTGTCTTGTCCAGGACCGTGGTCTCGCCGTAGATCGTGTCGCCGTGGAAGGTCGGCGCCACGTGCTTGAGCGACTCGACCTCCAGGTTGGCGATCGCCTTGCCCGAGACGTCCGGCACGGACATGCCCAGAAGCAGCGAGTAGATGTAGTTGCCCACGACGACGTTCTTGCCGAAGTCCGTCGTCTTCTCCGCATAGTTGCTGTCCATGTGGAGGGGGTGGTGGTTCATCGTCAGGAGGCAGAAGAGATGGTCGTCGTACTCGGTGACCGTCTTTCCGGGCCAGTGCTTGTAGACGTCCCCGACGGTGAACTCTTCGTAGGTGCGGCCGAACTGCATCTCAGGCCTCCGGGATCTCGAACTTGGAGGTCCGGGTCATGCCCGCCGCGCGCCCCTTGCCGGAGATGACGAGCGCCATCTTGCGGCTCGCCTCGTCGATCATCTCGTCGCCGAGCATCGCCGAGCCCTTCTTGCCGCCGGCCTCGGAGGTGCAGTAGTCGTACGCGTCCAGGATCAGCTCGGCGTGGTCGAAGTCCTCCTGCGAGGGCGAGAACACCTCGTTCGCGGCGTCGACCTGGCCGGGGTGCAGGACCCACTTGCCGTCGAAGCCGAGGGCGGCGGCGCGGTTCGCGACCTCGCGGTAGCCGTCCACGTTCTTGATCTGGAGGTAGGGGCCGTCGATCGCCTGGAGGTTGTTGGCGCGGGCGGCCATCAGGATCTTCATCAGGATGAAGTGGTAGGCGTCGGCCGGGTAGCCGGGCGGCTGCTCGCCGACGACCAGGGACTTCATGTTGATGGAGGCCATGAAGTCCGCCGGGCCGAAGATGATCGTCTCGACGCGCGGGGACGCCTGCGCGATCGCGTTCACGTTGTTCAGGCCCTGCGCGTTCTCGATCTGTGCCTCGATGCCGATCTTGCCGACTTCAAAGCCCATCGTCTTCTCGATCTGGGTGAGCAGGAAGTCGAGCGCCACGACCTGGTCCGCCGTCTGCACCTTCGGCAGCATGATGCAGTCGAGGTTCTGGCCCGCGCCCTCGACGACCGTGACGACGTCGCGGTACGTCCACTCGGTCGTCCAGTCGTTGACGCGCACGACGCGCGTCTTGCCCGTCCAGTCGCCCTCGTTCAGGAACTTCACGATGGTGTGCCGGGCCTCGGGCTTGGCGAGCGGCGCGCAGGCGTCCTCCAGGTCCAGGAAGACCTGGTCGGCGGGGAGGCCCTGGGCCTTCTCCAGGAAGCGCGGGTTCGAACCCGGGACCGCGAGACAGGAGCGTCGCGGGCGGAGACGGTTGATAGGCGCGGTCATGCGGGGACCTCCAGAGGGTCGAGCTTGTTCGCTTTCCGGATCTCGTCGACGATACGGCCGATGATCTCGGTGATGCCGAAGTCCTTGGGGGTGAACACGGCGGCCACACCCGCCGCCTTCAGGTCCTCGGCGTCGCTGTTGGGGATGATGCCGCCCGCGATGACAGGGATGTCGGGCGCGCCCGCCTCCCGCAGGCGCACCAGGACGTCCGGCACGAGCTGCGCGTGCGAGCCGGACAGGATGGACAGGCCCACGGCGTGCACGTCCTCGGCGAGCGCGGCGTCCACGATCTGCTCGGGCGTGAGCCTGATGCCCTGGTAGACCACCTCGAAGCCGGCGTCACGCGCACGCACCGCGATCTGCTCGGCCCCGTTGGAGTGCCCGTCGAGGCCCGGCTTGCCGACCAGGAAGCGCAGCTTGCCGGTGCCGAGGTCGGCGGCGGTCTTGGCGACCTTGTCGCGGACGAGGGCCAGCGGCGTGCCCGCCTCCGCGGTGACGGCCACCGGAGCGCTGGAGACGCCCGTGGGCGCCCGGAACTCCCCGAAGACCTCCCGCAGGGCCCCGGACCACTCCCCGGTCGTCACACCGGCGCGTGCGCACTCCAGGGTGGCCTCCATGAGGTTGCCGGTGCCCGCGGCGACCTCCTTGAGCCTCTCCAGGGCCTTGCAGGGGCGCGGGTGGTTGAACGGCGGCTGGTAGCGGGTGTCGCGCCAGTGCTTGAGGGCGTTCACGACGCGGTTCTCGACCGCCGGGTCCACCGTCATGATCGCGGTGTCCAGGTCGGCGGTGAGCGGGTTGGGCTCGGTCGACTCGTAGGCGTTGACGCCGACGATCTTCTCCTCGCCCGACTCGATGCGTGCCCTGCGCTCGGCGTGCGAGGAGACCAGCTGCGACTTCAGGTAGCCGGACTCGACGGCGGCCATCGCGCCGCCCATCTGCTCGATGCGGTCCATCTCGGCGAGCGACTCCTCGACGAGGGACTCCACCTTGGCCTCGATGACGTGGCTGCCCTCGAAGATGTCCTCGTACTCCAGGAGGTCGCTCTCCAGGGCGAGCACCTGCTGGATGCGCAGCGACCACTGCTGGTCCCACGGCCGCGGCAGGCCGAGGGCCTCGTTCCAGGCGGGCAGCTGCACGGCACGCGCGCGTGCGTCCTTGGAGAGCGTGACGGCCAGCATCTCCAGGACGATGCGCTGCACGTTGTTCTCCGGCTGCGCCTCGGTCAGGCCGAGCGAGTTGACCTGCACGCCGTAGCGGAACCGGCGCTGCTTGGGGTTGGTGATGCCGTACCGCTCGCGGGTGATCCGGTCCCAGATGCGGCCGAACGCCCGCATCTTGCACATCTCCTCGACGAAGCGGACGCCCGCGTTCACGAAGAAGGAGATACGGGCGACGACGTCACCGAACTTCTCCTCGGGGACCTGCCCCGAGTCGCGCACGGCGTCCAGGACCGCGACGGCGGTGGACATCGCGTACGCGATCTCCTGCACCGGAGTCGCCCCGGCCTCCTGCAGGTGGTAGCTGCAGATGTTGATCGGGTTCCACTTGGGGATGTGCGCCACCGTGTAGGTGATCATGTCGGTGGTCAGGCGGAGGGAGGGCCCCGGCGGGAAGACGTGCGTCCCGCGCGAGAGGTACTCCTTGACGATGTCGTTCTGCGTCGTCCCCTGGAGCTGCGTGATGTCCACGCCCTGCTCCTCCGCGACCACCTGATAGAGCGCCAGAAGCCACATGGCCGTGGCGTTGATCGTCATCGAGGTGTTCATCTGGTCCAGGGGGATGTCCTGGAACAGCCGCCGCATGTCGCCGACGTGCGAGACGGGGACGCCGACCCGGCCGACCTCACCGCGGGCGAGGATGTGGTCCGGGTCGTAGCCGGTCTGCGTGGGCAGGTCGAACGCGACCGAGAGGCCCGTCTGGCCCTTGGCGAGGTTGCGCCGGTACAGCTCGTTGGACGCCTCGGCCGTGGAGTGACCGGCATAGGTCCGCATGAGCCACGGCCGGTCCTTCTGACGCTCTGTCATGTGCGAACCCTCAGCCCTCAGACGTTCCGGAAGCGGTTGATCGCGTCGATGTGCTTGGCCCGCATCTCCGGGTCGCGCACGCCGAGGCCCTCCTGGGGCGCGAGGGCGAGCACGCCGACCTTGCCCTGGTGGAGGTTGCGGTGCACGTCGTAGGCGGCCTGTCCGGTGTCCTCGAGGGAGTAGACGCGGGAGAGGGTGGGGTGGATCTTGCCCTTGGCGATGAGGCGGTTGGCCTCCCAGGCCTCGCGGTAGTTCGCGAAGTGCGAGCCGATGATCCGCTTCAGGGACATCCACAGGTAGCGGTTGTCGTACTCGTGCATGTAGCCCGAGGTCGAGGCGCAGGTGGTGATCGTGCCGCCCTTGCGCGTGACGTAGACCGAGGCGCCGAAGGTCTCGCGGCCGGGGTGCTCGAAGACGATGTCGATGTCCTCGCCGCCGGTGAACTCGCGGATGCGCTTGCCGAAGCGCTTCCACTCCTTCGGGTCCTGGGTGCGCTCGTCCTTCCAGAACTTGTAGCCCTCGGCGTTGCGGTCGATGACCGCTTCGGCGCCCATCGCCTCGCAGATGGCGGCCTTCTCCGGGCTGGAGACGACACAGATGGGGTTGGCGCCGCCGGCCAGGGCGAACTGGGTGGCGTACGAGCCGAGCCCGCCGCTCGCGCCCCAGATCAGGACGTTGTCGCCCTGCTTCATGCCGGCGCCGTTGCGCGAGACCAGCTGGCGGTAGGCGGTGGAGTTCACCAGGCCGGGGGAAGCGGCCTCCTCCCAGCTCAGGTGGTCCGGCTTGGGCATGAGCTGGTTGGACTTGACCAGGGCGATCTCCGCGAGCCCGCCGAAGTTGGTCTCGAAGCCCCAGATGCGCTGCTCGGGGTCGAGCATCGTGTCGTTGTGTCCGTCGGAGGACTCCAGCTCGACGCTCAGACAGTGCGCGACGACCTCGTCGCCCGGGTTCCAGGCGTTCACGCCGGGCCCGGTGCGCAGCACGACGCCCGCCAGGTCGGAGCCGATGATGTGGTACGGCAGGTCGTGGCGCTTGGTGAGCTCGCTCAGCCGGCCGTAGCGCTCCAGGAAGCTGAACGTGGAGACCGGCTCGAAGATCGAGGTCCACACGGAGTTGTAGTTGACCGAGGAGGCCATGACGGCCACCAGGGCCTCGCCGGGGCCGAGTTCGGGGACCGGCACGTCGTCCAGGTGGATCGACTTGCGGGGGTCCTTGTCGCGGGACTCGAGCCCGGCGAACATCTCCGCCTCGTCCTTGTGCACGGTGATCGCGCGGTAGGACTCGGGGAGCGGAAGAGCGGCGAAGTCGGCGGGAGTGGAGTCCGGCGACTGGATCGCGTCCAGGATTTCCTTCACGGTGATGCCTCCGGCGAAGTGCGGGCCCCCTTTGAGGGGAGCACGCTCTTGAGGGTTACGTCGGGTGCTGCTGGTGCAGGTGGGGGTGTGCCGTCGGTTCGGCGAAGGTGATGCTCGGCAGCGCTTGGTGTGGCGCGGGAGGTTGCCTGTGACGCAGGCGTCCGGGCGCACGAGCCGTGGCTTGTGGGGACAGCCGGCGTACGAAGGTTCTCTGCACGCCGGCCGCCCGGACAACATCAACGTATGACACCGCGTGCCAGTCGGCAAGACACTGAGTGCCAGCAATTTTTGATAGATGATCGATCAGTGCAGGTCAGAGGGTGTGACGACATGACGGAAGGGGCGCTACCCGTGGGTAGCGCCCCTTCAAAAGTCGAGGACGAATGGGTGGAAACCGGGACTTACGACTCCCGCAGAGCCTTCTCGATCGTCCGCATGATCTCGTCCAGCGGTGCGTCCGTCCGGGCCACGGTGACCAGCACATCGCCCCCGGTGCTCACCGAGGCCGCCGGAGCGGTGGTGGTGTCACGCCCCGCCCCGATGCCCGAGCCGAAGGTCCGGCGGACGATGGCGAAGGCGTGGTCCAGCTGGGTCTCCACGTCGCCCTGGCCGCCCGCACGCAGCCACCGGCGAAGGACGTGGTTGTGCGCCGTCACCACCGCCGACGCGGCCACCTCCGCCAGGAGCGGGTCGTCGTTCCCGTCGTGATGCGCCTGCTCGTCGAAGTGGCCCAGGAGATAGCGCGTGAAGAGCCGCTCATAGCGGGCCACCGAGGCGATCTCCCGCTCGCGCAGCGTGGGGACCTCGCGCGTCAGGCGGTAGCGCTCGACGGACACGGCGGGCGAGGCCGCGTACATCTTCATGACTTCCTTGATGCCCCGGCACACCGTGTCGAGCGGGTGCTCGTGCGGAGGCGCCGCGTTCAGGACCGCCTCCGCCCGGATCAACGTGTCGTCGTGGTCCGGGAAGATCGCCTCTTCCTTGGAGCGGAAGTGCCGGAAGAAGGTCCGGCGTGCGACACCGGCCTGCGCGGCGATCTCGTCGACCGTCGTCGCCTCGTACCCCTTGGACGCGAAGAGTTCCATCGCGGCGGCCGCCAGCTCCCGGCGCATCTTGAGGCGTTGGGCGGCGGCGCGGCTGCCCGCCGCGCTCTCCGGAGCGTCGGGCGTAGCGGGCGTACGTGAGGACTTGGCGGCCTTGGGCATGCCCCGAACGTACTGCATACGCACAGTCGAGTGCTCCCGCGGGACGGGGCTGAGCGGCGGCGGGACGGGGCCGCCCGACGGTTCGAGCAGCCCGCCCCAGTCCGTGCGCGGTCTGCCGTCGGGCGCGCTCCCGTCCGCTCCAGGCCTACCGTCGGGCATATTCGCGGAAGCCGCGGCCGGTCTTGCGGCCGAGGCAGCCCGCGGCCACCAGGTGTTCGAGCAGCGGAGCGGGGGCCAGGCCCGGGTCGCGGAACTCGCGGTGCAGGACCTTCTCGATGGCGAGCGAGACATCCAGGCCGACGACGTCCAGGAGCTCGAAGGGGCCCATGGGGTAGCCGCCGCCGAGCTTCATCGCGGCGTCGATGTCGTCGAGCGTCGCGTAGTGCTCCTGGACCATCTTGACCGCGTTGTTGAGGTACGGGAACAGGAGCGCGTTCACGATGAAGCCGGCGCGGTCGCCGCAGTCCACCGGGTGCTTCTTGATCGTCGCGCAGACCTGGCGGACCGTCGCGTGCACGTCGTCGTCCGTGAGGACCGTGCGGACCACCTCGACCAGCTTCATCGCCGGTGCCGGGTTGAAGAAGTGCATCCCGATCACGTCACCGGGACGCGAGGTGGCACGGGCGCAGGCGACGACCGGCAGGGACGAGGTCGTGGTCGCCAGGATCGCGCCCGGCTTGCAGACCTTGTCGAACGCCGCGAACAGCTGCTGCTTGATCTCCAGGTCCTCGGCGACCGCCTCCAGGGCCAGATCGACGTCGGCGAACGCGTCGTACGTACCGGCCGGCGTGATGCGGTCCAGGGTCTTGGCGGCGGTCTCCGCCGTCATCCGCCCCTTGTCGACGGAGCGCGAAAGCGACTTGGCGACACGGGACTTGGCCTTCTCCGCCTTCTCCTCGCTGCGCGCGGCGAGCACCACGTCGTAGCCGGCCTTGGCGAACACCTCGGCGATCCCGGAGGCCATGGTGCCGGAGCCCGCGACACCGACCGAGCGGATGGTGCGCCCGCCGCCCTGCCGCCCGTCCTCCGGCGGGGTCAGCGCGTCCCGCACGACCACCGAACTGCCCGGCTCCTCGTACGAGTAGAAGCCGCGGCCCGTCTTGCGCCCGGTCAGGCCCGCCTCGCTGAGCTGCTTGAGGATCGGGGCGGGTGCGTGCAGGCGGTCCTGCGACTCGGAGTACATCGCGTCCAGGACCGTGCGGGCGGTGTCGACCCCGATCAGGTCGAGCAGCGCGAGGGGGCCCATCGGGAGGCCGCAGCCAAGACGCATCGCGGCGTCGATGTCCTCGCGGGACGCGTACTTCGCCTCGTACATCGCCGCGGCCTGGTTGAGGTAGCCGAACAGCAGGCCGTCGGCGACGAATCCCGGCCGGTCGCCGACCGCGACGGGCTCCTTGCCGAGCGCGTACGCCAGGTCGGTGACGGAGGCGACGGCCGCGGGCGCGGTCAGGACGGACGACACGACCTCGACCAGCTTCATCGCCGGGGCCGGGTTGAAGAAGTGCAGGCCGAGGACCCGCTCGGGGCGCTGCGATTCGGCGGCGAGACGGGTCACGGAGAGCGCGTTCGTGCCGGTCGCGATGATCGTCTCGGGGCGCACGACGCCGTCGAGCTCCCGGATGATCTGCTGCTTGATCTCGTACGACTCCGGGGCGACCTCGATGACCAGGTCGGCGTCGGACGCGGCCTGCAGGTCGGTGAAGGTGCGGATGCGAGCGAGCGCGTCACGCCGCTCGTCCTCGGTGAGGTGCTCACGGCGCACGGCCCGCGCGGTGGACGACTCGATGGCGGCGACGGCCTGGGCGCCCGCGGCCTCGCTGATGTCGATGCCGATGACCTCGCGTCCCGCGCGGGCCAGGACTTCGGCGATACCGGTGCCCATGGTGCCGAGACCGATCACGGCGACGGTGTTCAGGGGAGTGTCCATGCGTGGACTCCAGGAAGTGAGTGACGACTGAGGGGCGCACGGTGCGCGGCAACGGCGGCGCGGCGTACGGAGGGTGAGCTGCTGTGTCGTGACCGGGCGGCATGAGGCACACGCCCGTGAGGAGTCGACCGGCCCTGTCCCGGAGCCATGCCGTACTGGGTGGAGCTGAGGTGCTCGAAGCACCGAACCGACAAACACTCGCTCGCACCGGCTGCGTCACCAGGCCGCTGCGAGGTTCAGATACTGCTGACGGGGAGTGTGCCCCGCTCACATGAGATTAACCGGCGAGTAACGAGCGCGCCAGTCCCCAGGGTTTGTGATCTACATCGCGGATAGGCTCCCCGTCATGGACGTGGAGTTGCGCACGGTGACGGAACGCTTACGCCGCGAGGCGGGAGTCTCGGAGAGTTACGAGAGGCTGGTCGCGACCGGCGATGTGGAGGAACTGGCGGAGGTGCTCGCCGCGGCGGGTCAGCCACTGTGGGCACGGGAGCTCGCGGCGGTGCGGCTCGGCACCGCGGGGGACAACAGGGCCTTCGAGTCCCTCGTGCTGCTCCTCAACCACCGGGACCCCTCCCGCTGCGCGGCCGCCGCGTACGCCCTGGCCAGGCTGGGTGATCCGCGTACGGCACGCGCGGCAGCCGCCCTGGCCACCAATGAGCTGCGGGTCGCCTACGCCCTGTACCCCGTGCGTCTGCTCACCGAGCTGCGCGCCCCCGAATCCGCGCCCGCCCTCATCACCACGCTGAAGCGCAGGCTCGCCCCGCACGACCCCTACGGAAAGATCGCGCTGGCGTGCGTGGAGGGCCTCGGCGCCCTGGGCGACCCACGGGCCCGCCCGGTCCTGACCCAGGCCTGCAACTTCCCCCGCCTGGCAGCGGCAGCCTCCGCGGCCCTCGCGCGACTGCCTGACCAGGTCCCCGGCCCCTAGAGGACGGCGTACGCCTCGATCTCCATCAGGAACTGCGGCGCCACCAGTCCGGCGACCTGCACCGCGGAGGACGCCGGGAGTCGTGCCGGATCCATGTGGAGGTCCCGCGCGGCCCGGATCGCGGGCATGTGCGCCATGTCCGTGACGTAGTACGTCAGTTTCACGACGTCGCCGAAGTCGCCGCCCGCCGCCAGCAGGCAGCGCCGCAGATTGTCGAAGACCTGCCGTGCCTGGGCGCCCGGATCGCCCTCGCCGACCAGCTCTCCGTGCTGGTCGAGGGGGAGTTGCCCGGAGATCGCGACGAAGCGGCCGGTGCCCATGACGACGTGCGTGTACGCGGTGGCGGGGAAGACGCCGTCAGGGGCGTTGATGTGGGTCAGTCGGCTCATGTGCCCATCGTGGACCATGGGTTCAGAGCAGCGTGAGTTGCGTGACGCCGGGCGGGGTGGGTTCGGGGGGTGGGGGCTGAGGGGTGCGGATGCGGCGGGGGGTGTCCGCGCGGGTGGGGCCGATGCCGAATTCCTCGGCCAGTTCGTGCACTTGGCGGGTGATGCGCCGCTGGTACCACTTGGGTGCGTAGGCGCTTTCCGCGTACAGCCGTTCGTAGCGCTGTACGAGATACGGATGGTGCTGCTGCAGCCAGGCCATGAACCACTCGCGCGCCCCGGGCCGCAGGTGGAGGGCGAGCGGCGTCACGGACGTGGCCCCCGAGGCGGCGATGGCCCGCACGGTGGCCCGCAGTTGATCGGGGCGGTCCCCGAGGAAGGGGATCACCGGCGCCATGAGCACCCCGCACCCGATGCCGTGATCGGTCAGCGTCCGTACGACGTCAAGGCGCCTCTCCGGGGCGGGTGTGCCCGGCTCCACGGTGCGCCACAGCTCCTGGTCGATGAAGCCCACCGAGACCGAGACGCCGACGTCCGTGACGTCGGCGGCCTGCCGCAGCAGGTCGAGGTCCCGCAGGATCAGCGTGCCCTTCGTGAGGATGGAGAAGGGGTTCGCGTGATCGCGCAGGGCGGCGATGATCCCGGGCATGAGGCCGTAGCGCCCCTCCGCCCGCTGATAGCAGTCGACGTTCGTGCCCATCGCTATGTGCTCGCCGTGCCAGCGGGGCGAGGCGAGCCGGCGGCGCAGCAGGTCGGGGGCGTTGACCTTGACCACGATCTGGCTGTCGAAGCCGAGCCCCGTGTCCAGGTCGAGATAGCTGTGCGTCTTGCGCGCGAAACAGTAGACGCACGCGTGCGTGCAGCCCCGGTACGGATTGACCGTCCACTCGAACGGCATGCGGGAAGCCCCGGGCACCCGGTTCACGATCGTTCTGGCCCGGATCTCGTGGAAGGTGATCCCACGGAACTCAGGTGTGTCGAAGGTCCTGGTCGTGACCGCGTCCGCGCCGAACAGCGCGGCATCCGCGACACCCCGTGACGGCCCGTCGGCGAGGTTCTCCCAGCGCATGACGCCTCCTCGGTAGCACTGACCACAGAATAGAACACATGTTCCCTTGATCGTGCGAGGGGATACCTCGGCGACCCCGATTTGGGGGCCCGGCACGCAGGGTGGTTGGCTTCCGGGGATCACCCTGAACAACCGAGTGCTGGAGGAAGTGCCATGGCGCAGGTCGAGGCGACCACGGAGCGGATCATCACGGCGCAGCCGGAGGACGTCTTCGACGCGCTCGCCGACTACGAGGGCACGCGTCCGAAGATCCTGTCGGAGCACTTCAGCGAGTTCGAGGTGCGCGAGGGTGGCGACGGCGAGGGGACGCTCGTCCACTGGAAGCTGCAGGCCACCAGCAAGCGCATCCGGGACTGCCTCCTGGAGGTCAGCGAGCCGACCGACGGGGAGCTCGTCGAGAAGGACCGCAACTCCTCCATGGTCACCACCTGGCGGGTGACTCCGGCGGGGGAGGGCAAGGCGCGCGTGGTCGTCTCCACCGTGTGGAACGGCGCGGGCGGCATCGGCGGCTTCTTCGAGAAGACCTTCGCCCCCAAGGGGCTCGGGCGGATCTACGACGAGGTGCTCGGCAAGCTCGCCACCGAGGTCGAGAAGTAGTCGACGCCCGGTGGGACCTCAACTCCGGTAGCCCGACAGGGTTGTTGTCACGCTCACCGTTTCGAGTGGTTTTCTGTTCGGGCCAATTGTACGGCGTAGGGCTCCCACCGGCACATACGCGTGCCGGACCCCCGACAGGGGCGACTCGTCGCGCTTGCTCGCAGTTGTCGCGTAATGCGAGAAATGCGGCGCAGGCGCAGACGAGGGGAGCAGGACGTGGGCGGCACGACGCTGGTGAAGGGCGCCGAGCAGGGGGACTTGCCGGTGGTGGCGGTGCCTCCCGGCATCGAGGAGCCGCCGCCACCCCAAGAGCACGTGTCGGCGACGGCGGGACTGAGCCCCGGACGTGTCCGGATGGTCTTCGTCGGCCTCATGCTCGCCCTGCTGCTCGCCGCCCTCGAGCAGATGATCGTCGCCACCGCGCTCCCCAAGATCGTCGGTGAGCTGCACGGCCTGGACAAGATGTCCTGGGCGATCACCGCCTATCTGCTGACGTCCACGATCGGCCTGCCCATCTACGGCAAGCTAGGCGATCTCTTCGGACGCAAGGGCGTCTTCCAGTTCGCGATCGTCATCTTCGTCATCGGCTCTGCGCTCGCCGGCTGGTCGCGCACCATGGACCAGCTCATCGCCTTCCGCGCCATCCAGGGCATCGGCGCGGGCGGCCTCATGATCGGCGTACAGGCGATCATCGCGGACATCGTCCCGCCCAGGGAACGCGGCCGCTACATGGGCCTGATCGGCGCCGCCTTCGGCCTCGCGTCGGTCGCGGGACCCCTGCTCGGCGGCTTCTTCACCGACCACGTCACCTGGCGCTGGTGCTTCTACTTCAACGTGCCCTTCGGGCTCGTCACCCTCCTCGTCGTCAGCTTCGGGCTCAAGCTCCCCAAGCGCGCGGTCAAGGCCCGACTCGACGTACTGGGCGCCCTGTTGCTCGCCTCCGCCTCCACCTGCCTGGTCCTCCTGACCAGTTGGGGCGGCACCGAGTACGCGTGGGGCTCACGCGCCATCCTGGGACTCGCGGCCGGGGCCCTCGCCTCCGTCGTGCTCTTCGTGGTCGCCGAACGCTTCGCCGCAGAACCGATCATCCCGCTGCGCCTGTTCCGCGACTCGGTCTTCAACATCACCGCGCTGGTCGGCATGGTCGTGGGCATCGCCCTCTTCGGGGCGGCCAGTTACCTGCCGACGTTCCTGCAGATGGTCGACGGGGCCAGCGCCACGGAGTCCGGACTGCTCATGCTGCCGATGATGGGCGGCGTCGTCGGCGCCTCGATCCTCTCCGGCCAGCTCATCAGCCACACCGGGCGCTACAAGATCTACCCGGTGCTCGGCGGCATCCTGTCCGTCATCGGCATGTGGCTGCTCTCCCGCCTCGAGGCCGACACGCCCCGGCTGCACTACAGCATCTGGATGGCCGTGCTCGGCGCGGGCGTCGGCCTGGTCATGCCGGTGCTCATCCTCGCGGTGCAGAACGCCGTACGCCCCTCCGACCTGGGCACCGCCACCAGCGCCAACAACTACTTCCGGCAGATCGGCGGCAGCGTCGGCGCCGCCATCTTCGGCACGCTCTTCGCCGACCGCCTCGCGGACTCCCTCGCCGACCGCATCCCGGCCGGGGCCGGTCTTCCGGACCCCGAGGCCATCACCCCGCAGCTCGTCCACGCGATGCCCGCCCCGCTGCGCGAGGGCTACATCCAGGCGTACGCCGACGCGATGCCCCGGATCTTCCTCTACCTGGTCCCGGTCCTCGTCCTCGGCATGCTGATCACCTTCTTCCTCAAGGAGACTCCCCTGTTGTCCAGCGCAGCGTCCCAGGACGCCCCCACCACCGAAGCCACGCCCGTCCCGCAGGCCCGTACCTCCTACGCCGCCGGTGTGCCCGTCTGCGGCACCGTGCAGCACCCGGACGGCACCGTCGTGCCCCGCGCCGCCCTGACCCTCATCGACGTCGGGGGCCGGCAGATCGGCCGCGGCGCGAGCGGCGACGACGGGCGGTACGCGCTCTCCACGCCGGGCTCGGGATCGTTCGTCCTGATCGCGGCCGCGGGCGGCCACCAGCCGCAGGCGGTCACCGTCACCGTCGGCGAGCGCCCGGTGGAACTGGACGTGGTGCTCGGCGGCGCGGGACGCCTGGCCGGCAGCGTGCTCACCGCCGACGGGACCCCGGTCAGGGACGCCGCGGTGACCCTCACCGACGTCCGCGGCGAGGTCGTCGCCACCACCCGCAGCGGGCGCGAAGGCGGCTATGTGATCACGGAGCTGGTGGCCGGCGAGTACACCCTGGCCGCCAGCGCACCCGCCTTCCGCCCGGCGGCCCTGCCCGTCAGCGTGCAGGCCTCGCGCGAGACACGCCAGGACGTCGAGCTCGCCGGCGGCGCCGTCCTGCGCGGCACCGTGCGGGCCACCGGCGGCCGACCCGTGGAGGACGCCCGCGTGACGCTGCTCGACGCGGCGGGCAACGTCGTGGACACCCTCACGACCAGTCAGGACGGCACCTTCCGGTTCATCGACCTGTCCTCCGGCGAGTACACGGTCATCGCCGCCGGCTACCCGCCGGTGGCGACCGTGCTCCAGGTCGCGGGCGGCGGACGCACGGAACGGGATCTCCAGCTGGGCCACGAAGACTAGGGCCCCCTGACGGGAGGGCGAGAAAATACCCGCCGGAGGCGCCCCCACGGGGCCCAATTCCGTTATTGCACCGCATGGCAACCGGTGCCGGTCGTACGGTGGTTGGGGCGGCGCAGGCCTTCGCGGTGCCGCCGGAAGGAGCGTTGGCCATGGAATACGGCACCCCGGACGGGCCGGTGGCGCAGCATGCCGTGGCCGGCCGGATCCCACTCGCCGTGGTCGTCATCGACGGCGCGGGCCTCGTGTCCCACTGGAGCACCGGCGCGCGCAAGCTGTTCGGGTACGCGAAAGAGGTGGCCGTCGGCAGCCCGGCGGGCGACCTGCTCCCGGTGGCGGGCGCGATCCCCGAGGGCCACGCGCACTACGGCGAGTACGACGGCCTGGGCCCCGACCTGGAGACCTCCCTCGACGGACGCATCTCGTACCCGGCCGCCGGACGCGCCCGCCTCTCCGTGCCCGGCGGTGAACGGAACCGCGTGGACGTCCTGTGGTGGGCGTACCCCCTCGTCGGCCCCGGCCCCGAGCGGCTGCTCGTCCTCGCGGCGGACGCCGACCGGCTGGCCGACGAGGACGAGAGCGAACCCGGGCAGGTCGAGCGGATCGCGCCGGGTTTCGCCCTGCACACGGACTTCCCCGGAGCGGACGAACTGGCCGGCCGGCTGCCCGAGATCCTGCCCAGCATGAGCGTGGGAGAAAGTTCCCGCATCGTGGCGCAGATCCTCGAACTGGGCTATCCCGTCCTGGAGTTCAGCAAGCAGGACCGGGTGCCCGTCACGCCCGACTGGGGCGTGCCCCGGCGCGCCGAGCGCAAGGCACGCAGGCTGCGCGCCCAGCAGGCCGCCGCCGACGGCCGCACGCCCGAGCCCGGCACCCGCGACGAGGGCGAGGACCTCGAGTACGCGGCGGTGCGCGAACACCTGGAGTTCCTGAACGAGGTCAGCGGACGCATCGGCTCCTCGCTCGACCTCTCGCGCACCATCATCGAGGTCAGCCGCGCCGTCGTGCCCCGGTTCACGGACGTCGCGGGCACCTATCTGCGCGAACAGGTCGTCGCGGGCGAGGGCTTCCCCGAGGGGCCACCGGACGAGACCACCATGTGGCACCGGGTCGCCGTGGAGCACACGGACGAGCCGGGCCGCTGGGACGACGTCGTGCCCGTCGGCGAATCCATGCCCTTCCCGTCGCACACCCCGTTCTTCCAGTGCATGACCTCCGGCGATCCGGTCCTCGTGCCGCGCATCACCGAGGAGATGGGCAACGCCATCGCCTCGCAGTTCGAGAAGCGCGACATCCGCCCGCTCATCAACCACCGCTCGATGCTCGTCGTACCGCTGAAGGCCCGCAATGTGGTGCTCGGATTCATGATCCTGCTGCGCCACCGGGAGCGGCCCGTCTTCAACGACATGGACCGCGTCACCGGCGCCGAACTCGCCGCCCGTGCCGGCCTCGTGCTCGACAACGCCCGCATGTACACCTACCAGGAGAGCGTCGCCGACACTCTCCAGGACAGCATGCTGCCGCACATCGAGCCGCGCATGACCGGCTGCGACATCGCCACGCGCTATCTGCCGGGCACCCTCCTGGGCCGGGTCGGCGGCGACTGGTTCGACTCCGTGAAGCTGCCCGGCTCGCGCACCGCGCTCGTCGTCGGCGACGTGATGGGCCACGGCCTCAACTCCGCGGCGATGATGGGTCAGTTGCGTACGGCCGTCCAGACCATGGCCGCCCTGGACCTGCCGCCCGCCCAGCTCCTGCGCAACCTCGACGACCTGGCGCAGCGCCTCGGCGAGCACTACCTCGCGACCTGCCTGTACGCGGTCTACGACCCCATCGGGAGCGCACTGCACCTCGCCAACGCGGGCCATATCCCGCCCGTGCTCGTGCGCGCCGAGGACGGCCGCAGCGAACTCCTCGACCTGCCGACAGGCGCCCCCATCGGCGTGGGAGGCGTGCCCTTCGAGGCGGTCACCGTACGGGTGGCGCCCGGAGACCGGCTCCTGATGTGCACCGACGGCCTTGTCGAGGTCCGCGGCGAGGACATCGGCGTCGGCCTCGCCACGCTCACCGAGTCCGCGGCCCACCCGGCCGCCTCCATGGACGCCGCCTGCGACACCATCATCCGCGCGCTCAACACGCGCGGCGGACGCAAGGACGACGTGGCCCTCCTGATGGCACGCCTGAACGGCATCGCGGACGAGGATGTCGCGACCTGGGGGCTCGCACGCGACCCGAGCGAGGTGAGCAGGGCCCGCGACCTGGTCCGCGACCAGCTCCGCACCTGGTCCCGCGGCTCCCTCGCCGAGACCGCCGAGCTCCTGGTCAGCGAGCTGGTCACCAACGCCGTACGGCACTCGCGCGGCGGCCGTGTCGAGCTCCGCCTGGTCCGCTCCGGGGCCACCCTGATCTGCGAGGTCGAGGACGACGACCACACCCTGCCCACCTTGCTGAACGCGGGCCCCGGCGACGAGTTCGGGCGCGGGCTGCGGATCGTCAGCGTGCTCGCCAAGGAGTGGGGGACCAGCCGTACGGCATCCGGCAAGACCGTGTGGTTCGAGCTGGGGCCGCCGCGCAATTGATGGCGCCGGTGACTTGTCCCTCAACCCGGGGCGCGATAGACCGATCTTGCCGTCGGCTTCGGCGGTCGTCGTCGCAATCCTGGGGAGCTGGGCATGAGCGTCACGAGTCGGTACAGGGAGGCGTGGGAGGGGTTCTGGAGAGACGCCCCCGCTGAGGAGGGGGCCGTTTTCTGGGACGCCGAACCCGCGCTCACGGTCGGCATCCACCTCGCCCTCTTCGAACCGCACCTGGCGGCCGCGGGCCTGCCCCTCCTGGACCTCGGCTGTGGCAACGGCACCCAGACGCGGTTCCTCGCCGATCGCTACCCGCGCGTCCTGGGCGCCGACCTGTCCGCCGCCGCGCTGCGTCACGCACGGGACGCCGACCCGGCGGGACAGGTGGAGTTCCGGCAGGTCGACGCCGCGGAGAAGGCCGAGGCGCAGCAACTGCACGCGGAGATCGGCGACGCGAACGTCTACATGCGCGGCGTGCTCCACCAGTGCGATCCCGACGACCGCCAGCCGCTCGTCGACGGCATCGCGACGCTGCTGGGCGAGCGCGGCAGAGCGTTCATGGTGGAGCTCGCCGAGGCGGCGGGCCCGATCTTGCGCGGCCTCGCCCAGAGCCCCGAGGGCCCGCCGCCGAAGCTGGCGCCGGTGTTCGCGCACGGCATCGCGCCGGGCGAGGTCGCCGACGCCGCGGTGCCGGAGTACGTCACCGCGGCGGGCCTGACGGTGCTCGCGAAGGGTGAACTGCCGCTGACGACCACCGAGTTCGCATCGGACGGGACGCGGATCGAACTGCCGTCGAGGTGGCTGGTGGTGGGGCGGGCGGGGTGACCCTGTCGGACACGTCGGGGGGGCGGCGAGTGTCAGACGGACGGGGCGGGCAGCGCGGCGACGACCGGGTGATCGCGGTCGAGAGGCCCGAGCTGGGACGCACCGCCCGGGGAGCCGAGCTCGGCGAAGAACTCCAGGTCCGTCTTGCGGTAGTCCTGCCACTCGTCGGGAGTGTCGTCCTCGAAGAAGATGGCCTCGACCGGGCAGACGGGTTCGCAGGCACCGCAGTCGACGCATTCGTCGGGCTGGATGTACATCTTCCGGGCGCCCTCGTAGATGCAGTCGACGGGGCATTCGTCGACGCAGGCCTTGTCCTTGAGGTCGACGCAGGGCTGGGCGATGACATAGGTCATGAGGATCGCTCCACGGTCCAGGTGTCGTTGCCGGCGAGGAGGGTGGCGAGGTCGCCTTTGCCGTTCTGTTCGATGGCGGTGTCGAGTTGGTCGGACATGAGGGTGTCGTAGACGGGGCGTTGGGTGTTGCGGAAGACGCCGATGGGGGTGTGGTGGAGGGTGTTCGGGTCGGCGAGGCGGGAGAGGGCGAAGGCTTGGGTGGGGGAGGTGGTGTGAGCGTCGTGGATGAGGATCTGTGACTCGGTCTCAGGTGTGACCGGGACAACTTTGAGGTCGCCGGTCGCGGGGTCGCGTACGACGCCTTTGGCGCGGTCGGCGCCGAAGCGGATCGGCTGCCCGTGCTCCAGGCGGATCACGGCTTC
>NZ_JBFBAT010000020.1:0-147844 GCF_040682375.1 Streptomyces sp. NPDC051214
CCAACGCCGCCCGCATACGCTCCACTTCATGTACGTCCACGCTCCTCAACATGCTCTTGATCAGCGCAAACGGGAAGACCTAACGGAGTCCTACTGGTGCGGTTCACCAAAATCGGCGATTTCTGGACCTACGTACCGGCGGTAGCCTCTCTGCCCGGTTACACGGACACACCCAAGCGGCACGTCCAGGCCCGCACGGCCCTCGTCAAGGGAACGGGCGAGCAGTACCAGGGAGTGGCCGTCGCCGACGCCCCCGCCGCCTACTGGCGCCTGGGCGAGAGCGAGGGAACCGCCCTCCGAAGCGAGGTCGGCGGGCCGGGCACGAACGCGACGTTCGCACGCGACCAAGGTACCGTCTTCCAGTCAACGCTGGATGCGACCGGGGTATTTGGCCCCGGTGACAACCGAGCGGCCCACCTGGGCAGCGGCGGTCACATCAAGCTGCCCGGCTCCACTCTCGCCGGGGCGAGCGATGTCTCCGTGGAGATGTGGTTCCGCACCTCCAGCCACTCCGCTGTTCTGATGGGACTGCAGGATGCGAAGATCGGAGAAACACCGACCTCCTACCGCCCGGTCCTGAACATCGACGGCGCAGGCAAGTTGCGCGGCGAGTTCCGCCAGCAGGGAGCCACCGGTGCGCAGGGCCCGATCACCTCAAGTCAGGCAGTGACCGACGGTGCCTGGCACCATGTCGTGCTCAGCGGTGACTCCAAGGGCCAGGCCCTGTACCTGGACGGCGCCCGTATCGGTTCGATCACCGGACCGATCTCCGACCAGGCCCGCCCCCACGCCTACGTGGGCGGCGGATACGCCAACGCCGGCTGGATGGATCAGCCCGCGGATACCTACTACCTGCGCGGAGACGTCGACGAGGTGGCCCTGTATCGCGGGGCGCTGAGCGCCGAGCAGGTCTCCGCGCACTACCGCGCACAGGCCGAAGGCGTCGACTCCGGTCTGACGGCGTCGGTGCGGGTCACCGACCCGAAGCAGAAGACCAGCAGCACCAGCTACGACGCCCTGCACGGGCAACGCACGATCTCACATACCGATGCGACCGGCGCGATCACCGGATATGCCTACGACAACGGCGGCAACCTGCACACCGTCACGGACCCCAACGGGCACGCCACTGTCACCGGGCACGATGCGCGGGGCAACGTGGTGTCGACAACGACCTGTCGGGACGCAGATTCCTGCTGGACGGACTTCCGCTCCTACTACCTCAATCCGAACGACCCTCTCGATCCGCGAAACGACAAGCCGCTGACCTACCGCGACCAGCGCTCGTCGGACCACAAGGACGCCCGCTACCGCACCGAGCACTCCTATAACGCGCAGGGCCTGCTCACCAGCACAGTGCGCCCCGACAACAGCACCGCAGCAACCACCTACACCACGGGCGAGGAGAGCGCGGTGGGCTCGGGCCTTACACCCGCCGGCCTGGTTGCCACACAGACCACACCCGGCGGCGCCGTCACCAAGAATCGCTACTTCGCCAACGGCGACCTGGCAGAGGTGACATCCCCCTCCGGACTCCGCACGAAGTACTCCTACGACGGTCTGGGCCGCAAATCCTCCGAGACCCAGGTCTCCGACACCTTCCCGGCCGGGGTGAGCACCACCTACGGCTACGACACCGCCTCCCACGTCGTCACCGAAACGGGTGCGGGGGTGGAGAACGAGATCACCAAGACCACCCACACCGCCAAGATCACGCGCACCTTTGACGAGGACGGCAGACTGCTGACCGAGTCGACCAAGGACGCCACCGGCGGCGACACCGAACGCAGCACCGTCTACCACTACAACCAAGACGGCTTGAACGACAGCATCACCGACGCCGAGCAGAACACCACGCGCCTCGAACACGACGAGCTGGGCCGTGTCAGCGGCAAGACCGACGCGGCCGGCGCGCACTTCACGTACACCTACACGGCACGCGGCCAGCACTTCTCGACCATCCTGAACGACTGGACGGGCGATCCCTCCGGCTCCCCGCGGGACCTGGTCATGGTGTCCAATGCCTACGATCCGGCCGGACGGCTGGCGTCCACCACGGATGCGATGGGCGCGACCACCGCGTACACCTACTTCGACGACGGCCTGGCGGCCACCACCACGGCCAAGCAAGTCACACAGGGCGCCGGTGCCAAGCACGACATCGAGCTGGAGAGCAACACCTACGATGCTGCGGGCAACTTGACCCGTCAGGTCACCGGAGGCGGCGAGACCACACAGACCTTCGCCGTGGACCCCCTGGGCCGCACCACGCACAGCGTTCTCGACCCGGGCGGCCTCGACCGTGCCACCACCGTCGAATATGACGGCGATGACCGCGTCAACAAGCAGACTCAGACCATCAGCAGCGACCGGAAGCTGACCTCGACCTCGGAGTACGACCCCGCAGGCAACCCCGAGAAGCAGACCATCACCGACGGCTCGAGCACGCACACCACCACCCGCACCTACGACGAGCGTGGCCTGCTGCTCACCTCCGTGAGCCCGCGCGGCAACGACACCGGCGCCGACCCCCAGGCCCACACCACCAGCTACCGGTATGACGCACTGGGACGCCTGGTCCAGCGCACCTCGCCCCAGGTGCGGACCGAGGAGAAGGGCGCTGCTGCCACCTCGGCGCGCCCGGTCGCCCGCACCGGCTACAACACCTTTGGTGAGGCCACCGAGACCAAGGACCCGCGCGGCCACGTCACCCGCACCGAGGTCGACCGGCTCGGCCGCACGGCCGCGGTGACACTGCCCGACTACACCCCGCCCAGTGGCGGCGCGAAGATCACCGCGACCACCCGGACCACGTACACCCCGCTCGGCCTTCCGCAGACAACCGTCGATCCGCTCGGTCGGACCACCCGCTATGGCTACGACCAGCTCGGGCAGCAGACCAGCAAGACTGACCCTGTGCCGGACGCAGCCACGGCCGCCGCCCAAAAGGACGCCACCCCGCAGCTGTTGCTGGGGCCGGCCTCCGGCGTCGATGGTGGCGGCGTGACGCGTTACGGCTGGACGCCCACCGGCCTCCAGCTCTCGACCACCGACCCGACCGGAGCCAGGGCCGAGGCCACGTACGACGAACTCGGCCGCCGGCTGACGGCCACCACCGTCGAGCGTCATCCGACCGTGCAGAACCTGACCACCCGCTTCGGCTGGGACGACGCGAGCCGGCAGACGTCCTCGACCACACCGGCGGGACGCACCACCACGACCGACCACAACCCGGCCGGAGACGTCATATCCGTCGCGGACCCGGCAGGCACCACGAAGTTCGGCTACGACGGCCTGGGCCGCCGGACCGAGACCACCGACGCGACCCAACGCAGGAGCACGGTGTCGTATGACGCCCTGGGCAATGTCACCGGCACGGCGGACTACGGCACCACGACAACCGCACTGCGTTCCACGTCGGCCGAGTTCGACGCCGACGGCAACCAGACGTCGGCCACGACAGCGACCAAGGCCCGCACCACTTACGCCTACGACGCCTTGGGCCGCATGACCGAACAGGTCGAGCCCGTCTCCGCCACCAAGACGATCATCACGGCGTTCGGCTACGACGCCGCAGGCAACCGCACCCGTCTGACGGACGGCCGACACAACTCCACGACATACACGTTCAACGCCTGGGGACTGCCCGAGTCGACCGTCGAGCCTGCCACGGACGCCCACCCGGACGCGGCCGACCGCACCTGGACGACGTCGTACAACAAGGCGGGACTGGATGTCACCCAGACGCTTCCCGGCGGGGCCAAGCGGGAGCGCACCTATGACGGCTTGGACCGATTGACCCACGAGACCGGCTCCGGAGCGGAGGCCGCGACGGCGGACCGCACCCTGACGTACGACCTGGCCGGGCGCCTCACCGGTACCGGCGGCGTGCTCGACCAGAACACCTACACCTACAACGACCGGGGCCAGCTCCTGACCGCGAAGGGTCCGAGCGGAGCCGCGAGCTACACCTATGACGCCGACGGAAACATGACGCACCGCACCACCGCGGCAGGCGACTCCGACTACGGCTACGACAGCGCAGGCCGACTCGACTGGGCCTGGGACGAGCTCACCGGCAACGACATCTGGTACGACTTCGACGCTGCCGGACGACCCGAGCTGGAGCGGTACACCACCAAGCCCGAGGGCTCGGCATCCCGGGCCGAATCGGCCCGTCGCACCTACAAGTACGACGGCCTCGGCCGCTTGAAGAGCGACAAGGTCACCCTGCCGGACGGTACCGGCACGATCACGTCGAACACCTACGACTACGACGTCGACAACCGTCTGACACTCAAGAACACCACCGGCACCGCAGGTGCCGGAGACAACAGCTACGCCTACGACGACGCCGGACGCATGACCTCGTGGACTCACGACGGCAGCACCACGGACTACGCATGGGACGCAGCCGGCAACCGGACCAAGGCCGGAGCGATCTCTGCGGACTTCGACGCCCGCAACCGTCAACTGACGGAGGGCACCTCTGCCTTCACCTACACCCCACGCGGCACCCTCGCTTCGGTGAACGACGGCAGCGGAACCCGGCGCAAGCTCGCCTTCGATGCCTTCGAGCGCAAGATCACTGATGGTGGCGCGACATACACCTACGACGCCCTCGACCGCGTCCAGACGCGTGGTCAAACTGCCTTCACCTACGACGGAGGCTCCAACAACCTGGCCACCGACGGCACCAGCACCTACAGCCGCACCCCCGACGGAGCCTTGCTGTCCTCCTCCACGGGCACGACCAAGCAGTGGGCGCTGACTGACCAGCACACCGACCTGGTCGCGGGTCTTACTGCCGACGGAAAGCAGGTCAGCAGCTCCACTGCCTACGACCCCTTCGGCACGGAAACCGCGACAGACGGCACCACCCCAGCCGTCGGCTACCAGTCCGGCTGGACCGACCCGGACACCGGCGACGTCAACATGGCTGCACGCTGGTACCAGCCGGGCACCGGCTCCTTCGAAGCGCGGGACACCTGGCTACTCGAAGCACAGCCATCGGTCAGGGGCAACCGGTACACCTACGGCCACGCCAGCCCGCTCAACGGGATCGACCCCACAGGGCACGATGCCTGGGACATAGTCGGATGGGGAATCTCGGTCGCCAGTAGGAGCGCGGGCGGGGTCTTCTGGAACACATGGACCATGGGGCACGACAGCATAGGATCCAGCGACTGCACCAGCAGATATGGCGTGGACTGCAGCCAATGGTTCCAGCTCAACAGCGGTCTGCGAAATTCGATATCCAACACCCGGCAGTGGATGCTAAATCAGCTCCACTTCGCCGGCGGCAGGTCGTCCCTCCAGTACTCCGGTCCTAGCGGTGGCTACGGCTATAACTACGGCGGTGGCTACTACTTCGCAGGCGGCGGGGCGCGTTATGCCGGCAACGGCACATACATTCGTCCAACAAAGCCCCCGAAGCCCCCGATCGACCAGAACCCCAACAACGGCCCGCACGCCAGGCCCGCGCCCACCCGCCCGGCGGCCAAGGCCGTCTGGACCGCGGCGACGTGGACGACGGGGCAGGGCGTAAGTGCCACCGTCACGGCGCAGGCCATGCTAAACCTCGCGGCTGTAGCGCTCTTCACGCCGACTGCTGCCGACGGGAAGGACATCTACCCCCTGCCTGATCGATCCGATCAGCCGGGAGGTGGCAACGACGGACGCTCCCGCACAGATAACAAATGCGACGACGGGCCAGGACTCAGCTCTACTGGTCATGTCACCTACCTTCCGCGAGAGCGGTACTACGACACCTTCTCCAAGCAGGAGGAGTGCAGGGCCCTGGGCATCTACGGTGTGATCGACCAACAGGATCTGACCACGAAGAAGCACCCTGGGCCGGGCACTGGAACGGGAAGCCACAAGAGGCCACCCGGCTATGAGGAGATGCGCAGCCAGGGGTATCGTCCCAACAATGGCCACCTTCAGCCGAAACTGGGAGGCGGCGACGGCAAAGACCTGCGTAATCTGGTACCTCAGTACAGCCACGTGAACAGTCCCTATATTCGGGATGGTGTTGAGGGTGATATTCGAGAATCGCTTGAATCCGGTCATGACGTCGCACTCTGGATCACCCCGCGCTACAAGAAGACAGGCTCTGGAATTCCATCGAGCATCGAGTACAACTACTCGGACCTCAGCACAGGTGTCGCCAAGCACTGTGTCGTTCACAACCAGCCAACAGGTGGGCGAACGACTGGGTCCAGCAGCTGCCCGAATGTTCCGTGAGAGTGGAGAAAAGTATGTCCCGCGACTACGTGCAATCAGTGATCGAAATGCTGGGAGCTCCGGACCGCTCCCATGTTTCCTCGGTCGCGTGGGGCAGACTCGAACGCCGCTTGGGAGTGCCCCTCCCCGATGACTACAAGACCTTGGTGGATGCCTATGGTCCGATTCAACTGAATGGCCATCTCTACTTGTGTCATCCTGGCACTGCGCGATGGAATCTGTCCGATTGGATGGAAAGCACCGTGTCGAATTTCCAGGAGATCGACCTTTCCGATGCGGAGTGCCCGGGATTCCCTAGCGGCCCCGTATTCGGTGTCGCCAACGGGCTCATCCCGCTCGCAGACACGGACCGAGGTGAGTACGTTTTCGGTGTCGTGGGCGGCGGAAGTGACGCCTGGAGGCTCCTGGTCTGCGATGGGGAAGAGCCAGATTTCTATGAGTACCGCATGCCCTTTTCCGAGTGGCTGTTCCGATATTTCGAGGGTGAGGATATGTTCGGCCCGGACAGTGCGGTCTTCTATCCTGGTCCTGTGGTCCTGGAGAGCCTCCCGCTGAGTGAGGGGGAGAGGGTCATTGTCCGAAGCGGGCCCAGTCGAGGCCACTAATGAGGTGGCGGTGAACGTTACCGGCGGCAGCCCCGGAGTCATGGCCTGCTGTTGATCTGATGCAGGAGCTACTAGGTTGTAGGCGCTCTTTCATGCAGATGCGTTGCGATTTGGCGGCCTCGGCGTGGCGTGGCGTGGCGAGACGAGAGAGGCCGGTGGGTAGCGCGATCGGAGAGTGCCGGAAGAGGGGTGTTTCGTTCCGGCATCTCCTGTTTCACCGCAACTCGCCCAGACTCCATGGCCTTTGCCCCTTCGTCAGTCGGTTCGACGCGCGGTACATCGGAAGCATGACCCCGCCCGACGGTTACCCCAGCGATCTGTCCAACGAGCGCTGGAAGCTGTTCGAACCCGTCCTCTTCGCCTGGCAGGTCCGGCGCCGCCGGGCCACGCTGGACATCGGTCGCCGACCGGACACGACCTGCGGCAGATCATGAATGCGATCCTGTACGTGGACCGCACCGGCGTCCCGTGGCGCTACCTGCCACACGACTTCGCCTCGTGGGTCATGGTCTGCGGATACTGCGCCAAGTGGCAGCAGGACGGAGTCTTCGAGCAGCTCACCGGGCTGCTGCGACGTCTCCTGCTCGAGGCCGAGGGCCGCAACAGGGAACCATCGCGCCCCTGGCCGACCAGGGCACCGACGCCGCGAAACACATCATCGCCGCAAACGAACCGCCCCTACCTCAGCTGTGGCGCGGGGAAAGGACATCAGAAAAGCCGTCACATCCGGCAAGCACGTGGCAGTGGGAATCCCGACGAGAATCGAGTACGACTGCTCTGTCCTCGAAGATCGAAGGAGGAAGCACTGCGTGATCCGACAGACACCGTCCGGTGGCGTCACCACAGGCAGCGCGACGTGCCCAAGGAGGTGACAGGCGTGACACAGGACATGTACCTGCGGAAGGTCATGGCAATGCTCGGCGAACCGCCGCGTACACACCAGCGCAAGGAAAGCTGGCAGGCCATTGAGGAGGCCATCGGCACCAGCCTCCCGGTGGACTACAAGGAGATCGTCGACGGCTACGGCCCGCTCCACATCAACGGACATCTGTATCTGCACCACCCCGCGACAGAACCGTGGAACCTGGGCAAGTGGATGCGGGACACCGCTGAGGCCTGGTCGCAGATTGAGTTCGATGAGGACGAGCCCGAGGGAGACCCGTGTGCTTCCCTGGGGGTGAGCGAGCTCGTATTCGGCACGTCAGACGGTCTCATTCCGCTCTTCGGCACCGACCGCTCGGAGATGGTCTTTTACGGGCCCAAGGCGGCAGGGGGAAAGGGCTCGCTTTTCGTCGAGCCCGGAGAGGGGGAGTTCTTCGAGTACGAGATGGGGGTCGCCGAGTGGTTCTACCGCTGGCTGGTTGGTGAGCACGTAACGGGGCCCCATGGTGGCGTGTACTATCCCGGCCCAGTGGTGCTGCGCGACCTGCCCATGACGCCGGACGACCGCCCCGAGCCACGCTTCGGCCCGCGCCGGCAGGGTTGAGTGCACGCTGACTCTGTCGGGAGCCTTGGTGTCGCCTGCTCTCTCAGGCAGAGCCCCAAGATCTCGGCCATGGGATCCCGTGCTGATCCAGGAAGGTCTGGAAGACGGCCGGTGGCCGGGGCGGGGACGGTTCTCCGGTCGGCGGCCGTCTGCTGAGGCGCTCGACGTTTGCGGCGATGGCTGTGAATAGCCAGGGCGGCCGGGAGCCGCAGAGGGGGGCCAGCCCCCGTTCGAGGACCGGATGGATCGAAGTGAGCAGTCCGCGCGGAAGGGTGGAGGCGCGGATGGCGTCGCCGGTTTCAGCTCAAGCCTGCGATCTCACCTCGATCCGGAATCGGTTTCACCCCCGATGTCGGACCCCACCTGCGGACTGGGCAACAGATGGTGCTGCTCGTTCAGCTGGAGCGCACCAATACCGAGAGGATCCGCGTGGTTGGCGACCCGTGGGCAGCCCGACACCGTCCAACCGCAGGCGACAGCGCCTGGTTCCGGGCGGGGCCTTCGTCATGCGGTGGGCTACTGGTCGAGGCGCCCCTGGACGAGCGGTTCGTCGGCGCGCTGCTGCGCCGTCGGTACATTGAGGTCTGGACTGCTCTGGAGCCGTTCGTCAGCAAGGAGTTGTCGGCGGCGGTCACTCTCCTGCTCCCCGAGCTCGCGCAGATGGACCCGCCATGATGGCGCCCTGTTCCTCGGTGCTGACCTGCTCCCCGCGCCCACGGCGATGGACCCCTGTCGAGGCCACCGACCTTCCGGGCGGGGAGTCGCGGAGGCCTGACAGATGAGCGTCGCGGTATGCCCGAAGCATGAACTGTCGTGGTCAGTCCGCCACGGAACCGGCCGATGGCGTGGTCGTCCGGTTCGTCGGCCGAGGCCTGCGGGCTCCGGCCGCGTGCCGATGGCCCATACGGTCGTGAAGTCCACACAGACGACCCAGTTCAGCTCCTCGTCAGCGTCGGCCTGTGCCACAAGCGCGGTGAACACCCCCTCCCACGCGCCATCGGCGGACCACATCCACAGCCGGTTGCAGACGCCCCGCCAGTTGCCGTACTTCTCCCACACCCCAGAGACCCGACCACGTGGCCGTCCCTCATGCGCAGTCGTATGTCAGTCCGCCCGCTCATAGGTGAGGACGGTCTTCGGGTGGTTGCCGATCTTGCGTAGGCGCAGCGGGCCGTCCGAGGACTTCACGTCGAAGGAGTACTCGGTTTCCTTTGGCGGGCAGTTGACGGTCCTGGTGCCCTGATCGAGCGTGAAGTTGCTCATGGACAGGTCGTGCTGGTCGATGCCGGAGACAGTGGCGCTGCCCTTGCATCGCGGGCCGGTGCGGGACTCGATGACCACGCGTGCGCGTCTGCCCGGCTCGACCTGGTGGAGGGTCAGCTGCTGGCTGCCGTCCGTGGCTCGCCACCGGCCCACGAACCAGCGGTGGATGGACTTGTACTCCGTGGCCACCTGGGCGAATCCGGAGCCTTTGCGCCAGGTCAGCGTGGTGGTTTCCAGCATGCTGGGATCGACGAAGTCCACTCGGGCGCCACCGTCGCGGATGCGGGCCTTGGGCCAGGCGATGGTGTTTTTGGTCGGGTCGGTGGTCCAGGAGGAGAGGTCCCCGGTGGCGACGGCCGCGATCACCTCTTGCGGTTCTTCGCCGTCCCTGCAGTACGCGCCAAAGCCGGCCGCGAGCCACACGGTGTCCCGGTACGCCTTTGCCCTGATGCCGTGGCACGGTGTGGTGCCGGTCTCATAGACCGCTTCTTGGGCGGACCAGGCGTCGTCAGAGGCGTGGCGATGCTGTGCCTCCAGGCCGCGACGAGTGAAGCGGAGGGACACCTGCCGGCCGTCGGACAGTTCGAGGACGGTGTGGTCGTCGTCGTCCTCGACGACCCGTGAATCAGGCTTGTCCTCCCCTTCGCGGGGGGACTTCGTGTACTGCGCGCTGCTGCCGGACGGCCCCCTGTCCGATTGCTCGGCACAGCCGCCGACGGCTACGCCGAGCATCAGCACCGCTACCGCCCACGCCGCTGCGCTCTTCGTTCTCATGCCGTGTCAGCTCCCCTGTAGGCCGTGCCGCGATGCCCGGGCCGGTGGGCGGCACGAACTCGGCGATGCTAGTCGGTGGGCGGCCCGCCCCGCTCGGCCCCGGCACGGTGCGGCCCTGGCGGTTCCGTCACTCGTCCAGGACGGCGGCGACCGCACCCGGGCCGCCGCCCGCGCCTCCAACTCCCCGATCAACGACCCCATCAGCGTCGCCTCCTGCACCCACACGGCAGAGACCCGACCACGCCGCCATCACCCACAACCACGATCTCCCAGCTCAAACCATCGGGGCCGTCCGCGGAAGAGAGCTACCCCCATCGGGGATCACTAACAGGCTTTCAGGCTTGCGGGGGTGTGGGCCGCCGGAACGGGGGTTCCGGCGGCCCTTAGGCCGTTTTCAGCGTCCCAGGATCCATGCCAGGGTGGCGGTAGTGGTCGCGGCCAGGGCCGTGAGGGCGCTCCAGAGCACGGATGTGCGGTGCCAGAACGGGCGGTCGGCGTCCGGCTCGGCGATGGTGGGCGCGTTGATCTCGCTGCGCGATCCGTGGTCGGCGCTTGCGATGGTGGTCGCCACGACCAGCCGTGCCGCGCCCTTGACCGTGATGTTGACGGCGGCTGCGTGGGGCGCGGGGTGCGGGGTGCGGGTTGTCAGTCAAGTGGGTCTCCATCTCGGGACTGCTTGGGCCGAGGCCGGGCCTGTTCAAGGGGTGCCTCCTCGGGTGTTCGATGCGTCGGGGGGCGCAGTGGCGCTGCGGCCCCCGATGTGCGGCACCGGTTTTCGGTGGGTGGTTTTTGTGTGCTGCCGCAGGCAGCGTGACTGGGGGCCCGCGCGGCCGCGCACCCGCGGTTGCCTGCTGGGTGCCAGGCCTTTCCCAAGAGCCGTTCATGACGACTGACCATCACTGGCGGGCAGGTCAAGTTTCCTGGCCAGACGCCCTTTGGCCAGCCGCTCCTGGGAGCGAGTGGTAGTCAAGCTGACGCCGAGCAGTTCGGAGATCTTCGCGATGTTATAGCCCAGCACGTACCGCAGCACGATCACGTCGAACTGACGCACCGGCAGTTCTGCGATAGCGCTGAAGAGGCCCAGATCGCTGGTCATTCCGCCGAGGGTGGCGCGGGCGTCCCGCATGACCTGCGCCACCACATGGCTGCTTGTGGCGCGACCAGTCTGCTCTGCCACACAGCGCCGCAACACCTTCCACGCCCCGGCTGCGGGCTCCGGGTGGCCCAGGAAGACCGCCCACTCGCGCCAGAGGGCGAGGAAGGTGTTGTGGACCGCCTCCTGCGCCAGGTCATCCCGCAGATGCAAGCGGGCGTATTGGATGTAGGCCTCAACGTTCATCTTGTAGAACGCCTGGAAGTCGAGCGGTAGCGTCAGCGCCTGTTCACTTTTGACGTCACCGGGTAGGAGGGTTGCGGCCGGTGCCCATCCGGGGTGCGCCGGTGCGTGCCTCTGCGCGGGTGACAGGCCTGACGGCACGGGCGTGTCGGCCGCGCCCGAAGGCCGTCGATGCGTCAAGCCCTCGCTCTTCCCGGGGTCTGGTTGGGGGCGGGGGCTGCTAGCGGTGGCTGTTGTTGGCGCTGTGGCCTTACACCGGACATCGGGGCCTAAGTCCGCCGGGGGCAGCGTCACGGGAGCTGCCTGCGGCGCGGGCGGCTCATGGACCGTGTCGTCGGGCGGCGCATGCCGTTCGGTCAGGGACTTCACCATCGCCTCGGCCGCTGATAACGCGCCGTACAGGGTCGCGCAGCGCTCATCCAACGCGTCCCGCTCGGCGCGCAAAGCAGCCAGTTGCCGGCTCGTGGCGCTCAAAGCGCGATGGAGCTCGGCTGCGTCCTTGGACTGCAGCTCCTGGCCAAGATCTCTTCTCGCGCGGTGAATCGGTGGGGTGGACTGCGGCAGTGTCATCGGGGTCAGTGGGGCAGGCCTGCTGCTGGCCTCGTCGGGGGCAAACCGGCCGCCGCCGTTGAGGATGTGACGTGCCTGCCGCGCCCTGGCTGGTGCGTTCTTGGCGCAGAAGCAGACCGTGGCCACGGCGTCGACGAACTCGCCGGTGAGATTGAGCCCGGCCAGCCGGTCGGCAACCGTCGCCCGGCTCGGGACGGGCCCCTTACCCACGGACCCGTCGACCATGGCCGAGTGCAGGGCCCTCACGGTCAGGTCTGCCTCATCCATCCATGTACGCACCAGGGCCGCAGCCTGCCTCTCTTGTGCACTATTACCCTTGAGAGGGCCCCACGGCCGAGTCCGCCGCCCTGCCATCTACTCCTCCTCGCGCTCGCCGGGAGCACAAGTCTGGACGAGCGTAGAGATGTCTAGGAGTTGTCCAGCGACATTGCCAGACAACTGGGGCTGCAATCTTCAGGCGGGTCGCGCGCCTGAAGTTCTGGCACCGCGGTCAGTACCTCTCGGTGCCGATGACCTTCTCCACCGAACTCGCTGCGCCCGTGGGAGCCGGCCGGTGTGTCCCACGGGCCGGTTGGCCGCTCACGCCGCACGCACGATCTCAGCATCACGCCTCGCCGGTCACCGCGCCCTGTGCGTAAGAGGCGCCGCCGGCCATGACCTTTCCCCGCAGCACGCAGCGGTGGTGGCGCGGTGGCTGCTTTCCCCGGCCGGACCTGGCCTTCACGCGGTGTCTGCGGCCGTGCCCTCATGACGACACGGGCCGCGACAACAGCCTGTGCTGGCCGCCTGTGCGGTGCTGGGTTCCGCGTTCGCGGGGGAGTTGCGCGCCTTTCATCCCTGCAGGGCGACCTCGAGCCGCCCCCGGGGTTCCCGACCGGCTGGCAGGGGCAGGCGTGTCCCGGCCCGTTGTCTTTTGGGTGGGGTGCAAAGGCCCGGCGGTTTTGAGCGTTGTCCGGTCTGGTGTGCTGCGCGCTGTCTGTACGGCGCTGGGCGGAGTTGGCAGCATGAGGGGGTGCGCCGGGCGGTGGGGGAGTGGTGGCATGGGTTTGGACGAGATCAGGTCCCAGGGCTTCAGCCTGAAGGAACTATTTCGTGAGATGACCTATGAGATCGACTATTACCAGCGTGATTACACCTGGGGCGAGGATGAGGTCCGCACCCTGCTGCGGGATTTGTGCGACTCCTTCAAGAGCTGGGCCAGCGACCCCGCCTACCTGCGCCGGCCCGCGACGGCGCCTCAGTATTTCCTGGGCCCGTTCGTCTACTACGAGCAGTCGCGCAGCAGGCGATGCCTCGTCGACGGGCAGCAGCGCTTCGTCACTCTGCACTTGATGTTCCTGCAACTGCGCCGCCTCGCCCAGGAGTTCGGATACCCCAGGGCGGTCGACCGGCTCAACCGCGTGATCACCACCGATGGCGAGCATTTCGCGGTCGGCATCGCCGATCATGAGCCCGTCCTGCGGGCGGTGGCCGAGGGCCGCACCTACGAGACGGGCGCCGGTGATTCGCTCTCGCGCCGCAACCTGTGGGCGCGCAGCCAGCAGATCGAATCCCAGCTCGTCGAGGACCTGGATGCGGAGCGGCTCCAGCGTTTCACCGAGTGGCTGCTGGAGCGGGTGGTTCTGGTCGGGATCCGGGCCTCGGGCGCCGATCACGGCTACCGGATGTTCGAGACGATGAACGACCGCGGTGCCCGTCTGACCGCCGTCGATCTCCTCAAGAGCCACCTGCTGTCCCACGTCGGCGCCAACGAGGACCTGCTGAACACCCAGTGGCAGGAGATGCTCAGGGAACTGACCACCGACCGCGAGGACCCCACAGCGGCCTCCCGCTTCATCAAAGCCTTCCTCCTGGCCCGCTGCGCCCGCCAGGACCACGAGGAGGACCGCCGGCAGATCGAGACCAATCTGAATGTCTGGGTCCGCCGCAACGCCGCCCATCTCGCGCTGGTGCCCGAACGCCCCGACCGGTTCCTGCAGTTCGTCCAGGACCTGCTGAACACGGCGCGACTCTTTAGGCCCCTGCTGGCCGCGAGCCGCGACCTCAAGAAGGACGGCGACCGTCTCGAGGCAGTGCATTACAACGAACGCAACGGCCTGCACCAACAGGCGGTCGCCATCCTGGCCGCCATCAACCCCGGCGACCAGCCCTCCGACGCCAAAGACAAAGGCCGCCTCATCGCCTCCTACCTGGACCGCTGGTACGCCCTGCGGGTCCTGCAGGACCTTCCCGTGCAAGCGGCCGACACCGATGCCCTCATCCACACCATCCTCGTGCCCCTCCTGCGCCCCTGCCGGAGTACGGGCGACGTCGCCACCGCGCTCGGCGGCCTGGTCGAACAAGACGGCGGCTCACCGGGCGACGCCGTCACCCTGGGGCTTCGAGGCAACAACGGCCACCAGATCAGATACCTGCTGGCCCGGGCCACCGCCTACGTCGAGGACGGCTGCCACCGGTCGCACGACGTGCTCGCCTACCTCGACCGGGACCGCTTCCACATCGAGCACCTCTACGCCAACCACCACCACCGAGTCGCCGACGAGATCCCCGATGCCGTCCTCTTCCGCAGCCGCCGCAACCAACTCGGCGGCCTCGGCCTGCTCCAGGGCCGCGAGAACTCCAGCCTCAACGACCTGCCGCTGCACGAAAAAGCCCAGCTCTACCCGCGCAGCAACGTCCTTTTGGGCATCATCGCCCCCGGATACGACCGCCGGAACCCGATCCTGCGCGAGTTCATCAAAACCCACCGACTGGACAAAATCCTCAGGCCGTTCGGACCCCAGGAAACGATGACTGCCGTCATCCAGATCCGCCAAGAGCTCTACCTGCGCCTCTTCGAACACATCTGGAACCCCGAGCGCCTGGGCCTGTCCACCCCCACCCGCCCCCAGCACCCCAAACCCCAGGCCGGCAACGCGCCGGCCGCAGCCCACCAACCACCGGCTGCGCTGCGGCGCAGGCCGGCATCGGGCCGGCGGCGTACCGATGTCGCCAAGATGATCGATGCGGGGACGCTCAAGCCCGGCACCCAGATCGTGCTCACCTACCGCTCCACCGAACACTGGGCCACCATCGACGAGAACGGCGGCATCATCCTCAACGCCACCGGCGGCACCCCCTACGGCCGGGTCGACGAGGCCGGCGCCGTCGCTCGCGGCACCAAAACCTGCCAGGGCATGAACGAATGGCACCTCCAGGACGCCGACGGCAACCGCGTCAGCCTGCGCACCCTGAGAGACCGCTCGACAACGCCCGGCGCCCTGTAACAACCTCCCACGAAACGGCACGTACCGGATTCTGCCTGGGGGAGGACCGCAGGCCGCGTCGGCGGGGAGCACCCGTGCGAGGACACCTTCGTAACGGGCCGCCACGTTGCCGATGCGGAGCCCACTGAGCTGGGGGCCGCAGTTCAGACGGTAGGAACTACCAGCCTGCGAGTTGGAACAATGCAACGAGTCCCCACCTGATCGTGCTCATTAGCGGCAAAGCTCTGTTCGACACCATCAGCTGGCGTCGCTCGAGGAGATGCAGGGGAGACCGGATCCTGACAGAGCTCGCGCCGACGGCCGAGGGCTGCTATAGCAGGGGGCGGCCCACGGTGTAGTCATATTTACAGATCGGGCGTGGTGGTGTGGGCGGCCATCTAGCGTGGGGTGTGCAGGCGCAGGTACCGGCGAGCCGACATGTCGCGGGGAATTCTGTGCGATCCGTGAACCACGACCCGGACTCCTGCCCTCCACCGTCCGTTTGTGGCGCACGCGTGCGTGTCCACCTGATCCTCCCCTGCGGTACCTGGGCTTTGCTGTCGGCGTGGAACTCAGTTCTGACCGTTTCTGGTCGAACTGGGCAACATCCGTCGCTGGTTCGGCCTCTGTGGCGAAGGTGTCGAATCGGTGGACGTGCTCACGTTGTGGATCCTGGCCGCGGCGGGCGTAGCGAGCGTGCTCCTGTTTACAGTGCGGGGCATTTTGGATCAGCTGCCCGAAGTCTTTGCCGCCTGGCATCGAGCCAGAAGGGCACTGCGCGAGCAGGAAGCCGACAACGAGGAGTCCTGAGCACGCTCGGCTCCATGACTGCTCGCATCCCCGCCTTCGGCGAGGTTCCGCCGCGGTCAAGGCTTTTGCCGGGCATCAGGTCGTCTTGTTCGGCGCCACTGGGCTGCGCATCATTGAGCCCTCGCACAACACTGGGATGGAGCTCGTCATGGTGGCACCCGAAGCAGCCGCGGTCGTCAGGGCCAGTAGCAGCGTGTTGCGGAGCGTCGTGAACCAGAGCACGGGGACGCCCGCATTGCCGAACGTGCACGAAGGCTTGATTGAGCTGCACGAGATTCTTCGCGAGTGGTGCGAGGCCGCGCGGACCACGGGCAAGGTGGTCGACCTGATCCTTGCGGATCAACCTCACTTGGCCCGAGCCGCGCATCCGCGCAGCAATGACTACGGTGGGCCCATTCCTTTCCGGCGTTCGTTCGCCCGGAGCACCATGGCGCGTCGCACCCATCGCGAGATCGCCGCCCTGATGTCTCCTTCGGCTCCTGTCGCCCAGAAATGGAGCCCGACAAAGCGCCGCCAGGCCGCCCGGCGGAACCTGCGCAGCATGATGCACGTCTACTGCCCCGATCTCCTGGAGGAGTTCGATCTAGCCGTTGAAGCGCGGGTAACGTGGATCGACAGTCATCACGCCGAGCTCGACGAAGTGATCCGAAACAGACGCGGTGATGGTCGGCTTTCAGAGCTTCGATACGAGATGACTGCCACCACGGAACAGCTGGAGACTGTGCAAGCAGCGCTTCATACCCTCATCATGCAACGGTTTCCGCTGGGGGGTACGCCCGACTGACTTCAGGCGAAAGGAAGCTGGAGTGCGCCCGCAGCTGGGCCGCTGTCGGCGACGGCTGAAATCCTGGCAGAGCGGCGCCGCCTCGACTTGCGGCTGTCAGGTGATGATGGTGTTGAAGAACAGCACGCCGGCGATGAATGCGCCGCCTCCGGCGAGGAGTCCGCTGGCCAGTGCACCTCCGGCAAGGACGGTCAGGGTTGCCGCTGCTGCGGCGGCCAGCACACCCAGCAGGAGGATGATCGCGGCGCGCTGGCTGAGCAGCGTGGTTGGCGGGGTGGGCGCAGGCGGCGTGCTCTGCGCGTGCGGCGTAGGTGGCGTGGTCTGCGGGTGGGGTGCAGGCGGGGTGGTGGGGTGCGGCTGCGGTTCACTGTGCTGGGTCATGCTGCCCTGGTCCTCCTGTGCGCGGTCATGGCCATCTTCTTCTCGGTCAGGTGCCCATGGTGTCCGGTTTGCCGCGCGCCCCAAAAGGGTCTGCTGTTGACGGTGCGAGATGGCAGCGACAGAGGTGTTGCCGGCTGCAGGTGTCAACACTTTTCGGCTGCTGCGGCACGCAACGTCCCTGATAATGGGAGGCGTTGACCAGACAAGGGCGGTGACATGAGCACCAGCAACGCCACGGGGACGGCGCGCCTGTCACCGCTGAGCCCAGACCTCACAGCGCAGAAGCGGGCCTTCGTTGAGGACCTTCGGATGCTGTTCTGCAGTCTGGGCGTGAGCGTGCGGCGTTATGCCGCGCGCCGTCACCTGGACGCCAGCACGCTCACCCGTTATCTCAAGGGGGAGCGGCTCGCGTCCTGGGACTTCGTCGCCACACTGATCGCTGATCTTCGGGAGGACGGATCACCGATCACCCTTGAGGCGGAGCAGCGCATCCGTGAGCTGCACCGCGAGGCCCAGCAGTCCAACCGCCCGGCGAGCAAGAGGCAGAAGCTGGAAGACCAATTGGCGGAGGCTGATGAGGAAGCCCGACGTAAGCGGGCGCACGCCCAGGCCTTGGAGGAGGCCCTGGTTGACCGGGTGCAGCGTCTGTCGCAGACCGAGGCGCGCTGCCACAAGCTGGTCGTCGAACTCGAGCAGCAGGCCCGGGCGCATCAGGCAGAAGTCGACGTGTGGCAGGGCGAATACGAACAGCTGGGACGGGAGTTTGACGACCTCCAGCAAGAGATCACCTACCTCAAGGAGGCCCTGGCCGTCACCCAGGCCGAACTGATCGCCGCCGAGGATCAGTGCCACATGCTGGAGTCCCAGCTGGAGACCGTGCAAGGGCTGTGGCAGGAAGCAGTGGGTGTGCCCTCGCTGATGGCTGCACTGGAGGCCACCGACCGCAGCGCCTCCATCCCCGAACTCCTCACCGTGGTCAGCGATCTGGAGTCCAGGACCCACCGGGCCATGGCCAGCGAACTGGTCACCTCCGTCAGCAAGTCCCGTAACGTCCATGAAGTGGCGGCGCTCCTGGCCGGTCTTGACGCAGCAGGACTCGGGTCGCATGCCCAGGCGGCGCTTCCGGTCCTGGCGCTCACCCGTTCCATCAGCGACCTGGGCCTGCTGGCAGCCGAGCTGCACCGCTCCAACCTGATCGACTGCGGCGCCCAGTTGCTGCAGGCGGCCGTGCAGCTCCATACAGCGCAGGACATCGCCGCATTCGCCGTGGCCCTCAACCAGCAGGAGCTGTGCGACCACGTCACCGTCCTGCTCGGTGCTTTCTGCGCCACTCGCCCCGTCGCGCACGTACTGGACTTGGTCACCGTGCTGGCCCCCACCGATCTGGCTACGACCCTGCCGCACGCGTTGCGTGCCGCGGCGGCGGAACGGTCGGCACAAGACATCGTGGAGCTCAGCCGCACACTGGGCGCACACGACTTTCGAGCCCTCACCAGCGCCCTTCAGGCCGCCGCTGTGGCTACCCGCTCCGCAACAGACGTCACGGAGCTGATCGAGAGCCTTTCGCGCCACGGCCTGCTGCAGGACGCCGACTTCGTCTTTGACAGCGCCCAGTCGCGCAGCACCGGGCACTTGGTGGCGCTGGTCTCCTCCCTGCGCATGGTGCGCAACCACGTCGCGGCCGCAGCCGTTCTGCAACGCGCGGCCCTGACACGTGCGCCCGCTGACATTGCCGTCCTGATCAACGATCTCCGGGCGACCGGCAACCAGACGCTCGCCTGTGACGTCCTGATCGAGTCCGCGGCCCGACGCTCGGCCCGCGACTTCTGGGCCCTTCTGGAGGCCCTGGACGAGGGACACCGCGAGGTGCGGTGGCTGCTCGAGCACACCGCCCGAACCAGCAGCGCCAGTGATGCGGCCCTCCTCTTTCGCGCCGTGAACGAGGTCGCACCGCCCTCTCACGCCGAGATCGTGCTGGCCTGCACGCTCAAGGAACGGCCCACCGGACACGCCGGGCACTTCCTGCGCATCCTCCACCACGCCGGGGCAGCCGCCCTTGACCTGCAGGCGCTGGGGGAGCGCGCCCGTACCATGGCCCCGACAGCGGTGGCGTCATGGGCGCTGGCGCTTGCTTCCGTTCACCTCGATGGGCACCTCGACATCGTCCTGCGCGAAGGAGGAGCCGCACGGGATGCCGGTGCAATCACCATCCTGCTCAGGCGAGTGGAGCGCCTGGACAGCCACCCGGTTCCGATGAGCGGCAGAATCTTCAGCCGCCTCGCGCATGCGTGCCTGGACTTGATGTCCGTGGAAGACCTTGTCGGCCTCGTCCTAGCCCTGGAGGCCGCCAGCCTCCAGCTGCACGCCGCCACCTTGACCCGCAGCGCACGTGCCCGCCATAGCGGCGCCTTCACCTCCAGCCTGCGCAAAGCGCGCACCAAAAACGAGCAGAAGGTCCTCTCCACGAGATTTTGGAGGAGCCAGAGCGACGCACCCGATCTCGCCCCTGGGTCAGAGGAGGCCTTTGGTGCAGGTGGCGCCGGACAGGCGTCGCCGCGGACGGCACCGGCGCAGCCAAGGCTCCTCATAGCCGCGCGTCCAGGGGCTTGCTGTGCAGGCCCTCTGACGGGCGCGGGGAAACTGATGCGGCTCTGATAGCCCACGGCGACAGGCAGCTCATGGGCGTCGAGGATGCGGGCGCAAGATTTCGGCGAACGCCGGACAGTTCACTGAGCTGGCCAGGCATGGCGCCGGCTAGCGCGTCCTTGGGACGGCGGGCCAGGCTTGTCGGGGGTCGCTCAAATGAGAAATCGTTTCTCCAGCGCAGTTTTCATCTCTGGCGGCTCTTTTCCGTAACCCCGGCGGGGCCCGGGCGTTGTACAGGTGAACAGGTCTGGTGGGCCCACATCCTCCTTTACGGGGGAGTGGGTCCTTTCGCTGTCTGAGGCGCCGCCGCTCCCCGGTGAAGGGGGTGTCGGGGCCCCCACTGCTTTCCGCGGGATCGGGGCCGAAGCTGACCCGCCCACCCGCCAGCCCAAGGCGCAGCGGCGAGTCTTGAAGCGCAGCGGAGAGAGCAAGTGAACCGCTTCAACGACGACATGAGCCTGACCGCCCTGGTGCTGCTCGCACTGGGTGGACTGGTGGTGTTCATCGCCTACCGAGATCTTCAGCTGGGACAGCCGGTCAATATCATCGATGAACACCGCAATCCGCCCCGGCAGTCCGCCCAGGGTCTCAAAGATCTGCACTCTTCGCTCATGGATGGTTTCCTGTTCTTCGCCAAGGAGCTTGGATGTCCCTGCCGCGACAGCGCTTGCGCCCTCTAGGGCGACGCCGGCCCCGGGGACGAACTTCAGCGGCGACAGGGCGGCCGAGTACTTGCCTAACTGCTCAGCGACAGGGCGGCCCGCGCTCTTGAGTTTGTCCTTCAGCCGGCGCCCATTCCGCAACTGGCCGGCAAGTTCGTCGGAGAAGAACCGCATGAGCTGGTCGGTGCCGGAGAAGAATCAGGGGTTGAACTCGACGACTTGCATGTCATCAACCGTGTCCAGAGCGCCGCGGGTGAGATTTGCCAGTGACGTCTTGCCCGAACCCCACGTTCCTGTCAGAGCGACAACTGCGCCGCGTTTCGCGGACATTCGACCGATTTCCTCCGCGAGAGCGTCAGCAAGGTCTGTCCGCTGTAGCAAGTCCTGGCTGGCGTTATCGATCGGATCATCTCCGCTGAGGATGCTGCCGCTATTGTTCGATGCGCTGTCAGTCATACCCCACCCGTCCTTGGGTCCGAAGCGAACGAGCGTAACGCTGCCCTCTGACAATGAGGCGGTGGTCGGCCATGCCAGTGGAACACCCTTGACGAGGCAAGGTGCGCAGGGGCGTGCGGGTCTCGAGAGACAACGACCTCGGCCGTTCCCCCGCCAGGAGCGGTGGCGAGGAAACGCCCCCTCCAGCACGGATCACAGATGCAGCTGGAGCAGATCCCACAGCCATTGTCCTGTTCCCGTCCCGATCACTGTGCCGAGACCACCTAGAATTCCTAGTGTGAGGGCGGTCGGTGGCGTTTCCACCGAGGCCCATGCGGGCCAGACCCGTTCTCTCGGACATCCACCATGTAATTTCGCGTGTGATCCTCATTAGACTCGTTAGAGATTGCCACGTACGGAACTCCTGTTCGGATATTGCGATGGTGATCAGGTGGCCCCTCTGGTTGCCTCAGAGGGGCCACTGCCTTGAGCAACTACGTGGCTGGAGCCTGACAGGGCGCCCGCTCTGTAAGCAAGGGGGTACGGCGGCATGGGCCGTACCGCACGGAAATCGTGCTAGAAGTCGCGCCTCGAACGCGAGAATTGGTGACTACAAGGGCGAGCTTTCCAGCGTTCCACCCGCCGTTGTCGCCATCTTCCTCCGCACTGGCTCCAAGGCCAAGGCCAAGGCCAAGGCCAAGGCCGTACGGTGAGGCACCTCGTGGCACACGTCCCTACACTCCGTGGGTTTGCCCAGCAATTCCCACGGGAGGACGAATATTAGGGCTCGCAAGTGAGCGCGCCCCAATCGAGCTTGACGCTGGGCGGCCGCGACTGAGGAGCCGTCAAAGCCTGCCTCTACCACACTGCTGACGTCGGCGACCGGGCTTTGAACTGCAGGCTGGAAAGCCTGAGCAGCCGGAGGGAAGGGGGCGGAATGCCCTCTACGTCAAGTCACCGACGCTAGAAACGCTCACGTGTCGCATTGCTTTGGCCGGGGAGGGGCCAGCCTGGCCGCTGTAGCACTGGCCGCCGGCGCCCTTAGTGAACGGCCGCTCCAGGGCCCTGGGTTGCGAGCCGTCTTGCCGCGTGGAGGCGGTCGTGGAGATGGAGGTCCGACGCTCTGGTGAGGTACTGCACGGTGCGGCAGGCATGCTCGTGGCCGGAAGACAGGGGTACGGCAGCGGCTCGTACCCGGACGGAGTCGTACAGGCACGCCGGGAAACTTTGTATCGACGGGCGAGGGTGTGTTGAGGTCAGGAGCCGGCGAGCAAGATGCTCACGCTTGAGGTCGTGACGATGTTGGTTAGGGTGCGCCAACCGATTTCGTGCTCTTGGTTGAGGTCTTCTGTGTCCTGATCGGCCATGGATTGGTAGATGCCACGGACCCTGTCGTGGTCTTGGTCGCACACTGCTTCAAGGAGGCGTAGTGCCTGCATCTTGTACGGCATGCACGTCATCCCGGCTTCCAGGCTGAGGTGTCCGGCGGGCATGCGCGATGCCATGGTGACGAGCAGGGACAGCAGCGGTCGGCACTCAGGCGCAGGCGCAGGTTCGGCACTGCCGAGCAGAACGATGCATGCGGCATGGCAAGCCGGCTCACTCGACGCCACGGTCAGCCCGACACGCAGGCCGACATTGTGCAGGGTTCTGGCCATGACCTGTGGGTGAAGCGGCCACTCGGCCAAGTACTCGTGGATGGCCTGCAGGTGTTCCAGGGGCGGTGCTCCACCGCCCCTGGAACACCAGGGCCTCGGTGAGGAACATCGTTACCTGGAGGCTCTGTGGGCGGGCCAGATCGCCGCTGTCCAGAAGTACTCGGCAACGTCGCTCTACTTCCGCGTCCGTGAGGCTTCCCGAGCTCAACGCAGCGTTGATCCGGCTGATCTCGCGCTGGGCGTGCGAGCGCGGCGTGTGCGGCAGCTGTTCGTGCAGCGCCTCGAAGCCTTCGACAAGGCTCCGTAGTTCCGCGTCGGCAGTTTCGCGGCCCGTATGGTTGAGGAGGATCGTGAGGCAGTTCGTGGTGACGAGTGAGACGTCCTCGGGCCGTGATTGGGCCAGTTGTTGGGCGAGGCCGCGGGCGTGGTGGAGGTGTGGCAGCCACGCGGTCGCCGGCTTGCTTGTGTTGTAGAGAATGCCGGCGAGCTGCGTACGGGTCTTGAGTTCCAGCAGAGGAGCGGGCTCCTGGAGGGTGCGCAGGTGGCCGAGCTCGTTCTCCAACGCTGCCCGGGCCTCGTCCAGTTCCCCGAGGGCGACGTATGAGGTTGCCGCCCACCACTTTGATGTCGTCGGGTAGAGAGCATTCGCCTTGGCCGGGGTATGCGTCGTGAGCGCACGAACGGTGTGTCTGGTGAGTTGAAGCCGCTCGATTACGTGGCGCCCCAGAGTCCGTGCCGAGCTGGGACGGTGCTGCCGTAGGGCGTCGGTACTGCGGTCTACATCCCCGGCCAGGGCTAAGAGGTGGCGAGGAGTCGGCTGTGGGCGACAGGACGCTCTACTGGCCGGCCTCGGAGGCGACAGCCCCCTCAGGTGCTTGCTTTTCGGCCGCTGCTAGTGGCGAGATTGAGCTGCCGTCAGGTCGTGGGCGCAAGACCGTTATCAACCTGTGCCCGACCTCAATACAACCGTGAGTAACGCCACAGGGGAGGGTTGCCCCTTTGCCCCATACGCCCCAAGTACTCCTCCTGGATCTTTTACTTGATGACTACATACAGTCGCCGCTTGGTTGCCATGTTCAGGCAATTTTCATCTTTGTGATGGACCGGGGTGGGATATGTGGAGGCGCGTGCGTTCGCGTGGTGGGGCCGGGGCGTTGGCGGGTCTGGTCAGTGTGGCGATCGTGGCGGGACTCGCTCCGGCGGCAACCGCGACAAACGCCCCTCGTGCCGTATCCGCGGGGACGAAGTCCGCGGGTGAAGGTTCCGATGCGCAGGAGTCGAGCACGGAGGCGGCTCTGGCGGAGGCCAAGCGCACCGGTAAGCCGGTGGAGGTGACGTCGCTGCGCAGTACGAGTCGCGATGTGTATGCCACGGCCGACGGCAATTTTGAGGCGCGGGAACATCTCCGCCCGGTCCGGGCCCGGGTGGGGGACGCGTGGAAGCCGGTCGACACCGACCTGGTCAAGTCCGCCGAGGGCGCGGTCGCGCCGAAGGTGACCACGGTGGGGCTGGAGTTCTCCGGTGGCGGGGAGACGCCACTGGTGCGCATGGAGAAGTCCGGCCGTGAGCTGGCGCTGTCGTGGCCGGGCAAGTTGCCCGCTCCGCGGCTGGAGGGGGACACGGCCACCTATACCGATGTGCTTCCCGACGTGGATCTGCGGATGGGGGCCCAGGAGGATGGGTTCACGCAACTGCTCGTGGTGAAGTCGGCCAAGGCCGCGGAGAGTTCCGCCCTGGCGGAGTTGCGGCTGAAGATGGCTACCGCGGGCGTGGAGGTCAAGGAAACCGCGAAGGGCGAGCTGCAGGCCGTGGACAAGGGCGCCCGAGGTGCGGTGTTCGAGGCGCCGAAGCCCATGATGTGGGATTCCAGTACCGGTTCCGGGAGCGCGCCGACCGGCAAGTCCGCGCCGCGAGCGGCTGGTGCAGCGGGGGACGCGGCGCCCGCGTCGCAGAACGGTGAGGAGCCGGCGGCCGGTGAGTCCGGCAAGCTCGCACCGGTCGGGGTGGATGTTCCCGCCGGAGGCAAGGAACTGGTGCTGACCCCGGATGCGGAGGTACTGAAGGGCAAGGACACCACCTATCCGGTCTTCATCGATCCGCAGTGGTCATCGCCGCGCGCAGGGGCATGGACGATGGCCTCGAAGTACTGGGCCTCCTCGCCGCAGTGGAAATTCAATGGCGATCGCGACGCGGGTATGGGCTACTGCAACTGGTACTACTGCCAACCCAACGACACCAAGCGGCTCTTCTACCGCATTCCGGTCTCCGAGTTCGCAGGCAAGTCGATCCTCTCGGCGGAGTTCGTGGTGCGTAACACCTGGTCTGCCTCGTGTTCCGATCGCAGTGTGGAGCTGTGGCAGACCAAGGGGATCTCCTCGTCCACGACGTGGAACTCGCAGAACGCTTCCGGGTTCTGGGACAAGAAGCTGTCGACGAAATCGTTTGCCTACGGTTACTCCGGCTGTGCGGCGAAGGATGCCGAGTTCTCGGTGAAGTCGGCCGTGCAGGATGCCGCCAACGGGCGGGATTCGACGATGACCTTCGGTCTGCGCGCGGACAGCGAGACGGACGCCTACGGCTGGAAGCGGTTCTCGGACAAGGCGTTCCTGCGGGTGAAGTACAACCGGCCGCCCGCTCAGCTCAAGATGTCGCAGCTGACGATGGAGTACGGAGGCACCTGTAAGCGGTCTGGCGACGCCGCGCGCGTCCGCACCCTGGGGAAGATCGAAGCCAACGAGGTGAAGGACCCCGACGGCGATAGCGTCTCGGTGCAGTTCCAGGCCAAGTGGGACGGCGGCAGCTGGAGTCCGGCCCGCACCTCATCTAAGAAGTCCAACTCTGAGTTCAAGGTCAGCCTGCCGTCATCGAAGATCCCGACTAACAAGCAGATCAACTGGTACGCCCGCGTCTACGACGGGGCGCAATACTCCCCGTGGTCCTATGCGGGCGACCCGACTGCCTGCTACTTCGTCTACGACACGAAGGTACCCAAGGCGCCGGCGGTGTCCTCGGGCGAGTACCCGGCCTCCGATTCCGAGGATCCCAACGATCCATGGCACGACGGGGTGGGAAAGTACGGGTCGTTCGAGCTCAAGGCCGCCGACAGTGATGTGACGTCATACCGGTACGGCATCAACACCGACCCCAGCTCAAAGAACAAGGTCACTACATCCGGTGGTGCCGCGAAGAGCGCGAAAGTACTTCCTTCCAAGCCGGGGTTGAACTTCATCACGGCCCAGGCCTTCGATACTGCGGGCAACGGGAGCGAGATCCGCACCTATCAGTACCGGGTCAAGGCCGGCCAGCCGGACCGGGCGACCTGGCAACTGGACGAGGCGGAAGGCACCGGTGAATCCAAGGGCTCCACACCCCCGCGCGCTGCGCAACTGCACGGCGGGGCGACCCTGGGAGCAGCCGGGGTGCAGGGCACAGCCCTCTCCCTCAACGGTACCGACGGCTACGCCTCCACCGACATCCCGGTGGTCAACACCAGCGGCGGGTTTGCGGTCTCGGCGTGGGTGAAACTGTCGAAGATGCCCGAAGGGGCGGCGGTCATCGCCACCGAGCCGGGCAACCATTCGCCGGGGTTCGAGCTCTACTATTCCAAGACGTATGACCGCTGGGCGTTCAACCAGTACAAGTCCGATACCGCGGATGCGGGGATCGCCCGCGCGATGGCGGACCAGCCCGGCGGTGTTGCGCCGGACAAGTGGACGCATCTGGCCGGCTCTTATGATTCCGTCCGCGACGTACTAGAACTGTTCGTCGACGGCAAGCTGGTCGGCAAGACCGCCTATGACAGCCCGTGGGAGGCACGCCGCGGCCTGCAGTTGGGAGCCGCCTCCTACAACGGCGCGCCCTCGGCGTTCTTCCCCGGCGCGGTCGACAATGTGCAATTGTTCGACAAGCCGCTGGCCCAGGACGAGATCGACAAGCTGCACGCTCAGCAGACCGTCGGAGACCCTGGCCGTCCCGCGCTCGCTGTCTTCGAACTGGACGAGGCTGCCGAGGCCAAGGAGATCGCCGGACACGGCGGGGTACTGCCTGCCAAGTACAACGGCGGTGTCACCACCGGCGCCCCCGGCATCGCGGGCAAGGGCGCCACGTTCAACGGCAGTGACGGCTACGCGAAGATCGGCCAGACCAACGGGCCCCATCTGAACACCTCACGCAGCTTCACCGTCTCCGCCTGGGCCAAGCTCGACAAAAAACCGGACGGCGCAGCGATCATCACCGCGCAGGCAGGAAAGGAACGCCCCGGCTTCGAGCTGTACTACTCCTCCACCTACAACCGCTGGGCAGTCAACCAGTACTCGGCTGATGCCGCCGATGCCACGCCGATCCGTGCCATGCAGCCAGAGGGCGACAGCGCCTACGTGGGGGAGTGGGCACAGCTGGTGGGCGTGCATGACACCGTCGCCAACACCCTCACGCTGTACGTCAACGGCGCCAAGGCCGGATCGGTCCCGCTGGCCGGGGCCTTCTATGCCGATCAGTCCATGTACCTCGGGGCGGGTAGCTACAGCGGCCAGATCAAGAACCACTTCCCCGGCACCATCGATGACGTGCGCCTGCTGGACCGGCCGGTCTCGGCCGAGGAAGTCCAGCAGATGTTCAAGCAGCGCCCGCTGGTCAAGGGCCGCTGGAACTTCGAAGAGACCAACGCCACCGGCTCCACCACACCGGATCTCTCGGCTGTGAAGCGTCCGATGAACCTGAGCGGGGGCGCAAAGCTAGGCTCAGGGATGATCGACAACAGCGGGTTGGAGCTGAACGGCACCGACGCGTATGCAGGCACCACGCTGTCGCCTATCGACACGAGCGCCAGCTTCACCGTCACAGCCTGGGCTCAGGCGGCGGCGATCCCGGACCACGGCGTGGCTCTGGTCAGCGGGACAGGTTTGCAGCGAAGCGCCTTCACGGTCCGTTTCCAACCTGACCCCAAGGACCCCGAGGGCCTGGGCCGCTGGGAACTGACGCTCGCTGCCAAGGACAGCACCGACTCGCCCGTCACCGTGGTGAGCAACACCGAGTTCTACGACGCACGCGAGTGGAATCATCTTGCGGTGGTCTATGACGGCTTCGCCAAGGAAGCCCGCCTCTATGTCAACGGTGTCCTTCAGGAAGTCGCCTGCGGGGATGCGGACGGCAACGGCGACGCGGACGACGCCGCCTGCCAGGATCTCATCGCCTGGGCCGACAACGTGCTGACCTTCAAGGCTCCTATGGCCCTGCAGGTCGGCAGGGCCAAGGGGGACCCTGCGGGAACGTACTTCGCCGGTGCCGTCGATGACGTGTGGGCCTTCCAGGGCGCGCTGAATGACGCGCAAATCGAGAAGCTGGCCGGCTCTTGGTTCGACATTCCCACCGACGTGCCTGGCGACAGCTGAACCGCGGATGCGGCCGGGGGATCGGTCATCCTCCCCAGGCCGCACCCGCGATGTCAGGTATCCCCTACCAATCTTTCAACGCCGTGCTACGCACCTGTGTGGCCTGGTGTTGTGGCGTGAAGGACTGAATTCTGAAGATGAACGGCATAACAAGACCGGGCCGGTTCGGCTCGTTGCGGCGCAGGGCATCCCTGGCGGTGTCCGCCGTGATGGTGGGCACCTTGCTGCAGGCAGTGAGCGCACCGGTGGCTACAGCGGACGGCGGCGGAAGACCGAGCCTTCCCTCGGCGGAGAACCCGATCAAGGGCGAGGACGGCGTCAAGGTCAAGCCGCGGACGGTGGCGAAGGGTCCGAAGACCCCGAAGAAGGCACCGAAGGCGGCCTGGCCGAAGGCTGGGTCCGCCGTGGTGGACGTCCGGCAACCGTCGGCCAGGGAAACAGGGAAGCCTGTCAAGGCCAAGGGGCTGCCGCTGGTAGTCGGGGCGCCGAAGGTGGCTGCCTCCAAGCGTGCGGACCGCAGTTCCGGTGCGGCAGTGTCGGCGGCACAGGGCGGTGTCGAGGCCCGTGTGCTGAGCCGCAAGGCCGCCGAGCGGGCCGGGGTGAACGGTGTCCTGTTCAGCGTGAATCCGGGGGATGAGAAGAGCGATAAGCCAGGCAACGTCCGGACGACACTCGACTATTCCAGTTTCGCCGAGGCATTCGGCGGTGGCTACGCCGCCCGCCTCACCCTGGTTCAGCTTCCGGCCTGCGCTCTGACCACCCCGGAAGAGCAGCAATGCCGCGCCGTTGAGATGGTCCGGACCGTCAACGACACGGAGAAGCAGACCCTGACCGCCAATTCGGTGGCCCTGCGAGCGTCAGGGCCGACCGTGCTGGCCGCAGTAGCGGACGAGAAGAGCGTGAGCGGCGACTACAAGGCCACTTCGTTGTCCCCGTCGGCGACCTGGGATACGAATCTGAACACCGGTGACTTCTCGTGGTCCTACGACATGCCGGTTCCAGAGGTACCCGGCGACCTGAAGCCGGACGTGGGCCTGTCGTACTCCTCCAGTTCCGTCGACGGACGGACGGGATCAACGAATAACCAGTCCTCCTGGGTCGGTGACGGGTTCGATCTGTGGCCCGGCTACATCGAGCGCCGCTACAAGACATGCGCTGACGATGGCGTAGAGCACGCCGACGGCAACAAGCCCGCCGACCAGTGCTGGGACTACGACAACGCCGTCCTCACCTTCAACGGCAAAGGTGGAGAACTCGTCCACCTAGCCGGTGACCCCGACAAGGATCCCAAGACCGAAGAGTTCAAGCTCAAGCAGGACGATGGAACTCGCCTCGTCCGCAGGGCATCGGCCGATCGCGGTAACGGCGACGACGACGGCGAGTACTGGCGTCTGACCGACCCGCAGGGCGTGCGCTACTACTTCGGCTACAACCGTCTGCCCGGCTGGACAGACGGCAAGGCCACTACCGGTTCGACCTGGACGGCCCCGGTCTTCGGCAACAACGCCGACGAGCCCTGCCACAAAGCGACCTTCGCCGACTCCTGGTGCCAACAGGCCTGGCGCTGGAACCTCGACTACGTCGTCGATCCGCGGGGCAACGCGATGGCGTACTACTACGACCAGGAGAAGAACTCCTACGGCCGCAACCTCAAGGCCAAGGACAACACCCGCTACACCCGCGGCGGTTCCCTCAGTCGCATCGAGTACGGCCTGAAGTCCTCGGCCATGTACGGTGCCAAGCCGCTTGCCAAGGTCGACTTCGCCACCTCGGAGCGCTGCCTGCCTGACAGCAAGACCACCTGCTCGGACATCGGCAAGGACAGCTTCTACTGGTACGACACGCCCTGGGACCTCAATTGCACCGAGGCGGAGGACTGCGACGAGGGCCGGCTGTCCCCGACCTTCTTCACCCGAAAGCGACTGACCGGCGTCACCACCCAAGTGCTCAACGGTGACACCTACAAAGACGTCGACTCCTGGAAGCTGGGCCATCGGTGGGGCATGGCGGACGTCGACTACCAGCTGCTACTCGACTCCATCCAACGCACCGGACACACGGCCACGCCCGCGGTGACGCTGCCGAAGACCACCTTCTCGTACACCCAGCTCGCCAACCGGTTGGACAAGATTGGCGACGGCTACGCACCGTTCATCAAGGAGCGTCTGTCCACGGTCGCCGACGAGTCCGGCGGTCAGGTCGATGTCAACTACTCGGCGCCGGCCTGTGACGCGGGCGCACTGCCCACTCCGCAGTCCAACACCACGCGCTGCTTCCCGCAGTACATCGGTGGCTCGAGCACGGACGACCCGGAACGTCATTGGTTCAACAAGTATGTCGTCACGTCCACGACCAGCACTGACCGTACCGGCGGCGCGGCCGACGCAAAGATCGCCTACGAGTACCTGGGCGACGCAGCATGGCACTACGACGATGACGACGGCCTGACCAAGAAGAAATCCAAGACCTGGTCCCAGTGGCGCGGCTATGGCCACGTCCGGGTCAAGAGCGGGGGCCAGGGCGGCGGCGACGCGCTCAAGTCGCAGGAGGACACCTACTTCCTGCGCGGCATGGACGGCGACCGCAAGGACACCTCCGGCGGTACCAAGAGTGTCTCGGTCAGCCTGGGCAGCGGCGAAGGCGACCCGATCACCGACCACGAGTCCGCTGCGGGCTTCGCCTACAAGACCGTCACCTACTCCGGGCCGGGCGGCAAGGCTCTGGAAAAGACGGTGAACCGCCCCTGGCACCACGAAACGGCGAAGAAGACCCGTGACTGGGGCACGGTGACGGCCAACTTCACCGGCACCGGGCACTCCAAGACCTGGACCTCGCTCGACGACGGCGTCGGCACCGACTGGCGCATCACCTCGACTGCGACAGACTTCGACACGGTCGCGGGCCGGGCCACTCAGGTCGACGATTTCGGCGACAACGGCACGGCGGCCGACAACCAGTGCACTCGCACCGTCTACGCCACCAACACCGAAGACAACATCCTCACCTTGCCCGCGCGGGTGGAGACCGTCGCCGCCGAGTGCGCCGACACCACGCTTGACCGCACCAAGCTGGTCATCTCCGACGTCCGCACCGCTTACGACGGCGGTGCCTACGGGGCAGCGCCCAGCAAGGGTGATGCCACCGCAACCGCCACGCTCAAGAAGCACGACGGCAAGACGGCCACCTACCTGGAATCCGGTGCCACCTTCGACGGCTACGGCCGTCAGCTGACCACCACGGACCTGACAGCCGATGTCACCGCCTCGGGCAGCGACGCTCCCACCCGCTCCGTCCGTTCGGACGGCCGCAAGTCGACCACCGCCTACAGCCCGGCCACCGGCTTCCCGACGAAGGTCACCGCAACCACCCCGCCGGCCAGGGCCGCCGATGCCGCATCGGTTCAGACCATGGTCACCGAACTTGAGTCGCTGCGTGGCCAGCCCAAGGCCGTCGTGGACACGAACGCCAAACGCACCGAGATGACCTATGACGCGCTCGGCCGCTCAGCGAAGGTCTGGCTGGCCGATCGCAAGACCAGCGAAATACCCAGCCACCAGTTCACCTACTTCGTGGACGAGGGCCAACCGGTTGCAGTCCGCACCCAGAGCGTGAACAACGAGGGCGGGCAGGTCGCTTCATACACGCTCTACGACGGGTTCCTGCGCGAGCGACAGACTCAAGCGCCCGGCCCCGATGCTGGCCGCGTCCTCACCGACATCTTCTACGACGAACGCGGCTTGAAAGCCAAGGCGTTCGCGCCCTACTACACAAAGGGCGCACCTAACCGGGGACTGTTCAAGCCCGCCGACGCGCTCAGCGTGGAGACCCAGACACGCACCACGTACGACGGCCTGGAGCGCCCCGTCGAGGAGCGGCAGATCGCCGGAAACGGCGACGGCGGCACCGTACTCGGCATCACCAAGACGATCTACGGGGGCGACCGCACCACGGTCGTCCCGCCCGAGGGAGCCACCGCCACCACCACCCTCACCGACGCCCGGGGCAAGACGACCCAGCTGCGCCAACACCACACCCCCAGCCCGAGCGCGGCCTTCGACACCACCTCGTACGGCTACACCCCGCGAGGCGAGCTCGAAAAGGTCACCGACCCGGCGGGCAACAAATGGTCCTACAGCTACGACCAACTGGGCCGCCAGATCGAGACCACTGACCCGGACAAGGGCACAACGAAGAGCAAGTACGACGACCGCGGCCAGCTGACCACCACCACCGACGCCCGCGGCACCGTCCTGGCCAGCGTCTACGACAACCTGGGACGCAAGACCGAACTGCGCAAGGACAGCGTCTCGGGCGAACTGCGCGCCCAATGGGTCTACGACACCATCGCCGGCGCCAAGGGACAGCTCGCCGAGTCCACCCGCTACGTGGACGGCGCCGCCTACACCTCGAAGGTCACCAGCTACGACCGTCTGTACCGGCCGATGAAGACGGCCATAGTGATCCCGGACAAGGAAGGGGCCCTGGCAGGCACCTACCAGACCGGCACCGACTACCTGCCCTCCGGCCTGGTGGGCACCGTGAGCTACTCCGCCGCGGGCTCACTGCCCGGAGGCAGCTACACCACCACCTACCAGAAGGAGACGCTGCGCCCCATCTCCGTCCTGGGGGACGGCTTCCAGGCCGACACCAGCTACTCGCTGACCGGCAAGCCGCTCCAGTACGCCCTGGGAAGCACCGGTGGAGGCAAGAAGACCTGGGCCACCAACACCTACGAGTGGGGCACCCAGCGCCTGGCCACCTCCCGCATTGACCGCCAGGACCAGCCCGGCGTCGACCAGCTCGACACCTACGGCTACGACCAGGCGGGCAACATCCTGTCCGTCTCGGACGTCTCCCGCACCGGCACCGACACGCAGTGCTTCACCTACGACTACCTGCGGCGCATGACCGAGGCGTGGACCCAGGGCGAAAAGACCTGCGCCACAGCTCCGGCCGGCGACAAAACCGGCGGCCCCGCGCCCTACTGGCACTCCTACACCTATGACAAGGCGGGCAACCGCCTCACCGAAACCCTCCACGACACCAGCGGCAACAGCACCAAGAACACCCAGCGCGACTACGAATATCCCAAGCCGGGTGATCCGCAGCCGCACACCCTGAGCTCGGTCACCACGCACCTCCCCGGCGGAACTGCCACCCAGGATTCCTACGGGTATGACGAGACCGGCAACACCAACACGCGCACGGTGCGCGGAGATACCCAGAAGCTGGCCTGGGACGCCGAAGGTCACCTCGCCAAGGTCACCGAACCCGTCGAGGGCGAGAAGGACAAGGTCACCGAGTACGTCTACGACACCGAGGGCAATCGCCTGATCGCGCGTACTCCGACCGAAAACACCCTCTACCTCGGCCACTCCGAAGTCACCCTGCCCAAGGGGGAAGCCAAGGCCAAGGCCACCCGTTACACCCCCCTCGGCGGCGGCCACCAAGCCGTCAAGGAAGACAACGGCGCCGTCACCTTCACCACCGCCGACCACCAGGGCACCGGTCAACTTTCCATCAAGGCGAACGACCTGGCCCTCACCCAGCGCCGCACGCTGCCCTTCGGCAGCCCGCGCGGTGAAGCACCGAAGTCCTGGCCCGGCAACAAGGGCTTCGTCGGCGGCACCGACGACACCAAATCCACAGGGCTCACCCATCTGGGCGCCCGCGAATACGATCCTGCCACCGGCCGGTTCATCTCCGTCGACCCGATCATGGATCTGACGAACCCCCAGCAGATCAACGGCTACAGCTACAGCAGCAACAACCCTCTTACCTTCAGCGATCCCACAGGGCTGAAGGAGTGCGCCGGCGACTACTGCAGGCCCGACGAGGACTGGATTGACCGCCACGGCGACTACCACAAGGGCAACAAGAAGAAGGGCACCGTAACCAGCAAGGGCAGTGGCGGCGGTGGCGGAGGTTACCGAGGCGGCGGTGGCGGTGGCGGTGGCCGTGGATACAGCAGTCCGCAGCCATCCCCCAGTGCCAACCCAGCCCCTGTTCCCGGCCCCTACCCCGACGCCAATGACCCGGTCCTGGACTTCCTCACAGTCATAGCGGTTGTCGCTGCACCTGACACCGACGCATGGAAAGGCTGCTGGAACAAGCACGGGTTGGGGGACTGCGCTAGCACGCTCGCGGACCTGCCCACACCCGCCAAAGCGTTGAAACTCCTCAAGCTGCGCAAGCTCGAGGAAGGTGAGGAAGCAGCAGAGACGGTCGGGAAGACAAAGAAGGGCCGATCATCCGACTGCAAGTGCTTCCTCGCCGGCACCGACGTCCTCATGGCCGACGGCACGAGCAAGAACATCGAGGATGTCGAGCTCGGCGACAAGGTCCTGGCCACCGACCCGAAGACTGGTGAGACCAGAGAACGCGAAGTCACCGCGACGATCGTCACTGACGATGACAAGCAGTTCACCGAACTCACGATCGCCACGCCTGACGGCGCCGAGAAGCTGACCGCCACGTATGAGCACCCCTTCTGGTCCGTTGACCAGAAGGACTGGGTCGAGGCCGGAGACCTTGAGCCAGGCACGACCCTGCGCACGGACGACGGCCGCACCGTCACCGTGAACGCCAGTCGTGAGTACAGGGACCATCAGCGCACCTACAACCTCACCATTGAGGGCTTCCACACGTACTATGTGCTCGCCGGACAGACGCCGGTTCTCGTTCACAATTCAGGACCGAACTGCGGGGTTCCGCTTGGCGGGAAGAGCGGTGATCGCCTTGGCGGGGAAGACTTCCACGGCAGCGAATATTCCCTGGATGAGATCACTCAATTCGTGAACGGGCATACGGGTGATGGGAATTCGGCAATGGGTAGACCTTCGGTGGCAGAGGTAGAAACCACGTTGAGGCAAGCCGGGCCGCGCCAACTGGAGAAGCAGAATTCATCCCGATTCGATCATAATGGCGTTCGCGTCATCGTCAACTGGGATATGCCATGGAAGTCGACAGCCTACTATCCGGGAAGGTGATGTCATGTCAGAAGTTGAAGCACGTGATTGGCTAGGTCGCCACCTGGGAGTTGCTGAAGCAGCCCACCTTGAGCGAACTGCTGTCAGCGTCGCCCCAACTCGTTCGTTGGACCTGGTCACGCTGCTGCTTGGGTGGTACGAGCATGTGGCCCGGATGGAGAGAGAGCTTGACCTTCCAGATTCTGACAGGTCTGTCTGGGGCGCGCATGACTTGATTGCCGCCGACTCCCTGCGGGATTTCATCGCCCGAGGACTGGAATTGGTCCCTGAAGATGAGTCGAGAAATTTCCTCATCGCCCTAAATGAGGCGGATTCGAGATTTCTCTCCTATACAGAAGACGATGAAGCGGGTATCATTCTTCGGCTCAATGGCGATGAATCTCAAGCGCGTGGATGGTGGTGGAGACGCATTCCGTGCTCTGGACCGATACGTAGGGATCTCGACCGGTTTTCTGCGTCATTCTAACAATTAAATACGGCCGTCTGTGGGCGGCAAAGAAATGCCGGAATGCCCCACCAGAGATTGTTCCTGGTGGGGCATTCCGGTGGGCTTGACGGCAGCAGTTGACGGCAACGTCAGCGGACAGCGGCTCTGGCGAGGGGCGGGCGATCGCCGTCGTGGGGGGTGTCACGGCCGTCCGCCGGGTCGCGGTAGAGGGCCGTGCTGAGGGTGTCGATGGCGTCGCGCTGGAGGCGGAGTCGGACGTGGGCGTAGACGGTGGCGGTGACGCCGATGTGGGCGTGGCCGAGGAGTTCCTTGATCACGACGAGTTCCACCCCTTGCTCCAGGAGGAGCGTCGCCGCCGAGTGACGGAGGTCGTGAAACCGGATGCGGCGGAGCCTGGCCCGGCGGAGCAGGGCGGTGAAGTGCCGGTCCGCTTCGGCCAGCGCCTGCCGACGGTGTGGAAGAAGGACAAGCTCCTCCTGCACCAGCGCCTGGCCACGCGAGGCCTGCCCGAGGCGGTGGTGACGCCGGCGCTACGGGAGAACTTCGGCCACTTGATGAACCGCGCGGTGCACGAGTACGCCACCGGTCTGCTGCGCGGGTGGGGCAAGGACCTGCACCTCATCGATCTGGGGTATCTCGATGCCGCGGTGCTCGCCGAGACGGTCGAGCGGGCCGCGCTGAGCCCGGCCGAAGCGGCCCCGTATCGCACGGGACTGTTCCTGATCACGGCTGTCGAACTGGCCCTTCGGTCCCTGTAGACGTCCTGTCCATCACACGAGCGACTTCGGCTCAATAGGCCCCAGAGTCCTGGGCGGACACACCAGGATGGGGCGGGTGACGCAGTCCTCACCCGCCCCGAAACCGTCCGGCTCCCCGCAGCAAGTCGGCTACCAGAGCGATGCGCGCTTCGAGGACATCGCGAACGCCTCCTGGTGGGCCATGGCCGCCCGCCTGCCCCGCACGATCGGCGCCGCCACACGACTGGGCTGGGCCGTTGACCCCGCCGCCGTGCTCTGGCTCGCACTGTGCCAGCTAGTCGTCGCCCTCGCCTCAGCCGTCGCGCTCGCCGCACTGCCCGGTGCGATGAACCACCTCTTGACCGGCGGACCGGTCGCCGACCGGGTGAGTGCTGCAACCGGCTCGCTGATCGTCGTCGCTGTCGCCACCGGGGTGCGGGCCGGGGCGGACGCGCTCGCCGTCTACGCCTCCGCCCGCCTGGCCCCGGAAGTCGCCACCGAAGCCGACCTGCAGATCCTGGCCGCCACCCCGCAGGTGGAGCTGGAGGCATATGACCGGCCCGGCTTCACCGACCGCCTCCAGGCCGCCGGCAAGGGCGCCGAGGCAACCGAGACCCTCATCGGCGACGCCCAGGCCCTGACGTCCGCCCTCGCCCAACTCATCGCCGCAGCCTCCGTCCTGACGATCCTGCACCCGCTGCTACTGCCGCTGCTCGTCTTGGCCGTCGTGCCCAAGGGCGCGGCCGCCATCACCACCGCCCGCATCCAACACCGCGCCGACTACCAGAACATCTCCGACAACCACCTGCGCTACCTGGTGCGCTACTACTCCACCAACCAGCGCACCGCCGCCGAGGTCCGCGCCACCACCATGGCCGGCTTCCTGACCACCTGGTACCGGCAGATCACCGACCGGATCAAAGCCACCCACCGCCGCGCGGCCCCACGCGTCCTGCGCGTCACCCTGCTCGGCTCCACCCTCAGCGGACTGATGCTCGCAGCCACCTGGGCCGCACTCGGGTGGCTGGCCGCCACCGGGCGGATGGAACTGGCCATCGCCGCCACCGCGGTCATCGCGGTCCGCACCTCCACCGGCGCCCTGACCTCCCTGGTCATGGCCGCAGCCCGGCTCTTTCGCACCTCCCTGTACTTGGAGGACTGGCAGTCCTTCCTGCGCAGCGCCACAGCCCTACGCGCAGAACGCGGCACCACCAGGATTCCGGCCGGGGCACCCGCACAGATCCGCGCCGAGAACGTCTCCTACACCTACCCCGGCGCCGACGTCCCGGCCGTAGACAACGTCAGCCTCACACTGCGCCGCGGCGAACTGATCGCGCTGGTCGGAGAGAACGGCTCGGGCAAGACCACCCTCTCCGCCCTGCTCACGGGCCTGCGCGTCGCAAACACCGGCGGCAAGGTGACGTGGGACGGCGTGGACCTGGCCGAAGCCGATCCGCACAGCCTCTGGCCCCGAGTGGGCCTGGTCCCGCAGGACTACACCCGCTGGCCCATGAACCTGCGCGATAACATCCACCTCGGCCAACCTCGCACCCAGGACGACGCTTTGCTCCTGGCAGCCGCGCGGGCCGCCGGCGCGGACAGCGTCATCGGACAAGTCCCCTACGGCCTGGACACCCTGGTCGCGAGCTCCAACTGGGGTGGCACCGACCTGTCCGGCGGCCAATGGCAGCGCATCGCGGTCGCCAGGGCCTTCTACAGGGAGGCGGCCATGCTGATGCTGGACGAGCCGACCTCCGCGATGGACGCCCGAGCCGAACACCTGGTGATCAGCCGGTTCAAGGAACTTGCCCAGGGCCGGGCCGCCGTCTTTGTGACGCACAACCTTGAGAATGCCCGCATCGCTGACCGGATCATCGTTCTCGACGAGGGCCGGGTCCGCGAAGAGGGCACATGGCAAGAACTCATGGATCAAGGCGGGCTTCTCGCCGAGCTCTACAAGCTGGCACAAGACCGCTGAACAACATTCCACCCCGGCGGTTCGGATGACTCTCTGTGTACTCGCCACCCTCGTCTGACGCCGCGGACCTCGCCACCGACCACCGTGATCTACGACGTGGCTGACCCGCCGCATACAACCGTCGGCGTAGACCCGCGGGTCCTGCTCTTTCGATGTGCTGAGCAGGCTGCACCGGGTGGTCAGGCTGCTTCGGCAAGGGACATCCCGCCCCAGCCAATTCCTCTTACGCTGCGGATCCCGACACGCTCGCCGCTTTGGGTAGCCGGCGCGTTGGGGTGGGTACCCAGTTCCACTCCAGCCCCTCTTGTTCCGTCAAGGGGCGAGACGGCTTCTGACCCAGGCCAGGGCCACGCAGAGATGAGGAAGCGATTACGACCGGTCTCCATGCTCACGCCTACAGCGTTATGGCTCTGAGCCCTGGGGGGCTGACTGGGTCGGCTCCTTGGTGATTGTGGCCGCTGTGGTCGGTCTGATCATCATCGGGACGCTGTTCTTGCGACGATCGCGACGCTAGCCACCGCTTGTGGGCGGTGGCCGGCGGCCGGCGGCCCTCACCGGCGGGGCGGGGGTGGGGGAGTGGGGTGGCACGTCGTTTTGTGCGGCCCGGGATGTTGTGGGGCGCCGGTGTTGATCGTTCGAGTATTCCCGCACTATATTGTGCGGGAATTCCCGGACGATTGGAGTGGTGTGATGGCTGCGGCCCGCACGTACCAGCATCCCGACACGGCTGACATCGCGCTGGCGCGTGTGTTGTTCGCCCTCAGCGAGCCCCTGCGCCTGTCGATGGTGGGCATCTTGGCGAAGCGGGGTGAGGTCGACAGTTTGGAGTTGGGCCCGGATCTGCCGCGCTCGACGCTGACCCACCACACGAGCCTGCTGCGCGAATCCGGTGTGGTGTTCGTGCGCGCCGAGGGACGCAAGTGCCTGATCCGGCTGCGCACCGCAGATCTCGAGAGCCGGTTTCCCGGCCTGGTGGGAACCGTCCTGGCCGGCTACGCGGACGAAGCCGGCCAGGACGAAGCCGCGGGGGGCGCCGGCCAGGACGAGGCCGCCGCGGACGATGCCGGCCAGGTCGGGGCCGCGGGGGGTGCCGCGTGATCGGTAAGGTGTGGCCGCTGGTGGTCGCCGCGCTCTCCCTGGGGATCGACGCCTACGTCCTGGCGGGTGTCCTGCCGGACATGGCCGGCTCTCTGGCCACGACGGCCGGGGCGATCGGACTAGGTGTCACCGCGTTCACCGCCGCCTACGCGGTAGCGGGCCCCTTCCTCTCCCGCGCCCTGGCCGGCCGGCCGGCCAGGACTGCACTGCTGGTTGCGCTGGGCGCCTTCAACCTCGGGAATCTCGCCACCGCGCTGGCCCCCACCCTCGGCGTCTTCCTGGCCTCGCGTCTCGTGGCGGGTGCGGGGGCCGGCGTGCTGACAGCGGTCGCCACCGCGACCGCCGGAGCGCTGGTGGCCGGCCACGAACGCGGGCGCGCCATGGCGCTGGTGACCTTGGGCCTGTCCACCGGGACCGTCGCCGGTGTGCCGCTGGGCATGCTGATCGGCGAGCACATGGGCTGGCGCGCCACGATGGGCTTCGTCGTGCTCATCGGCGTGTTGAGCATGCTCGCCCTCGCTCTGCGTTCGAGCCCGCTGCCCCCACTGCCCGCCGCCCGCGGCAGGAAAACCCGCCCCATGCTCGGCAGCCCGCGCGCCGCATCCGGCATCGCCCTGTCCTTCGTCCTGGGCACCGCCAGCCTGGGCCTTTACACCTACCTGCTGCCCATGGCCGACGGGCGCGGCCTTGACGGCTGGGGCTTCACACTCATCTGGACCTGGGGCATCGGCGGCGTCCTGGGCGCTGGCCTGATCGGCCAACCCCTCGACACCTGGGGCCCCCGCCGGCTGCTACCCCTGATCCCGGCCCTCCTCCTGGCCTCCTTCCTTACCCTCTGGTCTACCGACCACCCGGCGGCCTGGCTGATCGCCACCGCACTGTGGGGCGCGAGCGGCTGGATGAGCGTGCCCATCCTGCAACAAACCCTCACCCGCGACCGCCCCGAGCAGGCCATGACCCTCATCGCCCTCCAGATGGCCGCCATGTACCTGGGCTCCGCCGCAGGATCAGCAGCCGGAAGCACCCTGCTCGCCACAGGCACCAGCCCCGGCGCACTGCCCGGATGGGGCGCCCTCGCCGCCGCGGGCGCCCTCGTGCTCGCCTGGCTCACCGCCCGGCTGACACCCCGCCCCGGATCCGCCACGCCGCATACCAGCCCTCTCCCGCACACTCCCGAGGCACAGCACACGCCGGCCGCCTCACGCTGCCCGTAACGGCCCCGGCCCCGGCGCCCGCGACCCGCCCGGGCCCGGTTAGCGGCACGCACCGCCGGCGGCCGGCAGGATCGTCAGCTCCGAAAATGCCTCGAGGGACGGCTCGAAGTAGCGGCGCACGTGCTCTGGCTTCTGGTGCCAGGACATGGGCCATCCGCATCACGCAGGCAGGCTCCCTGCTCCCCGAGCGAGTCAGCGCAAAATAGCGGTACTCGTGCAGGTCCCAGCCGCGGTGAGCAGGGCATCGGGTCTGCGTCTGGGCCTGCCGACGACGCCCGCCACCGGCTGGATCTTGTCCGGCAGAGGCAGCAACTGCGTGACGTCGCCCAAGGTTTCCGCCGGTCAGCGACACCGCGAGCGGGGTGCCCTGGCTGTCGGCGACGAGGTGGTGCTTGCTGCCCGGCCGCGCACGGTCGACCGGGCTCTGGCTATCAGTCCCCTCGTACTCTGGCGCCCGGATACTCCGAGCGACGCCTACCGGGGGTTCGGCCTGGAGGGAGCTCACGAGATCAGGTTCCCGGTCAGCCCCAGGGCTCAGCTCGTGCTCGTCCCCGGCCAAGGCACATCTGCGGAAGAGGTCAAGCTCAGCCGAGTGATCAACTGCAACCAGGACCCCACGGACAGCTGCGAGCAGGTTGTAGTCGGGCATCCGGACCGGCATGCTGCGCTCGACAGGGTCCAGCTGGCCAAGCGAGGGCCCACGCTGCGCTTCAACACGGGCCCCGGCATCCAGAAGAACCCGGATGGTTCGGAAGAGCCGATGGGCGTCATCCTGCACATGTACACCACCCGTCGCTGAGACCAAACAGCAGTGGGCCAGCCCACTGCTGCGCCTGCCCATCACGTCCAGCGCATCCCGATCTTGGAGAGCTGCTCCATCCGCTCCCGCGTCAGCGTCTCGGCCCTGCTCCGCTGATTCCGACCCATGCCCCGAGCTTGATCCCTCGTTCCTCCTGCTCTCCGCCGCTCCCGCCGTCGCGACCGTCGGCCCCGCCGCCGATGACGATCCGTTCGACGTGCTTCCTGGGGACCTGTAGGTGCCCTTCGCGTTCGTAGTACTGCGTGGCGGCCTCAGAACCTGAATTGGAAGCCTGGTACACGTAACCCGTGGCCTGTGGTTGCTGTGGATCTGTCCGTGAGTTGCGGGATCAGTCGAACAGCCGCCGCGGCTTCAGCGAGAGACGGCGCAGCGATTGTTCGCGCCAGGCTGCGAACCAAGTGGGATGGCTGCCTTCTTGCAACCGACGCAGCGCGATTTCCAGTTCCGTCATCGGCCGAGGTCCTCCGGCCAAGCGGGAGCGGGCCAGGCCGCGGCGGCGAAGTGGAGAAGGAAAGGCATGTGGAGCCTGATCAAGATGTCCTTATTTGGGCTAGACCAAATGACGTCGATCCCCGATCAACCGCTGAGTCACTCTTGCCCACGAGCGAGGACGAACACGGTCTGCTTGGGCCCCGATCGTTGGTGGCCTGCTCTTGACGCGGACGGACGGCAGTGACGGTATGCAGTCGCCGGCCGTCAGCTCACCGGCCTCTCCTGCACCGAAGCAGGAGGGCTCAACCCGACAGGAATGGACCCTTCATGCGATTTCGCCATGCCCTGACAGCCGCCGCACTCGGTGCTGCAGCTGCTTCCGTCTCCATGACTGTGCCCGCCCAGGCAGCGTCTGCGCCCGCGGCCCAGGCCTCCTACACCGCCGTAGCCCAGGCCTCCTACACCGCCGCAGCCCACTGCAGCATGTGGACAGACCACAGGTACGGCCACGGCCGGGGCCTGCGGTTCTGCCCGGGCAGTGGCCGCGACGTGCAGGTCACCGTGCGGTGCGGCGACCCAGCTAACCCGGTCAGGCGCACGAATACGGGTTTCGAAGGTGCCGTGGCCGACTGCCCGGCAGGACTCGGAGCCCTTGGAGTGAGCGGCAAGTACGTCTAGGCCTTGCCCTAGAAGCTGCTGGTGCGCTGGGTGGCCGTTCGGGGAATGCTCGGGCGGCCATCCAACCTGCGGCGGTGGGGCAGATGAACGACTGCGTACCCGGTGACAGAACGGCCCAGTCAGCCAGCTCGGAGCGTACAGCCAAGGGCAACGCCCCAATGCCCACCGAATACGCGCCAGTTGCATACGCGAGGTCGCCAGTTGCACACCCTGTGCGGCCGAACTCGAACGTGCATGCAGGCTTCATTAGCAGGTCCTCACTCGAACGGTCGGACCTACCGACGCTGAGACGAGCCGGTCTGCCCCCATCAGGGAGCGGGGCCTCGGGAGCTGCAGGCCGGGGCGGGTGCGGCTGCGGGTGCGCATATGAGGCCATCAGTGGATTCAAGGTTTGTCCCAGCCTTCTACAGGACTGTTTCGGCACAGTGCTGTCACAGCATCCGGACCAACACGAAAGCAGGCGTACATGCGCAAGATACGCAATACAGTCTCACTCCTCGCTGCCTCGGCCGCTGTGCTGACGGGCGCCGCCACCAGCGCCCTCGCGACCGACACCCCCGGCACCAGCCGCGCGGCGGCGGCTTCGTGCACCGTGTCCGGCGCTTTCTGTGCCACCACCGACAGTGGCGACAGGCTCGTCCTGTACTGCGGTATGTCCGAGAGCACGCGGTCCTGGAGCGGAGGCGGGTACTGGAACAACCGCCTGCCCGGGAACGGCAAGGTCAAGATGTTCGGCTCGAACGGCACCCGGATCTACGAGACGCCGGCCAACTACGGCCCTGTCAGGGGCAACTGGAATCCTGTCTACAGCCTCCGCGCCGACTGCTGAGGCCCCGGCCACAAGCCGCGGGACGCGCCCAGTCCCCGGCTCACTACCACAGCGCCCCCGTCCGCGATACAGCAGACGGGGGCTTCACCGTGGTCGAGGAGAGGGCCACCGTGCTCTCATACGCCTTTGTCAGAGGCCCTCGGCTCACCGTCGCGTCGGCGTCAACAGGGGTATGCGGGGTGAGCTTGGCGAGCAGGGAGGGCCGGCCTTTCGGCGTCGCCTTGGCCTGCTCGAAGTTGATTGCCGGGTGGACCAGGAGCAACTCCAGGTCGCCGCCACGGAAGAGCGGCACGGTGGGCGCGGCCCGGCGCGGGTGCCGGTTGTTGCGCACCCACAGGGTGGACTGCAGCCACGTGCAGGCACGTATGGAAGGCAGTCGATCGTCTGGACGCGGGCCAGTAATCTCCGACCATGGGAGATGCGGTCAAAACCGGAAACGCTGCGCTCCGCTATAGCCAGCGCTGTAGCCGAGTTGAAGTCCAACGAGGTTCCGGCTGAATGCATGCGCCTGGGGCTCGCGCCAGGTGAAGGGGACGAGGCCTTCAAGAGCAAGTTCCGCTATGTCCTCACGCGGCTGAGGCCGCTAGCGATCCTGGAACTGACCGCTGTGGCTCGCAAGGTGGTTGAGGAGTATGACGTCCCGGAGCTGGAGCAGGTTCTTGCTTCGCTCGGCATGACCGGAGTCGACGGCGAGTTCAAGAACCTGATCTTCGCAGCCAACGGTCAAAAGCCCGAGATAGTTCTGCGCGACGCGGTCAGCAACCGCCTGGACATCGTCCGCAACGCCGAATACTGCCTGGCGTACACCCGGCCGCTCGCCGCCGCTAGCCTGTCATGGGTAGAGCTCGTCAGCTGGTGGCAGCAGACGGACCCGGCCGGAGCGAAGGATCAGCAGTCGGCCGCCACAAGCTTGTGTGCACGGCTCGCGGAATCGCTCGCCTTCCCGCCGGAAGAGGTCCTGTTCCACACCTACGCGGCCTTGTACTTCCGGGAGGGCGGAGACGCGCTGCCTGCCTTGATCCCGCAGGTGTATCTCCATTACGACCCGTACACGGCGAAGACCCGGGCCGAGCCGGACCCCCTGGCTCGCCAGCGCATGGACTTCCTGCTGTTGCTGCCGAACAGGGTGCGCGTGGTCCTGGAGGTCGACGGCCAGCAGCACTACTCCGTCGACGGCAAGGCAAGCCCGCAGCTGTACGCCGAGATGGTGTCGGAAGACCGGAAGCTGAGCCTGGCCGGTTACGAGGTCTACCGATTCGGCGGCCATGAGCTCGACGGGCACAACGGTCCACGAGTAGTCGCGACCTTCTTCCGAGAGCTCTACCAGCGCTACGACATTTCGCTGCCGCCGTCAGTCGGCTGATAGGCGGCAGCGAAATGCCGTAGCGCTGCCCCGCGCGCTCCTCACCCACGGGGCAGATCACGCCCACTCCACGCCCAGCTCCCGTAGCGCCTCTTGCTGCTCCGAGCTGAGCTTGTCCCGCCGGGACTTAGTGTTGGAGACCCACACGCCCCAGTTCACGGTCACCGGTTCCGTCTCGCCGTCGATGGCGATCTGCTCGCCGTGGCCGCGTGGCACCGGCCGGTCCGCGCCTTCCCGCTCCACCCACTGGCTGTGGAGGTCCGAGCGGGAGTCGTTTCGCGATGCGTTGGGGAGTCATTGATCACGTCTCAGCGTGATCAATCGCGACGTCTTTTGATGTCACTCGCCGACTGGCTGTAGGTGTGGATGCATGGGGATTGGTCAATTCATCCTTGTTTGACGCCGCAGGCCGTCGAAAGCCTCACGGGCTGCCGTTCGGGTGGGCATCATGCGTATGTCGCCAGGACGGTTGGTTCTCGCCCGGCCCCCGGGGGTTGCTGATGGAAGAGCGTGATGGAACGGAGCTGACAGACCCTGTCCGCGCAGCCGAACGGTTCATGCAGATGCGGGACAAGGCCCAGCAGGTGGTGGCCAGGGCTGTGGAGATGCGGGAGAGGGGGGAGGCGATGCGAGACCGGGCGATAGCGATGCGCGGGCGTTCTTCGCAGCAGGACGTGGAGGGTGACACGTTCGCGCGGATGCTGCGGCTGGCGGGTATCGCCGATGCAGGACCGTGGAGGCAGCCCGGTCGGCCGGAGGACACCGGGTTGTCCCCGGGGCCTCGGCTTGTGGGCTGAGCGACGTGCTCGGTTCAGGACAGGGCGGTGCAGGGCATGCGTTCGTAGGCGTGGGTGGTGCGGGTGTCCATGCGGTGTGCAGTAGCTCGGCGGCTTCGTCCGGCCGGTCATCCTCGCACAGGGCGCGGGCGAGGGTGTCCTCGACGATTTCTGCTTCGGGCTCGGTCAGGCCGAGCAGCCACGCCCGGTGCCGCAGGCCTGTCAGGAGGCCGGCAGCCTGGCCGGGGTGGCCGCGCCGTCTTCAACGATGCGACCGGAGCGCTGCGGGCCAAGGGCATCTGCGAAGCCCTCGACCACAACCTGCTGCCGAAGAACGTTGAAGGCGCCCGAGCCAAGTTGAAACGCCTGGTCAAACTCGGCATCCTCACCGAGGTCGACACTGGCAGCTTCGCCAGGAGGCAGTAATCGGCCGAGCCCCGATTGGCTTCGTGCACGTCAAACAGCAGCCGTATAGCCGCTTGCGCTCGTAAGAATGGCGGTCGTGCGAATGGTGGGGATCAGGGGCCTTGTCAGCCAGCCGATGGGGTGAGGCTGGTGCGGTCGAACGGGCCACCGTGCGCGGCGGCGTACGCGATGGCGTCGTTAACAGCATCGAGGCCGAACGACTGGACTCGTTCGGGGGCGAGATCCAGAGTGCCCGAGGCGAGGAGCCGGATGATGCCGACATTGGCGGTGCGCGGGTACATCCACTGCCCGCGCACGGTGATCGAGTTGCGCATGATCCATGGGTACGGGAGTGCGAGGTCGTCGCCACCGAGCATGCCGACGCCGCCCATGAGGACGATGCGGCCGTACTCGCGCACGGTCATGGCCGCCGCGCGCGACGCCGAGCTGGGTGCGCTCGGCGGGAGCAAGTCGATCACCATGTCGATCGGGCCGTCGGCCCCCGCGGACATCGCCGCGCGGTCGGTGGCCTCGTCTCCGGTCAGCGGGACCGGGCGCAGACGCGGACCGAACCGGTCAGCGAGGAGGTCGAGGGCGGCCTTGTTGCGGCCCGGGGCGACCACGCGGCCCGCTCCCATCGCGAGCGCGACCGCGACCGCGCTGCTGCCGAGGTTGCCTGTGGCCCCGCTGACGAGCAGCGTCTCGCCGGCTGCGAGCCCGCCTGCCAGCAGCCCGCCGTAGGGGATGGCGTGCACGGTGAGTGCGGCCCAGCGGGCCGGATCGTCCCCGGCCGCGGCGGGCAGCGGAAAAACGTTCTCCGTCGGGACCCGCATGAGCTCGGCGAACGCACCGTCGTGCCAATACCGGGCGAGCCGCGCGCCGCCCTCGCCGCGCGAGCTCCAGCCCTGGAGCGTGATGTCGGGCGTCAGGGCGTCGTCCCGCGAGCGCACCGTCGAGTCGCACCACACCACATCGCCGACGCGCAGCCGGGTGGTGTCCGGGCCGACGTGGACGATCCGCCCCACGCCGCCGACACCGGGCACGACAGGCGGGACAAGCGGGTAGTTCCGCTGGCCGCTGAAGACTTCGCCCGCGTAGGGCCCCACATTGGCGGCGAGAACCTCGACCACCACCTCGCCGCCCCCGGCCTCGGGGTCGGGCACCTCCCGCACCGTGAGCTGCGCGCCGAACCGCGTCAGAACTGCTGCTCGCACGTGATGACCTCCATGTTCGTCCGTGTTCGTGAGATCGACACTAGGAGCTGGGTGGGCATGCCGGAAGCGAAGATCTGGCATCCGTGGTATGCGTAGGTCGCATGGACATCTCCAGCGCGGGACTGCGGGTCCTGCGGCAGATCGCCGAGTCCGGAAGCTTCACTGCGGCAGCCGAGCGACTCGGCTACACGCAGTCGGCCGTCTCACGTCAGGCCGCCGCCCTCGAACGCAGTACCGGCACCACCCTCTTCGAACGTCGCCCGGACGGGGTACGGCTCACTCCTTCCGGTCTGACCCTGCTGCGGCACGCCCACACGGTTCTGGCCTCGCTCGCAGCAGCCGAGCGTGAGCTCGCCGGCACCGTCCCGCGGACCAAACTGGTGCGGCTCGGGACAGTCCCGAGCGCGGGCGCGGCGATCCTGCCCGCCGCACTCGCACACCTCGCGGTGGCCGACCCACAGACCACGGTCACCACCCGCGAGAGCACCACGCCCACTCTGATCCGGGCGCTGCGCGCCGGCTCGCTCGACCTCGCCGTGCTGACGTCCCGCCCACCCCACCGGCCCTTCGACGGCGACTCACCGCGCCTGCACGTCGAGACCGTCGCGGACACCGAACTGGTCGTGGCAGCGCCCTCGACCGGAGAGTTCGCCGGACGCACCACGGTGCACGTCGACGAGCTGGTCGACGCCGCGTGGATCGCCACCCCGTCATCGAGCTCCGAGCCGCTGCTCGGCGTCTGGCCCGGCCTGCCCGGACGGCCCCGCGTCATCCACTCCACGCGCGACTGGCTGACGAAGCTCCAGCTGGTCGCCGGCGGCTTCGGCGTGACGACGGTGCCGTCCCGGCTCTCACCGGTGCTGCCGCCCGGGGTAAGCCTGCTGCGCATCGACGGCGCACCCCCCGAGATCCGCAGAGTGCTCGTGGCACGCCTCCCCGGTCACCCCGCCCCGGCGATCATGACCGTCACCCGAGCGATCACTTCGACCGCCTGAACCGCAGCCAAGGCCGCGCACGATCGCGTCCCCCTTCCCCTCGCGGGTGGGCACCGCGGTCACCGTCGGCCTGTTCTTCGCAGTACTGGCGATCGGCCTCGCCCTCGTCACGGCCCTGCACGAACATGGACTGCTGGCCGAGCACCGGGCAGCCTCGCGCAGGCCGTGGGGGCGGCGGGTAATCCCATGCCGTTGATGGCTCCGCGCCACACGACGGCCTCGGCCGCACCGCTGCTGGTGTGCGCGCTAGCCGTCATCTGCCTGGCCCTGGCCATCCCAGGCCATCGCTTCCCGCTGCCCTGGCTGATGCGCGCCATGAGCGTGCTGCGGCGCTTCCCGCCGGCCGAGCCCGACTTCGCCCGCCGCGTGCACGAAGCGGCCCTCGCGGCACGTCCGAGTTGGTGGGGCGGGCGGATCGCCTGCATGGAGGTGTCCCTGGCCACGGTGCTCGCGCTGGGATTGTGCAGGCGCCGCGTCTCCTGGGTGCTGGGTGCCCGTGCCCTGCCCAACGAGGCACACGCCTGGATCCAGGGCGACGGATTCACGCTCGGTCTGGACGAGGATGACCCCGTCCGCCCGTGGACCCCCCTCCTCATCACACCCGAACCGCCGACTCGAAAGGGTGAATGAAGAGGCGTCAAGTTGACGCCAGTGGTGCCTGAGGTGGCCCTCGTCGTCGTGCAGAACCGTAACTCGTGTGCACACGGGAGGAGTTGTCTCTACACCGGGATGGGTGACGACATCCGCATCTGCTCCCGGCGCGCCACCGGTCATGCGCCTCAAGGCCGACCCGCATCACACCGCCGCTGCCTCGGTCAGCAGCTGGGCCATCGCCCGCCGACTCCCGTCGGCTCTGCGGTCGGCCGCCCGCCTCGGCTGGGCGGCCGACCGCAGAGCCCTGTGCACCATGCTCGCGGCCCAGGCCGCCACGGCCGTGCTGGCTGCAAGCCGCCCGCATCGAACACGCCACAGCCCACGCCACCCTGTTCGACAACCGGCTGCGCTCCGCCCTGCGCGCAACTACTCCACCGCCCGCACCACGGCAGCGGAAATCCGCGCCTGCAACATGGGTGAATTCCTCACCGAACGCTACCGGCAGGTCTCCGACCGCCTCGAGAACGAGGCACTGTCCGCCGCGCTGCGCGCCCTGCGGGTACGGCTGGGCGGAGACGCCCTCTCCAGCCTGGCCATGATCACCGCATGGATCGTACTGGGGATGCTCGTCGCCACCGGACACATCGCCCTGGCCGCCGCCGGCACCGCCCTGTTCGCGATGCGGACCTCCAACGGCCACCCGCCAGGCGAACCAGCGCTCGACCCCCCAGCGGCACCTGACCTGTTCGGAGGGACGCCGGGGCGGGATGGCGGGTGCACCAGCCACCAGCAGGAAGCGCACTGCGAGGTTCTCATCGGCGAGGTCTGCGTGAGCCCCCAGGCAGCCCAGGGCGCCCTGTAGGCCTGGAAGAACCAGCTCACCGCCATGCATGATGTCACCGAGAGGGCCAGAAACGCTTTGGATTCCTGGATTCGTTTATGTGGGGTGCTGCAGGGGCGGTCCATGTCTGCGTCGTCGTGCTTGGTGGGCGGCGTCACGTCAGCGTGCGGCGCCTGCGTCCGGGGCGGCGAGAAGACCTTCGGCGAGGACGCGGAGCAGCGGCCCGACCTGCTGTGTGTAGCCGAGACCCGCAGCGCCGGGGTGTGAGCTGTGGCGGCCTCAACTCGTGCGCATCCCGGTGGCGTTGGCTAGGATGGGCGCGGACGAGGAGATTTTCGAAGGGCGAGGTGCATCAGTGCAGGTGGCTGACTTTCACGGTGCGGTGGCACCGCACCTATAGGGGCGCCTGGCCGGCGCTCTCCTGTGGCGACGCCCGTTGGGCGGCGACGTCGTGACACAGATCCGGCGGTAGGTCATCCTGCCCTGGCTCCGTGACGGCGCTCTGACGATGCCTGGGAGTGCCTTACTTGTCCGCACACACTTCTACCTGCAACCACCGTGTGTATCACGTGGTCGTTGTCGCTTTGATCTCCATGGTGATGGGGCTTACCGCTGGGGCCTGCTTCGCTGCTCTGGGGCAGTCCCCGCTCGCCGCCGTCTCTGTGGGCGGGGCTGTCGTTGCGTTCGTTTTCTCTGCCGGTATGAGCGCTGTGGCGTACGTGAACCGGCAGGCACCGTAGGCGACGTTGCGGGGCGGTTGCGTCAGGCCGCCCCGCGCCTGTCACCGGGCGAACCGCCTTGAAACCGGCCTTCGGTGCATGGGTGGGAAGTCAGTTGGGTGCGCAGCCGTTCAGCGGTGGTGCGCAGCAGCTGGGCTATGAGGTGGAGGAACGCAGTGGGATGCGGCTCACTTGTTGACGCAGTCGTTGCCACACGCCAGGTTGATGAGCCCGACCACGTTCACTGCCCATGCGGTGTGTCGCTGCGCGAAGCGAGACCCGGTGTTGTGCAGCCGACAGTGAACGGGCAGCCCTGCACGCTTGCGGATTCCCTGGGGTGCGTGAGGGCAAGGCGGCAGCGGTGTCGTTGCGGGCGTCAGTTGATGCGAGGGCTGTGTGTCAGGCGCCGTGCTGGGGCCGGCGGGAAGCGGTGGGCCCGGTGCCGGACCTCGCAGGATGTCCGCTCTGCGGGCGTACGTGCTCTCCAGCGTTTTCGGGCCGTTTGCTTTCACTGATCCGCGCGCACTGCCGGCGGCTGGCGCCGCTGCACTGAAGCCGGGCGGGCGACGGGTCTTTGCCACCCTGGCCCGCTACCTGAACGGCGCTCCTGGCAGGCCGGACCTGGGAGCGGCAGATGTCCCCGCGAAGATTCCCGATGGAAGAGAGGGCCTCGCGCGGCGGCGAGGAGAGCGGCGGGCGAATTCGGTGACGAGGGGAGGCGCTTGTGTCATGGACCGCGGAGGGGCGGTGCGGTGGGCCGGGGTGCGGCGGCCGGTGTGGTTCAGGACGACCGGAATGCCGGGTACCGGTGTTGCCGCACCGGTCCCTCCGTGCCCGCGGCGGCTGTGCGGCGGCCGGTGGGAGCGGGCTGATGGTGGCAGCCTGAGACCTGGAGGTCTGTCGGCGAGGTCACGTCTTGGTTGTGCAGCGGGAGTGGCGTGTTGTCGTTCGAAGGTGCCCGGGCCGCACGGGGTGGGGGAGGTGGTCCCTGTGTGTATGACGGGGGTGGGTGCTTGGCCTGGCTGGTGCAGCGCCGGTGTTACCTGCTGCTGCACCACCCGTCGGCCATCGTGGGGACGCTCGTGATGGAGTCCGTCACGGCCGGTAGGGTCTCCTCGCGCGCACGGTCGAGTGCCGTGAGGCCGACGGCTCGACTGCGATGGAATCCTGCTCGACGAGGACGAGGACGAGGACGAGGACGAGGACGAGGACGAGGACGAGGACGTGGGCCGGGAGGAGGACATGATGAGCGGGGTGCTGTGTCGCCGGGTGTCGGGTTCGTCAGGGTGTCGACGTCAGCCATGCCGCCGGCAGGCCCCCCAGCCCCCTTCGTAGCGGCCTCCCGGTCCTGCGCAGCAGGTCTGTCGGTGGGTGGCCTTCGGCGCCATCGAAGCGGATCATGCTGCCGCACAAGTCCGCCGCGGTGAAGTCGACCGTACCGGCGGAGATTTGGGACTGGTTGAAGGACACCGTGCCGCCGGAGAACCGCGCGCAGGCGAATCGAACCGTGCCGCCGGAGAAACGGGCCCGGTCGAATTCGACCCTTCCTTCACAGAACTGCGCGAAGGCGAAGCCGACGGCGCCGCCACAGACGTGCACCTCGTCGAAGCAGACCATGGAGCCCAAGAACTGTGCCCTGTCGAAGTTGACCGTGCCGCCACAGAACTGCGCCCGGGTGAAGTTGACCATGCCGTCAAAGAATTGCGCGCCGCGGAAGGAGACCGTGGCCCCGGGGGCGAAGACTGCGCCGGTGAAGTCGCCGCCGTCGAAAACGACGCCGGTGAAGTCCAAGTCGTGCCCCTGCCAGGAGACATGCGTCTCTTCGCGGTCTACCGACAGGCGGTCGCGGATGAGGCGGATGATGGTGTGCCGCACCTCGCGCAGCGCCAGATAGGCATGCCGGGCGGCGGTATCGTCTGGCGGGAGGTCGGCCTGGGGGGTGTAGGGCAGGCGCAGATACGCGCACAGCACATCGATGCACGTCTGGCGCAGCAGGTCGGTGGGCGCGTCGTCGGCGAGCCCGGCCAGCGCGTGCACCCCGCCCAGGCGCACCGCAGCGGACTCCTCGCCCAGCTGGGACACCGCGGTGGTGAAGCGTTCGGTGTGCAGGCGGGTGGCCTCGCGCAGCGCGCCGTCCTCATCCACCCGCTGACGGCGGTAGGCCACCACCAAAGCCACCAGTGCACCGGCCCCCGCCACCACCCCGAACGCCAGCTTCACCAGATCGAACAGTGTCTGCGAGGTCAGCCGGCGCTCCTCTTTGAGGCCGCGGGCGCCCAGCAGGTCCCACCCGGCGAAAAACACCGCGGCAGCGATAGCGAGCGCGGCGAGGAAGGCCAGGACCAGGACGAGGCCGACGTTCCACAGCCTCAGGCCACGCCGCTCCCGGCGGCGGTATATCAGCTTGGGGATCACACCCCGCAGGATCACCCAGGTCCCGCCATGAGCGCAGCCGTTCGGCCGGAACAATGAAGGGCCCGCCGCTGGCGTGCCCTTTGCCTTGGCTGCTGGCCCAAACGCCTCTGGACTGGCTGCGCACCGCCCTGGGGGAGAAAGGCAGACTCCTGACATGGCAAAAGCGCCCAGGGGCGGCGGGGTTCTTCCGGGTTTCCCCAGGCGTGCGCGAAGCCCGGAGCACATGGCCCGGCGGGGTGCACGGAGGCGGGATCGGCGAACTGCCTCTCGGGGATCTGCTCGGGCTCGCGTCCGGGGCGCCCCTCGGCGTGTGTCCGGGCGGGGGCCTTCGCCGTGAGCCCACATCCCAGCACTCCCTTCGATGGCGTTGGGGGATGTGGCGGGTCTGTCGGGTGTGCGTCAGGGGGAGGGGAGCTTGTTGCGTTCGGCGATGATCAGGTCGTGGGTCTGGTGTTCGTAGAGGGCGATGGTTTGCATGAGTTCGAAGGTGTGGACGTGGGCCGCGACTTCGGCTGGGGCGGCGATCTGGATCAGGGTGGAGGCGGTCTCGATGTCGACCAGCTGCTGGTCGAACACGGTGAAGGTCGCCGGGGGCGGGCAGGGCATCAGCGCGCGGGCCGGGATGACTCCCAGGGTGAGCCCGTCGAGGCTGATGGCGTCAGCGAGATGGTCGAGCTGGCCGCGCATCACGGTGGGGCCACCGATGTTGGTGCGCAGGGCCTGCTCGCTCAGCAGTTGGTGGCTTGTGCGGCCCTCCTTGCCGATCAGCGCGGCCCGGGCGGTGCGCGCGGCCACGGCGTCCTCGATGGTGTCGTGGCCGGTGTTGTGGGCCTCGGCGACCACGCGCAGCATGGAGCGGGCATAGGCGGGCGTCTGCAGATTCCCCCAGATGACATTGGCGCAGTAGTGGAGCATCGCGGGAACACCGAGCAGCGACAACGGGCAGACCTCCCAACCTTTTACTGCCGCAGGACTGCTCCCGGGCGAGCCTCAGCCTCCGCAGATCGCACCCGCTGCCATGGTGTTCCTCGCCATGGTGCTTGCCCCTACCTCCCGGTGGTAACCGCGGACGCAAGACCGGTCAGGCATGGTGATGGCGGGCAGGTGGCCTGAGGCCGATGGGCCACCGGAGCCGGTGACAACTACGCTGCCTTCCGCATTGCTGGTGACAAGTAGCGTGCTGACCTGGTGACAACTATCGAGCCTCGTTCCACCAGGGCCGCAGGTCAGTGCCCGCCGCTGGCGCCAACTATCGTGCTTCGGCACGACCGGCTGACTCTGCACGAGGGTTGTCGTAGGCGCAGAGCGAGGGCCACACGACGTCGGGGTTGGGCACATGTGCAGTTCAGGTGGTGCGGCTTCGTGGGTGCGTTTGGCGATCATGGAGTGGGTGGCGTGCTGGGCGGGTGGCTGGCGGACGGCGCGGGAAGCTGACCGGTGCGCCGGTACTCCTTGAGCGCCTGTTCCATGACGTGCCGTTCCGTCCTGGAGTACGGCGCCAGGCGTCGCTGGACCCGCAGGGTGTTCACCTGTGCCTCGAGAAGCCCGCGGATGAGCCCTTCGGCGACCAAGATCACCACCGCAATCACCACTACCCAAAAGGACGTCTCGGCGAGCTTTGCTCCCTTGGGCTTGTTCTCCATGGCGGCCCAGCGCAAGACGTGGGCCTGGACGAATACGAGAACAGCGCAGACCAGTACCCACAGGCCGGTGGCCAAGTATGGAGGGAAGCCTTTCAGCAGGACGGAGAGATACCACCGGGGGCCCATCCCAGCTGCCTCCATTTCCGCGCTGGTCGGGTCGTGCCCCTGCCGGAACAGTTCGAGGAGGCGCTGCCTGGCGTCGATGAGCTTGGAGCCCTCCGCCGTGAAGGTATCTCCCCAACGCCTGGAGAACGTGTAGACCTGGATCGTGCCGACCGCAATCACCGCGACGATGAACGTGGTGATCAGTGCTGCGTAGTCATTGCTCATGGCCCAGTTCATGCATCCCCCTGATCACGTTTAAGGGTGAACCTACGCGCGGCCAGGCCAGCGTGCAGGCTGATTCCAGACACAGGGCCACCATCGGCGCACTACCGACGCGGAGTTGGGCGCCGTCCTTGCTGCAGCGCCCGAGCTCGACCTCGACCGCAATACGGCAGCACCCCTCCACACGGGTCGTGAGCTACTCTTCGCGGCTGCCCCGGGCGCGCCCCCTGCGCGTCACGGTCCGGGCTGCAGTCGATCGCACGTAGGAGCCTTTACACGTATGGAGTCCGGGTGAAAGGGCGGGGCTGGCTCCACGCTGGCCTGGCCGTGGTGAGTGGAGTGCTGGGCGCCCGACTGACCCGCTCCGTGCGTCGGGGTGCTGTACGACGGACTTGGACGGGCGGATCTTGCTTGCCGTTGTGGATTCCTGCCGACGGGCGGGCTGAGGTTCCTGCACGTCATCCCAGCGTCCCCGCGTTCGGGCGGGTTTGTCGTTGAGAGCCTGTAGCGGGGGAGGGCTTGGCAGGTGAAGGATGATCCGTGGCGTGTGAATCCCGGGGCCGCAAGAGGGGGTGGTGCGTGTGTGCGTCAGGCGAAGTCCCGCAGGGTCCTCAGGACGAGTTCGAGTGATGGCGTGGTGCAGGGGGCGCCGGCTACCAGCAGCTCCTTCTCGAGCTGTGGGCTGCGTCCGTAGCCGAAGAAGGCAACGCCTGCCTGCTGTGCGGCCGCGGCGGCAGCGGGGCTGCTGCTGATCACCAGGGTGTGGTCGGGGTGGGCGTCCATGAGGCTCATGGCGCTTTCGAGGCGGGCGAGTTCGGGATTCAGGTCCAGGTCCAGATCGTCCGCCGTGCGGCCGGTCAGATGCGGAGAGAAGGTTCCGGTCAGGTCCCGGCCGTCGAGATAGCGCTGGGCCGCGACCGCGGAAACCCCGGTGCTGATCGCCAGGCGTGCTCCCATCGCATTCCAGGTGCGGATGAGCGGATCGGCGAACTCGGTGGGCCACGCACTTGCAACGGCGATGAGCTCTTCGTTGGTGAGACGCTCCTCCAATCCGGTCACCAGATCGCTGCCGGGGTACTGGACAGCAACCGCCCGCAGGAGAGAGTACGGGCTGCCCGTGGCGAGGTCTTGCGAGGGGGACAGGCCGATCTCGCTGAGCCAGTCGACGAGTCTGCGTGTCACCTGCCCCGAAGGTGTACTCGCGAACAGCATGCACAGCGGTCCGTCGAAGTCGAAGATGACGTGCCTGGCCCGCCGGATCAGGTCGCGTGCGAACCCGTCATCGTGGACGTCGACCACGACGGTCCTCAGTCCCGGCACCTGCCAGGGCCCTTCAGGTGTCGGGCCGTTCTGCGCGGCGGCTTCGCGGGCGTCCTCCAGCGGTGTGCGGCCGCGCAGGCGACGTGCGCCGTCGGTGCCCAGCGACGAGCCCTCGAGCAGTATTTGGAAGTCGTCGTCCTCGGTGGTGTATCCCAGGACGTGGAAGGCGTGCGGATCCTTGTCGATGCGCACTTCGCCGGCTTCAGTGGTGCGTGCCATCGTCTTCCTCCTCTCCGCTCCTCTTCGCCCTCTGCCGCAGGCGGTACAGCACGCCCTCGACGGCCTTTGCCGAGGAGAAGCCAAGGATTTCAGCGATCTCCGCTTGCGAGTAGCCCTGAGCGGTCAGCAGCAGTACTGCCCTGGGACGTGGTTCCAGGCTACGCAATATGTCCTGCACCCGGGCAGCGCCCAGCGCGGCCTCGGTGTTTGCGGCGTCGTTGCGCGGTTCGCCCCAGGCCTTTGCCAGCTCCCAGGATCGGTCCCACCTGCGTTGCGCTGTGCGGTAGCGCCGGAATTCGTTGGGGAAGACACGCAGGCAGGCGCCCGTGAAGTAGGAGGTGAGTGATGCGCCGGTGGGCTTCCAGCCGCCACCAAGGAGGGCCTCGGCGCGAAAGCGGGGCAGCGTCTGAGCCACCGTCATGGTCGCCAGGTCCCGGCGCAGTTCGGGGTTGGCCGCAAGCTCCGCCTGCTCGCGCTCGGTGGGATGCAGAGGGAACCCGAGCCGAGCCGTAAGGACGAACACCCAGCCGGTGCACATAAAGCCCTGTAACACCGAGATGCCGTAACGGGCGAGCTCCTCGGCGAAGCGCGCGTAACGCGGACCGGCGAAAGCGTCGTCGGCCAGCGCCTTCACCAGCTGCTCGTCTCCATGCTGCCCAGACGGACTTGGGGTCATGTCTCCCTTGTATGTCTGCCACTCGCCGACAGCCCACGGCCCGACCAAAAAATCGGGGGCGCACTTCGAAAAAAGGTTCTCCGTGGGGCGGTGCGCTCCCGACGACATATGAACCAGCACCGTAGTCCCCAACACCACAGGAGAAGCGGTGCCTTCGCAACAAAGCCCCTTACTGACGGTGCACAGTGCACTGGTCCTGCTGACCGGCGTACTCCTCGGCGTTTTTGTCGGCGTCCTCACCCGCCTCGACGGCAGCTCTCCGATCGCCGCAGCTCTGGCGGGTGCCATCGCAGCCGGAGTGACCATTCCCGTACTGCACAAGCTCATCGGCTGAGGCCAGGGGCAGGAGATTGCCTCTCGCCCATGTCACTCACGGTTCCCTGTTCCTGGTCCTGTGGAACCGGTGAGTCGCCATGGCCCTCGTAACGGTCGTCGCTACTTGGTTGCGGCGGCATCGATATCGGTCGCATTGAAAGGGCCGAAGATCTTGTCGGCGGACGGGCCATGGCGCTGCAGCCGAGGCTCATCACGGCCAGTGTGTCGAGTGAAGCCCTGCGGATGATCAAAGGCATGACGTCGCTCCACATTCTCGGGCCGCAGCATCGCGACCGTCCGGCCAGGGCTGGGTGCAGTTCGGCGATGGGGGGAGAGATTACTGGTACAAAGCCGACAGCATCTTTCGGAAAGGCCTGGCTCGAACAGGCTTTGCCGTCGGCACCTTTGGATGACGTGGGTGTGGGGAGGGCTGGGGGAGGGGAGTGCGGTCTGGCAAGTGCGCCGGGTATGTGCCTCGTGTCGGCTGGTTGGTGTACTTGTCGGCTTTTCTGCCGGGCTTCACTCTGGCCAGATCAACTGACGACCATTGGGGGGTTCGTGGCTTTTCGGGGCAGCGGTAACAGTGAGCTGTTGAGGCAGATCATCGGGCAGCTGGGCAGGGTCGGCGAGGATCTTGGCGCGCTGAAGCAGCAGGTCTGCGACCAGCAGCTGGCTATCGATCAGATACGCAAGGACGCCAACGCTGCGATCACCGCCGGTCTTGCCGAGAACCGGGCGGTGGTCCGTGACGGGCTGGAGCGTGCCCGTGACACGATCGGCGACCCGCTGGCCCGGATCAGTACCGAGCTCGTCGCCGTGCGGGCCGGTATCAGCCAGCTCGAGGGCCGGCTCAAGGCCCAGCCGCCCGCACAGCCTCCCGCCTCCATGACCGACAGCGTGCCCCAACAGGCGCCGGTGCCGCGGCCCGACCCGGCGCCGGAGCCCGCATCAGAGCCCGAAGCGGAAGTGGACCCACAACCCGAGCCCGCCCCCGAGCCGCAGCCCGAACCTGCCATCGAGCAGACGGCGCCCGCACCCGACCCGGACATCCTGCGGGCGGCTGCCGGCATCGCCCACGCCACCATCGAAGCCCACCGCGACACCTGGGCCTTCCTCGTCCAAGTCGCGGGCAACGAACAGCACTTCCACATCCCCGGCCGGGTCAAGGACGACGAGGGGTTCGTCAGCGTCCGTCTCTCGGGCCCCAGCCTGGTCGCCGCTGTCACCAGCCTCGCCCGTGTCGCCCGGGCTGCGGACAGTGAGGTGACGCAGGCGATCGCCCATCACCTTCACGGCAAGATCACCAACGCCGTGCAGGCCGTCATCGCCACGCCCACAAACCGCGGCGAGGGCACACCCGTGCGCATCGTCATCGACGACCGAGCCCGAGTCGACGATGGCAGCGGCCAGGCCATCGATGCTGGCGGCGACCAGGACGCACGTGCCTAGCCACGTCTGTGCCCCCGCCCCGTTGTGGTGCGGGGGGCTGGGGGGCGGATGAATGTCGATGGGTGAGGGGGGAGGGGATCGCAGATCCTCGCTCCCGCGCCATGACCGGCCGGTCTCTGCGCAGCTGTCTGCAGGGCGCTACCGCTTCCAGCCGTTGAGGGAGATGTCCGGTCCTCCGCCGAGGTAGCGGTCAAGTGCGCTGGCGGTGGTGTCGACGAAGGGGGCGGGGATGGCGTCGGTGTCGACCCAGCGGACCTGGGCGTGTTTACGCGGCTCACGGTTTTCGGGCTTGCCGGTCCAGTTGTGGGCTGCGAACACGACGGTCAAAATCCCGCCCGGTGCTTCGACACCCCAGGCGCCGTGGCTGATGTGGGCGACCCTGAGGGACTCCGGCTGCACGGTGAGGCCGGTCTCCTCATAGAGCTCACGCACCGCAGTGTCGGTGCCGGTAGCCGCTGGTGGGTGTGCGGCAGGGCGTCGCCTGCGGCGTCAGATCTCGGCGAGGCCATGGATGGTGGTGGTGCCGGAGCGGATGATCCAGACTCCGTTGCCGGGCTGGGTCTGGTCGGAGCGGGCCTTCAACGCGTCGATGTCGGTGGAGGGCGGCCACTGTGTGCCGCGTTCTGACCAGCGGATGCCGCTGAGGTCGATGCCGGTCAGGTCGGTGTTGCTCAGGTCCGCGGCGGTGAAGTCGTTCAGGGAAGCAATGGCAGCGCCCGTCAGGGCGGGCGCCTGGCGGTGGAGCGCCAGGCCGACGGCCCGACGCACCTCGGCCATACGGATATCGATCACGATGTGGGCGAGGCCGTGACTGCGGGCGAGGACGAGGGCCAGGACGCGGGCGAGGTCACCGGCTCGCGCGCGGGCGCGGACCGTGGCGAGGTCGAGATCGGGGGCGTGGCTGATGGCGACGGCGCGGGTGCGGGCGCGGTCGAGAATGCGGGCGCGGGCGCGGGCACGGTCGATGGCGCGATCACGGTCGAAGCCGCGTTCGCGGTCGAGGACGCGGACGCGGTCGAGGTCGTGGACGATGGCGCGGGCACGGACGAGCACGGCGTTGTCGGTGCCGCGGCCGACGCTGAGGTCGCGGACGATGGCGCGGGCGAGGTCGAGAGCAAGGTCGAAGAAGACGGCGCGGTCGACCTCGGGGCTGGCCTCCAGGCTGAGGGCGTGGTCCAGGGCCTGGCTGGCGGCCTGGACGTCGCGATGGCTGCGCAGGTCCAGGAGCTGTGCCGGGGTGAGGTCGCCAAGGGCTTCCTCGGCGTCTGCCGGGTCGGCAGGGGGCATCGAAGCCGCTTGTGTGGGAGGAAGGATGGCTGCAAGCCCGCTCTCAGCGTCGAGAGCGGCGTGCAGTGCCTCGACGGCCCTCTCCTGCCGGGAGGGCAGAAGGATCTCGCTCAGGCCCGCTTCGACGTCGAGAAGTCCCGCCAGTGCCTGCTCAAGGGCCTGCTCAAGGGTCTGCTGCACACGGTGGTCGGCCTGCTGCCCGTCGGCTTTGCGGTGGTCGGTCATCGCTCCTCCTCACCTTGTGCTGCACGGTAGGCGGCTGCGGCGTTGCGACGGGCCCGTTTCAGATTGGCGCGTACGGTATCGGCCGGCAGCCCGAGATGATCGGCAATGTCGCAGGGGGTGAACCCGGCCAGGGCCCAGGCCAGGACCTGACGCTGCCTGGGCGGCAGAGCGCGCACCAGCAGTAGCGCGTCGTGGCGCACCTCCCAGTCCGCGATGCGATCGGGGTGCGGCAGAAGGGATGTGGGCTCGGGGACGTCCGGGACGGGTTCCTCAACGGAGGCGACTTTGCGGACCAGCGCACGTGAAGCGGCCTTGTGGACCCATGCCTTGGCGTGGCGGATGTTGGCCCAGTGCCGGTAGGCGTCGATCATGGCTTCCTGGGCGATGTCCGCAGCGGCATACACGCCGGCACCCTGGTTGATCAAAAACCCTGTCAGGGAACCAACGGTGGCTCGGTAGAAGGCGGAGAACTCCGCGTCCACCTGCTGACGGGCAACAGCGTGGTCGCCGTCCGGGTCCGAAGTCGCCGCCAGGGGCCGGTCGGTGCCCTCTGCTGGCTCGTGTGCGCTCACCTGTCCTGCACCTCCCCACGATCCGGCACGCGAATGATCTTCACGCGCAGGCGGTGGCCGCTGCTGCCCCAGTCATCCAACTCCACCTGCCCCTCGGCAGCTACCGCTTCGGTGATCTGGAGGAGGTATCGCTGACGCTGCCGATCTTGGCGCGCGCACCAGCACAGGCGCAGCCAGAGCCCCAGCAGCGCCAAGCACTTGGCGCTGACGAGCCAGAGAGAGACGATCCAGACTTCATCCACAGGGGCACTGCCCTTCCTCATGCCGGCGCGACTGCGAGGCCGCTCATGAACCAAGGGGCTGCACGGCCCATGATCGTGAACCCGGGAACGGCACTTTCTCTGCAACCTCCCCCCTCGCGATGACGCAGCACCGCAGACGCCCCCGGCTGAGGCAGAGACTGCACGCGGGGCGGTGGTGCGCGCGCCCTTGGCAGAAAGACCACGCCAGAAACGGCGACACCTGCCGCAGCAGGCAGCCACCCACCACAACTGCCCCAGCCCCTTTGCCGGTCACTCGCGCCCCGGCTTCCACGCAGCGGCGTTGCACGGTGACCCCATCTTTCGCTGGTGGAGCATCCACACCCAAAGACGGGCATGGGTGTCGCTTGAGGGGACGGGTGAAGCGGTGATCGTTAACGCGGCCCTCTGCCCATCGGTGGAGGAGCAGCGAGGCGCACTTCGCCAGCATCTTGCCGATCCTTCACGTCGCAGAACGGTCACCAGCTTCCCGAAGGCGCAGGCGGACCTCCCGTTTTTGCCTGCCGCCGGGGGCACGGCATCTCTAGTGCGTCCAGTAGCCGCTCCAGTTCCATACCTGTCAAAAATCACATTTCCATGCAACGGGCTTCGCGCTTCGATATTTTCCTCTCATGGTCAACGCCGCTGAAGCCGCCGTCGCAGTCACCGAAGCTGTCGCCGCAGGCGCAGCCACAGGGCTCCTCGACCACGTACGCGAACGCGTCAGGGCGCTCGTCTCCGGTGCGCCCGGGGAAGTCCAGGACCGGTACGCGGAGGAAGCCGCCGACCACGCGGTCCTGCTAAGGGAGGACGCTCTCTTGCTAGAGGACATTGCCGCCTACTGGAGGGTCAGGCTCATCCAGCACAACCTGACGGTCGACAATTCGATCTCCACCGTGACGTTCGGCGAAGTGCATGCTCAGACGAACTACAACGTGGGCAGAGACTTCAGCGGCACCATCAACCTCTGATGGGCGACAAGCACCTCTCCTTCCACTCCGGCAGGGACACCCACGTCGTGATCAACGAAGTGGCGAAGGAGTTTCCCGAGGTCGCCTCAGCTCTCAACCGCCTGGACGCGAAGGTCCTCAAGGACTTCTCCAACGCGCTGTCGAGCAAAATGAACTGGTCGATGGCCGAGATGTTCAGCCAGGCGGCCAACGGTCTGAGCATGGATGTCCTCGAAGGTTTCGTCAGCACCGCGCATCTGGTGGATTCAAGGCGGCTGGACGACTTCTCACGGGCCGTGAACTACTTGGAGAGCGATCCCGTGGTCTCGGATCTTGGCCAGGTCTTGGAGGACATGCAGAAGCTGGTGGGGGCCAAAGGGGAAACGCTGTCCCTTATTGCCGAAGCGAACCGAGAGCTCGCGGAAGCAAAGAATTCCCTCGTCAAGCTGGACGTGGTGGCCCTCGCGGAGAGATACCACCGCCAGGAGGAGCAGGGCAAACGGCAGTACACCGCGAGGCTGAAGAAGCTGGAGCAGGAGCTTCAGGACTGGAAGACCCGATGCATGTACGCGGTTGGCATAGCGGTGATCGCCGTTTTCCTGTTCGTGCGATGAACAGTAGTCAGAAGCGTGAGCTTGTGACGCAGTACGTCCCGCGCGACCAGGTCGTGCATCCAATTTCGGCGGCGTCCACCCCCTGCTTCTTGTGTCCTCCGGCCGACACCAGTCGGGGGAAGACCTAGCAGCCAGCGTCCGTCCGCTTCACCGGCCGTTCGTCCTCGCCTGCAAGTTGCAGACCGAGCGCGTCCTCCAGGAGCCCCTGGTACGTGGTCAGGAGCGTCTGTCAGCCGAGTCGTGCGGCGCTGAGGTCCTCACCTTGGGTGACGAGTTCACCCGCCCTGCCGGGGACGGCGCTGCCTTCGGATAGGTACTCGTGGAGGAAACGGAAGGCGCGTTGCCAGCCTGTGCTCCGGGCCGGGCTCCACCCGGGGGTGACCTTGTCGAGTGCCTCGCGCTGCTCCTAGGGCGGCGCACCGGCCACTGATCCGACCGGCTTGTCGGCCTCACGCCGCGCCTCGATGCCGTCCGTGGCCTTCGTGGCTGCACGTTGGTTCCTGGCCCAGGTCCTGATCGGATACCTGCGCATCGGCGCCTAGTGCCTCCAGCCACGCGACGTTGCGCGTCCTGTTCGATCCGATGGCCGGAAAGCGCGACCGCAGGCTCGCTTCCTTCTCCGCGCTGGGACCCAGCAGATTGCCGTGAACGCAGGCAAGTCACGTTGTCAGTGGTGCCGCTTATCGTGTTACCCAAGTGAAGTAACGGTGAAGGCCGTGGACTTCAGGTGCGGGGGCGCGGAAGCCGAAGCGGGGTACAGCAGTGGCACAAGGCAACAGCAGTGGTACGGAGCCGGATGACCTCATCCAGGACCGCGAGGTCGACAGCGCCCGGAATGACCGGCTGGCTCATAGCCACATCGCTGACCAGCTCTACGATGTCGTGCTGTCGGTACCCACGCCGACCAACATCGCAGTATGGGGCCCTTGGGGATCCGGTAAATCGGGCGTGGGCAACCTCCTGAGAGGGCTGCTCGACGAGCGGGAGGGCGTGCGGTTCGTACGGTTCGACGCCTTCAAGTACGCGGAGAACCCCCTGCGTAGGAACTTCATCATCGCGGCTGCCGCATCCCTGGGAATCAAGGATGCGAAGTTCCACGAGGAGCTGTACGGCGGGCGGGTTGCCGTACAGCTCCAGTACGGACGGAACGACGTGGGGCGTCTTCTGAAGATGTTCGGCTTGACCTTCGGGGCCGTGGTCGTCTTCTTCGGCGCCGCTATGGCGCTTTTCGCCTGGCTGCATGGAGGGGCGTTCCGACCCACGTTCGCTGAAATGGCGGCTGGAGCATTGAAGGCAGGCATCGCGCCGGCGGCGTTGATGACCTCCCTCATGGTGTTGGTCTCGCGCACCCTCACTCGCGAGCACAAGACCGAAGCGGCCGACAGCGACGAGCAGTTCGAAGGAATATTCGCCGACCTCGTTGCGCAAGCCGGCGTGGAGAGGCTCATCGTGTTCGTCGACGAGCTGGACAGGTGCAAGCCGTCCGATGTCGTGGCCACGCTGGATGCCCTGCGCACGTTCCTGGGGGTGGATGGCTGCGTCTTCGTCGTCGCCGCCGACCAGCAGGTCCTGGAAGAGGCGCTCACACGCGCTCTGGAGCAGGCCACCCCCGCTGACGCCATCAACCCCTACTACAGCAGCGGAAGCGGCTACCTGGACAAGGTCTTCCAGTACCAACTCAGTCTCCCGCCCCTGCTGGTGCCGAAGGTGACCAACTTCGCTGCCGATCTGGTCCGCGGGCGGGGCGGTTTGTGGGCGGCCATGGACGTCAATCTGGTGGTGAGCGTCCTTGTGCCTTCGCATGTGCGCAGTCCTCGCAGAGTCAAGGCGCTGTTGAACACGTTCGCTCTGACCTACCGGCTGGCGCAGCGGCGGGCAGCGGATGGGCTGCTGGAGATGGACCCGACCATGCGGGTCGCCGAGATCGCCAAACTTGTCTGCCTCCGGGTGGAGTTCCCGCTCTTCGCCAGGGACCTGCTGCTCGACCACCGGCTGTGCGAGTACGTACTTGCTCTGGGCGCTAATCCTCCAGCGGACCTGGGACCCCACGTGTCAGAACAGGTCAGGCTGGCAGCACGCAGGTACGCGAGTCTCGACGCCGACGTCGACCAGCGCCTCAGCGATCCTGAAAACCCCGACGAAGACGAGGAGGATGAGGAAGGGACCTCGCCCACTGTCCGAATGCACCATGCCCAGCAGCTCGTGGCTTACCTCAAGAAGACACGAAATGTGCCGGGCCCGGCCAAAGATCTGATCTTTATGGAGACCAGCGGCAGCGTGTTCGGCCTTCCCGCGACTGTAGCCGAGACGCTGGAGCAGCAGGCTCAGAACGCCGAGGTGGACGAGGTACTGGCGTCGATCAGCGGTCTCTCCGCCGATGAGCGGGCTGCCGCACTTGCTCTTCTGACACAGCAGGCCCGGGACGCGATCGGTTTGGAGGAAGAGAACGTCGCCTATGCCGTCCTGGCGGTTTGCGGTGAGTCCTCCATTTCGCTGAACGGCACGGCGGACACCGTGGTGGAGACACTCGCACCGATCCTCGCCAATTCCCTGCACGCACTTCCCGATGAAGTACTCGCCGGTTGCTGGCGGCTGGCACTGGCGAGTGACCGCCCAGCGGCTCTCAGGATGCGCACGATCGTGCTAGAGCACTCGGCGGTCAGAGAAAGTGCTCTGATGGCCGCCATGGTGATGCGCCATGTCGAGCCGGCATTGGAAGCAGCCCCCGACCTCGTACAGCAGTTGGTGTCCCGCCATCTTCTCGGTGAGGAGGAGGACATGGCCGACATGCTCGCCGACCTCCCCGCCCCGCAAGCCACGACGCTCATGACGCAGGTCACTCCCGTTGTCTCGAAGGAGCTGCGTGCGCTAATCGAGCAGCACGAAGCCTGGAAGAAGGACAAGGCCCAAGTGGGAGTCGTCGCGGACCCCTCACTGGAACCGAGATCTCCCGAAGAGGCGCTGCAGAGACTGGAGAGTCTTCTCCAGCACTGGTGCGAGCAGCATGCTCCCGAGGCGACCCACGCCGTCGTGGGACTGCTGCTGGCTTCCGACAGCCAACAATGCCGGAACATCGTGGAGCTGAATGCAGATGCGATTCCCACGATCAGGGAAACGGCTCTGGCACGGGCGGTACTGTCGAGCGCCCGGCGACGCCAGACCGACCGGTGGCCCGACTGGCTGCGATTGCTGGACCCGCACTCGTCCATCGACGAGATGAGCGCGGAGTTCGACAAACTGCTGGAACTCCTGTGGAAGAGAGCCAGCGAGCGTGACGACGCTCTGGAGCCCGAGGTGCTCGCCCTCGTCGTGGATAGCTTCACCCGACTCTTCGACTACCAGCCCCCGGACCGCTGTCGGCACATCACGCCCTTCGTTTTGCCATCGCTCACCCGACCCTCCACCGACGAGGAGGTCGCCGAGCAACTGCGGCTGCTCGACGTGCTCCAGCCGCTGGAGAGCAGTGGCCTGTTGAAGCGCGAGGACTTCGTGCCTCACCAGGCGGCAATTCTCACCGAATTGCTCACCGACGGAGACGATCTGGTCGTTACGGGCGACGGCGCGATCCTGGCCTACCTTGAGTCGCTCCTGGACGACTGCCTACGCGACCTGGACTCTCCCGGATCAGCGCCGCTGAGTCCCGAGAAGGCCCGGACTCTGGTGGACGCCCTGGACGTCAGCGGCTGGCTCCCGGGCCTCGACCACACCCGCCTACGGATCCGCGCGCACCATCTGCTGCTGACCGGTGGCGTCGGCAGAGACAGTCTTCAGCCATTGCCGTCCGCGACGCAAATGGCCTCCCACGCTCGTACTCGCCCCAGCCGAGTCGGCAAAACCCTGGCTGACTGGATCGCTCTCGAAGAACCTTCAGCATCGGAGCTGCTCACGGCCGTGTCGGGAAGCCTGAGGCAGCAGCAGGCCGACTCGACGCTGCTTCAGGCCGTCGCCTCGCGCCTCGCTGGTCTGCCCGCGCAGGACCAATCCAGCTTCTGGCGGGATCTGCTGGGAGGCCCGGGCACCCACCTGCCGGAGCAGACGCTGACGACAGCGGGATGGCCGACGCTACCTGAGGCATTTGCGGCCGAGCTGCTGATTGACAGGTATGCCCGCGCATCCAGGAACCCCGACCGCCGAGCCGTACTTGACCTGTGGAAGACCGCGCATGTCACATCACCAGCCGTACGCCGTGAACTGATCCAGCAAATCCTGATCCCCATGCTGGAGGTCAATCAAGGAGCTGCCGAGGTCGCTCTCCACTACCTGCCTCAGCTGATGCAGTCCGTCCCCAAGGGGATGGGCAAGGCCGTACGCGAGGCCGTCCAAGCAAGCGGCAAGAAGTGGAGCAGCCTTGAGCAACGAGGCACCAAGGCGCTGAAGGCCATCGGCTATTCCACCGAACGCACGGGCCTGCTGAGCTTTCGCGAACGCATCAGCCGCAGCAACGACGACTGAAACAAAACACGACGATTCGCTCGTCGAGCGGGTCTCGCAGCAGTTCGCGGTCTCGCGCACCGGGAGGTGCCGGAACGTGTCGACGTTCAAGTTTTTCCCCAGGTTGGGCGGTTTGAGCGTCATGTAATTCCCCACCCGGAATTCTCCTAATTGGCCATGGGTAGCGCGGAGGTCGGGATCGAGGGACCTGGTCGTCGCGGAGCTGCTCATGTTCCTCGTCCCGTGGTTCGGATGGCCGATGGGCAGCCCGGATGGCGAGGAGAATGTTCGTCGTGGTCGACATCACCGAGATCTACGTCCACTGGTACGCGGGTCGCTCGAAGAGCGAGCTGGCCGCGTCGCTGGGGGTGGACCGCAAGACGGTCAGGAAGTACCTGGCCCCGGCGGAAGCGGCCGGGATCAGCCCGGGCGGGCCGCCGATGAGCGAGGCCGACTGGTCGAAGCTGATCAAGGAGTGGTTCCCCGGACTCATCGACAGAAGGCTCAGGCAGGTGACCTGGCCCGACATCGACCAGCACCGCGACTACATCAAGAGCCTGCTCGGGACGGTGACCGTCTCGACGATCCACCAGCGGCTGCGTGACGAGCACAAGCTGCAGGTATCGATCTCCTCGTTCCGCCGCTGGGTGCACGCGACGCTGCCGGACGAGGTGGCGAAGTCCCAGGTCACCGTGTTGCGCGACGACATCGAGCCCGGATCGGAGGCCCAGATCGACTACGGCTTCCTCGGGCAGTGGACCGATCCGCGGACCGGGAAACGCCACCGGGTCTGGGCGTTCGTGATGGTCCTGCCGTGCTCGCGGCACATGTTCGTCCGGCCGGTGCTGCACCTGGATCAGCACGCGTGGACGGAAGCGCACGTCGCGGCCTTCCGCTACTTCGGCGGCGTCCCGCGCCGGCTCGTCCCGGACAACCTCAAGACCGGCGTCGACAAGCCCGACCTCTACGACCCGAAGATCAACAAAGCCTACGCCGAACTCGCCACTCACTACGGCGCGTTGGTCGATCCGGCACGGGCGGCGAAACCGAAGGACAAGCCGCGGGTCGAGCGGCCGATGCCCTATGTCCGCGACTCGTTCTGGCGGGGGCGGGAGTTCACCTCGATCGAGCAAGGCCGTGACCTGGAGCCAGCAGGTCGCCGGGCGGCGGAAGTGCCGGCCGCTGGGCGGGGCCGCCCCGATGGCCGTCTTCGACGCGTTGGAGGCGGCCGAACTGCTGCCTCTGCCGCCGACTCCTTTCATCCTGGCCCGCTGGTCGACGGCCACCGTCGGTCCGGACATCCACATCAAGGTCGGCCGCACCCTCTACTCGGTGCCGTGGAAGTTGATCGGCCGCAAGGTTGACGTTCGCTCCACCGCGACCATGGTCCAGGTGTTCCATGACGGCCAGCTCGTCAAGACCCACACGTTCCTTGACCAGGGAAAACGCACCGACCAGAGCGACTACCCGCCGGAGAAGATCGCCTTCCAGATGCGCACGCCGGTCTGGTGCCGCACCCAGGCGTCCGAGGTCGGCGATGCCTGCCGCGAGGTAGTCGACCAGCTGCTGGAGGTCAACGTGCTCTATCGGCTCCGCGCTGCCCAGGGGGTTCTCGGGCTGCGGAAGAAGTACGGCGAGACACGGCTGGAAGCCGCTTGCGCCAGGGCCATCGCGGTCGGCGATCCGTCCTACCGCACCATCAAGGGCATCCTCATCGCCGGCACCGAGAGCGATCCCGAGCCCGAGACCAGCGGAGACGCCGGGGCCGCGGCCTTCCTCCACGGCCCTGCCCGGCTCTTTGCCACCGTCGCGACCCCCGACACGACGGATGACATCCACGACGACCAGGTGCACGACGAAGCAGAGGTGGAAGCCCGATGACCGTGATGGACGCTGCCCTGCGGGAGTCACTCAAGGCCCTGCGACTGTCCGGCATGCTGGAGACCCTCGACGCCCGCCTGGCTCAGGCCCATGGCGGCGAGCTCGGTCACCTCGACTTCCTCCAGGTCCTCTGCCAGGACGAGATCACCCGCCGCGAGACCGTCGCATTCCAACGGCGCCTGCAGCGGGCGAAGTTCGAGCAGCAAGTCACGCTGGAGGAGTTCGACTTCACCGCCTCTTCGAAACTCCCCGCCGCCCAGATCCGCGACCTCGGCGCCCTGCGCTGGCTCCATGCCGGTGAGTCGGTCATCCTCTTCGGACCCGTCGGCGTCGGCAAGACCCACATCGCCCAGGCCCTCGGCCACCTCGCCGTCCGCCAGGGCGCCCACGTCCGCTTCGCCAAGACGAGCTGCATCCTCGCCGACCTCGCGGGCGGTCATGCGGACCGCACCTGGGACAAACGGATCCGTGAACTCATCCGGCCCGACGTCCTCATCCTCGACGACTTCGCCATGCGCCAGCTGTCCGCGGCCCAGGCGGATGATCTCTACGAGCTCGTCTCCGAGCGGCAGGGACGCTCGCTGATCATCACGAGCAACCGGGCGCCCAGCGACTGGTATCCCCTCTTCCCCAACCCCGTCGTCGCCGAGTCCCTCCTGGACCGGCTCATCAACACTAGCCACCAGGTCATCATGAACGGCCCCAGCTACCGCCCCAACAAGCGACCCAGGACTCCTGCTGCCAAACCGTCGACCAGCTAGGCCAGGCCGCTCGCGGCATATGAGAAGGTCATCCGCATGGCCGAGTCCTGGATCTTCAGCGATGGCACCGTCCCTACGTCGCCCGCGGCGGCGCTGGCGGTGCTTCGAGAGCGAATCGATGCCGGGCAGCTGGAAACATGGCTGACCAGTTCGCATGGCCGTTCCCTGGCCGTCATCACGAACGCCAAGCGCGCGATGGTGATGCTGCTTGATGACGAAGGCGATCCCGGCGAGCACGCTGTCACACCCGAAGCCGGCGGCCGGAGCAAGGGCTTCATCCTGGCTAACGGCCAGCACGACGAGTACCTCGACGAGGACACAGTGCCGTTGGCCGACGCACTGCGGATCGTCGAACACATCCTCACGGCAGGAGCCCCACCGGGCGACACAACGTGGTCGGTCGACAGATAGAAGACGGCAGCAGCTGGGGAATTACGTGACCGCAGCCCCGGGGAATTACACGATCGTCCACACAGCTGCTGCTGGCGCTTGCCCGGGCAGTGCGAGCGCACCCCGTCAGCAGCGCGCGCCTATGTGGGCCGCATGCTCGCGGATTGGGGTGTGCCCCAGAGGGTCCGCACGGACCTGCAGCAGATCGTCAGCGAGCTCGCCACCAACGCGGTCACGCACACCCACAGCCCCCAGATCAGTATTGAGGTCACGCTCACCGACGATGAGGCGACGGTCAGCGTCCGGCGACAGCGGCCCCCAACGCCCGCTGCTCGTCCATCACACAGCCCTCGATGATGAGCACGGCCGCGGTCTGCTGCTCGTCGAAGCGCCGGCCACTCAGTGGGAGCAAAGACAGATCGTGGGGGGGGGCAGTACCGTGCACGCGGCCATCAGCCTCCCGCAGCCACACGCCCGCGCCCGCGAGATCGCCGAGGGCGTTTTTGAGGTTCCTCGAACCCGCCGCCACTGAGCGGCCCGCAACACGCGCGCGGTAACAAGCCCCGTGCGGGTGAGGGGCGTTGCTGTGGCGCGTGTCAGCGCCACGAACAGTGTGGAGCTACTCGCGATCCCACCCGCACGGCAGAGCTACTGCGGCTGAGTGTTGGTCAACTGTGCGCTTGGACGTCTGCTCGCTGTCGTTTCCACCAGTGGTAACTCCCACCACTGTGCTCAGTTCACCGTCGGGTCGGTCGCTGTGGCGGCCATCGCTTCCCTTCAAGCCCTCGGTGACGTCGCTGGCGACAGGGCCGTCGAATGTCAGGCACGCTGGGGTGGAGGAGCAAGCTGCCGCCTGGATTGATGCTCCCGCCGGGGCCTGAGGCTACTCACGGCAGCACCACCCCGGCAGATGAAGTGCCGGGGTGGTGCTGCCGTGCCTGTAACCGTCCTCATCCCGTGGTCAGGAATCCTGCGCGCTGCGTGGTCAAGACCCAGTGGGCCACACCTGCAGGAGCCACTCCTCGATGCCTTCGTAGTACATGTCCTCACCAATGAGTGCCTGTGCTGCGGCGCGGCCCTTGCAGTAGGCCCTCAGGTGGTGAGGTCCGGGGGTCCCGGTGGCGAGGGGGCCGACGACGAGACCGCCATCCCACTCACGCAGGTAGAGGGTGCCTGCGGTGCTGACGAAATCAGCATCGGAGCGCACGTCCCACGGCCCGTCGGCCTCATGAGCGGGCTCCGCTGACCAGGCTTCGAGGCGAACGAGAGGGTAAAAGTCGTTTCCGCCGGTCTGCAGGAGTACACCGTGGCCGGCGCCCGTCGCGACTTCTTCGACGTGTGGCCATCCGCTGGGTACGTCGAGGAGGGCGCCCTCGTCGACGAGCGCGAACTGCCGGTACTCGATACGCGGCTTGGCCTCATCGAAGGTGGTGAGCAGGTGAGGTGAGGGCACGTTGAGCATCCTTCATCGGAGAGTTCTCGACACTTCGGCGGAGCCTAGTTGACGGGTCTGCCAGTGGCTACTGGACCACCAAGACGTAGAAGGCATCGCCGTCGAGCACACGTTGGCGGGTGTAGAACTGGCCGAGCTTCGTCCCACCGCGCCCGTTGTCGCCACCGTCCAGTGCGCGCGCAGAGTATTTGTTGTCACCGGAAGCCGCGCCCTGGGTGGTGGACTGGAACGGATACTCGTCACATTCCAGGCCGCGGCTTGCGTAGTCAGCGCCGAAGTGTTCCTTGCACGTCTTCACGGCCTGGCGGTGGTTGGCATCGCGCTGTGCTTTGTCGTGGAAGACGCGGGTCAGCGGCTTTCCGCTCAATGCTGACCCGGGCACTGTCTTCCCGGCCCAATCGGGGAAGGTGGGGACCCGGCCGGTCTGTGCGTCAATGATGTGCTGGGCGGTCTCGTTCACCTCGGGGTCAGCTACGTCCATGTCGTAGAAGAGCTCGGTGGTCTTGTCGTACACGCAGCCGGAGTGTGTGCCGGCGTAGGTGGCCGAGTCACAGCGGAAGCTGTTCGCGCCGGTGGGGACTGGCTTGGTATCTCCTCCGTCGAGGGTGGAGGTTGCCGCAAATTCGTGCCAGCTGACCTTGTCCGTGTTGATACTCCCGGTCTCGGGTGAGGACAACGTGAAGTACGCGGACGGCGACGCCAACCACTTGCTGATCGACTGGCCCTGCTTGTTGAGGGGGTCGCCCTTACAGGTTGAGCCGGTCGACTTGGTGCACTTCATGTCGAGAGTCACGACCCGGTTCTTGAAACCAGGCTCGCCCTCCCTGATCGATATGGTCTTGATGGAGGAGACGAAGGCGACACTGCGAGCCCCTGATTTGACCGTGCCCAGGGTATTCAGGCGATAGCGGAAGTGGCTCTTCTCCTTGCAGCCTGTGGCGGTGCACACCATGGTGGCCAATTTGTAGTCGCCGGTGTGACACCAATAGTTGTGGTCGAGCACGACGCCCTCCGGGCGGTCTGCGCCTTCGACTTCTTGGCACTCGTCGGCGCTGACAGGTGGGTAGGCCCTGGCTGACCTCTGCTTGTTGTCTGCCTGTGCGCTCATCTCGCGAAACTTCTTGGCCGCCTTGGCACGCTCGAGGATCTCGGTGGGAGACTCCTGCGGTATCTGGTCCTGCCTTGCGCGCGGAGCGCTCGTCGAATCTTGTGCCGGGAGCTGAGATACACCGGCCTTCGTGCTTGGACGCGATATCTCGGTGTGAGTGACCACTTCCCACGACTTGGTCTCGTCTGCTGCGGCCGTCGTGCCATTGATCGCGCTAGCGACGATGGTCAGCATTGTGGTCACCGAAGCGACTCGTCTGAGTCTCAAGTTCTCTCCCTGGAGCAACTGTTGGCGCAGGCGTACAGGTCTCGGCGCACGCCTGGTAGCCGAGCGCTCACATCCCGCGCCCAGCCGCCGAAACTTGATCACATGGCTCACAGGGACGGCAAAGATTCTTCACAGGTTCTGGCTGGAATCGGCCTGACCTGAACGTCCTACAGAAGTAGTTAAGGCAGGGTAGAAAGCAACCGCCTGCATCAACCACCTATATGTGCATGGTGGTTGCATGGAAGGAAAAGCGGTGCGCCTTGCGGGTCCGGTCGCGCGTCACCTCAGGAGAGCACCGGTGAACGGCCGAATCTTGATGTCCCGTCATGCTCAGCGGTCCTGCAGTGCCATGCTCGGGCACGGCGTGTTCGCGGCTGAGCTGCACGGCTGGATCCGCACAGAGCTTCGCGGATCTAGCAGCAAGAGCACGGTCCGGCGTCACTTGCCAGACAGCGCGCTCAACCGTTCTCGGCCGGTGCGGTTCGCCTCGCTTCGCGTTCGCGGGGCAGATGCCGGCCTGCCAACCCACAGCGGCAGGAGTCTTGTCTGGCACAGCTGTCCTGTGGTGGCGAGGCTAGGAAGGTTTCGTGGATGTCGTCGCGCCGTTCCCAGGGGATGCGAAGAGGGCGGAAGTCGTGCAGGCAGGCGATGGTGCGCTCGATGATGTAGCGGAAGATGCCCGGGCCTGTGCCGTGTGGCTGGCCTCGTTCGGCGATGACGGGGCGGATTCCGCGGTGCCGGAGCAGAGGGCGGTACAGGTCGAAGTCGTAGGCGCGGTCAGCCGGCAGGGCGTCCGGCCTTCGCCGGGGCCGGCCGTCGCGTCCTGCGACGGCCGGGATCGTGTCCACCAGGGGCAGCAGCTGCGTGACGTCGTGGCGGTTTGCGCCGGTGAGCGAGACTGCGAGCGGGATGCCCTGGCCTCGCGGCGAGGGATACAGTCGCCCCGCCCGCCACAAGGTCGGCATCCGACCCCGTCGTGGATCTGTCGCTGAGATCTGGGTGGCGGTGCGGGCTTGCAGTGGCAGCATGGGTGGGCTTGGGGTGATGAGGGGGCCGCGAGTTCGTCGCAGTCCAGGATCGAGGGGGCCGTGAGCAGACGTTGGTACACACCGCTCGGCGTCAATCTGCTGCTGGGCATCCCAGCCATCGTGCCCATGCTGATGCTCTGGTTTCTGCTGTCGAACTGGCCGCTCGCCGGCATGGGGCTGACGGCGAGAATCCCGAGCAGCGAGCATGGCGACGGTCCGCATGCGGCGCTTCTCTTCTTCGGCCCCATGATCGCTGCGGGCGGTGTCCTGTGGTGGATCGTCAACCGTCTTCTCGCCCGCCGAACCCAACTCACCGCGCCTGGCTACTGGCTCCTGTCCCTCACCGGCCTTCTCATTCCCACCGCCGTCGCCGTCACGGTGTGGCCTTAAAGCATCCGCTGCTGATGGGGGCGCGCCGCGATTGCCCCAGCTGATGGTGGGCGGTGGGAGGGGCAAGCGGTCGAGCACTCGGGCCCCGATCGGTGCGGGATTGTTTGGGTAGGGCCGGTGAGCGAGGAGGCCGGCCGTGATCTGCTCTCGCTCGCGCCGGTTTGCCGAGCGGCCCCGTAGCGGCGCCCTGCGCGGTGCCGTACCTTGCGGGCGCCTGCCCAGGCCAGGGCCTCTTGTAGCCGGGCGGCCGGTTCGTGGCCGGCCTGCGGCTCCGGTGCTCCGAGCGTGATGAGCCCGCCTCCGGCGTCCTGGCGACCGCTTCTGGCGGCGGCTCTGCGCCACGCGCTCAAGAGCGCGCGGATTTCGAAGTTCCTGAACGGGGCAAGTCCTGACCTGTTGCTGGCTGAGGTGGTCCCGCGCGCAGGTTCCGGCCGGCGGTGTCTGCTTTTCGGGCGTTCGCCGCGCTGATCCAACTGGCTGGCTCGCAGGCCCAGGGGGGGTCGGCTTTCCGTCGTCGCCCATGTGTGCCCGTTGCCAGATCTCGTTCCAGTTGAACGGGGTCTGCGGCACAATCCGGTGGCGCTGCCCGCACGGGCACGGCGTCCGCGCCCATGCGCAGCCACGGCATAGCTCGACAAAGCCGTGCCCGGTCGAGCTCAGCAACCGCGGTCCCTCGTGCCCACAGGCCGGGCAGCCAGGCGGCTCGGCACCGTCCAGCATCGCGTTCTGCCGCAGGACGTACTCGGGCAGTCGCATCGGCGGGTGGCGAAAGGGGTCTTCGGACCAGGCACGGGCGGGGCTTTCCCACCCGTTGCGTAGCCACCACGGCCGAGGGTCCGCTACAGCCCGCCGCCCGGCCTGCTTCTCCGCCCGGCACTGCGCAGCGTACTGGTCTGCCCGCGCGAGCCACAGCACCCGGGCTTCCTGTAGTTCCTCTACGGCCCGCCCGCACCAGCGCGTCTGGGTCCGCCTTAAGGCGGCGGGGGATCGCGGCGGTGAGCGTGAGGTGGTGATACGTCGCCCGCAGACCATAAGGAGCAAAGACGGTGAGGCAGGTGCGCAACGCGCTGTGCCGCCGGTGGAGGGGGAGCCCGGCGTCGTGCACGTGCGCTGGGTGGGTCAGGAAGCTGGTCATGATGTGGGTGCCAGGTCCAGGTCCAGGTCCAGGTCCAGGTCCAGGGCCCGTGCCAGGGCGGTGGTGACGGCAGCAGCATGTGCCGGCAGGTGCTGTTCCGCCCAGGTCCCGGCAAGGCTGATGAAGTCCTGCAAGTCCTGCTGGGCGCCGGTGATGAGCCTGCGTACCTGGTCGGCCGACAGCTCGATCACCGGGCTGCCGTCCGCCCCGTGAGCATCGAGCGTGAGCCGGACAACGTCGTTGACGCGTTCGGCCACCGAGGACGGATCGTGGCCGAAGTAGGCGCAGCCGGTACCGTCGAGCATCTCTAGCCAGTCTCGCCAGGTCTCCAGCCCGTTGCAGCAGCCAGGCTCGACGAAGACAGTGTTGGTGACGTTGTCGGTCACCCGGAAGCCGCCGGCGGCGAACAGGTCAGGCATGGTGAGCAGACCGTGCAGGAAGATGCCGAGCGGGTCGGTCGGGCACGGCCCGTGCTCCTCCTCCGGCTCGAAGTCATTGCAGGCTGCGACCCGCATCACGGCCGTGCCGACCTCCGCCGGAGTCAGCTCCCCGTTCAGTACGAGGTAGCCGCATGACTCGGCCTCGCTCACAGGCCAGAGCGCGAAGCCGTCGGCAGCGGAGATCTCCAGAACGGGCTGCATCACGATCACATGGCGATGATGCCGGGCCCGCTGCTTCGTCGCCACGGGCTTTCAGCAGCGGCATTGGGCTCGGTGCGGGTTCGCTACCTGGGCAACTTCGAGGTGGGCTCCGGGCAGGCGGTGCTGACGTAGCGCATGGACGAGCGCATCCGCCGGGGCGGGTCGGCGCATTCGGCCGCCTCATTGAGGATGCGGTCCTGGCACAGACCGCTCAGCGTCAGACCCCCGGGGGAGGACTCCGTGGAGAAGCCCGATGCTGACCGCCGGGTGGTCCGGACCAACTGGGGTTTTCTGGCCGATCAGTTGGCCTGGGCCGGCGACCGGCGAGGGCGGTGGGTCGCTCTTTGCCCGAGGGGGTGACGGGCAGGCAGGTCGGCTCTGTCGGGGCGGGTTCTGTTTGCTGCTGGTAGTGGTCCGGGCGTCCGTTGGCGTGGATGGCGGGGGTGCTGGTTCTACGCCTCGGCAGGAACCGGGGCCGCCCCCTTTGCTCTATAAATCGAACATGCGATCTAATCTAGGGATGGATGAGCACACCTTCCCCCGCGACCTTCTGGAGGACCAGACGGCTTGGTACGTCACCTACTGGGAGCTCGCCGCCAACCCTTCAGCCCTCGGCACTGCCGCCCGCAGGCAGCGCCTCCTGAGGTTGTCCCGGCTCGTCGCCGGACATCCGTACTGGCAATCCCCTGCAGGTACGCCTGCGGCACGGATGGCGCTCAAGGAGCTCGCCCGGGCCGGGGCGCAGTCATGACGCCCACGGGCCGTCAGCTGCGCATCCAGCGCAGTGCGCGCGACTGGGTTGCCGAGTACGGAGAGGCCCCGTCGGTGCGCGACCTGGCGACGGCGGCGGGTCTTTCCTCCAGTTCCTCGATCGCCTACCACCTGCGACGGATGCGGGAGCAGGGCATCGTGGTCGAAACTCGCGACGGATCGGCACGACCGGCTGCTGGGGCTTCGAAGCGGGGACGGTGCGTGGGTCAACGGCTGCCGCGAGCCGCGCTTGGGGCTGCGGTGCTGGCCACCGCCCAGGCGGCGGCCGACAGCCCGAAGGCGTCCTTGGCCGCGGCGGCATGGCCCAGCAGGAGGAGGGCCACTCCGGCCACGAAAGCCACTGTCCCGGCCAGGGCCGTCCCCGGCGGGAGCGCACGGCCGGCCAGGCGGGCGGCGCGCGTCCACCAGTTGAGCTCGCGGCGGCGCTGGTGCCGGGCACGACGACGCAGAGCCCGCATCTCGCGGCGGCGGCAGAGCAGTTCGTGTTCGGCCTGCGCGAGAAAGTCGTCGAACGTACGGTCCAGGATCCCGGGCAGGACGTCCTGGCTGCCGTTCCCGCCGGGAGGGGTGGTGGTCATGAGCGTTCCTTCGTCGTGCCTGCCCCGCCACCGGGGACTGGCCCCGTAGGCGGCGGACACCGAGCATCGTGTGCATCGGTATGGACACACAGATGGGCCGGGCTCCCGATGTGAGAGCCCGGCCCATTTCCCCCCGTCATTCCCCCTGAGCGTTCGCGGCGCCCCCATGCGCAGCGATCGCGTTCAGCACTCTGATCACTCGCCTGTCGCGTGCAGTTCCCTGCGTGACAGACCGGCGGTACGCCGCCGCTCGGCGCTGCCCTTGGGCTTGCCGGGCAGCAGAAGCAGAAGGGCCTCGAAGACGCGGCTCACCCCAGCCACCAGGGCTGCAACCACGGACAAGATCCAAAGCGGGAGCGCCGCAGCGCGCGACTCCCCCTCGTACAGCGGGTTCGGCATGGTGGTTCCTCCATTTTGTGGTCTTGGCTCCGTGCTCCCGGAACCGACTGGCGCTGGCCCCGCTCCCGGCCTTGCCAAGGCACTGGGTAGGGATGAGCAGCTGCCACTTGGATCACAGGCCGGGCCATCGTCGTTGCGGGACGGCCTGTCGTCCTGGAAGCGGCTACTCCTGGGCCAGCACGCCGAGCCGGAGCCCGACCCTCTCGCAGCGGAGCTTGTGCCGGGCGTGACGAAGCGCGTCGCGGACAGATCCCTTCGTGACGCTCCCGCCGAGAAGTCCGGCGATCACCGGTGCCTGCAGCCCGTATGCCTCGTTGAGGACGAAGGCCTTCAGCTGCAGCGGGCTGAGTTCTTCCCTCAGCACCGGCATCGCCTGCTGCAGCTCGACATGGCTCGCGGGGTTGACGCTGACGCCCGCGGAGGGGTCCTCCAGCTTGTAGGTGTCATCACCGACGAAGTCCTCGGCGCGCCGGCGCAGTTCCTCGAGGTGCTGACGTGCCATGCGCACGGTGATGGTCTTGAGGTAGGCCGGGACGCTTCCCTCCAGCGGCCCTGACGTCAGCCGGGTGAAGAGCGCGAGCAGCACCTTCGACATGACGTCGTCGATGTGGGTGCGCTGCGCGCTCGTCAACGCGTAGACGATCCTGCGCATCGAGGGGACCTTGGTCATCGCGATGTCCCACTGGCGAAGGGCCTCGGGACACAGGGAGCCGTTCGGGCACGGTTCTCCAGGGCCCCTGCCACGAGGTCGTGGCACCTTCCTCCTGCTCGCTTCCGCGCCCATCCTGGCCTCTCTCTCGTCCGGGGGTCATCGGTGCTCGTCGTGCACGGATCTTTCAGCGGCGAGGAAGCACAAGTGTGAGCAAGGAAGAGAAGATTTTCTGCGGCGCTGGCTTCGTGGACGGGCTCTGGCCCCGCATCAAAAGCCGTCCCGGAACCTGCTTCGAGGGTTCCGAGACGGATTCTTAGCCTGCCGTTTAACCACGGCGCTCGATGAGACGGGCGAGTGATTCTGTGGGCCAGCAGAGCCACTGCAGGAGTGGGTCGGTGACCACGAAGTAGTGGGCGCTGACCCAACCTCGCTTCTTGTCCAGGATCTGCGGGGCCTCATCGCGGTAGACGTAGCGGAGATAACGGCGGCGGATCGGTGCTCCTGCTATCAGCAGTACTGGAGAGGCGACAAGGATGACCAGCGGGATCAGGGTTTTCACGGCCGTGATCTTGGCTCTCTCCTCATAGCGCATGCGCTCAGTGTGCTGGTCCTCCGTGTTGTTCGTCAGCCTGTTCTGCGGGGTTTGGTGCCGACCTTGTGGTGGGTGGGACGGCTGTATGTCTCGCCGGTGGCGAGGACGCGTCCCACATCATGACGGATAGCCGGATAGCGGTTCTTCGAGCCGGGCGGTCGGCCTGTGCCGGGACGGGAGGGTTTCGGTGCGCCAGCGGGTGAGCCGGTCTTCGCGTGCAGGTTTCTGAACCCTCTGCGGACACGGGCGGGTGTCAGTTTGTTCGGCTCGGTCGGCTTTTCCCAGGGCCTGCGAAGGTCGGTGGCCAGCGGACGGGCGAGCCGGAGCTGGGCATAGGCGGCGATGACGAGCCAGGTCCACCGGTCGGCCGCTTCCGAGCTGCGGAGCCGGGGCTTGGTCCACCCGAGGGTCTGCTTGAACAGGCGGAATGTGTGCTCGGTGTCGAAGCGGCGGAGGAAGGACTGCCAGCAGCGGTCGACGTCCGCTTCGGTGGCGCCGATTCGCGACCACCACAGCCAGACCGGCTTGTTGACTCCGCCGCTGGGCAGCTTCTCCACGGCCAGGCGGATGACGGTGCCCTCGATGATGGGCAGCGGCCCGTTGGCTCCGGCCAGGACGAGTCCAACGCCTTCCGCACCGTCCGCCACGTCACACCGTGCTTGCGTTCAAGCTCCCGCATCGACATGCCGCCACGGTGGTCACGCCGGATCGCCGCGTACAGCTCGACCTTCGACATCCGCGGCATGACCAGCACCTTTCACCAGGAGCACCTCGATGCTGCCCTGGCAAGAACCCCAGTGCCTCCCGAACTCGTCGACATCACCCATCCGTGAAAAGGGGCGCCTCCCAAACCCATCGACAAGCGACGTCGCTACTGCTCGATAAGGCCAAAGATGCGGGAGGTGAATGCGCAGAAGGCTGCGCGGTGTAAGGACGAGCCCGCGCTGCCCGGTGGTGAGCAGCTGCGGGATGTCGGCTGATCGGTTGCGCGCGCAGCCGCCGCCGGCCTGGATGCCACGAGCCCGAACCGGGCTCTGCGAACCATGGGCAGGGCGGCCCTCGTGGGGGGTGTCGGCTGCGCAGTGCTGTGACGGCAGTGCCCGGGCCTGGCGGGGGAGTGGTCGGGGTGGTATCCGCGACGTCTTTTTCGGCCTCGCCACCTGCCTGATCATCCACCGGCACGTCCCATGTCTTTGTGTGGGCCTCTTGTGCCGGGCTGGGTTTCGTGTGCAGTCCCGGAGGGGTCGAACTCGCGTGGGAGGCCCCGGTTTCCCGACAGGGGCGGGGTGCCGCCGCGGTATCTGGCGGCACGATCCGTCAGGTGGCGTGGGCATAGACGTATCGGAGTGTTTGGTCAGTCCGCCAGCCCTGCATGGTGTGCCAGGATCGCTGCCTGGACGCGGTTGGTGAGGGAGAGTTTCGACAGGATCCGGCTGATGTGGGTTTTTGCGGTGGCTTCGCTCATGTGCAGGGCGGCGGCGATGTCGGTGTTGGAGAGGCCGCCGCTCAGGGCGGTCAGGACCTGGCGTTCCTTTTCCGTCAGGGCCTGAAGGCTGCTGCGGGCCGCGGAGCGGCGGCGCTGCTGTTCGGCGGAGGGGCCGTCGTCGTCTTGGGTGAAGCGGCGGATGAGGCGGCGGGTGATCTGCGGGGAGAGCATGGCGTCGCCGCGGGCTGCGCTGCGTACTGCAGCGATCATGTCGTCCGCGGTGGCGTCTTTCAGCAGGAAGCCGACCGCTCCGTGACGTAGTGCTGTCTGGACGTATTCGTCCAGGTCGAAGGTGGTCAGCACGACGACGCGCGGCGGGCGGGGTGAGCGGGTGAGGCGCTCGGTGGCGGTCAGGCCGTCGGAGCGGGGCATCCGGATGTCCATCAGGACGACGTCCGGCTGAAGGGTGGCGGCCATGGACAGGGCGGTGTTGCCATCGGCGGCCTCGCCGACCACGTCGATGTCGGGGGCGGAGGCCATGATGGTGCTGAGCATGGAGCGCACCATCCATTCGTCGTCCACGATCAGGACCCGGGTTATCGTCTGGCTCATCGGGTGGCTTCCATGGGGGTGGGCTCCTTGTGGGGTTCGTCGTCCAGCGGGATCTCGGCGGCGATCTCGAAGCCGCCGTCCGGGGTGGGGCCCGCGGTGAGTTCGCCGCCGACGAGCCGGATCCGTTCGGCGATGCCGAGCAGGCCGTGGCCGCCGCTGGGAAGAGCGGAGGGGTGGGCGCCGGCACCCTGCTGGTTGAGCACCGTGAGATACAGCAGTCGGCGTGTGCGGTGGACTCGGACGCGGGTTTGGGCGTCGGCGGCGTGCTTGTGGACGTTGGTCAGGGCTTCTTGCACCACCCGGTAGACGGCGTGTTCGATCAGGGCCGGCAGTTGGGGTGGGCCGGTGGTGGTGTAGTCGCCGGTCAGCTCCCAGGTGACCGGCATCCCGAGGCTGCGGGAGTCGGCGATCAGGGTCTCCAGCTCGGCCAGGCCGGGCTGGGGGGCGAGGGGGGCCTCGGCTTGGGTGTGCAGGACCTCCACCAGCGAGCGGAGCTCGCTCAGCGCTTCGCGGCCGATGGCGCCGATCTGTTTGCCGATGCTGACGGCGGACGCGCCCTGGGTCGCCTCCAGCGCGGTCGCGTGCAGCACCATCAGGGATACGCGGTGGGTGACGACGTCGTGCATGTCCCGGGCGATCTGGGCTCGTTCGTCGCTGCGGGCCTGCAGTACCCGCTGCTGCTGTTCACGTTCGGCCCGCTCGGCGCGCTCGCGGAGCTCGGCCATCAGGCGGCGCCGGGCACCGGTGTACAGGCCGAGCAGGGCCGGGAAGACGCAGATGCCCACGCTCATGATCGCTGCGTCATAGCCGCCGCCCCGCCAGATCGGCGGGGCGACCACGGCGACGGCGAGCGTGGTGGCGGCGGCGACCCGGCGCCAGGAGGCGGCGCGGTCGGCCAGGACGTACTGCGCGAACACCACGGCGATCCAGGCCGACAGCACCACATAGGCGCCCAGCGCGGCCAGCACAAGCAGCACCGGGCGGCGCCGGCGGACCCATGCCGCGAGGCCGACGAGCAGCCCGAGCGGGACCGCCACCAAGAGCGGCGGGTCCGCGGACAGGTAGTCGAACCTCGCGGATATCCCGTCGCTGGTGGCCGTGGTCACGGCGAGGGCCGGCGCGACCAGGGCGCCCGCGAGGGGACGCAGGCGGTCCCGGTGGGCCGTGAGGCGGCGGTGCCATGTCATGGCTGCAGGCTAGCGGGGGTGCAAGAGGGCAGGCGTCGATCGAAAGTTGTACACGGCGCCGCCCAGCCTGCACCTTTCCGCCGAGGAAGGTAGCGAGGATCGGCGGATGCCCGGCCGGTGCGGTAATCGCCACGCTGGAGGCATGCCAGAGATCAGCGCATACAGCAGGCCCATGACCAGCATCCCGAATCCAAACGACAGTGCCGAGCGCAACACGTCCACCGGCGGCACGGCCACCGAGCCCCGACCGCGGAAGCGGCGCCACACCCTCAAGCGGGTGCTCGGCGTCACCGCGCTCGTCCTCGCCCTCGGCGCGAGCGGCGGCTACTTCTTTCTCGACGCCACCTCCGACGTGCAGCGCGTCGGTGCCGAAACCTGCGGCGAGGTGATCCCGCACGGCGCAGACCGCCACGACGGCAGGGCGGTCTGCGCCACCCTCGATACTCTCGCCGACGCCTGGGAGCGCGGTGACGCAAAGGCGTACGGACGCCAGTTCACCGAGGACGGCACCTACACCACCTACCTCGGCAGCCATTACGAGGGCCGCGCCGACATCACCGCGAGCCACCGCGCGCTCTTCAAGGGCTTCCTCAAGGACAGCAAACTCGCTTCCAGGTATCTCGACATGCGCTTTTTGACCAAGGACGTCGCCGTCCTCACCAGCCGCGGCGCCGACTACACCGGCGACAAGCCCGGCGCGGACGACCTCACGAAGGTGACGACCTTCACCCTGGTACGTGACACCGACGACACCTGGCGGATCGCCGCGTTCCACAACACCGAGCGCAGCAACGTCATGGAGCGCTTCTCCTTCCTCTGGGCCCCCGATACCGCTCCCAAGGCGGAACAGTGACTCGCTCATTGATCACCGGCGCCGCCGAGGCAAGCCCGTCACAGCCGCGGACGACCACGGCCCCGCAGCCGCAAGGTGGGAGGTGACGGCCATGTACGTGGCCCTGTCCGGACTCGACCTCGCACTGGGCATCTTCCTGCTCCCCGCCTGGCTGCTCGCCGCGGTCACCACGGGCCTGCAGCCGGGCCGCCGCACCGCCGGCCGCATGCGGCGGATGTCCCGTATCGCGCTGGTGCTGGTGTCCCTGGCCCTGCTGCTCACCGCGGCCAGGCTCCTCGTGTACGGGCTCCTTGCCCGCCAGGGGTGGGTGTTCGCCGGCGACCGGCGGCTGTTCACCACCTTTCTCATGCTGCTCCCGGGCGTGCTCGCCACCGCCGTCTGGACGGTGCCGTGGCTGGCATCCGCCGCCCGGGTACGGCTGCCCGACCGGGATGCGCCGGTGCCGCTGCAAGAGCAGTCACGCGCCAGGTCCCCGCGCCACGTCGTGCCGCCCCGGCTCGCCGCCTTCGGCGGCTTCGGCTGCTTCGCGCAGCTCTTCCTGCCACCGGACCGGTCGTTCTGGATCAGCCTCTGCACGTACGGGCTGCTCACCGCCGCGGCCGCCGCTTTGCTGGTATGGCGGGCCAACGCCCGGCTGCAGCGCATGTCCACTGGCCGTGAGATCCCCTGGCAACGGGCGCTTGCGGTCCGGCTGGGTTGGGCCGTGGCCGTGCTCGCCGCCGTGATGGGGCTGGTCAATCACGCGATCGCCGGCAGCCGGCTGCCGCACACCTTCTCGATGATGAAGGGGGAAGCCGACTGGGGCGGCGGTGCCGCCGGGCAGCACCACAGCATGGCCGGCGGCCACCCCATGGCCACCGGCACCGGTGGCGCCGGCGAGGTCTCCGTCGACCAGCTGCGCGGCCCCACGCGTGGCACACCCGACCGGCGCTTCTCCCTCACCGCGCAGGCCAAGAAGGTGAAACTGGCCTCCGGCACGACGGTCGACGCGTGGACGTACAACGGCCAGATCCCCGGGCCCCAGCTGCGGGTCACCGAAGGCGACCTGGTCGAGATCAAGCTGCGCAACGGGCTGCCCGGCAAGACCCCCGTCACCCTCCACTGGCACGGCGTCGACGTCCCCAACCGCGAGGACGGCGTGGCCGGCGCCACCCAGGACGCGGTGCTGCCCGGCCAGTCCTTCACCTACCGCTTCCGCGTCAAGGAGTCCGGCACCCGCTGGTACCACTCCCACCAAGCCGCCTCCGAGCAGGTCGACCGCGGCCTGTTCGGCGCCCTGATCATCGAGCCGAAGAAGCAGCGCCGGCCGGTGGACAAGGACGTCAGCGTCATCGCCCACGACTGGCAGACCGACAAGGGCACGGTGCCTGCGATCGGCGCCTGCGACGAGCTGGAGCAGCGCCGCGCCGAACCGGGCGAGAAGGTGCGCATGCGGCTCACCAACACCAGCGGTGCCACCCGCGAGTTCGCCGTCGACGGTGTCCCGTACAAGGTCACCGCCTTGGACGGCACGGACGTGCACAAGCCGACCGCGCTCAAGGGAAAGAAGCTGCTGCTCGGCGGCGGCAACCGGATGGACGTCGAATTCACCATGCCCGACGGGCCGGTGCGGGTGACCGACGGCAGCGCACCGGACGCGGGCATCGTCTACTCGCCCAACGGCACGGGGAAGGTGAAGGCAAATCTGAGCGGCCCTGAATTCGATCCGTACGGCTACGGCAGCCCAAAGCGGACGGAACTCGGCCCGGACAGCGACTTCGACCGCACCTACCGGCTGGTCTTCGACGAGTGGCTGGGCTTGTACGACGGCAGCTTCGGGCTGAAGCAGACCATCAACGGCCGCGTCTTCCCTGACACCCCGATGCTGATGATCAAGGAAGGCGACCTGGCCCGCGCCACCTTCATCAACCGCGGGAGCGAGGACCATCCGATGCACCTGCACGGCCACCACATGCTGGTGCTGAGCAAGAACGGCAAGCGCGCCTCCGGTAGCCCGATGTGGCAGGACACCGTCCTCGTCCGGCCCGGCGAGGAGGTCCAGGTCGCCTTCAAGGCCGACAACCCCGGCATCTGGATGGACCACTGCCACAACTTCTTCCACAGCAAGCTCGGCATGGTCATGCACCTCGCGTACGACAACGTCACCACGCCGTACGAGATCGGCGGCCCCGTCGGCAACAAGCCCGAGTGAGGAGTTCTGATGCGCCGAAAGCGCCAGCTGGCCCTAGCCACAAGGCACGACGTCGGTCAGCTTCCGCAGTCGATGTCCATCGTGGTGACCTCACTGAGGCACTCGTGCCTCTCGCCGCGCGGAAGTGTGACTCTCGCCGCGGCCGGGAGGAGCGTAGGCAGGTGCCAGGCTGCGGTCTGCCAGGACAAGCTGGTCGGCACCCCGCTCCGGCGCAAAGCCAAGCCGGCTGTCCGGTGTCCGTACTGCGCCGTGACGAGGTCGAAGGCGTGGGTCGAGTCCAGCACAGCCTGCTGCTGTCCCAGACGGTCATCCTGTTGGATCACGTCGCTGGCGGTACGTCGGCCGGCGGAAAGGTCAGCGAAGAGCCGTCTGCACAAGGCGGCTGCCTGCCGTTGGGTGATCCCCAATGGCTGGGCAAGAGGGGATCCTGCGGCGTCACGACGCTTGAGTGCGGTGTCCAGGACGTGAACCGCATCGAGGTGGATCTGTATTCGCTCCAGGGCCTTGCAGCCCTGCGCCTCCTGGTGATGCGACCGCCTGATGCGTCGCGTCGCCCACGGGGGATCAGCAGGCGGCCCCTTTTTCGCGCCCCGCAGCCGGGCAGGGCGCGATACTTGAGCGCGTCTGTGTGGGCGCCGCGGTTGAGGGGCTGGTTAGGGGGCGGCGGTGTAGGTGACCGGGGTGTCCTTGCACTGGCCGGAGGCGTAGACCGCGATGGCGTCGAGTTCGGCCGGGTCGGCGGACAGGTCCCAGCGCAGCTTGGTGGCCACCCACTCCGCGAGGTAGCGGCAGTGCGCGCCGGGCAGCGGGGGCAGCCACTGGGAGGGGTCCTTGTCGGCCTTGGCGCGGTTACTGCGGGCGGTGACCGCGACCAGGGAGGCCTCGGCTCCCAGGTCGTTGGCGTAGGCCTCGCGGCGGGCCGCGCTCCAGGTGAAGGCGCCCGAGTCCCAGGCTTCGGCCAGCGGCACCATGTGGTCGATGTCGATCGTGCCGGCGTCGTCGACTTCCTGGGCGTCGTAGTAGGAGAGCCATTCGCCGCCACTGATCTTGCAGCCCGCGCCGACGGACGGCGCCTCACTGGCCTCGGCGATCAGTACCTCGGCGCGGGTGTTGCAGCCGTCGTCCCGCACCGCGCCGGCGTTCCAGTGCCGAAAGGCGGTGCGCACGTAGCCCTCGCGCCGCTCGCCGACGGCCGGGAGACGGTGCACCGCATCGGCCAGGGGCGTGGTCTGGGTGGGAGCGGCCTGCGCCTGAGCGGGTGCCGGCGCCAGGAGGGGGGCAAGGGACAGGCTGAGCGCGGCGAGGCCGCGAGCAAAGTTCTTGATCACTCCGGCAGGTCTAGCGACCTGCGGCCTGCTGCCGTGGGCATACGGCAGGCGCGTCAGCCGAGTGGAGGAAGCAATTCACCGGAGAAACGTTTCGAGCAAGTCCACACAGAAAGACAGCAGTTCTCCGTCCGGCGCACCTCAGTCCAGCACACCGAGCGCGGTGCCAGGTCGGCAGTACGGGCAGTCATCGACCTTTGCGCAGGCACCGGAGGAGCGGACGTGCCGTCCAAATCCTCCGGCGGCAACCGCCCGTGAACTGCGGCGATGGCGAGTGTGGTGACGAGGGGCAGGGCCAGGGCGAGGCGGATGTTCCACGGCTGCAGGCCGTGCCGTTTTCGGCGTCGGCGTATCTGATCGAGGATCACACCGCGGGGCCGCCCACGATCGCCCCCGCCCGCCGTGCTGTGCGCCCTCTGGTCTGTGCCGCGACCCAAAAGGCTCTGATCTGCGGTTCTCACAAGTGCACATCCTTTGTTCAGCTACTCACTCAGGTCTTTGGCGCGATGCTGCACAGCGTCCGGATGGCCGGTGCCGATCCGCGCGGCGGCGATCCTTCCTTGCTCGACCCGCCCGGCTTCAGGCACGGGGGCCGGGATCGTGCTGGAGCAGGGGTCCGTGGTCGCGGTGGGGCAGGCACGGTCGTGGGCGGGCACGGCCGTAGGCGGGCATAGTTGTCGTGGCCAGTGCGGGCCCCCATCATCGGCGCATGACGCTTGCGCCGGCCGAAGCCGCAAAGATCCTCACCGACAACTTCGCCCCCTGGGTCCTCGACCTGGGCCTGACCGTGGAGGAGACGGCCGAACTGCGCGCCGTGCTCCGCCTGCCGTGGTCCGACCGGCTGGCCCGAGAGGGCGGCGCGCTCTGCGGGCAGGCACTCATGGCCGCCGCCGACACCGCCACCGTGCTCGCGGTTTCAGCGGCACGCGGCGGCTTCGTGCCGATGACCACCGTCCAGCAGTCGACCACCTTCCAGCGCGCGGTCCTCGGCGCCGATGTGCTGGTGGACGCGAGGATCACCAAGCTCGGCAGACGCATGGCGTTCGCCGAGATCGCCATGACAGCACAGGGCGCGGATGACCCGGCGGCCCGCGCCTCAACGGTGTACGCCCTGCTCGGGTAGGCCCGACACTGCTGATTGAGAGGCTTTCTGGCGTCTGCTAGCGGGGGAGTGGTGGCTGCCCGCCCGTCTGCTGTGTGGCCCATATCGCTGTGTGGTGCTGTCGGTGGCGGCCGTGTGGCCCCGGGATGCCGCCCCTGGGGGTGGGGGATGAGGGGCACATCGAGTGATTCAGGTCGCCGGCCTGCGATGTCAGTAGCCGGTCGCGGTGCCCGTTGCGCCAGGTGGTGCGTTCGCTCGTGTGCTCGCGCGGGGCGGCCCCGATGGCTTCGGTTGCCTCGGCCTCGATGAGCTCCTGCAAAATGCGCTCACACAGCACCCTGATCGACTCGACTCCGTCGGCCGTACGTAGTGACTCCAGCAGCCGCATCAGGTCAGACTGGGACAGGGCCATCGCGTCCTCCTCGGTTGAACTGGCCGTTCACCAGGGAGACTTGCGCGATGGCCCGCCTCTGTTCAGGGAGCAGACGCCGTCAGCAGGCGCACGCCCCGAGCAGATAACCGCGCGTTCCAACGCCCGGCCCGCCTACACCACTCGGTGGGACACCATCGCGATTCATGCACGGTGCCGGGGCTACGACGAGACCGAAGCCGAGTACAAGCTTCGACTGTCAGGAGGTGGGCTGGGTTGTTGTGAGATTGGCCGGCATCGCTTGCGGGGCCGGTTTGAGGCCCGACAGTTCGATGATGCGGCGGGCCGCCTGGCGCTGATCACCGCTGAGCATCTTGTCCAGTTCTGCTTGGAGGCTGGGAAGGAGACCGGCGAGGCTGTCCAAGGCTTTGTCCTGCCTGCCGTCTGTGGCGAACACGTCGAGGGCGTAGGCACGCCAGTCGGCCTGTTCGAGTAGGACGTTGCGGATTGCCCGGCTCAGCACAGTCAGCCACATTGACCGTTTGACGACGAAGTTGACCTGGAGGCATTCCCCGCGGGACTCGGTCTGGTGCCACCAGCCGCGTGGTACGAAGACAAGGCCGCCGGCGGCGATGTCGGCCACGTGGGCGTTTTGTGGCATGGCGGCGGGAAACGGTTGCCGGTCCGCCAGCCGCATGCCGATGCTCCCGGGCTTCTCGTGTCCTTGGGGGAAGCATTGCCCGACCTGGTTGCGGATGTGCTGATTGGGGGCCAGCCGCCAGCGTTTGCTGCCCCGGACCAGCAGGGCGAAGTTGATGTCGTAGTCACTGTGCATCGTGGCCCCGCTGTCTCCCTTGGAGCAGAAGATCTCGGAGTGCATGGAGCCCTGGGGCAGGCCGAGTTCGACGGTGAGCCGCTCGGTGTGCTCGGCGAGCGTCGGTATGTGGTCGCTGCGCACGAAACAGGTCCGGCCGGCTTCATAGTTGTCGATGGCGATCTGGCCGCCAGGCACCATCTGCACGTCGCCGTTGCCGATGAAGACGCCGACGGATCCTGCGGAAGCCAGCACGGCATGGGCGTTCGCGAGTTCTGGAATCTTTTCAAACGCGAAGGCCTGTGCCGGTGATTCTGTCCTCCACCAGGCTTGATCGGGCCATGGCCCGGCCAGGAATTTGGCGGGTGGGAGAGGTGAGATCAGGTCGGCGAGCTGGAACATGGGCGGATGTCCGTTCTGTTAAGGCGTGAGGTCAAAACCAGGTGATGGCCCAGGGGGCACGGCTCGAGCCGAGAGCGGCGGCGAGCCGGCCGAGGGCACCTGCGGTGTGTTCGGTGACACGGCCCGCCTGGGCCAGGGCTGACCACCGGTCGGCGCCGAGGTAACACGCCGCCAGGTCGGCGGTGTCCACAGTGAGGTCGGGCCTGCCCGTTGCTCGGGCGCAGGAGCCCGGGCCCAGGGACCAGGTCCCCGCGTTCCAGGGGCACAGCTCGTCGGTGACCCGGATCCTGAGCTCGGTGTCTGGGGGGAACTGCCGGGACCGGGCGGTCAGGGCCGCGGCCAGGTCGACGATGCGCAGCCATAGCCCGTCGCGCACGGTCCGCTGGGCCTGGCGTATGTCGGCGAGCATCCACGGCAGGGCGTCGTCGGTGGGGCGGCGCTTGGCGATCACTGTGGAGGTGAGGTCGAAGTCGAGAGCGAAGCGCCACAGGCTTGCCTCCGCGCGGGCTGTGGTGGCGAGGAGTTCCACCACGTGCAGCCGGTGCGAAGGGCCGCTGTCGCTCCAGCCTTCGGCCTCGGTCTGATAACCGAGGTATCCGTCGATCCCCTCTGGTCCCTCGTGGACGACCCATTGGGTGGCTGGGTCGGACGTGAGGTGGTGCCACCAGCCCGTATTACGGCTGACCAGTCCCGGGCGCCGCGTGCGCATCTGTGCGTAGAGCGGTGCCAGAGTCTTCGTGGCCAGGCCATCGTCTGCCATCGCGTGCACGTAGTGCACCGAGTCGTGCACGATCCCTGGGAGGAAGGGCGCCCGCGGGATCAGTGTGGAGTCGACGCTCGTGGTGGCGAGGCCGAATCCGTAACGGCTGTACACGGCTGCCTGAGATGCCCAGAGGACGGCCACGGTTTCGCCGCGTTCGTGGAACTCCTCGAGCTGGTGGCTGACCATCGTCGATAGCACGCCGCGTCGCCGGTGGGTGGGCAGTGTGCTGACCCAGCGGATCCCGCCGCAAGGGGTCTGCGAACCGCCGGGCAGGCTGAGGTCGAAGCTGGCCGCAGCGGCTGTGCCGACGGCCTGGCCCCCCTCGTAGGCGACATGCATCCGGTCAAGTTCCATGGTCGCCCCGGGTTTTACCGAGCGGCGCAGGGGGTGACCGAAGGCGAGTGCCCGCGCATGGTCGAACAAGATCAGCTCGTCAGGTTCAGCCAGCGTTCGGATGGTGACAGGCATGAGCTGTTCCGCCCTTCTAGGGCTGGGTGTTGCGGCGATCCGCCGCGAGTCCGACGAGGGCGAAGGGCCGCAGGAGGCGGTTGTTGCACTCGTCCTCGACATAGGTGCAGATCTCCGCAGCCAGGCGTCGCGCGGTGTCTTCGTCGAGATTACGGAAGCCGCCGTAGGAGGTGAGGGCCGTGACGATGCCCTCGCCGGTGTACGGGCGTTCATGGTGCTCGACCAGGACGGTGGCCGGCTCGAACCAGTGAGGCACCGGGAGTTCGGCCACCGCCCCGGCCGTTCCGAACTCGAAGTACTCAAGCGCCTGTGCGAGGGAGCCGCTGTAATGCTTCAGCCCTGAGCTCAGTCCGTTGAACGTGCGGGTTCCAAACGGCGGCGTGAGGTGGGGGGCATGGCGCCGGTAGATCTCGCGGATGCGCTCGGCCGGTTGCTCCCATGCGTCCTCGCCCACGATATCGCCGTATGACACCACGGCGAGGGCTCCGGACGGCTTTAGCAGGGCGGCGGCCTTTTCGTAGGACACGTAAGGGTCGGCCCAGTGGAAGGCCGAGGCCGAAAAGATGCAGTCGTAGGTCTCGGTGGCGGGCCACGCCTCGAACGTCGAGCGGTGGACCCGCACACGGTCGCCATCGCAGTACCGACGACTGGCCTCCTGGCTGAGCCGGAGTCCTGGCTCCATGGAGGTGACCCGTGAGAAGAACCGCGGCAGGATGCCGGTTGCCTGTCCGGTGCCCGAGCCCACCTCCAAAACCGTCCGCGAAGCGTCGGTGCGCTCGAGTAGCGGTCCAAGCAAGGCGTGGACGAAGTCGGCCGGGTAGGTGGGGCGTCCTGCAGTGTAGTGGTCCGCGAGGCCGTCGAAGGAAGCGCCGAGCTGCTGGCGACGTGCCGGTGCGTATGCGGGGGCCGGGCGCGGCCCCGTGGTCTGGCTCATGCGTCAATCTCCTTGGCCATGGCTTTTAGCCTGGGCAGCAGCAGGTCCCCTGTGTGGGCTGCTTCTTCGCGCAGGGGCCAGCCGGTGAGTACGAGAGCAGAGATGCCGAGTTCGGATGCCATGCCCTTGATGTCGTCGGCGATGTCGTCCGGGTCGCCCACGAAGTACACGGCTGCGGCTCCGTCCCCGAAGATGTCCAGGGGGGCCCATGCGGCGAATCCGGCGTACTGGGAGCCATACAGGTGCAGCTCCTGCGGTGTGGGCAGGCGACCGGCGTTGAGGGCGTCCACCCACGACTGCCGCTTGGCGTCAGGAGCCACGAAGTTCCGCAAGGACGTTTTGCCCTGAGTCCTGCGGGCGATCGCCTTTTGCGACTGCTCGGCGAGGATTTCCGGTCCGAGGTCCTCAAACATTCCATAGAAGTGCGCCAGCGCTTCCTCGCGCCGCCGGCGGACGGTGACGCCGGCCATGACTCCCGACTCGGCAAAGGTCCGGCCGTGCTCAGAGGCCGCCGCGTGGGCGCGGGCGAGGTTGTCCCGTGTGCGCTCGGCATCGCGGAGCATGGTCAAAAATCCGTCGAGGACGGCACCGGCGTGGGTGCTGCCGGCGGCGGAGTCACCGGCACCCCACAGGGGGACGTCCTCGTCGCAATCCGCACCCTCTGCACCGGGTGCCCGCCCGAAGAAATCATTCGAGCGGTAGTGCCGGCGAAAGTCCGCCCAGTAACGCTCGGCGGCCGTATACCGGTCGTCGTGGGACAGCTCCAGCCCGTAGCTGCGCAGGACATCGTCCCGGCCGTTGACGAGGTTGAACAGCAGCCGGCCGTCAGTGAGGGCGTTGTACGCCCGGGCCTGCTCGGCCAGCAACTTCGGCGGAACGAGGCTGGCATACAGGGCGGTCAGAACCCGCAGTCGGGTGGTGGCGGCGGCGACGAAGGCGGAGGTGATCAGAGCGTCGCTCGACCAGGTGGCGATGAGGGCGCCGTAGAAGCCGGCCTGTTCCACCTCGCGCGCCAGCCCTTCGAGCCGCGAGCGGTCGAGGGGCTCTTGTCCTTGGGGGTTCCACGGCATGCGCCCGTCGGCCCGGGATATGTACCAAAGCGTCTTCACGCCTGCTCCTCCCTGGCTCCGTCCCAGCTGTTCCACGAGTCGTGCACGGGGAAGAACCGAGAAGCGCCGGGACGGATGATCTGGTCCCACATGCCTTCCACCAGAGGAACTGTGGTGGGCACTGGACGCCACCACGCCTCGTTTTGGAATCTGCCCGAGAAGAGTTCCTGGGTGCGGTCGCCCTGGCCGAGAACGAACTCCCGGCGCACAGGCTCGTCGGTGCGCTGCCACCTGAAGTCCGCTGAACGCCGCAGCCCGTTCGTCTTGTTGGGCGTGGCGGCGTGCGCCGTGAAGCAGTGGAAAATCACGACGTCGCCCAGGCGGTAGTCGGTCGTGGCCCAGCCCGGCTCGTCCTCAGTGAGCACGCGCAGCGGGCGAGGCGGGCCTACCTGGCTTCCGGGCAGGAGGGCGAGGCCTCCCAACTCAACGGGAATGTCCATCAGCGGAATCCACGTCGTGAGCATGTCGTTGACGCCCCAGTACGAGAAGTCCTGGTGGACGTAGCGGCCTGATTCCGTCGTCCATGCGGCGGGTGGGGTAGCCCGCAGGACTTTCGAGGGATGACAGAAGACGTCTTGGCCGAGCAGTCCCTGCATGAGTGTGTGCAGTGCCTCGAGATACGGGATCCGGTTGAAGGATGCCGCTTGCGCCGCTTTGCGGTAGGCCGGTTCGCGCTCCTGGTACTGCGTCGCGGCCCGCTCCTGCTGGGCATTGCCCTTCTCGTCGATCCAGCCGCCTTCCAAAAAGGCGCTCTCGACGGTGTCATGCGCGGCACGGATCTCCGCGGCGGGCAGGACAGATCGCAGCAGGAGGTAGCCCTCCCGTGCCATGCGCTCCATCAGCTGATCTTGGTCCCCGAGCAGGGGAGTGGAGTCGGTCAGTTCTTCCATGTGCAGCCTCGCAGTTCTACTGGACCGGCAGGGTTGGGGGGCTGGTGCGCTCCCGCTGGTGGCTCCAACGCCCCCAAACGCCGGCGCCGAGTGCGGCCAGGGCCCCTACGGCCAGCGCCCAACGTGCTCCCAGCGCTGCGGCCACGGAGCCGACCGCGGGTGCGCCGATCAGCGTGGTGCCCTGAAAACAGATGTGCCAAAGGGACATGATTCGTCCGCGGAAGGGCGCGGGGGCGTTCTGCAGGACCGCCGCGTTCGCCAGCGCCATGAACCGCACCGAAGCGGCGCCCACGAGTACGAACACCGCGATTTCCACGACGGGATGCGGAATCCAGGCGGCCACCAGGACAAAGGCGCCGAGGACGATGCTTGCGTTGGCCAGAGCCCCGCGGTCGTGTACGTGCTGTCCGGCCAGCCTGAGCCCCCAGAGCGTCGCCCCGGCTCCGGCCGCAGCAAAGAGCAGGCCATAGAACGTCGGTCCCGCTTCGAAGTTCTCCCGGGCGAGCAGCGGTAGCGTCACGGGGAATTCGTAGGTGAAGATGCCGACCAGAGCCATCATCAGCAAGGCGTCACGCATGATCGGCGTGCGCGCCACCACACGCAGCGCGTCGGCGATTTTGGTTGCGGGCCTGGCTGCGGCAGCGTCTTCACGAGCCCGGCGCGTGTCGGTACGTACGGCCCAAAGGGTGAGCGCCACGGCGGCGAAGGAGACGCCGTTGAGCACGAAGCACCATGCCGCCCCCGCCCAGGCGACGACGAGTCCGCCCAGGGCAGGCCCCAGCAGTGAACTGCCGTTCAGTGAGACAGCGTTCATCGCGATCGCATTGCTCAGGTCCCGGGCGTCCACCAGTTCAGGAAGCAGCGCCTGCCTGGCGGGGCTGTCGATCGCCAAGGCCATTCCGAAGAGGAACGACAGCACCAGGGTCGTGAGGTAGTTGAGCTGTCCGGTGGATTGCAGAGCGGCGAGCGCGACGACGATCACGGCGAGTGCGGTTTGCGTCGTCACAATGAGCCGTCGGATGTCGTACCGGTCGACGACCGAGCCGGCGAACGGACCGAGCAGCATGATGGGAAGCGTCTCCACGGCCAGGACGACACCGAGCTTTGATGCCGACCCGGTCAGGTCCAGTACCACCCAGGACAGTCCGGTGATCTGCATCCAGGTGCCGATGTTGGAGCCGACCTGTGCGAAGAAGAAGGTGCGGAAGTCGCGACTGCGGTGCAGTGACGCGAAGGTCGCCGCCGTGTACCGGACCTTGCGGGCCCCCATGTGCTTGTTGGTCATGTTCACCACTCTCAGCCGACCGGCCAGGGCCGGCGTTCGACCATGGCCGGGTTCAGGGCGCCCGGTACCTGCACCCGCCACACCTCGATGTCGCAGACCCGAGAACGTCTCGTAGAAAACCGCACCGCAACCGGCTCCTCGCCGAAGGAGGCACAGGTGCCTGCCACAAGTGAGGACAGGTCACGCGGTGCTCGCCCGCCTTCCGTTTGCCGATCGGCCGTCATCGCTCTCAGCTCGTCCCCCAGCAACGAGCTGTGCTCCGAGGCCCACAGGATCCCGTCCATGTGCGGCGGGCGGACCTTCATGCGCTGCGTGTGCCTGACGGTGGTCAGCATCATCACGCCTTCAAGCACCGCCCTGGTCAGGGCATCTGGCTCGGTGTACTTGCAGGAGGTGCCCAGTGCTGCCGCAGCGCCGTCAAAAGAACCGATCAGCGCCATAGCGGTGGGTGGCAGCCCGGGGCGGCGCACGATCCATGCCTCCGCATGGGCCTGCTGGCCTCGCAGCAGACAGCGCAGCGACTGCGGGATGCGGGAGGTCGCGTCGTGGAGGGGGAGCAGGTGACGGTCCAGCACGCGCACCACGCTGTCCCGTTCGATGACCTCAAGCAGGCCGTGCGCCCAAATCCGATCGGTGCTTGCTGTGGGCCCCGCGCAGTATCCACTGCCGTCCAGTTGCCCCGGGGCCTCCCCGATTCCGGACTGGACGAGATCCGAGTACGTGCGCCCCGTCTCCATGCCGTTTCCGCAGAGTTTAGGGGCGCCATCGAGCTCCCATTCCAAGTGTGCCCAGCGTTCCATCAATTCCGACCGGCATCTGAGCTCACTCAGCTCTCTGCCGAATCCAAGACTCGTGCCCCGCAGTGAAACCCTGCGCCGCCCGCGTGTGACGACGACTTCCGCGTCCGCGAAATAGATGCCGCGCTTTCCGCAGAAGGGGAAGACGGACGTCGCAGCGGCTACTTGGGCGTCGTTGAGGCTCATACCTTGATCAGCGGAAGGCTGCTGTCGGGCCGGTCGTAGTCCCAGTCGAGTTGGTTGTATACCCGCGGGTCGGGGAGGCCCGCGATCCCCACGAGCTCCCGTGCGGTCTCGATCCAGCCCTCCAGCTCCTCGCGGCCCTGCGGCGAGTACACGCCGTGTTCCGCGATGATCGCGAGGCCTTGCAGCAGTCCGAGCAGATGGCGGTGGAAGCGGATCTCCGCCTCCGCGTGCCACCGCGCCGCGCTGGAGCGCAGCACGGCTGCCATCAGGCAGGCGAGCCGCAGGAAGACGAAGGTGGCGTGGTACGTCCCGTAGAGGGGCCGGGGGTCGGTTCGAATGGGTGAACTCACCCCGGTCGCCTCCCGGTTGAGCAGCAGCGGCTGCACCTCCTGCTTGGCGTGCAGGAGCTGATGCGTCGCCTCATGGGTCAGGTGGTCGGCGAAGCACAGCGGGCTCCAGGTGGGCTCCAGGCGCAAGAAGGAGGCACCGAAGAGGACGATGTCGGAGCCGCCGACGAAGTGCCTGCCCCTCAGGGCCACCACGTACTCGGTCAGCGCCTTGATCTCCTCGGCCTGCTCCGGGAGAACCTGCTCGATCAGGCCCAGGCCGGTGTCGTAGTTGCGCAGCAGCGCCTGGGTGTAATCGTCTTCGGTGTCGGCCGCAACACCGAGCGCCGGGTCCAGATGCGATATCTCCTTGGTCTGGTAGCTGTACTTGGCCACCTCCGTGCGGATCGCGTCGGTCTCGGCACGCAGTCGGATCCCGCCAGGGCTGTCGCTGATCCACGTGCCGGACACGGCTTCAAGGACCGTGTGCTTCTCGTCGCGCAGGAGCCCCGGGTCAAGGACGTCCGCGTGGGTAGCCGGCAGCCATACGGAATCTGCTGCCGCGGCGGGCAGTCGCACGGAGCCATGGCGGGCAGACCGTGCAACCGGCAGCGCAGTGTCGCTGCGGCCCCTGGCAGCGTCCTCGACAAGGACGTTGCCCAGGCCCAGGACGGCCCGCGTGGCCGCGTCACGGTCCTTGGCGGCGAATGCGTCGAGGGCGCCGAAGTATGCGGTGTAGAACTCGCTTCGGCGCGTGGTGTCCGCGGTGGCGTCCAGCGCCGTCCTCAGCAGAGCCACGTTGTCCGCCGTCACGAGCTGGGCGGACTCGGCGGCGCCGAGGACCTTGTGCCAGTCTGCCGTAATGGCCTGCCCGAGCTCGCGGCGCAGTGCGCTCGCTGTGGAGCCATGAGGGTGTGCCAGCAATGTGTCCTCCTTGCGTCTGTCAGGTCTGCTTCCGGGACGGGGCGGGCGTGCGGCGAGGTCCACGGACCTCGCCGCACGCCCGGCCACGGCGATATCTAGCGGTCGCCGTCGAACGAGGTGGCGGCGTCGTCGTCGAGCTCCGTGCTGACGGCAGACTTCATCTGCATCATCGCGGAACCGACGGCGCCGCGGTTGATCTGGATGTCGAGCTCGTCGATCTCGGGCATGATTCCTCCACTTGATGATTCTCGGATTCTCAGAAAGGAGCTCTTTGCTGCCCTTTCTGAGATTGATTCTGGCACGCCTCAAGAGGGCTGGAAATGCTTTGACTGTGGCACGAATTCTCGATGGCACAGTCGTGCCATCGAGAATTCGTAGGAGGCATCGCAAACGCGTAAGGGCCAGGAACCGTATCGGTTCCTGGCCCTTGCGGTGTATGAGTTCGGGCGGCTCAGCTCCCGCCGCCAAAGCGCGTGCGGTAGGACTCCAGATCTTCGTCGGCGATCTTCGCGAAGAGCACTGGCGGAACGGTGAACGCAGCACCGGCCGGCACCGTGTCCAGGGCGCTGGCCTGCCCGGCGCTCACCCAGCTCGCGGTGCCATCCAGGGCGAAGACACCACGCATGGCCTGTGCGGAGGCCGGGATGAGAGGTTCGGATACGACCGCGTACAGGTGGATGAGATTCATCGCCGTGCGCAGAGTCAGGGCAGCCCCGTCCTTGTCCGTCTTGATCTCCAACCAGGGAGCCTTCCCCTCCAGGTAGGAGTTGCCCGCCGACCACAGCGCGCGTAGCGCCGCGGCCGCCTTCCGGTACTGGAGGGCCTCCATCTCCTGTTCGTACTCGCAGAGCAGCCGGGCGATCTCCTCGCCCAGCTTCGCTTCGGCCGCACCGGCGGTGCCTCCGGAGGGGACCTCGTCGCCAAACCGCTTGCGGGAGAAAGACAGGACCCGATTGACGAAGTTGCCGAGTGTGTCGGCCAGGTCCTTGTTGACCGTGGTGGCGAAGTGCTCCCAGGTGAAGGAGGAGTCATCGGACTCGGGGGCATTGGCGATGAGGAAATAGCGCCAGTAGTCGGCGGGCAATAGGTCGAGCGCCTGGTCGGTGAAGATGCCGCGCTTTTGGGAGGTGGAGAATTTCCCGCCGTAGTACGTCAGCCAGTTGAAGCCCTTGACGTAGTCGACCTTCTTCCACGGCTCGCGTACGCCGAGTTCGGTCGCCGGGAACATCACGGTGTGGAAGGGGACGTTGTCCTTGGCCATGAACTGGGTGTAGCGGACCGGGTCTTCGCCGGCGTCGGCCTCGTACCACCACGACTTCCAGTCGCGGTGCTCACCGTCCGGGGCAGCATCGGCCCACTCCTTGGTGCCGGCGATGTACTCGATCGGGGCGTCGAACCAGACGTAGAAAACCTTGCCCTCGGCCGACAGGTCCGGCCAGGTGTCGGCCGGCACCGGCACGCCCCAGTCCAGGTCGCGGGTGATCGCGCGATCGTGCAGGCCCTCGGTCAGCCACTTGCGTGCGATGGAGGAGGACAACTGCGGCCATTCCTCACCCACCTCGTCAATCCATGCCTCCACCTCGCCCTGCAGCTTGGACTGCAGCAGGAACAAGTGCTTGGTCTCGCGTACTTCAAGCTCCGTGCTGCCGCTGATCGCCGAACGTGGAGCGATCAAGTCGGTGGGATCGAGGACACGGGTGCAGTTCTCGCACTGATCGCCGCGGGCCTTGTCGTAGCCGCAGTGCGGGCAGGTGCCCTCCACGTACCTGTCCGGCAGGAAACGGCCGTCGGCAGGCGAGTACACCTGGCGGATCGCCCGCTCCTCGATGAAGCCGTTCTCGTTCAGCTTCCGCGCGAAGTGCTGGGTGATCTCCAGGTTCTGTGTGCTGGAGCTGCGGCCGAAGTAGTCGAAGGACAGCTCGAAGCCGTCGTACACGGCCTTTTGCGCCTTGTGCGCCTGCGCGCAGAACTCGGCGACTGGCAGCCCCTGTGCCTTGGCGGCCAGCTCGGCCGGGGTGCCGTGCTCGTCGGTGGCGCAGATGTAGACCACATCGTGACCGCGCTGGCGGAGGTACCGGGAGTACACGTCCGCCGGAAGCATGGAACCCACCATGTTGCCCAAGTGCTTGATCCCGTTGATGTAGGGAAGTGCGCTGGTGACCAGGTGCCGAGCCATCCGCAGATGCTCCATTCCGTGCGTGCGAAGCCGACGGCAGTGCCGCGGCAGGACGTGCCAAACGCGCTCAGCCGTCCAGGACAGGCGGCCAAGCGAGCCCCGGACGGCTGAGCGGTATTCATTGTACGGTCACGAGAGACTTGCGGGTCCGCGCTCAAGACCAAGTCCGCTTGCGTGCTTGCGTCTTACTGCCAACCGACATCATTCGCGGGCTCCGCCACGTTCGCTCCGCCCGCCTTGTACTCCGCCGGACTGGTCTGCTGCCCGGCGCCGAGCAACATGACTGAGCCAAGCACTGCTGCCGCGAGGATTCGCAAAGCATTCTGGATGCGCAAGGCAAGCACCTTTCCTGGGCTGCTCCGTTGTTATGGAGCTGATTCTTCCCAGGCACTCAGACGGGAGCCAGACAATCCATGTGGCACAAAATGCCCATGACACATCCGTGCCCGACCCGCCCCGCTCCCATCCCGCGCCTCCGTAGCCGACGTTCAAGCGATCGGCAGAACATCACAGTGGGCCAGGGACCAGCCAGTCAATTCTGGAGCACCAAGCACGGCCTGTTCAAACAGATCACGGCAGTAAATTCGGGCGGCATCGGAGTCCATCCCGCTGATAAAAAGCACGCCACGCATACCTGCGCCGGATGCGTGCACACGGGCGTGTTCCAGGCCGCCGCGCTGCCGGTCGGCCTGCTGCAAGGAAGCAACCAGTGCATCATGATCTAAAAGTGACTGCGGACCGATGTAAGTTGCCACAATATGAACCATGTGCATAGGGAACCTCTGGTGCCTAATAGGGCTTAAACGGGCATAGTGACCTTGCGGTGGGCCCCACATGCCTCGACAATCACTGCACAATGCATGTTTTCTGGTGGGGACGCTCTGGGGGGCGCATGCTTGGTTCATTGGGCTTGAGCGGAACGGTGGAGCTGGTCTATCGGCTGCTGCTGCGGCAGTCAGGCGGCACGGTCGAGGAAGTCGCCAGGACCCTCGACATCGATGAAGCCGAAGTGCACAAGGCGCTCGATGTCCTCGCCGACCTGACCCTGATCCGCCGATCCTGGCAGGACCCCGACACGCTGCTCCCAGCAAACCCCGAGGCCGCGCTGCAGGCGATCCTGGCAGAACGGCAGGCGGAGATCGCTCGCAAACAGCAAGAGGTGGAGGAGCTTCGCGCCGCAGCAGCCCGGCTGGCCAGCGACTACGTGGCGGAGTACTCGTACGGACGCGGGCAGATGTTTGAACGGTTGCCCAGCGTCGATGCCGTGCGCATGCGGATGGACGAGCTCGTCGCTGCCACCAAGCGCGAGACATTGGCCTTCGCTCCCGGAGGCCCCCAGACCGCGGAGAACCGGGCGGCCAGCCGGCCGCTCGCCGAATCGTTGCTTGCGCGCTCCGTCGCCATGAAGACGATCTATCTCGATAGCGTGCGCAACGATCCAGGCAGTATCGAGCATGCTCTGTGGCTCGCTGAAAAGGGTGGCGAAACGCGCACTACTCCATTCCTTCCGATAAGACTCCAGATTTTGGACCGCCGCTACGCGCTGGTGCCGATCAATCCAGAAGACAGCTCACAGGGCGCGACCCTGGTCGAAGAACCCGGTGTCGTCACCGCCCTGTGTGCCTTCTTCGAAATCGTCTGGGAATCTGCTGTTCCCATCGCTGAGGCAAAGCCCCGCCGGGACGGCCAAGTGTCACCACAGGAAAAGGAATTGCTCCGCCTCCTATCCCAGGGGCTGACCGATGAAGCAGCAGCGCGCAAACTCGGTGTATCTCTTCGCACTGAGCGTCGCATGATCACTGAAATTTCCACCCGCCTGGACGTGAACAGCCGATTCCAACTCGGGCAGAGAGCCAACGAAGACGGTCTGCTCGCGTCGTGACCTTGAACCTTCGTCGCGAGTCTGGCACACAGTAACGGGATTCCAGCGCCCGATTCCTGGCACAAACGGACCCAGACACGAACATGCCACGTCGCCGTTACGTAACCGTGGATTTCGGCGACCTTGTTCGGAACCCTTGTTGTTTCATCCTTGAGCAGTCGGCTGTGCCTATTGGGCGCCGTGGCTGGTTTGCACTGCCTGCCCGAATGGTTAGTGCGTAGGGCTGCACCGTGGAGCAGCAGTGTGTTGGACTACGCTGCCAAACGCCCTGGACGAGCAGCCCCCCACCCTTTCAGGCCAGGGGAAGCACCCACAGGATCCGGCCTGATACGCCACGCCGACCGTTGCGTACACGGTCGAGATGTCCAGCCGATCGAGGTACACGTTCGGGTAGAGCGCTGTTCTTCCAGCGCCGAGGAAGGTGTCCAGGGCGGCGACCAGTCGGGCGCTGGCGTCTGTGGCCGAGATCGGTGTCGCGCCGGTGGGGCCGGCCGGCCGCACGGTCACGGCGGGAGCGGGCGGGCGGCCTGGGTCGAGCCCGGATCGCTTGATGAGCGCCATCCAGTCCTCCAGCGTTTTGTCCACGTGTCCGCCGGCGGCCACCACGCTGGGTGGCCCTTCCAGCGTCAGGGTGATGGTGGCCTGCCTGGCGCGCTCCAGATGCTCGCCCGCCCTTGCCAGGCACAGCGATGCCTCCTCCTGCAGCATCTGGGATTTGGCCGCATCGTCTTGCGACCATTTTGTGGTCGTGGCATCTTCCAGGTGCGCCGAGCAGCGCTGCAGTTCTGCCTGGGTTCGCTCCACGGCGGAGATGAAGGCCGCATAGGCTTCTCTTCGCGCCTGGCGCCGCCATTGCGCAAGGGCGCGGCGGACTGCTTGTGGCCGGCCACCCACGCGGCTCCCAGTCCTCCGCCCGCACCGATTGCCGCACCGATCAACCCAGCCATGACACCGTCCATGGCCGACATCCTGCCTGCTGCCCACAGGTTGGCGCAGGAAGTCGCCGGCCGCAGCGCGTGCCGATCCCGAGATCCCAGGGGCGTTGACGCCCTATTGCCTCTTCGTCTCGCTCCTTGGCGGCCGTGGCCCCCTGTGGGTGCGGTCCGGTGGCGGCTTGGCCGGGCTCAGCCCGGATGGGTGAAACCGTGCCTGGCGCGAACCCGTGGGGGCCGTGACGGGCGCCGGTAGGGGTGCGGGCCGCGCGTCCTGTGGACCTGAATGAGGCCGGCCCGCCCCGTGTGAGGGTGCGGGCCGGCCATGAGCGCAGAGGCCGCTCGGCGGTCAAGGGGGGTGCCGTGCGAGGCGGATGGAGGACCGTTGTGCTTGCGGCAGGGGGCGGGTGGCTCGTTTGGATGTCTTTGTCTGCGCGTGGAGGGTGGCTGGTGTGCGGGCAGGTGTGGTGGGTGGGGGTGGGGTGAACTAGGTTTGCTGGGGGGCGTGTTGGGTTGGTCGTGGATCGTGCAGGGCGGCCTTTCGGGTCTGCCGGGGGAGTGTGGCCTTGGCGGGGAACCGCGCTGGCCGGGCGGGCATGAGCTGAGGCGTCCGGTGGGGGCGGGTGAGGGGGGCGTGGCATGGGCGGTATGAGGGGGTTTGCTGTGAGGGGGCTGGAAGTGCCGGCGAGCTGGAGGGTGGTGCGGCTGGCCGATGTGTTGCAAGGTCCGTTGGCCGTGGGCCGTTCGGCGACGACGGGCGGGGGTCACGGCGGCTGGCCGGTGTTGCGTGCGACGGCTCTGTCGGGGGCGGTGGTGGACTGCGGGGATGTCGTTCGGGGCAGCCAGGGAGCCGGGGGAGGGGGGCGCGGGGCGCCAGTGGTTGCCCGGGAAGGCGATTTTCTGCTCTGTCGCCGTGCGGCGGCGCTGGAGCGGCTGGGGCGTGGTGCGCTGATGGGTGCTTCAGCCGGGCCGGTGGCGCTGGCGGGCAGCATGGTGCGTATCCGGGTGCGGCCCGAGGTGTTGGATCCCCAGTATCTGGGCTGTGTGTGGGAGTCCTCCGGCGTGCGGGAACAGCTCGAGGCGGCTGCGGGCGGCAACCGGATGCGCTCGCTGGCCGTGCGCGCACTGCACGACATCAGGTTTGTCCTGCCGCCGCCGGCGCAACAGCGTCGCATCCTTGACGTGCTGCACGAGCGTCTCCAGCGCCTGGAGCGTGGGAGCCAGGGCCTTCACCGGGCCGCTGCAGGAGCCTGGGCACTGCACGAGGCAGCCCCCGGGGCCCTGACACCAATAACCGAGGAAGCTTTTGCAAGCAGCCTCCCCCACGGCTGGGCATGGCGACGCCTGGGTGAGGTCATCGGGCGGATCGAGGCGGGGCGGGCGCTGCCGTGCGAGCCGCGGCCTGCGCACGACGACGCGTGGGGTGTGATCAAAACCAGCGCCATGACCCGCGGGTCCTTCCTCGAGACGGAGAACAAGCAAGTAGGTGCAGGAGCACGGGTCGATGAGCGGCACGAGATCAGGGCCGGTGACATCCTGCTGTGCCGCGCCAACAGCCCCGATCACGTCGGGGCGGCCGTCCGGGTCGCCGCATGCCGCCCGGGCCTGCTCCTGAGCGACAAGAGCCTTCGCCTGCTGCCCGCGCCGAATGTGGACGCTAACTGGCTGGCGCAGCTGCTCGCCACCTCCTATGTACGCGATCAGATCGAGCAGCGCAGCAGCGGCACGCTCACCTCGATGCGCAACATCTCGCAGGCCCGCTTGAGAGACATCCTCATCCCCGTTGCCCCGGCCCGGGAACAGCAACGGCTGGGCCGCGAAGCTGCTGCGTGGCAGCAGGCGGCACGCCACCTGCAGGTCCGGGTCAAGGCCGCATCGCAGTCATCGGGCCTGCTGCGCCGGGCCCTTGTCGATGCGGCCGTAACCGGACGCCTCGTGCCCCCGGCAGGCGCCGGCACACCGCAGGACGACCGTGCCACGGCCGTGCGGCCGGCTCCCTCGTCCTGGGGGGAAGCGAACCCCAAGAGGCCGCTTGACCTGCCTGCCGGACGCCGGCGGGCCGGCCGGAGCGCCGGCAACCCACCCGCAGCTGTACAGCTGGAGCTCGAGATATGACGGACTTTCTTCCCCTGCCCTCCACCGTCATGGCGCCGCACGGCAGGCCTTCGCGCCTGGCCGGTGTGCTCCTGGACTACTGCGACGTGCTCGGTGACCGTGGACTGACCACCGTGGAAGCCGCCGAGCAGCTCACCTACCTCCTCATGCTCAAGATCGAGGACGAACAGGTGCCTGGCCGCGGGGCCGTCGCGGCCGGCAGGGGCGCGCTGTCCGAGCCCGAGCCCTGCGGGTGGGGTGCGCTGCTTGCGCTCCGCGGATCCGAACTGGTGACCCGCTACAGCCAGATCCTTGACCGCCGGTCGCGGCGGGAGTCCGGCACGGCGTTGGATGCCGTCTTCGCCGGTGCGCAAAACCAGATCCCTGACGGTGCCCTGCTGCACCGGCTGGTCTTCGATCTCTTCGAGGCACGCCGATGGACGTTCCAGGAGGCAGGTCTGCTGTGTGAGGCCTACGACGCCCTGCTGGCAAAGGCGGTGAACGATATAAGGACCGGCGCAGGCCAGTACTTCACGCCTCGCCCCCTCATTGACGCCGTGGTGGCAGCGCTGCGGCCCGAGCTGAGCGACACCGTCACCGATCCGGCGTGCGGCACGGGCGGATTCCTGATCGGCGTGCACCACTATCTGGCACGCCATCAGCTGCTGGAGGCCACCCAGGAGGAACGCGAGCGCTGGAACAGGGAGCAGATCTGGGGGCAGGAGCTGGTGCCGGGCACCGCCCGGCTGGCGACGGCCAACCTGCTGCTGCACAGCATGGGGGCCCTGGGGCGGCCGCCGCAGATCACGGTGGGCGACACCCTTGCCCACCCGCCCCACCGGCGCGCCTCACTGGTCCTTGCCCACCCGCCCTTCGGCAGACGCGCGGGCGTGCCCGGCCAGGCCCCCGGCGCCGCCCACCGCGAAAGCACGGACGCACGCAGCGACTTCGTGACCGGGGCGAGCGAAAAACACATCGACTTCCTGCAGCACGTCATGTCGCTGACGGCGGCACCGGGACGGGCCGCTGTCATCGTGCCCGACAGCATCTTCTATGCGGCAGGCGCCGCAGCCAGGGTGCGGGAGCATCTGCTCGACCGGTTCGACGTCCATACGGTGCTCAGGTTGCCCGCCGGGATGTTCCACAGCAGCGTCCAGGCCAGTGTGATCTTCTTCGACCGGCCTGCACACCCCGCCCCCGGCCCCCAGACAACCCAGATCTGGGTCTACGATCTGCGCTCGCGCCGTCCCTCCGCGCCCGTTATAACCCCGCCGACCCGCAGCGACCTGGACGACTTCGTCTCGGTGTACCGGCCGGGCCGGCCGCGCACGCGCAGAGTACAGACACAAGACTTCCGCTGCTTCGATGTCAAGGACGTATTGAACGTCAACGGCACGCGCCTGGACCTTACGTGGCCGCAAAAGCCGCCACACACCGACAGCCTGGCCACACCCCAGGCAATTGCCCAGGACATCGTGGACGGGCTGACCGTGGCCCTCCAAGAGTTCGCAGAACTCGCCGCCAAGCTGCAGGGCGAGTGAACCGCACACCCCGCTGCCCTGGTCTGCCCGTGTCACAGCGGCCACCGCGTGCGGTTTGCCCCCCTCGGCGCAGCGTGCAGGATTCAGAGTTTGGGGACGCCCAGGTCGGCGTAGAGGTGGCGGGTGGCGGGATGGGTGGAGTACAGGACGGTGCCGCGGATGGAACGGGTCATCAGGACGCCGTAGGCGTTGGCCAGGCGCTGGGTGAGGATGGTGTCGGAGTCGATCCGGATGGCCTTGCTCTTCACGTGGTTGCGGTCCAGGGCCCACGCGGCCCCTGTCCAGGTGAGGTCGGGGCCCATGATGACGCCGCCCCACTCGTATTCCAGGCCCTGGACGGTGTGCACGCAGCCGATCTGCCCGAAGCCGCCGTCGTCCGTGGCCCAGTAGTAGCGCTTGGGAACACCCGGTGTGTCATGCGTGTCGTCCGCGTTCCACGGGCGGGCCCATCCGGGTTCCGGGGCGACGTCCGGGACGGTGCCCGAGGTGTCGGTCCACTCCCAGCACATGCCCGCGGTCATCCGGGCGCTGGCGCCGGCATCCAGCTTCGCCTGCAGGAACTTTTCCATCCGTGCAGCGCTGTCGGTGTAATACAGCTCGAAGGGTTCCTCGTCCGTTCCGTCACCGGCCCGCCAGGGCAGCGGATCGCCGAGCAACAGCCGTTTGACCCACGTGTCGTAGGTGGAACTGCCCACCGCACGCAGCGCACGGTCGAAGTCGATCGGGACGACTTCAACCTGCAGCTTCAAAATCTCGTCGATGAGCAGGTCCTGGGACCAGACCTCGTTGTCGAACAGGCGCTGGTCGCCGTCGATGAAGAAGACGGGAACCCTCGCCCGGGACACGATGATCTCGACGGAGGAATCACCGTCGCGCATGTAGAACGAGCCTTTCATCGGCCGCTCGGTGAGCCGGTGCGCCTCGTCGCACAAAATCAGGTCCACCTCATCGGGCCCGAGCTTGTCCGCAACCCGGTTGAGGGTCATGAACGTCTTGCCGTAGCCCCGTGGGACACCACGCCGGAAGTTTTCACGCGAGGCCACGCCACCTGATACGAAACGTGCCTGGTAGCCGTCCCTGACGGCGTCGCCCAGCAGGGTGAGCGCGGCCAGGGACTTGCCGGTGCCGGCCCGGCCGCGGATCACATAGACCTTCTTGAGGCCTCCGGCCGGCTCGCGCACCGATGCCATGACGTCGTTCACGGCGCTGAGCTGGTTGTCCACCAGGCTGAACTGCGTATGGCCATGGACGATGTTGCCGATCTCGGACGTCAGCAGTGCGGTCGGCCGGCGCCGCTGCAGCAGAGCCTCGGCGGCGTCGGCTCCGTCGGCCGGGCCAAAGGTGGCCTTGAGGAACTCCCGCAGCTTCGCGGGGTGGCGGGCCGTGAACGTGCGGATGCCGGGGCAGGGCATGACCTGGCTGATCCACTGAGACTGCGGGTCTTTGAGATTGTGCAGATACGCGGCGCCGGTGAGGTGGACATAGCGGTCGTCGAACATGCTGTGGTGCTGTTTGAGGGACTCGATGTTGGCCCGCACCTGCACGGCCGGATGCTTCTTGTGCGCCGCGTAGAAGGGGGCGTAGACGCGGTCGATCGCGCACCCTTTGCACAAGGCCTGAGCGTCCGGCTTCCGGCACGCGGCGCACAGACCCTTGGCATGCTTGGCCACAGTGGGCCGCTCGACGGTGCCCCACTGCTTCAGCTCGACGGCCGCGAAACTCAGCCCGCCCTCGGGGTGATGGCCGGCCAGGACCACGTCGATGGGGTTCATCTTGGGATCCACGCGATACTCGATGAACACCCACACCTGGCCCAGGCCGAGATCCTTCAGCGCCGTGGCCATCTCGTAGACGCTCTCTCGCCACGACTCGGCATCCCCAGCCGAAGGCTCCTGCCCCGTGGGGTGCGCCGCCTTGTAGCAATCGGAGATCTTGTCCTTGAGGCGCTCACGGTCCCGCACCATCTCCTCGGCAGGCCAAAACGCCTCCAGCTGTGACCACATACCCCCGCCAGCCATGATGCCTACCCGCTTTCGATGCCCGCCCCGGCCCCACACGCCCTTTACAGCAGCGATACCGGTGTCCAAGAAGTGGATGATTATCTCAGTCGCCCAGAGTGAGATGGGCGATAACCGGCCGAGCAGCGGCCTGCTACGGTCAGCGCTGCGGCGGCGCCGGACAGGTGACCGAGCGCCAAGCTCACCGACTCACTTCCGCGCCGCCGCTCCCGCAACACCGTCACCGCGCCGGCGACCACGCGCCACCGGCGCGCCCGCCCACCCGCAGTATGAAGGACCCGGATCGTCAACAAGCCCTGTCCAAAAGCCCCCTTGGGCCGGTCTCGTCGCCGGCAATCCGCCCAGATCCGCCCACGCCGTCGGACGGCCTAAAAGGCTCTGGGGCCGGGGAGTTGAGGTTGCGCCGGCCGGCGTGTACCCGCCGGCCGGCGCTGGGCCCCTCCTCGTCCCTACAGGCCGAGCCAGGAACAGATGAGCTGTCCCAGTACATAGACGCTCACCCTGGACAGGGCCTGCCCGACGTGCCGAAAAACGGTCCGCCGCTTGGTGCTCTTCTCCGTGTCCAAGAGGTTTCCTCTCTCAGCAATGGCCCGCCCCAACCGGTACGGGGAGTGCCTCCCGGCGACTCCGCCGGGCGGCCGAACCCGCAGATCGGGTAAGGCAGATAAAGCTTGAGAAAGGGGCCTGGGCGACACGATACCGGTGCTGCGCGCACAGGCGCGGGCGATCAGAAGATCATGTGGCGGAGGTGAGCCCCAGGCGCTGTGCCATGGGCCCAAAGGTCGGGGTGCACGACCCCCGGGTTGTTCGCCCCGGCTCGGCGCGCTGCACCGGGCTGCCCAAGGGTTTGGCGGGTTTGTCACGGGCGGTGGTCCCGTGGGGCTTTCCCTGCATCTGTTGCGGCCTTGAGTGGTGACTGCTCGTGCGGCAGCTGTTCCCTCATCTGTTGCCCCGCCTTCGGCCCGGGCTTTGCAGGCTGGCAGGTCAGTGGGCGTACCGGACGGTGGAGAGCCTCTGACATCCCCATTGCTGCCCCTGCTCCCGCGCCCGTTGGTGTGAGGGTGGTGGACGGGCGTGGTCGGTGTGGCGCCGCGGGGATCGGGGTGCTGCGTGTGGGTGGTGCGCGCCGGCGGTGTCTTCGCGCGCCGCAGTGGTGCGCATCGTGCGGTGGGGCGCCCCGGGCTGCGCGTTCAACGCGCTGGGAGCAGGGAAGCGGCGCCCCGGCCGGCCGGGGCAGGATGCGGCATGGTGGTGGTTGCTCTCGCCCGTGCGTGAGCGGATGACGTTGTGGGCCGCGGCATCCGCGCCCCGGGCTGGCGGCACCGTGCGGGGGCCGCATGGCAGATGCGCCCAGGGCGCAGGCGGTTCAGGACCAGCTGCGGGGGCAGGGCAACGCCTGTGGGCGCCGGCTGCCGCAGCACGATGGAGACTTGCGCTGCGTACGGCTGAGGGTGCCGCGCTGGAGGAACTGGCACCGGGAATCGGCCGCAACCCGAAAGGCCGTCGCCAGGCCTCTGCACAAGACCGGGGCAAGCGGGCCGGTTCCCGGCAGGCCATGCGGGCCCGCGCTCCTGAGCGGCCCTCCCTGCCCGGGCCTTGGCCGCGGGCGCTGTCTGTGCCGGGCCCCGGGGTCTGTGGCGAGATTCCCTCAAGAAGGACAGAGGCCCGTGGGTGGGGACGACGGCTGGGGGATGGCCGGTTGCCTCACAGGGGCAAGGCGCTCTGGGCCGGCGCAGGGACGGCCGACTTTTGCGCGGTGATGAACTCTTTGATGGCGGGGCGGCCCAGCAAGAGCGTCACGGTACGGGTCTTGGGCTTGTGACCTCCGGTGAGTTCGGTGAGGAAGTCGGTGGTGACGATGCGCCGTGCGGGCGCGTCGTAGGCGTCGTTGAGGATGTTTTGCCTCAGGAGCTGGGCTGCGGTGTCGTCCAGGTGCTGCTCGATTTCCTGGTAGGCGTGGTCGGCGTCGTCCTGGATGGCCTGGTGGGCCAGGGACAGGGCACTGCGCAGCAGGCGGCGGTGGTCCCACTCGTTTTGGCCGTCGGCCGGCGGGAAGGTCGCGGCGGCCAGGTCGTGACGCTGGCTGAAGGATCCGCGGATGACGGCGGGCATGGTGCGCAGCTGTGCGGCGATACGGGCGGCCTCAACGGGATCGGGCTCTGCCCGCTCCTGGTACAGGGGCTGCACGGGTGCGCGGTGGGTGTCGAGGTGGGCTTCCCACTGCTCGTGCAGCTGCTCGGCCCAGGGCGCCGTGGCCGTCCAGGTGTGGATGACACCGTCAATCACAAACGCGACCTGCACCTTCTCCACATCACCGTCATGGCGTTTAGCGGCGGCCAGCAGGCCGCTGCTCTGCCGGCCCGGCGGCGGCGCCGGGGTGCCTGCCAAGGGGTGGGAGCTGCTTGCCTGCAGGGCGGGGGAGTCGGTGAACTCGCCGGCGTCGAAATGCTCGACGTCCCAGTACAGGATGCGTGCGCCGCAGTCGGCGGCCAGGCGTGCGAAGGCCGGACAGTCGTAGATGGCCTCACTGAGTACGGCGTGGGGTCCGGTGCTGCCCACGCTGGCCGGAATCAGGTGCAGACCGTGCAGGGAGGCTAGGGCAGGCAGGGAATCAACGACCTTACGCAGATCGGGATCAGACACGGGCAGCACTCCTTTTCTGGGCAACACCACAGGAGGAAACGTAGTTCGCACGCGTTTCCCGTCGGGCGCTTTCACGGGTTTTGGCCGGCGTCTGCTGGACCGCCGCGACGATGGCGTGGTGCTCTGGGGCGTCGAGGCGACCCTGCGGTCGGCCGAGGCGTCCCACAAGGGCGCCGCTCACGCCCTCTTACCGACCGTGGCGATGACCTCGACAGGTACCGCTGCCTGCTGTGGCGGGTCCCCGCCTCCGCCCTGTGATCGCGGAGCGGGGCCGACCGCGCAGTATCGCACTGGGCATTTGCCGCTGGGTTGGTGAACGCGCGGCCTTGTGGCTGCGCGGCTTTCGCCGGCCTGCGCATCCGCTTGTGGCCGGCCGGCGTTCCGCAGCCGCTGCACACGTCGTCCTGCGCTGCGAGGCCGGCTTCGACCTCTTCGGCCGGGTCAAGCACAGCGGCATAACCGCGAGGAACCAGCCACTCCTTCCCCGACCAGACCATCAGCGTCAGTGGCCTGGTGCTCGCGATGGTCCGCCGAGTGAACGCTTCGGGCAGCTGCTGCCCGGTGAAACCCCTGGATAAGACACCGAGGTCCTGCATCTGAGGAAGCTCGGACTCATAGATGGCCTGAGAGATCCACTGCCAGACGCGAGAGCGCCAGGTGTGTGGCCCACTGTCCTCCAGGCCGGCGTCGACCAGGTCGCCGGGGTCGATCCCCAGTCCGGCGAGCCGCTTGCCGGACTTTGGATGTCCCGGTCGAGGAAGCGCCATTGCTGCCGGTGCTTGTAGCCGGGCACGGCCATATCACCGATGAGCACGTGGCTGGCAGCGGCGAACGTGTAGCGGTTCACATGATCCAGATACGCGGGGACTGTCGTGTGGTGGGTTAGGTCGGCAAGCCTGTGGTGTGCTGTCTGGAGTGAAAGCCACATGAGGCACAGCTCCTTGAAGATCGCTGGCAGGAGACAACGGGCGAGTCACCAAGCAGGCCGACGGGGCGGCACTGCCTTGCTGGGGCGAAAAGTCACGGGCAGGGCGCCGCGAGCCGTGACCAGGGCACCGCTTCCCAGCCACCGGTCAGGAAGACTGCGCTGGCCTCTTTCCGGATGCTGCGGGGACGGGGGCCGGTGAGGCAGCCGACGCGGTCGCTGTATTGGGTGGGCCCTACGGCCGCCCGGCGCATCGTCCGCAGCCCGTCGCTTTCGGTACCGTCGGCCGCTTCTGTCAGCCCGTCGAGCCGCGGTTCACCGCGCGCGGGTTTTGACGCCGTCGGCTCCCGCGGAACAGCAGTGGAGTGGCGTGTAGGCCTGGGGAGGTCAGCGGTCGAAGTGCTGCTGCCAGCGGGCGCGGGCCTCGCCCGGGGTGCGCAGCGTCGGGTCCAGGAGGTAGATGCCGTTGTTGAACGGGCGAAAGCCCACCGACTCCCACACCGTGGCGATCTTGGCCCGTGCGTGGTCGAAGGCCTGGTCATCACCGTCGGCGAAGTCCCGGTCCGTGGGCGCGGGCTCGCAAGCCACCGCGCAGCAGCCGCTCGACAGCCGTCGGATGGCTTGTGCTGCGGCCAGCGCGCCCAGCCCGAAGCCGCGCCACTGGGGCTCGAGGCGCACACGGTCCATGATCAGCAGGTCGCCGGCCGGTAGTTCGATGGCCTTCTCGAACGCCTCGGACCAGTGCAGCCCGGGCGTCATCGCGTAGGCGGGGTCCGTGCAGAGCGCGAGGATCTTCTCGAGGTCGCCGGAGTGCGCGTCGGCGGCTTCCCAGGCCGGAGCGCTGGTGCAGTCGCGGATCCGCACGAAGGTCATGTACCCCAGCCGCACACCGCTGCCGGCCGCCGCACACTCCTGTTCGGGCGTGCAGTGGGGGCACTCCTCGTCGTCGTGAAGGCGGACGATGTCGACGCACCACTCCTCCAGGGTGTCGTCGAAATCGCTCGGCACCGCCGGGGCCTCCATCCGGTACCGCAGGGTCATCTGCCAGGCATCGAAAGGTAGTTCGTCGGCCTGGCGGCGAGGGGCGTAGGTCATGCGGCTCACGCTAACGCCGCCCACTGACAACGAAGCGGGCCACCCGCCCCGGCTGCGCGTTGTTGCCAAGGACAGCACCAGCCTCACCCGGCAGCGTGGCGCGGCGAAGCTCTCCTAGCACACACGCCGCCGGCCGCTTCCCCGCTGGCCGCACGAGGGGGCGCCCTGTGGTGCGAGTGCAGATCGACCTTGGGACAGGGCAAGATGCCTCTCCTCTTTGACGCCCTGTCACCTCACTCCTATTCTCGAGTAACATCAAATATCTGATTCGACTGGACAATGCGGTGCGGAGGGGGAGCGCGGCGGTGCTGCTGACCACGGGACAGGCGGCCCGGGAACTGGGCTGCGCCATCACCACCCTGCGCCGCCTCATCCACGCAGGACTGCTTCCGGGTCTCACCCGGCACGGGGTAAGGGTGATGATCCCCCTTGACACCGTGCAGCGCCTGGCTGCCCGCAGTCCCGCGCCCCTGCATCATCTTCAGGCGGACGAGGTCGCCGTCCTGCGGGTGAACACCGCCCGACAGGTTGCCGAGCATGACCGCGACTGGACCGGCTTCGCCACGACCCTGTCTCCCGAGACCTTGCTCAAGGCGCTGCACGGCTGGTGGCGTTGCGACGCCGCGAGCGTCGCCGCCGCCGGAGTCCTGCCCGTCACCGTCGCGGGATACGTGGTCGCCGTGCTGACCGGACTGGAGCACTGGGAGAGCAACACCCGGGGGAGGCGCGCATTCCCCAACGCGCGGCTGGCCGGATACGTCACTGACTTGACTGCCCCGGCCACCGCGTTGACCGCGACCACCCCGGGGGAGCGGCGGCTTGCCGAACTGCTGCTCGGCACGCGCCTGCCCTCCCATTCCAGCGGGCCCATCGCCTACGTTGCCACCCGTCCCGCCGGCTGACCGGCCGCCCCGAAGCCAAGGACCCTGATGGATGCACAGAGCTACACCGCCGCGCTGGCCGAGCTGCGCACCGTGCGGGACGAGATCAAGAAGGCGCAGACCGCTCTGGCCAAGTTGCAGGCGGCGCGGGACAAGCAGATCTCCATGCTGGCCGGCTATGAGAAGGCGAAGGCACAGCGGATCGCCCCGGCAGCGGGGTTGAGCCTGGCTGAAGTCGTCGCGTTGGCGCCGGCGCTGGCGCCCGGCAGTCTTGCCGCCCCTGCCGATCCGCCACCGGCTGCGCCGCAGACCGTGGCACGGTGCGCCGAACAGGCGGCCACAGCCCCGAGGTCCGCTGCCACCGGAGCCGAGGTGCAGGGCGCGAAGAACCTGGACGGCGCGCCGCAGCCCGCGCTTGCGGTCCAGGGCGCCCCTGCGCCCGCCCTGCGCCCCGCCTCTCAGTCGTCTGCCACGCCCCCCGCGGTGCCCCCGCAGTCTTTTGCCCCGCCGCCGGCGGCCGCTGGGCTGCCCGTGCCGCGTGAGCTGCCCTCGATCCCCGACGGCGAGGCGGGCGACGGATGGTTCACGCATACCAAGAATCTGGCCTCCACCCGCCCCAATTTCACCCAGCAGGCCCGCTCCACGGTCTTCCTCGACACGGATACCGAGGTGCTGGTCCACCGTGAGCAGACCTACCGCCTTGAGCTGGGCTCACGCTCGGCCTCGGAAATCCTGAACGCCGTCTTTCACGCGGCGCCCGCCGGGGTGGAGCGCATCTACATCACCGGCGGCGCCCCCTGGCACCGCGATGCGCAGCACCATGCCTACCTGCGCGATGCGGTTGCGGCCTGGCTGAACGCCCCCACCCCGGGCTGGCGTACCGACACCGGCCGTGGCAAGGACCGCATGGCCGGACACTTCGTCCATCCCCGCACCCCTGTGGCCCGCTACCAGCGCGACGACGAATCAGCCCACGTCGAGATCCGCTCCATGGGGGAGTGGTTCGATCTGGACGGCGACGAACCCACCGTGGCGCGCGACGCGTTCGTCCTGCTGTGGCAGGCGCTGCGCCGCCACTGGGACGACGCCGTCGTCATGGGCTCGCCCTCGCAGACGGGCCGCGACCTGTGGACGCGCACCATTCCCGCCCGCGGCCAGCACGCCGAGGGCTACCCCGTCCTCTCCGAGGAACTGCGCGGCCTGCTGCACGCCACCGCAGGGCAGGGCCGCACCGAACTGATCACCCCGCCCCGCGTGCCCGAACAACTGCCCCAACTCGTGGAGTACGACCGCACGTTCGCCTACGCCAAGCACACCTGGAAGTCCCCGGTCGGCACCCCCCGCCGGATCACCGCCGCCACCTTCGCCTCCTGGTCCCAGAAAGAACAGACCAAGGCTCTGTACGGCTGCGGACACTGGCAGGTGCGCGTCACCGTCCCCGACTCCTGGAACCACGTCGGGACCCTGCCCGCCGCCGCCCCCGGCGACCGCGCCTGGCACTACCCGAGTACACCGGGGACCACCTTCACGACCTGGGCGGGCGGCCCCGAAATCCACACCGCCCTGTCCAACCCCCTCCAGCCCTGGAAGATCGAAATCCTCGACGGCATCCTCTGGGAGGACGGCAAACCCCTGGACGACTGGGCCAAGAAACTCAAGGACGCCTGGACCAACCTGGCCACCCAGTCCCACTTCCAGCAGGACCCCGCGCAGGCCCGCGCCGCCCACCTCGCCTCCCGCGCCGTGCGCGCCATCCTCCTGTACGGGATCGGCTCCTTCGCCCAGCGCCCCCGCATGGTCACCGGCACCACCCCCCGCGCCCTGGAGCGCGAGGTCCCCCCGGACGCCGAAATCATCGGCTTCGACGACGAACTGATCACCTGGCAGAAGCCCACCGGATTCTCCCGCGACCCCAACGCCCACCCCGAATGGGCTGCTGCCATCTGGTCCGGCGCCCGCGCCGCCCTGCTCAGCCAGCGCCACCGCGAACAGGACACCTACGCCGGCGCCCTGCACACACCGCCCGGCAGCGTCATCGCCTTCCGCACCGACGCCCTCTACCTCACCTCCGCCCACCACTGGCCCTACCAGCACCAGCCCGGCGACTACCTCCTGAAGGGCCACCTCACCGGCCCCCTGCCCGCACCCACCAGCGAAGAAGACCTCCTGGCCCTGCGCGACGCCGGACGCGCCGCCCTCACCCAAACCACCACGGGGACCTGATGCCACCGAGCAACCGCCGCCCCGCCCCCGCAACGCCACAACTGAACGAGGCCGCCCAGCTCGCCGACCAGCTCCAGGCCGCCGGCTACACCAAACGCGACATCGCCCGCATCATCAACCGCGATGCCTCCCTGGTCTCCCAGTTCTACACAAAACACAAAGGCGCCGCCTTCGTCCCCGCCCTCACCCAGATCCTGGCCGCCGTGCAGAGCGGGGGCATCACCGACCCGGCCGAACTCGCCGACATCGCCTCCCCCCACATCACCCGCCGCACCACCACCTCCGGCACCCGCGCACGCGTCCGCACCAAAGCCGTCCTCATCACCCCCACCGGCACCGGCACCGGCCGCGTCGCAGCCCAGGCCATCGCCTCCGGATCCACCCGCCTGCGCCCCCTGATCGCCGAAGCCGCCCGCCAACAGCTGCGCCTGGCCTTCACCGTCCGCCTCGCCAAGACCGGCTACGTGCACCCCTCCGGCAGCAGAACCGACTCACCCGGCATCCGCCGCGACGTCATCCAACGCCCCGACCACAGCGAGGAACGCTCCTACGGCTCGGCCACCACCGGCGGCTTCGACGCCACCGACTTCGCCCAACGCGTCGACGCAACGGGCGGGGACATCACCGCCGCCGTCCACCAATGGCTCGTGGACAGCGGACGCATCCACCCCGACGCCCACATCACCCACCTTGAGGTGCGCACCTGGCGCCCCCGCTGACGAGACGTCGACACGCCCCCGCTGCCGCGGCCCTGCAAGACCCGCAGATCGACAGGGGTGCAGCCGGCGAGCTCTCGGACGGGTGAACCGTCCGGCGGAGGCGAACTGGCCACGCCAGGGCGGGCGTCAGCAAGGACATGACCTACCGCCCTGCACACCTGCCCCAGCCCGGGCTGACCCGCATCACCGTCGAGGCCGCGAACGAGGAAACCGCGCTCGCCGTGGCCCATCGTCTGATCACCTGTCACAACCTCACCGGTGCCTCGGCCCCCTTCCGGGTACCGCGCCAGGAAGGGGCGTGCATGCGCCTGTACGGCGACACGCAGGCCCGCCGCCTGTATCGGTTGCGACGGTCGACGAATAGACCCGGCGACCGACCACCAGGACCGGTCCGCTCGCGCAGCCCGCCTGCCGGTGATGGGAGCAGGCGGATTCACCCTCGGCGTGGGGAGCCGACCTGTTCGTCATCTGTCCACCGGACGCGGACTTTCCGGTATGCGGCAGGGAAGTATTCCAGAGGTTGGGGGGAAAGGCAGCAAAACCCCGGAACGGCGCAGATTGATGACTGGCGGCAGTGACAAGCGAGTTGAATGTGAACGCAAGCCCCCGGCATCCCCGGTGGTAACGACACCGGGCGGGGGCCCACGCCAATCACACAACGAACAGGAGCTGCTGATGCAACTCGACGTCCGTCTCAGGACATGGCACCACACCGGCGCCGTGCCCCGCGTCCTCCACCGTAAGGGTGGCGGGACAAACGCAAGCGATCACGACCAACAGCGCAAGGTTAGGCATGACCGGTTCACAAAGACGAGCCAGCACTTCGTGTCTGACCCTCACCGTCTGGTCGTGATGATCCAGCAGGGGCACCCGACACGTCCGGTGCTGACCGTCAAGGACTGGGTGATCGCGATGACCTGCGCAGTTGCCATCGAGGCCGGGAAACTGAGCTGGCATCTGGCGAAGGCACACGGTCTCGTCTGACATAGAGCCCAGAGCCGAGGTCCTCAACTCGAGGGCCTCGGCTTCCTCATTTTCATCGACATAAAGCCGCTCAGGAGAACAGAATGAGTGACGATTCCCTGTAGACGTAACCCGTTTCGTCAACAGGGGCGCGCTGAGGCGGAGCTATGCCTGTCTGAGAGAGGTCCTCATGTACACGGACGAAGAGACCTATCCCCGTTGCCCGTACTGCCAGCACCAACTCCCCGAGCAGCACCATGCATCGGGACGGCCCAGGCGCTACTGCTCAGACTCCTGCAGACAGGGCGCGTACAGGCGTCGAAAGTATGGGCATGAGCGAGTCGAGCAGGACAGCGGCCAAGTGGTCCAACTCGCGCTCGACATGCAGGAAGAGGTACGTCTTTTCGTGCGCATGCTCGCCGCCCCTGGAGAAACGAGCCTCGAGGCTCTTCACTGCGCGGTGCGCATCCAGCAGGAGATCGAGGTTCTGGTGGCGGGCACCGTCCAGCAGGCGCGTCAGCGCAGGGAACCGTGGGCTGCCATCGGTAGAGCCCTGCACATGAGCGCAGAGAGCGCACAGAAGAAGTATTCCTCGCGCAGAGCCGAACGGAAGGTGCTGGCCGCTGTGGCACGCCGCGGAACACCACACCTCACCTTGGATACTCACGCCCCGAGCCCGGGGAACCAAGCGTCGGTCGAGGACGGCAAAGACAAGCGAGGGCAACTGGCTTCAGCACTGTCTCTCAGCCAGCGTGCCTCCGGCCGTTCCGTAAGACAGCTGGGGCGGCTGAGCGGCGTGTCGCCGTCCTACCTGTCCAGAGTCATGTGCGGGGAGAAGTTCCCCTCTTGGGACCTGGTACGCAAATTTCTCGAGGCCTGTGGAGAGGACCCCAGTGGACTGAGACCGCTTTGGGAAGAGGCGCACTCCCACTGCTACTGACCTTTCCGGAGGGTTGTCGTCAGGGGTGACGGTGCTTGATCCCTGCGGTATGTCGTAGGGATGCGGTATGCGCAGGGTGGTGGGCTCGGGCCCGGCCAGCAGGTTGCCCGGGAGCGGATAAGGATGCTCGCGGGAGAAGGGTTTGACCGGGGCGAGAAGAACACGGTGATCGCCAAAGAGTTGCGCGTCAGTCTCCGTTCGGTGGAGCGCTGGCGCCGGGCCTGGCGTGAGCAGGGCTCGGATGCGTTGCGATCTTCCGGTCCGGCCAAGCGTCCCAAGATTTCGGCGCAGGAATTCGCTCTGCTCGAGGTGGAGTTGCTGAAAGGCACGGTGAGCTATGGCTGGCCGGATGAACGGTGGACGCTGTCCAGAGTGGAGCTGCTGATCGAGGACCGGCTGGGGAAGACCTTGTCGGTGCGCGGGGTGTGGGAGTTGTTGCGGCGTTATGGCTGGTCGTGTCAGCAGCCGGCCCGGCGGGCGGCCGAGCAGGACCCGGTGGGCGTGGCCGGTTGGGTGAAGGACACGTGGCCGGCGGCAAAGCCACCGCGGCGGCGCTCGGGCATGGATCTTCTTTGAAGACGAAGCCGCCGTCTCGATGAAGCCGCACCGCTCACGCACCTGGGCGCCCCGGGGCCGCACACCAGTCGTTGCGGTTCATGGAGGTTCGCGCGGTCGGATCTCCCTTGCAGCGCTGGCCTGTTACGGGTCCGGGCGGTCCAGCAAGTTGATCTACCGGCCCCGCGTCCGGGGCGCAGGACGGGGCTTCACCTGGAAGGATTACCGTGACCTGCTCGTGCGGGCACACATCCAGCTGGGCGGTCCCGTGGTGTTGATCTGGGACAATCTCAATGTCCACCGGTCTGCGGGGATGCGCCAGTACGCGGCTGATCATGACTGGCTTACCGTCGTTCAACTGCCCAGCTACTGCCCCCAGCTCAACCCCGTCGAAGGCATCTGGTCTCTGCTGCGGCGCCAGCGTTACCGCGAACGTACTCTTCACCGACCGCGACCAGCTGGAACGGGCAGTCAGAAGGGGCTGGCACAGAATCCAGCGCAGGCCCGACCTCATCGACGGATGTCTGCAAGGGACAACACTCAGCCTCACACTGCCTGACCGTCACACCCGACAACCCATCGGATAACTCAGAAGCTAGGCGGGGACGCGGTGTTGGGCGAGTTTTGCCAGCATGACGTGGTTGGCTTCCCATCCGTCGGGGAATTTGGCCGGCACGGACAGGTGTACGGGGTCGGTCGAGGGATGGGTGTCGAGGAGGTCGGCGATGCCTTCACGGGCGACGACGATGCAGGCCTGCCGGTGGCGGGAGGCCAGCACGCACAGTCTTCCGGCCTCGAGGTGGAATGCGGTGGCGTCGCGGCGGCCGGACAACGGGTGGACGACGATGACGACTTCGAACTCGCGGCCCTGCAGTCGGTTCGCGGTGTCGACCGCCACGCCCGGCGCGCTGGGGTGGCCGGTGCGGGTGAGGGCGGCGCGGACCAGGTCGGCCTGGTCGCGGTGGGCGACGCCGATGGCGATGTCTGTGGCGGACAGGGCGTGGCCGTCGGGGTTGTGTTCGCAGGTGGCGATCGCGCCGCGGGTCAGCAGTCGGGCGGCGAGGTCCGCGGCGGTCTGGATGGTTTCGGTGTCGGTGCGCGGGACGTGGCGGCGGGGCAGTTCGTGCAGGGCCCAGCCGGTACTGAAGGCCGTCGCGAGAGTTTCGTCGAGGCGGGTGCTGCCAAATCTTGTGGTGCTGAAATCCAGTGAGCGGGCGCCGGCACCGGTTCCGGCGGTGAAGTCGGTGAAGGGGTAGAAGGCCTGCGAGATGGTGGGGGCGGCGGAGGCCGGCAGGCGCCAGGACACCGGCAGCCGGTGCACGGGGATGTGGGGGTTGTGTTCCAGCATGACGCTGACGCCGTTTTGTGTCGGGTCGTGCGGCAGTCCGATCCAGCGTTCGGTGCCGACGATCGTGAACGGGTCCAGCTGGCCGGGGTCGCCGACGAACAGGCCGCGGTCGAAGTGCTCGACGATCTGCAGCAGCATGTCCGAGCGCATCTGGTAGGCCTCGTCCAGGATTGCCCAGCCGAACGTGCTGTCGCGGACGGTGGCCCACTTGGCGGCGGTGCCGACGATGATCTGGCAGCCGGTCAGGTCGGCCAGGGTGCGCCCGATGGTGGTGTTCGCCAGTGTGGTCAGGGCCGGTGGCGGGCTGTAGTCACCGGCGCTCAGGCGGCCGAGGGGGATGGCGGGGTGGTTCCTGGCGAGTCGCTTGATGAGGTCGTCGACCTGGTTGTTGGTCTGGGCGACGATGATCGGGCGTTCGCCGCCTGCGGTGAGTTCCTGGGCGGCGCGGACCACGAGGGTGCTCTTGCCGGCGCCGGGAGGGGAGTCGACGACGACGGCTCTGTGGCGGGTGTCGGCCAGGTCGGACAGGATCGATGCGGTGGCGGCGTTCGCGGCGGCGCCGGGGGTGTCGGTGTCAGTTGTCATGGCCCCACTCCTCGGCGGCGGCGTTCTCGGGCACGGCGTTGTCGTCCGGCCCGTCGGGGTCGGCACTGTGTGTCCACGGGGTGTGGTCGGAGTCCGGGAAGGTCGGGTTCGGACGCCACCCCGGATCGGGAAGGTAGGCGATGTCCTGGTCCAGGTCCGGTACGGAGCCTGCCTTGGGGGTGCGCCCGCGTCCCATGCCGGCGGTGACCTCCACCGTGACGAGGGTCGTATTGCCGTCGTGCAGGACGGAGACGATGACGGCCTTGTGGCCTTTTTGCATGGTCGGGCTGATCAATTTGGTGCCGGCGGCCAGGCGCAGGGGATCGCTGGTGCGGACGGTGACCCGCGGACGTGGCACTGTCGTGTTCTTGGCCGTGATCGCCGTCCGGTTGGGCTGGCTCTCCACGACCGTTCCGGTGAACGCCTCTCCGCCGCTGCGCCGGTCGGCCAGGACGAACGGGTCGTCAAAGGCCATGGCGGCCTCGAAGTCGGCCAGTGCCCGCTCGAGTTGACTCAGGCGCCGTGCGGCACTGATAGCGGTGTCACGCTTGCGCTGGGGGAGGCCTCCGGCGTCCCGGTAGTCGGAGTGGTTGGTGAAGAGCCGGCAGTCTCGGTCGAGGCGCCGTGCGGTCTGCGGTGCTTCGGGGACAGAACGCAGTATCGAGATGGCCGACCACATCAGGCGCCAGGTGGGCTTGACTTGCCCGGCGATCAGTTCCGTCAGCTCGGTCTGGGCCGCTGCCAGTGTGTGCGGGTCACCGAGCGCATGGGCGGTGTCGAACCGTTTGATTGCTGGCGCCAGGTCACGATTGTCGAACTCCGGGGATGTCGACGGCCCGGCCGGCGGGCACACGTCCGGGTTCTCCGCCTCTTCCAGCGCCTGAGCGATGCTCACACCCCGCGGGGGAGCGATCCAGGCCATGAGCGAGGCCAAGTTCTGGTCCTCCAGCGTGCTTTGGCCGGTGGCCCAGTGCTCGGTAAGCAGCGCGGTGAGGGGCAGCAGCATGGAGGTGCCGGCCATCTCGGCCTTGTCGACCAGGAAGGTCAACCACATGCCGAACTCGGGAACGACCTCCGGAACGGCATAGGGTCCGGTCGTCGAGCGGAAGCGGCACATGCGCCCGAGGTCGGCCAGCGCGTTGACGCCTCCCTGGTTGGGGACAATGATCTGCGGCACGTCGGTGTACTGCGAGCGTTCGCCTTCGCCGCGGCGGTCCTGCCGGTAGGAGTTGATGTAGTCCATTACGACCCGGCCCAGATCTGCCGCGAACGCGAATCGCTGGTCCCGGTTGCGGGGCTGGGGCACGACCAGCAGGGTCATGTCCCTCCTGGCGGTGCCGGCCATGACCGCCAGTGGAGCTCCGGCTTCTCCGGCCATCGTCAGCGGAATGATGACCAGGGGACGGTCCGACAGGCGGTGGTGGCGGAACGCGGTCAGGGGGACCGCTTTCATGTTCTGCATCGCCTCCACATGTGCCAGCGCGGACAGCACGCTCATGCAGCACCTCCGTAGGCTTCGGTCAACTCGTCGCGTAGCCGGGCAGCGTGCCGCAGTGCGGCGGCCATGTCGCTCTGATCCCCTGTGGGTGTCAGCTGGCCACGGGCCAGCCCCAGGGCCATGGTGGCGGTATCGATGCCGCCGAGCTGCTCGCGCACCGCGGGGCCGAGCACGTCCAGCGAGGCCTCCGCCCGGGCATGGGCGCGGCAGTGAAAGGCCATCTCGCAGTGGTTCAGGCAGTCCGGGCGGTACGTCGCGGGTACCTGTGCCACGGCCGCGGCCAGTTCTTCGGCCGGGCGGCGGGGCCGTTGTTCCTTCTTGGGGAGGGTGAGGTCGAGGTCGAGGTCGAAGGTCAGGTCTTCGGGCAGCAGGTTCACGAGGTCGCTGATGCGCTCGATACGGGACAACTGGCGGGTCAGGGCGGCAACCTGTTTGGGAGCGTCCACGAACGCCGCGGTCGGCCGGTTGGTGAAGTCCTTCGGCGCGACCAGCACGATGGTGTCGGACACGGCCCCGCTGTCCAACCCGTGATGTGCGAGGAGGGCGCGCAACGCGATGATGTAGGCAGATGCCTGGGTCGTGGCTGCCCGCACCTGGGCCGGGTCGGCCTGCCCGTCGATGATCGGAAAGCTCTTGATCTCAACAATGTAGAAGCGGCCGTCGATGCGGAAGGCGACCAGGTCCGGTTCCAGGAATGCGCCCTCGCCGCCGACCTGTAGGTGGAGCAGCGGGTGGTCGAACAGGGTGCCCTCGCCGTTTCCCCGGGCCGCCTCCAGCAGGACTTCGGTGGTGCGACGGTGGCGGGCGTCGTTGTCACCGGCGCCGCCGACCTCGTTCAGGTCCAGGTAGGCCACCTCGGGCAGCGTCAGCTTGAGGGTCTCGCGCAGAACGCGCAGGAGTTCGGCACATCCGTTGTCCTTCACCATGGCCTCGAAGGCGTTGCCGCGGGCGAAGGCGAAGGAGGACTGGCCGAAGGGAGACGGGTAGCCGATGTGCGCGGCGATCGCGGCCTTGTCGGATCCGGAGGCGTCCAGCAGGGCCCGCAGAGTGCAGCGCGGGTTGTTCTCCAGAGCGGCCAGCGACCGGGCGTTGTAGGACAGCCGCGGCGAAGATCCACGCAGTGCGTCCAGGCGGCCGTCGACGGGTGGTTTCACGGTGGTGGAGATCCTTGCGGGGGAGGGGACGGGGGTCAGGCCCGGGCCCGCAGAGGCGTGACGTTCTGCGGGGGTGCACCGAACAGTTGCTGGGCTTCGTCCAAGGTGCGGGCCCGTCGTGAGGCTTCGGAGCGGACCGCGCGGTCGGCATCGAGGTGCACGGCCAGCTCGGCCCGGGCGGCGTCGATCACCTGCTGCGCATCCAGCACACTCTCCCGCCCCGGGGTGCTCGAGGGCATCGCCTCGGGGATGTTCGCGGCAAAACGCCACAGCAGTCGCAGGGCCGTAGTGCTGGGCTCGCCCCCGGCTGACGCCTCGGAGGCGTGGGCGGCCTCCGCGATGCGGATGGCTCCGGTGAGGAAGTCGACGCGAGGGGACAACGGGCCGATGATGCGTTGTTCCAGCGGCCAGGTACTGATGGCGAGCAGCGCCCGCACCGGAGTCAGCAGGTCGTGGGCCAGCGCCGAGCAGAGATAGTAGGGCCGGGCCCCAGGGCTGGACTGATAGGACCGCGCCTCGTCCCGGCGCAGGCTGGACAGCTTGGACGCGGACAGCTCGCCGGGGAAGAACGCCTCGTGTACCCCCACGATCAGCTTGGGAGCGGCCGGAGTGCCGAGCAGCATCAGCGCACGGTGAACGTGCTCGCGTGCGGGAAGCTGCGAGCCGAAGGCGGCCGGCGGCGTGTCCGGCACGGTGCGGGGCGGTAGAACGGGGGCCGGCTCGCCGGTGTCGATCAGGGCGTCCCAGGCGCGCTCGGCGCGGCGCAGCTGCGCCCGCAGCTCGCCGGCCCGCTCGCTGTCGCCTGCGGCGGAGGCGTCGCGGATCGCGCGGCGCAGGGTGCTGATGCTGTGCTCCAGGGCGTCCAGAGGATCACTCATGACGTAGACGGTACCAGACTTCCAGGGTTTCCAGATTTCTTCCTGAGGTTGTGTGTACAGTCGGTGCCATCGAACCCCGCCCCTCTTGGAGGCCCCCGTGACGGGACGCATCTTCCACACCTCCGACTGGCACCTGGGCCGCCAGCTCGGCCGCCATCGACGCGACACGGAAGTGGACGCCGTCCTGGACGAAATCATCGACATCGCTGACGACTTCGCCCCCGACCTGATCGTGCACAGTGGCGACCTGTTCGACAGCTCCCGCCCCGGCCTGGACGACCTGGGCCGGGCGATCGAGGCACTGCGCCGCCTCGGGGTGATCGCCCCCGTCGTGGTCGTCGCAGGCAACCACGACACCCGCAACGTCCTGACATTCGTGCAGGCCATGCTGGGCATGGGAGCCCGCGAGGGAGAACAACCGCGGGTCCGCTTCGCCACCGATGCACGCCCCGACGGACTGCTGGTGGCCGACTACCCCACCCGGGAGGGGGAGGTGACGCTGCGCATCGGTGCACTGCCCTACCTGCACCCCAACCGGTTCGCCTACGACTTCACCGACCCCGCCCTGACGACCGCGACTTACGCCGAGCGGCTGCGCACCGTCCAGGCCGATGTCTACCGCCGCCTCGCCGCAGGGCGCGGCGCCCACGACGTCCTGGTCTTCGCCGCCCATCTGTTCGTCGAAGGGGCCCATCCCTCCTACTCGGAGCGGAAAATCTCCCTCGCCGGCGAGTACGCGACGGCCGCCGCCGACCTGCCCGACGTCGCCTACGGCGCCCTCGGGCACATCCACAAGCCCCAGCGTGTCCAGCGCGCCGGATACCCGGCCCATTACGCCGGAAGCCCGCTGCAGATGGACTTCGGCGAGAGCGGAGACACCAAGAGCGTGGTGCTGGCCGAGGTCGGCCCCGGCACCACGCCCCGCATCGAACTCGTGCCCCTGACCTCCGGCCGCCGCCTGGTCCGCCTCGAGGGCACCCTGGAAGAGATCGCGCAACGCGCCGAGAGGGTCAACGACGCCTGGGTGAAGGCGATCGTGGACGTCGAAACCCCCGACCCGCTGCTTCCCGGCACCCTGGCCAAGATGCTGCCGCGGGCAACCCTCGTCGCTGTCGACGAACGCCGCGCCGGTGCCACTGAAAGCGAGGCAGGGCAGCGGGAGGCCCCTGGCGAACTGCCCGGCATCGAAGAGCTGCTGCGCGACTACCTGGCCGACCACGGAACAACGGGCCTGGCGCTGGACCGCGCCATGGGCGCCCTCGCACATCTGCAAGCCGAACCCGATCTCGACGACCCGGCATCGTGCTGCGAGGAGGCCCTGCTGACCGCAGCCATCGACGGCCGGCCCCTCGATGACCTCGACCGCTCGGGCCTGCTGCCCGGCACCGACACCACCGCAGCGGAGACCACGCGATGAAACCCCTGACACTCGCCCTCACCGGGTTCCGTAGCTACCCCAGCCAGGTCACCGTCGACTTCACCGGCACGGGCCTGGTCGGCGTTCTCGGCGACACCGGAGCCGGCAAGAGCAGCCTCCTCGACGGCATCACCTACGCCCTGTTCCGCAAGAGCTCCTGGAGTGCCACCAAGCCCGGGCAGCTCATCGCCGACGGCGCCCAGGCCATGAGCGTGGACCTCACCTTCCTGCACGAGGGACAACGCTGGCACGTCCACCGCACCATGCATGCCAGCAACCCCAACGCCGGCCGGCACCACCTGAAGAACCTCGACACCGGCGAGGAAAGGGACAACGCCGGCCCGGTCGATGAACGCATCGAAGCGGTCCTGCAGATGAGCTACGAGACGTTCCTGCGCGTAGGGCTGCTCCCGCAAGGAAAGTTCGACCAGCTCCTCGTCGCGGCCCCCAAAGAACGCGGCAAGCTGCTGCGGGAACTGTTCGGCGCCGAATCCCTGGAATCCATCCAGCGGGCCGCATCCCGCCAGCGCGAGACGCTCAACGGCCTCCTGGCGACCGCCAAGACCAAACGTGAGGCCATGCCGGACAACCCCGAACAGGCCGCCGAGGAGGCCGGGGCCGCTGCCGAGCGGGCCGAAACCCGCGTCGAACGCCTCAACACGGCCCTCGGCCGCATCACCCATCTGCAAAAGGAAGCCTCCACGGCCCAAGCGACCGCCACCGGGGCCACCGACGCCGCACACGCCCTGACCGCCCGCGCCGTGGCCGACGCCGACACCACCCTGCAGGCCCTCGAACCGGTCGCCGCCGACATCGCTGCGCAGGGCGAGGCCCTGAACCTGCAGGTCTCCCGCATCGCAGAGCAGGAAGACGCCCTCGAGAAGGCCATCGCCGCCGCGGACGCGAAAGGCGAAGGCCAAGACGCCCTCAGCAGAGCCACAGTGGTCCTCGAGTCCCTCGCAGCGGACGCCGAAGAGCACAGAAGGGAACGCGACCGGCTCGCCCAGCAGGACGAACAACTCGCCAGCGACGCCGAGGCCATCACCCGCACCGAAACAGAAATCGCCCAACGCACCGCACAGATAGAACCGTCCGCGCACCAGGCACAAGCCGCCGCCGAAACGGCCAAGCAGGTGCACCAGAAGGCCGACGCGGCCCGCACCCGCCTGACCGCAGCCCTCACAGCAACCAGCCGCCTCGCCGACGCCGTTCGCGCCCAACGGGCCGCGGCGAGGCGACATCACGCCGCCTGCGAACAACGCGACGAACTCCAAAAGTCATACGCGGCAGCCGAAAAGGACTGGGACACCGCCCAGGCGCGGGTGGAATTGCTGCAACAGCGTGACCAGGCCGCCGCGATCAGCGCCGACCTGCACGGCGGCGACGACTGCCCCGTCTGCCACCAGCAACTCCCCGACGGCTTCGAACCGGCGCCCGGAAGCGACGCAGCCGAACTGGCCGCAGCAAAAGCCCAACTCACCCGCGTGAACCGGACGCAGAGGGACGCCAGCGTCCAGCTCGCCCAGGCCCGCACCGACGTGACGGCGGCCGAAACAGCCATCGGTGACCGGGCCACGGACCACGACACGGCGCAGCAGGCTGCGCACAAGGCTGAGACCGCGGCAGGAGACGCCTTCACCGCTCTCGCAGCCATGCCGGTCGGCCACTTCGACGCGGCGGCCGCGACATCGACACTGGCCGCCATCACCGCCGCCCAGGCTGCTCCCGTCGACGACGGTTCCGCACACCACGAGGAACTCCTCGAGCGGGACGCCGCACCGATCACTGAGGCGATCATCGCCTGCGCACACGCAGCCGAAGCTGCTGCCGAGAAGCTGCAGACCGACGTGCAACGCCACACCGCCGGAGTCGCCACGGACCGTGCGACGCTCGACGAGCGCAAAAGGGCACACCAACGCGACCTCGTGGGCCACCAGAACGCTCTGACGGCACACAATCGCGCCGTGGCCAAGACCACTCGCGCTCTGACAGCGCTGCCCGGGGCGATCCGGGCGACGCTGCCCGCCGACGCGATCGAGGCGACCGCTGATGCCGTGACCGCTGCCCGCGACGCCGTCACCGCCCGCCAGTCCGCCCTCCACGAGCTGTTCGACCAGCGGGAATCAGCGAGCCAGCAGAAGAACGCCGTGCTCAGTCGACAGCGTGCCCTGGACGAGGAGACTCGCACGCAGGTGGACCGCCCGCTGAGCCAGCTGCGCGGCAGGCTGGACGCCTGGGCTCAAGCCGTCACCGACGCGCTCACGTTCCTCGACGCAGCCGAGACATGCCCCGCACCACAGGCGCCCACCGATCCGGGCATCCCCGCCGCCCGCCAGTTCGCCACCCAATTGGCCACGCTCACCGCGACGTTGACCGGCAAGCTCACTGAGTACGCCGACGCCGCCGCCCAGCGTGCGGCGGACGCGACGGCACGCCTGCGAGAACAGAGGGCCGCACTCGCGGACGTCGACGGATTCGACCCCAACGCCGATCTGACGGCGGCGGAAGCCCTGCACCCCCTCGTCACAGCTGCCACACGGGCGAACATGGAGGCCACAGAACTGCGGCAGAAGCAACGCGACGCACACGACATGATCAAACCGGCCGCCGGCCTGGACTTCGCCATCACTGCAGGTACCGCCCGCGCCCAGGCCCTGGACACACTGCGCCGGGAACTGGTCGACGCCAGGTTCCTGAGCCATCTCACGACGCTCCGTACCCGCGCACTGCGCGACGTTGCCAGCGACCTGCTCGGCCAGATGTCCGACGACCGATTCGGCTTCGCCGACAACTTCGACATCGTCAGCCGCACCTCCGGGGTCAACCACCCGCCCACGCGGCTGTCCGGAGGTGAGAAGTTCCAGGCTTCCCTTGCCCTGGCACTGGCCCTGGCCGAACTGCACTCCCGCAGCGGATCGAGCCTGGGCTCCCTGTTCCTCGACGAAGGCTTCGCAGCACTCGATACAGCTGCCCTGGACGCGGCCCTGGAGGTACTGCGCGACCGGGCCGGCAGCGACCGCCTCGTCATGGTGATCAGCCATCTGCACGCCGTCGCCGAAGCCGTCGACGAGGTGCTGTGGGTGGAGCGGACCGCCACCGGCTCCAGCACGCGTTGGCTGACCCCGGCCGAGCGCGACGACCTCGTACAGGCCGACCTGGCCAGCGGCCTGCAGGCCTTGACGCAATAGCGGCGCCGACGGGCCCGGATGCACCTGCGCACTACAAGGGCCCTCTGGCCCGCAGGCGCCCCAAGGGGCCACTCTCATGGTGATCACCGCGACGGCAGTTGATGGGGGAGAGGAAACTGAATGTCTGAAGCGGGACCTCACGGCCGCGACACACTGGGACTGGCAACCAGGGTGAAGGCACTCGCGGTCGCCGACCCGGTCCTCGACCTGGAACGCCGCAAGCCCCTCCTCGCCTCGCGCGAGTGGACCGGCTACCAGATGGAGGAACTGGCACTCACCGCCATCGACACCGTCACCCTGAAGATGGACTTCGACGACGGTGCACGCCACGAGGACATCGTGGCCGCCATGGCACGCGTCGCAGGGCTGCAAATGCCGCAGCGCGACCGCGACGAACACACCGCCGTGGCCCGCTGGGTCCTCGACAGCCTGCTGAACGTCGGCACCGTCGACCGCGACTTCAGCCACGACTACGGCATCGTCCTCCACGGCGCCTACACCACGCAGACCTTTCCCTTCAAACTGCTGCGCGAAGTGCCCGGACCCGACGGGCGGCCGCGGCTGCGCGCCTCCAACGAAGCGATCGCCGTCCTCGTCGGGGCCGTCGACCTCGACATCGCCTCCGAACAGGTCGCCGCCGACGCCAAACTGGAGGCCCTGGTGCGCCGAGGGCGGCTGTCCGACGCGCACCGCGCCGCGGAAATGGCACTGCGCCGCACCGTGCAATACACCGAACACATCCGCTCCCGCCTGGAAGGCATGCGCCGCGACATCCGCTCGGTGGACTGGGTCCGGGACGTGCAGAGCATGCAGACCGAAGCACTCGAGCACATCGAGGACCGCATCAACGCCGAAAACACCATCAAGGACAACCTGGTCCGGATCATGGAGAACAGCACGGAGGACACCACCCCGGCCCAGGCCGCCGAACTGATCGCGATCCTCGAGGAATGCCTGCGCAGACACGCCTCACTCCAGGCGAATCTGCAGGAGGTCGGCGAACGGTTCCGTGCCGAACAAGAACGCCAGAGCTTCGTGCCGCCCCCCAGCCGCGCCCATGTCGCCCTCGAACGCCAACTCCTCGAACCGGCCCTGCAGTTGCCGGTACGGCAGGCGAACCCGCTCCTCGACACGTTCGCCACCGCCGCGACCCCACCGCACCGCCCGGCGATCATCTACCTCCCGGACCTGATCACCGGCCTGATGACACCGCCGAGCGAACCCGACGGCGACGACGGCCTGATCACCGAGCCCGAATTCGGCGACACCACAGACGACTCCGCCTTCTCCAACGAGCAGTACACGGCCGTCACAGAACTGCTCAAGCACACCGACACCGACGGCACCCGCCTGTCCGAACTCCTGGACGCAGCCCGCCGGCACGGCATTCCCGCCGGGCAGGACAACCTCGACCACCTGCTGGCCCTGCACGTACTGGGCCTGTTCGGCGCCCCGCGCCACGACCCCGACCGCGGCACCGTCCTGGCAGCCCTCGCCGACGACCGAGAACTGGACGACGCCCGGTTCGCCGGCCACGACCTGCTCGTCGTCCACGGCCCAGCCACCGCCATCCCGCCCAGGGACAACGACAACAGCATCGAGGAGGGCGCGGCATGAACAACCCCGACGACACCGCCGCCGTCAACCGGCTGCTTGCCTTCGGCTTCCAACCGGGGCTGACACCCCGCCGCAACGCCGAGTACGCCACGCTCGTCGACCGCTGCCGCACCGACCAGGACTTTGCGCGGTTGCTGCACGCCGCCGCACGCGGCTTCGACCTCACGGTGATCGCCGTCGACCCCCGGGCCGGACTGGTGCTCGGGGCGACCGCCGAAACCCAGTTCGCGGTCAGCGTCAGCGACCACATCACCAGGCCCGCCGACCGGCCGATCGCGGCACTGGCCCACCTGGCCATCGCCGCGCTCGCCTACTACCGCCCCGAAGACCTGGACGACCCCTCCCATGTCGGCCGCATCACGGTCCGCCACGTCGACGAGATGGTCGAGCGGGCCACCACGGAACTGGAACGTCAAGCCGCCGAAGCCGACACCGACGACGGAGTCCCGGCCGACCACCCGGACCTGATGCAGCTGTGGCGCTACTACCAGCGGCGCAACCCCGTCTCCGCCACCGGGGACGACCGTGCCCACTCCAAGAGCAGGCACGCCCTCATCAAGCGGGTCGCCGAATACCTCGCGGACAACGGGATGCTGCGCCGCGCCGGCAAGGAGAACGGCGGAACCTACACCACCACGGCCCGCTACCAGATCCAGGTACGGGAGCTGGCCGGACAGCAGATGCTCGGCCACCTCGCCGAACTCGGCATCACCGTGGGCCCCGACGGGTCACCCGCCTTCAGCAGCCCCGAAACCACCGCCGCTGTCCCCGCAGCGCCGGCGCCCTCAGCCGAGCGAGGAGAGTGAGCAGACATGTACGAGCTGAACCGCATCCGCCTGTACAACATCGGCCCGAGCGCGGCCCGATACGGCGACGTCCTGCTGGACCTGTCCGAGGGCGGCTCGCCGATCCCCGCCACCACCCTGATCCCCACCGCCGGCCAGCTGCTCCAGCGTCCCGCCCCGGCAACCCTGCTCGTGCTGGAGAACGGCGGCGGGAAGTCCGTGCTGATCCGGATGCTGCTGTCCACGGTGCTGCCCGAGCGGCAGTCCCGCAAAGGCCGTGAGGCGCTGCGCGCCTATGTGGTGTCCGCGGCAGCCCCCTCGCATGTGGCCCTGGAATGGGTCCATGTCCGCACCGGCGAAACGCTGGTGACCGGACAGGTACTGACCCCGGCCACGGACGGCACGGTGGAGCGGACGTTCTACTCGCTGACCCCCAACGCCGAGACGACCCTGGCCACGCTGCCGTTCGCCGACGCCGGGCGCCGGCTGCGGATGAACGCCTACCAGGACGCGCTTAGGCGGCTGGACGCCGATGACAAGACGCTCCGCCTGGAGGTTGAAAAGCGGCAGGGGGAGTGGGAGAAGCACCTGCGGCGGCTCGGCCTGGAACCGGACCTGTTCGCGGTCCAGCAGGCCATGAACGTCGACGAGGGGGACGCGGCCGAGGCCTTCAAGACCACCACCGGCCGGCAGTTCGTGCACTGGCTGCTGAGCAAGGCGATGGACGCCGAGAACTTCACCGAGCTGGGCGACGCCTTCGGCGCCTACGCCAAAAATATCGGCCGCCGCGAGCAACTCCTGCTGGACCGCGACTTCTCCACCGCCATGGCCACGGCCGCCGGCCACCTGGCCCGCCGGCGCACTGAGCAGAAAACACACGCGACGGCCGCCCAACACGCCGCGACGACACTGGGCCAGCTCGCAGCACAAGTGGGCGCCTGCGTCCAGCACGCGGATACGGAACTGGCCACACTCCGCAAGGAACACGCAGCGGCGAAGGCGGCCGCCGAGCAACAGCAGCAGGCCCGCAACCAGGCCGACCTGCTCCACAAGGAAGTGCGCCGCCAGACCCTGGTGCTGCGCCTCGACGCGGCCGGCTCCGAGTTGTCCCTCACAGAGGAACAGCTGGCCGCCGAACGCGACGAGCTGGCTGCCTGGGCGGTCGTTCCCAAGGTCCTGAAAGCAGCCGCCGCACGCGAGAAGTACCGGGTCGCCAGCGAGCTCCTGGACGATGCCGAACAAGCGGCCGGAACCGCCCGGCTCCACCGCGACCAGGCCGGCGCCCGGTTCGCCGGAGCCCTGCACAGCAGCAGGCAGCAGTGCGTGGCACAGGCCGACCACCTGGACAACGAGGGCTCGATCAGCAAGAACGAGGCAGCCCAGGCACAACATGATGCGACCGAACGGCAGGGGCAGGCCACCGCGTGCACCGTCCGAGCCGACCTGCTCGGCCAACACATCGAGCAGGTGGACGCGCGCCTCGAACAAGCCCGTCAGGCCGGCCTTGTGGCCGAGGACGAAACCGTGGCCGAAGCCGATGCCCGCCTGCAGACCAAGGCCACCGACAGCAAGAATGAGGCAACGCGGCAACGCGAGCACTACGAGCAGCTCGAGCAGGAGACCCGTCAGCTCGACGCGGCCGCGAACAAGCTGATCGAGCCCGAAGTCCAGGCCCGCCAAGCAGCGCAGACCGCGCAACAAGCGGTCGAAGACACCCACAAGGGCGCAGCGGAACTCGCCGCCCACCCCCTGCCGCGTGAACTCGCCGAACTCGACGGTGACGAGGACGTACCCGGCGGCGACCCCGCACAGTGGCTGGAAGAAAACGCTCCCACCCTGCGCAACCTGGCCGCCGCAGCACAAGCATCGGCCACACATCACCTGGATGTGCTGCGGGCCGAAGAACAGGCAGACCAGCGACTCCTCGCCGCGCTCAGCGTCGAGGGCGAGGCGCTGATGCCGCCGCGCCCACAGGTCGAAGACCTCCTCAAGCTGCTGGACGAGCACCAGATCACCGCGACCTCGGGCTGGAACGCACTGCAGCAGCTGGTGAATCCGCACCGGCACGCGGCAACGATCCAAGCCCACCCTGCAGTTGTCGACGGCATCGTGGTGCCCGACCACGAGGCACTCGACAAGGCACGGACCCTTCTCGCGCAGATGCCGCAGCTACCGGACGCGGCCGTCCTCGTCTCCACCCCCGAGCCACTGGAGACGGAACTTCCCCCGTCCGGCAGCGGCTTCGTCGTCGAACCGACCCCCGCCCTCCATGACGTCCACGCTGCCGCCGAGCTGCGCGAACAAGCCGAAGCCCGCATCCACGACCGCCGCCGCGCCCAGCACACCTACACCGAACGGCAAACCGTCGCCTTCCAACTGGAACGCCGCCTCACCGACTGGCTGCGTGACCACCCGGCAGGGCACATCGGGCAACTGCGCTCCGTCGCGAACGCCTGGCAGGCCGAGGCCGCCAATGCCACGTCCGCACTCGACACCGCCCGCGAAACCTACCGACAGGCCGCCAACACCCTGGCGGATCTCGCCCCCACACTCGCGGACGCCGAACAGACCGCCCGGGACACCGCCCGCGACGCCGAATCCATCCATCAGCTCGCCGGCGACGCCGCCGAGGCCGACACACACCGCGCACAGATCCACACCCTGAATGCCGAGGCCGAACAACACCGCACGGCAGCTGCGGAACTGCGCGAGCAAGCCGACCGACTCCGCGACCACGCCACGGAATACGCCGTGCAGGCAGAGTCGCTGCGCCGCGATGCCGCAGTCTATGAAGCCCGGCTGGCCACGGTCGTCCATGGAGACCAACCCCTCATCTTCAGTCCCGGCGAGTACGACCTGGCCACGCTGGAGATCTCCTACCAGGAAGCCGCCGAGGGCTTTCGCGCCGTGGAAGTCGGCGAGGACCTGCGCCGCCGCGTCGAGGGGGCACAGAAGGAAGCCACGGACTGCGACGCCGAACTGCGCGACGCTTCGGCCCAGACCGTGACCCGAGCCGAAGCACTGGCCGCCTCCGCACAGGCGGGCAGCACCGAAACCATCGAGGCCACCAAGCGGCGCCTCGGCCGCACCGTAAAAGACCTGGAGACCCAGTTCCGCCGCCTGGACAAGCGCAGCGGCCAGCTGGAAGCGGAAGCTACAGCTGCCGGCCAGCCCAGCGGGAAACCGTGGACCAGCCTCAGCGAGGACTGGACGCCTCCAACACCGGCCGAAGGCACGCGTCTGACTGAACGGGCCGCCTCCACGCTGGGAGAAGCAGAGGCCCTGCTAACCACAGCGATGGGGATACAGCGGTCCACCGAGCGCAACGTCCGTGCCGGCGAAGCCGCCGCACGCGAGATGGGCGTCGTCAACCGTAGCCTTGCCACCGCGGCCCGCAGGCTGAAACTGCCCGCCTCCGCCAGCCCGTTCACCGGAACCGCCGACGCAGCACAGCAGGCCGCCGACGACGCGATCCACGCCCACAACACCGCAACCGACCTCCTGCAGGAAGCGAATCAGGGCGTCAACGAGGCCGTCGTGGAATTCCGCGAAATGGCCAATCAGAGCCGATTTAGCAAGCTCAAGGCGCCGATCTACCAGCAGCTCACGGAGATCGACACCACATCGCTGATCGAACGCGCCGACCGGTGGACGGCCGAACTCGACGGCCGGGCCGCCAGCTTGACCACCGACCTGGAAGACTCCGAACGCCACCGCAACCTGCTGATCGACCAGCTCAAACACCACACCGGCCAGGCGCTGGCCCTGCTGGAAAAGGCCGAGCGGCTCTCGCGCCTGCCCGAAGGCGCGGGAGCATGGGCCAAACAGAGAATTCTGAAGATCGGCTTCAGCACACCCGAGCCACAAGTCCTGGCCGTACGGATCGCTGAGAGCCTCGACGAGAACGCCCGCACCCAGCCCCACCTACCCGGCCGCGACCTGGTCCTGCGATGCGTGACAGCGGCGGTCCCACGCGACTTCAAGGTAGAGATCCTCAAGCCCGACGCCACCGGCCGCGCCGACTACGCCTCCATCAGCGACATGAGCAAAGTATTCTCCGGCGGCCAGGAACTCACCGGCGCAATCATGCTGTACTGCACGCTCGCCGCACTGCGCGGCAGCACCCGGACCGGAGCCCGCAGCGCCAGCCGCCTGGGCGGAATGCTGGTCCTCGACAACCCGATCGGCAAGGCGAACGCCAGCTACCTGCTGAGCCTGCAAATGAACATGGCCGCCGCCCTCGGCGTCCAACTGATCTACACCACCGGCAACATGGAAGACCGCGTCCTGGCCACCTTCCCCCTGTGCATCCGGCTGCGCAACGACACCGACCAACGCACCGGAACACGCCACCTGCACGTGACCGACCACATCGCCCGCGACACACCACCGCCCGACGACAACAGTGCCACCGGCCAGATCCTCGCCGCCCGCCTGCTGGTGAAACCCCGCACCCCGCACACCCCGCCCAAAGACAGCCGCACGACGCAGCAGGAAAACCATCACGACCAGATGGCCGGCGACCAGTGAGCGACCACCAGACGGACACGGACACCAACGGACATTCGCTGTCCCCGTCAGCAGCCTGCTTGGCAACAACCCTCACCTCGAGAACGGAACACCGCATCGAGCAGACCACGATCCTCGAGGCCTTCACCCAGGCCTGCCCCGAAACAGCCGGCACGACCCAAGGCCGGCCCGCCCTGTCCGCCCTGCTCGACGAACTCGCAGACCACCACCTGATCGAACTCCCACGCACCCGCGACGGATGGGACCACGCCCAGCCACCCCTGCCACGCTGGCTCCGCCTGCCCACACGCCCCAAAACCACAGAACCCCGGCCCGCCCGCGCGGCACCCCTCATGTGGCGCCGGGAACTGGCCTGGGCAAAGACCGCCAAACTCACCACCGCCCAGATCGAAACCCTCAAGACGATCAACCGCTGGCTCCGCGACACCGACGAGAACACCCGGCGGGCCACCATCCCCATGCGCGAACGCTCCCTGGAAATCTTCGGCGACGAAAAGCGCCTCGACGCACTGATCACCACCACGCTCTTCGCCCCGCAACGCCTCACCCTGACCACCCTGTTCGCCGAGAGAGTCCCACCACCCCTGGCCTACGAACGCACCGGTGACGGCGGAATCGCCCTCGTAATCGAGAACAGCGACAGCTTCGCAACCATCAGCACACTCCTCGCCGAGAACCCGGGACACGTCGGCCATGTGGTATTCGGCGGAGGCCACGCCTTCGAAGCGTCCGTCACCCGCATCGCAAAACTCAACGGCGTCACAGACATCGCCTACTACGGCGACCTCGACGACGACGGACTCACCATTCCGCAGCGAGCCAACGCATCAGGAACAGCAGCCGGACTCCCACCCATCCGCCCCGCCCTGGGCCTCTACCGGCTCCTGTTCGAACAAGACATCCGAGGTCCGGCCCCGAAGCAAGCCGACCCCCTGGCCGCCGAACGACGCGCCGCATGGCTGCCCGAACCGCTGCGCCACCGAGCGGCCAACATCCTCACCGCCGGGGACCGGCTAGCCCAAGAAGCCACCGGCACGACACTCCTGCAACAGGACCACTCATGGCGCGACGACCTATGAAAGACCACCGCCCACCCGCGCACTCCCGACCAGTGCCAGTCACGGACGCCTAGCAAGCCACAAGCAACCCCATCAGACACCCGTAACAGCGCCTACACTCCCCACGCGCACGACCACCGCACTCGTCGGCAGCACCGCCACACCAAAGAGGACGCGACCACACCCATGGCCCCCGCCGAGCTCCAGCTGCGCCCGCACCAGAAGGACGCCGTCGCGGCCGCCACCCGCACCCTGCAGACGCACCCGCGGGCCAGCGTCATCGCCGCCTGCGGCACCGGCAAAACGCTCATCGCCGCGCGCACCGCCGCCCGCATTGCGTCCCGCGGCCGCGTCCTGGTCCTCCTGCCCACCCTGGACCTGCTCTCCCAGACCATCCGCTCCTGGCGCCAGGCCGGCCGCAAAGGCCCCGCCATCGCCGTCTGCTCCGCCCGCCAGGCCCTCGACCACCACCCCCTCGGCGCCGACGTCCCCCTCACCACCAACCCCGCCGAACTGACCGCCCTCACCGACCAGTCGGGAACCGGACCGCTCACCGTCTACGCCACCTACGCCTCCCTGCCAGCCGTCGTCGCCGCCCACCGCGACCACCACCAGCCCGCCTGGGACCTCACGGTTGTCGACGAAGCCCACCGCACCGCCGGACGCCTCGGCAAAGCCTGGGCCGCCGTCCACCACGACGATCAACTCCCCGCCACCCGCCGCCTCTACCTCACCGCCACGCCCCGCATCTGGGACGACACCACCGACAACAGCGACGACACCGACGGCGGCGGGGGAGAGGGGGCCGCCTCCATGGACGACGAAACCCTCTTCGGGCCCGTCGCCTACCGCCTCACCCTCTCCGACGCCATCGACCTCGGCCTGCTGGCCGACTACCAGATCCTCGTCCCCGTCATCACCGACACCGACCTGCGTGACTGGCTCGCCACCGCCCCCGGCGCCGGCATCGACGGACTGCGCCTGGCCGGCCGCCAAGTCGCCGCCCTGCGCGCCATCCACGACCACCACCTGCGCCGCGTCCTGACCTTCCACCACCGCGTCGCCGACGCCCGCGCGTTTGCCACCACCCTGACCACCACCGCTACCACGCTCCCCACCACCCTGCGTCCCACCCACCTGTGGGCCGACTGGATCAGCGGCACCCACCCGCCCCAGGTCCGACGCCGCCTCCTCCTCGAATTCGCCTCCCACACCGCCGACACCCCCGCTGTCCTGTCCAACGCCCGCGTCCTCGGGGAGGGCATCGACGTCCCCGCCATCGACGCCGTCGTCTTCGCCGACCCCAAGAACAGCCCCGTCGACACCGTCCAGGCCGTCGGCCGCGCCCTGCGCCAACAACCCGGCGCCAGCAAGAAAGCCACCCTCGTCGTCCCCGTCTACCTCACCCCCGACGAAGACCCCGACGACCTCCTCGGCGCCGACGCCTACGCCCCCCTGTGGCACACCATCCAGGCCCTGCGCGCCCACGACGACCGCCTCGAAGCCCGCCTCGCCGACCCCCGCACCCACCGCCCCACCACACCCCCCGAGGACCCCGAGGCCTGGCTCCGCTTCGACCGCCCCACCCAGGCGGAAGAAGTCGCCCTCGCCCTCTCCCTGCGGGTCCTGGCCCCCAAGAGCGCCGAATGGCGCCGCGGCCTGACCGCCGCCCGCCGCTACCACCGCACCCACCACCACCTCGACGTCCCCCAGAACTACGAAGACCCCACCGGCCACCCCCTGGGACGCTGGCTCACCTGGCAACGCCACCTGCACACCCACGGCACGCTCGACGCCGTACGCGTCCACGCCCTCGAGCGCCTCGGCATGATCTGGGACCCCCGCCAGCAGGCCTTCGACCGCGCGCTCGCCCACGCCACCGCCTACTCCGCCGACCGGGGCCACCTCGCCGCCCCGGTCAACGAGATCCACGACGGCTTTCCCCTCGGCCGCTGGCTGGCCACTCAGCGCACCCGCGCCCACCAGCTCACTGCAGAACGCGCAGCCGCTCTCACCGCCCTGGACCGGTGGTGGAACCCGCCCTGGCCGATCACCTGGCAACGGGCCTACCATGCCGCCCGTCAGAGCAGAGAAGCCAACAAGGCTGCCTCCGAGGCGGAGAGCTGGCTTGCGTCACAACGCGCCCGTTCCCATCGCCTCCACCCTGAACAGAAATCCCTGCTCCAGGAGTTGGGCCTGGTCGACTTGCCTGCCACACCCGCCCCCCAGGCGCCGGAGAGCCGCCTGCCGGCACGTGAGCGCGCCTTCCAGCGTGGGCTGGCCGCCGCGCGTGCCTTCCGCGCACGCGAAGGCCATCTCAATGTCCCCCAGCGTCACATCGAGGAGATCGAAGGCGACCCCGTGCGGCTGGGGCAGTGGCTGAGCAACATGCGTCGCCGCGGCTCCGGCCTCAGCCCACACAGGCAAGCAGCCCTGGCCGAACTAGGCCTGTGAGTAGGCGAACGCCCCTCCTCGAGGCGAGCGGCTGGACGCCGGGCAGACCGAGCGGCGGGAGGTTCAAGCCAATGGCCTGACTGCGCCCTGGCGGGGCCGCTTGGGATACCCACACTGCACAGCAGGGAGAAGTCCGTCCCAGCCAGGGCACGAGAGGGAAGACATGGCGGCCAAGCGCAAGGGCAAGAAGACGCGCAGACGACGCACCGCCCGGATCAGAGTGGCATCAGGTGCGCTCGCCGCCCTGGCCCTGCTAGGCCTGTTGCACCCGGTGGTGCTGCTGTACTTCGGCGCCGTACTGGCCGCAGCGGGCATCGGCTGGATGGCGTGGTGGCTCTGGCATACCGACCGACTGCTGCGAAGCAAGGACGACGCTTGGAGACGACAGGAGGAGATCGCAGCCGGACAGCGGACGCTGGCTGCCATCGACGCGATGACCGGCACCGAGTTCGAGGAAGTGGTTGCCGAGTTATGCCGCCGCGACGGCTGCACGCAGGTGCGCCGAGTGGGCGGTACCGGGGACAACGGAGCCGACGTGCTCGGCTGGCTGCCCGACGGCCGGACCATGGTGATCCAATGTAAGCGGTACGCACCCCACCGGACGATCGCCAGTCGCGAAGTGCGCGATCTGCTGGGATCAAAGGTGCATTTTGCCGCGGATGTGGCCATCTTCGTCGCCACCACACGCTTCAGCCCCCAAGCCGAGGCGTTCGCGGTCAAACACCACATCCTCACCCTGCACCGTGACTTCTTTGGTCTGTGGAACAACGGGACACCGTTGCTGTCCCTGGCCGACGTCAACGGACGCGGACAGGGAGAAGCCCGCCACCGAGCACGCTGGAAACAGACGTACTCCAAGTAACCAGCCGCGCCCTGCATCTGTTCGGCTTGTGACAAGTGAGGGGACTGCACAGTGCACCCGACCCCGCCTCGCCCTGGGCCCGGGCGGGGCACGGCAGCAGCCATCGGCTGCGCCGGCACGGGTCCTGGAATCCGCCCAGCCCACCAGCACCTTACCTATTCGCTCAGCCCTTCCTGGTCGACAAAACCGGGATGCTTTTCATCAGCGCTCTTGGCCAGGTGCAAGGGTGCGGGCAGGTTGGTGCGCCCGTCCCACATGGCGGCCTGCTCCGAGATCCGCGCGGCAAGACCTGCCAGCTGTTCCTCACGCCAGCCGCCGAGGTGGGCGATGAGGTATTCGGTGCGGGTCATGGCATGGAACGGGGCACCCATCTGAGCCAGTTGACCACCGGGCAGAGTACGACGCGTGTACTGAGTGCCGGTGCGCTGGCCACCGGCGTGCTGACGGGACTGCCCGGAAAACAGCCAGGACACCACGTCCCCGTGGTCGTGGCGGTAGAGGATCTTCTCCGGCATGACCGGCTGCAACGGGTTGCCCGGCAACTTGCCCCCGCCACCGGTGCGCCGCGACGGCTGGGGCGTTCCCTGCCCATTTCCCACCCTCACGACCGCCACATCCCACCCTCGGGCAATCAGGCTCTGCCCAGGAACAGCGCCGTTGCCGAGCCGGTCATTGCACAGCCCCGGCCAGACCCGCTCACGCTCCTCTGCGAAGACGATGATTGGAAACCGGTTGTTGAGCGCAGCCAGCGCCCGATCCACATAAGTCCGCACATTGTCCGGCCCCCCGTGATCCTCCCGCAGGTGATGACCCTTCTTACCAAGGGGACCGGCATGGTGCAGCGCCCGAGCCTGGGCCAAAGGGAGCCAACCCTGATCGCTGTACATGAGAGTGGGCCAGTACGCGTCTCCACCGAGCGGGATCCGCATGGCCACCAGCGTGATGGCCAGCACGGCCGGTTTCCGGGGACGCCCGGGACGTTCGTCGAAGCGGTGGTAGCGGGTCCAAAGCCCCACTGCCACCGCCTCCCGGTCCAGAGCTGTGTCCTTGGCGTTGCGGTGGAAGGCGGTGGCGGCCAGGCGGTTGTCGATGATGCCGGAGTCGGAGTGCAGGCTACCGAGTGCGATCTGTACTGCATGGTCGTCCTTGTAGGCGACGTCCGGCTCTGGCAGACCCGCCTTGAGCGCCCTGGACCGTGCGACCTTCTCGGGCGTGTTCAGCCGGTGGGGGTCGCCGGGGTCCGAGTCCATAGTGATGAACTGCGAAGGGATGCCGCGCTCGGCGAAAAGCCCTTTCAGCGCATGCTTGGCATCCGTCACCCCCCCTTCCTTCTCCTGCACGCTCGGGTAGCGCGTCTCGCACAGGGCCGTGACCAGTCCCCTCCCGGCACCAGGCTTGAACCAGGGAAGTGTGTTCAAGATCAGGCTTCGGTCGTGGCTGCCGTGGCGGACCAGTTCGGGCAGCCGCACCGTCACGAGCTCATACCCGGGCGCCAAGACCACCGGCTGTTCATCGGGTAGATCGGCCAGTTCGGGCCGCGCGTAGTCGCGGGCCAGCTGCCCCATCACCCGCGTACGCCAGTCCGCCGACTCGAACAGCACCACGGTGCGCACCGTATCCAGGCGGGCGCACGCTATGGCCTCGGCCATCTTGCTGGCCGGCACGTAGGGCGGCAGGCTGCCGCCCGGCTTGCTGATCTTGATGGATGTTCCGGCATAGACAATCGGCTCCTGGCCAAGGACGTGCCCGGCGTGTTCCTCGAGCCGGGCGTGGAACATCGCACCGGCGCCCTTGTCGATCGGGTGCTTGCCCGTGCGGTGCACACCGCGTACCTCTGCCAGCTCGTCCAACCCCGTCAGGGGCGGCTGGGGCAGGCGGCCGACCCCGCAGGCCTCGACGATCTGTGCCGTCGCCCCGCGGTAGCGGACGGCCGCGGGCTGCATGAATCCGTCCGGGCCCTTCTCCCACCGGGTGGTGATCGGGGCCTTGAGGATGATGTCCGGATTGACGGGATGGCGCAGCAGGACGTTGCGGATGCCCTTGTAGTGGGTGGCGACGCGCGAGATACGCGCCGACAGGTGCGCGATGAGCGTCTTTCCGCCGGGGGCGGGTTCGACCTCGATATGGATGCGCTCCATGGCGTACCCGGCGATGCGCCGGCGTTTGCCGCTCTCCTCGTCGATCCACGTCCGATCGTGGACCAGCGGGGCCTGCCACGCCAGCAGGTCGCCCTCACTGTCGAGATGGAACCGCAGCGCGGGCAGGTGCTCCTCGAGCAGGAGCGGCTGGGCGGCCAGCATGCTCGCCAGCCGCCACCCGGCCACCCTAAACGCCCAGCGGGGACCGATGATCCGCCCCGCGGCATCGCGGTGAAGCAGCGAACTGAGCGGCTGGGGCCCCTCGTCGGACAACTGCAGCAGAGCAGAGAGAGTGTCACGGCCCTCATGCCCCTCCAGCCGCGTCTCCCACTCCCGCATCAACGTGCGCACCACGGCCCCGTCCAGCGCCCCGGGCGTGACGATCACGCTCCGCCCGGCCCACCGGCCGGTCCTGGCGGGCCGGTCGGGGTTGGTGAACACCAGCCGCTCACCGGTCACGGCACGCGCCGCCGTCTGCAGGGATGCGATCGGCTGCACGGCGTCCTTGCCCCGCGGCCTCGGCAACCGCCGCCAGGCCGGCGCGAACGCCGCGTCCTGCGGATAGACGTGCACTGTGCCCAGAAGCCGCTCGTCCAGTGCGAAGGACAGGGTGAACAGGCGGCCACGCTCGTCACTCACCATTCGCCCATCTCCTCTTCCTCAAATCCGGTGGGGGAGTGCTCCCTCAGCCCCAGCAGGGCATCGGCCATGGTGGTGCGGTAAACGGCGTCGACCAGCGGCATGTGGTCCTCGGCCTGCCATTTCCCGCGCAACTGATCAAGCAGGGCGGGCAGCGTGGAGTCAGCGGCGGTATGGGTGAAGGCGGCATCCAGCAGCCGCAGCCGCCCGTGATCCCCGCCGCGCCGGGTGCGCCCGCCCAACTGGATCAGCCGGGTCAGGATCTCCGCGACCACGGCGAGTTTGACGTCCCTGCCCAGCGACTTGAAGTAACCCTGCCCGCTGCGGATGTCATCGAAAATCTGGCCCGCCGCGATCCGCAGCCGCTCCAGCTCGGCCGCGGGCTCCGGACCGGGCCGCCGCCGTCGATAGGCCAGAGAGTTGACCAGGGACAGCAGCACCGGAGGGTCTTCCATCACCGGAATAGGCCGATTGACCAGGCAAGCCACATGCAGCAGGGACCGCCCGGCACGGTCAACAATGTTCAGACCACGCTCGACCCGTGCCATGGGAGCGATCAAGTACCGGCACCGGCCGTGCCCCATGGCGTGAGGGAACTGCTCGAGCCGGTTGCTGGGGATCGGCACCCAGCCGGGCGGCATCCGCTCCAGCGCAGCCATCTCCTGCGGCCGCACCGCCACACAGATCTCCGATGCCGCGACCCCCGCCTCGATCATGCCGCGGGCGAGCGCGGGACCGGCGTCGTAAGCAGTGGGCGCGAGCAGCGCATACGCACGATGCGCGGTGGCAGGGACGGCGGCCACCGCGTCGAGCTGCGCGGGAAGGTCCTGGCCGACGCTGCGCCCCATGGCCGTATAAGCACGCTCCCGGTTCACGCCGTCGGTGCCGGACACCACAATGCCCGCACCATTGTCCTGGCCAGCCTGCAGTTCGACGGTGAGGCTTCCATTAACATCGTCCGGCACGTACCAGGCAGGCTCCGGCAGGAGGTGATGACGCGGCGCATACGGCATGAACGCCGTGGCGGACATCCCGATCACCGCTCGCCGGGTGCCGGTATGGGCGAGCGCGGTCACCTCGCCCAGGTAAGCCAGGTGAGCGTGCGGATCCCCGACATAGGACTTCAGCCGCAGCGCTGTCAGATGCCGGTCGGCGGGATCGAACGTCTCGGAGAACGCGAACAGAGCACGCCCCAAAGGACCGTAGGGGGCAGCCCGCCAGGGCACGTGCGAGGCCAGCGCGTCCACTAGGCCATTGCCGGCGGAGATGCCCGCCCCCTGCAACGGTGCAGCGACGCCGACGATGCGGTGCAAGATGCTGCGCATCTCCTCCAGGTACGCGCGCCGGGCCGCCAGCAGCGCCAGCGACGACAGCCGCTTGTCGTCCGTATCTCCGGTGATCGCCGAAAATGCTTCCCCGATGCGCTTCAAGGTGGCGTGGGTGAGCTGGTCCGACCCGCCGGCCAAATCCGTGACCGAGGACAACAGCTCCCTCAGCTCGGCCAGCCCCTCGACCTCATCGGCGAACTCCAGCGGCCCCTCCCGCTTGTAGAGCTGGTCGACCGCCTTCATCTGCTGCTCCGTGGGCCGCTCTCCAGCCTCCAGCCCAAAGATCCGGGAGGCGAACATCCCGTCCCAGCGGCGCGGCACCACCATGCTGCGCCGCTCCCGGTCGGGATGGATGACCCCGCCGACCAGGTGCGACACGTAGGACTCGGCCAGCCACACCAAGTGATTGATCAGCGGCCGCAGGTACTGCTCAAGGCTCATCGGCAGCCGGTGGCAGTGCCGCCGGAACTGGCTGTCGAGCTCGCGTACCGGGGTGCGCTCCGCACCGTCCTGGGCCAGCAGCACCTGGCGGGCCGCCTGATCGAAAGCCTGCGCCTGCAGCGCATCGGCTTCGTCGATGATGACCAGATGACTGCGGTGCAAAAGCAGCTGCTCGGTGGTCATCCGCCGTCCCGGTGCAGGACGGCCCGCGACCGGCGCGTGGATGTGCCCGGTGAGGAAGTTCGCATGGTTGGTGACGAGGATGTCCGCCGACGCCGCAGCCCGGTGGTGGCGAAATTTCCCGCAGCCGCCGCGCCACGGGCAAGCCAGGGTCTTGTCGGCTTTCGGCCCGTTGGGCTTGAGCTGGTCGCACGGCTCCTGGCCCGGTGTCCACGCGTCCACTGCTTCGGAGGAGGCGGTGGCGTGCCCGGTCAGGGGGCAGCTGTAGGACATCTCCCGGTACACCCAGCTCCTGAAGTCCGCATCGTCCTGCGGGTTGCTGGCCGTCTGCTCGGCCAGCTCCTGCATGGAGGCGGGGGAGACGACGGGCGTCACCTGCGCGGAGACCTTCAAGTCGGCCAGATCCCGCCGCAGCCGGTACACCGTGGCCAGGACCTGAGCGCTCTGTGGAACGACCAGCGAGATCACCCGGCCCCGCTTGGCGCACCACAGCGCGACGAGCTCGCTCAACACGTTTTTACCCATGCCGGTGGGGGCGTGAAAGACCCGCAGAGGCCCGGCTTGGACCCGCAAATGCTCACCCACATCCGTGCCGTCGCGGTCGCGGGCGTGCCGTCTGATGTCCGCGACCGCCTTGCGTCGGTAATCCTGCCCGCGAAGCCCATCGAGCCGCCCCGCGATCTCGTCGAGGTCGGCGAAGGGGATCACCACCTCGTCCACGACCGGGGCATCGCCCAGCTCCTGCACCACGCTGGGAGCAGGGGCCCCTTGGTAGCCGAGGTCGTAGAAGACGTCCACCACCCGACCGGAGGGACTCAGCGGGTCCTTGATCCGCAGGTCGCTGACGTAGGAGCCGGGCGGCGCAGGCTTGGGCAGCAACTGTCCCTTGGCCGCGTTGTTCTCAAGCTCGTCCAGCAAGGCATCGATGAGAGCTTCTTCATCGCCGATGGGCAGGATCAGCACCTGCTCCTGCCCATCGGCCGGGGCGAACTCGACCGCCTCACCGCTGTCCAGAACCGCTGCCGTCTCCGCGACAAACACCGAATGGTGGGCAAGAACAGCCGGCCGCTGCCGCAGCATCCGAGTGATCCGCACCTGATCGCCCAGAGCCAGAGCAGACCAGCCATCCCACAGATGCATCTGCCCCGTGGCCAGGAAGTGCGCATCAGCGAGATCCACCACACGCCGCCACGCAGCCCGCTCTTCCACCACGCGGTTGGGGAACACCCGCGCGGCCAGCAGAATCGCCGCCCGCAGAGCCAGCGGCACACTGACGGAATACTTCGCGTTCTTCGGAGACGTCATACGCCCATCCCCTTCAACCGCCGGGTCACGGCAGCCTTGAAACGGCTGACCGTGAACACGCTGTAGCGCTGCCCGTCAGTAGTCCGCAGCGCATCGAGCCCAGCCTGTAGCTGATTGATCTGGCTGCGCCGGTAGTTGGGCACGACCACCGTCTCCCCGGCAGGCGGCCGGTCGATGATCGTCTGCGCGTCCTGGTGGTCCTTGACGTCCACCCGCCAGCGATGCCCATCTGCCAGGTAGACGCCGACATCCCACTCGTCCAGGTTCTCCCACCGCTCGACTCGCACCCCCTCCTGCTTCTCCAACCACTGCATCAGCCCCACCTCACTCAGCCCGGGACAGGTGATGTACCGCCACACCCCCCAGTCCAGGCACAACACGCCCTCCGCCGGCTCCGCAGCCGTCAACCGGCCTCGCCCACCGGTCAGTACGGGCGCCCCACCCCGCTTGCCACTGCCCGGTACAAGACCGAACCGGCTCTGATGCGGCGGATACTCACACCGCAACTGCCCACCCCGCAGCACCATCGGATACCGGCACTGCGGACACGGCCATAACCACGACGATGCCCCCACCCACATTCGGTCTGAGGGAACAGGCCGGTACACGTCCATCCGTGCCGCGCCACGCCGCGCGTACTCCTCGACCAACGCCCGCTCCGTGCCGTACGGCACCTCCGTCAGCATGGTCCGCGCCGACACATAGCCGGCCTGCCCCTCGGAACGGATATGCCGAAAGGCCGCCCGCTCCGTCTGCTCAGCCGTCTGGCGAACCCAGGCAGGAAGCCACGCCCCACCGAGATCGAAATATCCGTCGTCCCCGTAAAGGGCCTCCAGATAGTTCATCCCGGCCTCGAAGGCCTCCTCGGTCAGCTCACCATTGTCCGTCAGGACAATCAAATCACCCATGACAGACGGCAGTTCGTCCCACGCCAAAGGCACCCACTCCCGCAAGCGCACAGGCAGCAAGTCGATCATCTCGGCAGGAGTCGAAGGCCCCGCCCCCACAGGCAGACTCGACAAGAGCACCCCGTGCATACGCGACAGCTCCCGCCACGCACGAGGCTCCTCAACCCGATTGATCCACGCCGCACCGGCACGCAGAGCAGCAGTAATGATCCTCCGGGCAGCAACATGTTGATTGACAGGCACAGCTCACCACCCCTCCACGCCCCACCAGTGGTATTCGGGGCTCATTCCAGACGGGCCAACAACTTCCGGAACATACAGGCCGGGTCTGACAACGCACTCCAAAACCGGCGAAGACGTGCCCCCGCGACAGCGGGGGACTACAGGAACCGGACATGCCGGCAGGCATGTACCGCGGGCCTCGCTCAGTTGGCCCGCCAGGGCCAAACGCATCTGCCCTTGGTCCACCGGAGGGGGAGAGCAACCGGATAACTGTCTAAAAAACCCTTACGACATCACGGCGCCGTAGGCGTCGAGCCGTACAGCCTTTGAACCCTGCCCGGTAGGGCAGGGAACCCGGGCCCAACCCGGCACCCCACGGTCATGCCGCCAGGCATGACACCCGAGGCATGCGGACAGCGGGGCCGCCAGGCCCCGCTCCTTTCCTGTTGGCCCGTCAGGGCCAACCCAGCCAACACACAGTCATGCCGCCAGGCATGACGACGCGTCACCTTACGGGCCGTCAGGCCCGGTTGGCCGTCAGGCCAACTGAAGAGCCGACAGGCTCTCCGCCCAGATCGGAACAGCACACGTCACAACACCACTCACCAA
>NZ_JBFBAT010000021.1:0-3330 GCF_040682375.1 Streptomyces sp. NPDC051214
CACCCCCCAGGTCATCGCTTCGACAGGGGGGACCAGCCATGCCGGGCCCGGAGGCCAGCGGCCCTCTTGCAGGACCGCGAAGAAGATAACGGGGGGGCTGATCGGCTGCGGGGTGCTGTCACGCTGCGGTGCCTGTGGGGGGTGACGCGACACCCGCTGCGCCTACCGGGTGCGTTGCACTTGCGGTGCTTACCGCGCGCCGCGACACCGGCCAGCCGCGTGTTGCCGCACGTGCGGCGCCTAGCGCGTGCCGCGATACCGGGCTGGGCCAGCCGCGTGCTGCCGCATCTGCGGTGCCTACCGCGTGCGGGACATCGCAGCGCCTGCCGCGCTGGGCACTTCCGCTGCCCTGCCGCGTGTGGCCGCGCCTGGCGCCCCCGTGGTGCCCTGCCGCGTGCTGCGGCTCCTCCCCTGACAGCCGCTTGCCGCAACACCCGCCGCGCTACCGCGTGCTGATGCACCTGCGGTGCCTACCGCGTGCCGCGACCCGGACTGGGCTTGCCGGGTGCTGTGGCGCCGCCGCCTGTCGCGATGCCCGCCTTATGCCGGACATCCGCTGCGCCTGCCGCGCCCGGCACCTTCCGCTGCCCTGCCACGTGTGGCCGCGCCTGGCGCCCCCGCGGCGCCTTGCCGCGTGCCGCGGCTCCTCCCCCTGACTGCCGCTTGCCGCGACACCCGTTGCGCTACCGCGTGTTGTTGCACCTGCGGTGCCTACCGCGGGCCGCGACCCGGAGTGCCGGGTGCTGCCGCGTGCCGCGATGCCCGCCGTACGTCCGGTGACTGCCGCGCGCCGCGAAAGCCGCCCAGCCGCACCCGCTGTGCCCCGCACTTGCCGCGCCTACCGCGTGCCGTAACCCCCGCAAGCTTGCCGCCTGCTGTCGTGTCCGTCCGCTCCAGCCGTGCCTACGGCGTGCTGCCACACCTTCGGTGACTAACGCGTGCCTTCGCGGCGCGTCCCGACTCCGCGCAGGTCGCGTGCTGGCGCACCCGTCGCGCCTTCGCGGCTGCCGGGTGTTGTCTCAGTCCGCTTCGCCCTACCCGTGGCACGCTCCCGCGCCCCCCAGCTGACCGAATGGTCAAGTCCTCCTGCCCCTACGGCAATGAAGGGCCGGCGAGGGTGGACAGGCAGGTGGGGGGCGTTTGAGGCTGTGGTCATGAGTGATCAGCCCGTCAGACCTGTCCAGCCCTTCGAACCCCCCTACTACGCCGTCGTGTTCAGCTCTCTGAGGACCGACTCCGACGACGGTTACGACGAGACCGGCGACCGCATGGACGAGCTCGTCGCCTCCGTTCCCGGCTTCCTGGGGATGGACTCCGCGCGGACGCCCGGCGGGCTCGGCATCACCGTCGGGTACTTCCGCGACGTAGACGCCATCGCGCAGTGGCGCAGCGACGCCGAGCACCGTACGGCCCAGAAGCGGGGGCGTGCCGAGTGGTACGAGCGGTACGTCGTGCATGTTGCCAAGGTGGAGCGGAGCTACGGCTTCGAGCGGGCGTAAGGGGCGGGCTTGCTGTCCCTCCGTTGCAGGGAAATCCCGGCCGTAGGCCCTCCCGCCGGGATTTTCCTGCAACGCCCACCGCTCAGCGCAGCCTGTGACCCCGGCTCTCCGCCACCCGCAACGCGTCCTGCAACGCCTCCGTCAACCGTTGCGCTAGGTACCGGAGTTCGCCCTCCGGAGCGTCGGCGAGCATGCCTCTCGCGTACGTCAGCAACTCGCCTCCCATGCCGAGCTGTACGGACTCCATGGCGTCGGCGACCCGGGACACCGGGCCCGTGGCGTCGCCGATCAGGTAGCAGGGCTTGCCCTCGGGGCCGGACCAGGGCAGCAGGCGGGCGGGGGTGATGAGGTCGTCGTCGTCCGCCATCAGGCCACCTCCACGCCGTGGATCCAGTACGGGCCGGGCGTGTCCAACCCGAGGGTCGCCAGGACCAGTTCACGGCGGCGGGTGTGTTGTTCGTGTGCGGTGAGGTACGGACGTACGAGGCGGGTCGCCTCACCGGTCAGGGGCAGCAGGGCGTCCAGGCCGTAGCGGCTGCGGGGGGTGGAGAGGTCGGGGCTCGCTGGTCTTGGTGGTGCGGGGGCGGTTGCCGTAAGTGCGGGGTGGGGGATCAGGAGGAGTCCCACCCAGGCGGTTAGGCGGCGGATAAGGTCGGGCATGTCGTCAGCTCCTTGCAGGCTGATGGCCTTGCCCCCGGACGGTTGCGCCCGTCGCGGGGGTCTTTGCTTCCGTCACGGTATCCAAGTTTACCGAGCATGCTAGGGCTAACTGGACAATCCCCTGAATCGCACTGGAGTGCATGGCATGCCCATCATGGTGTGGTGATGGAATTCGCCCCAGACAAGGCTCGCTGGCGCCAAGTGGCCGAGGTGATCCGAGGCCGGATTGAGGACGGCACGTATCCTCCGCGCACCCGCGTACCGTCCGTCGTCCAACTGACCGCCGAGTTCGGCATCGCCAATGCGACCGCGCACAAGGCGCTCACGGGCCTGCGCGCGAAGGGGCTGACCTATACCGAGCCGGGTCTGGGCTCGTTCGTCTCCCCTGCTTCCCGGTCAGAGGGGCTCGCTGAGAGCGAGGACACCCAGCCTGCCTGGCGCCAGGTCGCGGCAGCGATCACCGCGCGTATTACCGACGGCAGCTATCCCCTGGGGGCGCGAGTGCCGTCGACACTGGAACTGGCCGCCGAGTTCGAGATCGCGACATCCACGGCTCAGAAGGTGCTTGCCCACCTCAAGAACGAGGGGCTCGTCCGAGCCGAGGTCGGTCTCGGCTCCTTCGTCTCGCAGCGGCCCACCGAGTGAGTCCGGAGCTGGACCGAACACGCCCCGTCTGGCGGCAGGCGGCCGCAGGCATCGCGTCCCGCATCGACGAGGGCACCTACCCGGTAGACGCCAGGGTGCCTTCCGTCGTGGAACTGTCCGCCGAGTTCGGTATCGCGGCTTCGACGGCGCAGAAGGCTTTGGCGCCTCAAGGCGGAGGGGCTCGTGCGTGCCGAGGTCGGTCTCGGCTCGTTCGTGGCCGAGCGTCCCGAGAGCCTGGGCAGTAGCCCGGAGCCTGGGCCGTAGCCCAGAGCATGGGCCGGTGCCGGTGCCGGTGCCGGTGCCGGTGCCGGTGGCCGGGACCTGGCCGGTAGCTCTGGGCCGGAGCCGGAGCCGGAGCCGGAGCCGGAGCCGGAGCCGGAGCCGGAGCCGGAGCCCGAGCCCGGAGCCGGAGCTCGAAGTCCGAAGTCCGAAGCCCGGAGCCCGGAGCCCGGAGCCCGGAGCCCGGAGCCCGGAGCCCGGAGCCCGGAGCCCGGAGCCCGGAGCCCGGAGCCCGGAGCCCGGAGCC
>NZ_JBFBAT010000021.1:3429-113448 GCF_040682375.1 Streptomyces sp. NPDC051214
GAGCCCGGAGCCCGGAGCCCGGAGCCCGGAGCCCGGAGCCCGGAGCCCGGAGCCCGGAGCCCGGAGCCCGGAGCCCGGAGCCCGGAGCCCGGAGCCTAGGCCGGTGGCCGGTGGCCGGTGGCCGGTGCAGGTGGCCCGGGGCCGGGGAGCACGGGACCTGGCCGGTAGTTCTGGGCCGTAGCCCGAGCCGTAGCCCGACCCCGAGCCGTACCCCAGAGCCTGGGCCGGTGGCCGGTAGCCGGTAGCCGGTAGCCGGTAGCCGGTAGCCGGTAGCCGGTAGCCGGTAGCCGGTAGCCGGTAGCCGGTAGCCGGTAGCCGGTGCCGGTGCCGGTGCCGGTAGCCCGAACGCCCGGCCTCTGGCCCGCAGCCGGGCAGAACCCCGCAGCCGGCAGCACTCCGCAGCCCGCAGCACCCCGCACCCCCTTTCTCAGGGAATTCACAGGTTCCGGCAAGGGCCCTCTCAGGGCCGACCCGCAACCTGTACGGCATGACTACGACCTCGCCCCAGGGGCGTACCGAGATGTTCAGGGCCGACGGGAGTCCCGTCCGCGTGCTCGTCGTCGATGACGAGGTTTCGTTGACCGAGTTGCTCTCCATGGCCCTGCGCTACGAAGGCTGGCAGATCCGTAGCGCCGGGGACGGCGCCGGAGCCGTACGCGCCGCGCGGTCCTTCCGGCCCGATGCCGTCGTGCTCGACATGATGCTGCCGGACATGGACGGCCTCGCCGTCCTCGGGCGGCTGCGCCGTGAACTGCCCGACGTGCCCGTGCTGTTCCTCACCGCCAAGGACGCCGTCGAGGACCGCATCGCCGGGCTCACCGCCGGGGGCGACGACTACGTCACCAAGCCCTTCAGCCTGGAGGAGGTCGTGGCCCGGCTGCGCGGCCTCATCCGCCGGGCGGGGGCCGCCGACCGGCGCAGTGAGTCCGTCCTCGCCGTCGGGGATCTGACCCTCGACGAGGACAGTCATGAGGTGACGCGGGGCGGGGAGTCGATTCACCTCACCGCCACCGAGTTCGAGTTGCTGCGCTTCCTCATGCGCAATCCCCGCCGCGTGCTCAGCAAGGCGCAGATCCTGGACCGCGTGTGGAACTACGACTTCGGGGGCCAGGCCAACGTCGTCGAGCTCTACATCTCGTACCTCAGGAGGAAGCTCGACGCCGGTCGTGAGCCGATGATCCACACCCGGCGCGGCGCCGGATATCTGATCAAGGCCGCGCCCTCGACCGAGGTGGCCGCCGCCTCATGAAGCGATGAAGCGGTGAAGCGATGAAGCGGCGGCCGCAGCCGCGGTCTTTGCGGACGCGGCTCGTCGTCTCGGCCGTCGCGCTGATCGCCGTCGTCTGCGCGGTGATCGGCACGGTGACCACCATCGCGCTGCGCTCGCATCTGTACGAGCAACTGGACGGTTCGCTCGGCGCCGTGGCCATGCGTGCGTCGGGGCCGGTGCCCAAGCCGGGGGAGGACCTTCCCGGAGGCTTCTCCCAGGATTCGGGCGGCGATCCGTTGCGGTTCGTGTCCAAAGGGCCGCAGGAGATCGGCACCATCGGGGCCGTCGTCGAGGGTGATGGCTCTGTGGGGCAGGCGCTGGTCAGCAAGGACAGTGACAGCGGTGACGTGGTCCCGCAGACCGAGCAGCTCGACGCGGGGCAGTCGGACGCGCTCGGCTCGGTCCCGCGTGACGGGCGCGCGCACAACGTCGACATCCCGGGCCTCGGCGACTACCGCGTCGAGTACACGACCGGTCCGCACGGCGACTTCCTCGTCGGCGTCCCCACCGCCAAGGTGCAGAACACCCTCAACACGCTGATCATCGTCGAGGTCAGCGTCACCGCCGCGGGCCTGGTCGCCGCCTCGCTGGCCGGCGCCGCCATGGTCGGCGTCGCGCTCCGCCCGTTGCGCCGGGTCGCCGCGACCGCGACCCGGGTCTCCGAACTCCCGCTGCACAGCGGCGAGGTGACGCTGTACGAGCGGGTCCCCGACGCGGCGCCGAACACGGAGGTCGGCCAGGTGGGCGCCGCGCTCAACCGCATGCTCGACCACGTGCACTCCGCGCTGCACGCGCGCCAGGAGAGCGAGACGCGCGTACGCCAATTCGTCGCGGACGCCAGCCATGAGCTGCGTACGCCGCTGGCTTCGATTCGTGGCTATGCCGAACTGACGCGCAGGGGGCGGGAGTCCACCGGGCCCGACACCCGGCACGCCCTCGGGCGGATCGAGTCCGAGGCCCAGAGGATGACGGGGCTCGTGGAGGATCTGCTGTTGCTCGCCCGTCTCGACGAGGGGCGGGACGGCGGGCATTCCGCGACCTCCGGCCGCCCCGGAGCCAGACTGCCGCTCTCGTATGAGAGCACTGATCTCTCTCCGCTCGTCGTGGATACCGTGAGTGACGCGCGGGCCGCCGGGCCCGAGCACCACTGGGCCCTGGAGCTGCCGGACGAGCCCGCGCTCGTCCTCGCCGACCCGGCCCGCCTCCAGCAGGTCGTCGTCAATCTGCTGGCCAACGCCCGTACGCACACGCCCCCGGGCACCAAGGTCACCGCACGCGTACGGCGGGCAGGCCCGGACGTCTGCCCGGACGTCTCCCCGGACGTCTCCCCGGATGCCTGGCCGGTCGTCTGCCTGGAGGTCGAAGACAACGGTCCCGGTATCTCGCCCGCCCTCCTCCCCCACGTCTTCGAGCGCTTCGCCCGCGGCGACGCCTCGCGCTCCCGCAACGCGGGTTCCACCGGGCTCGGCCTCGCCCTCGTGCAGGCCATCGTCACAGCGCACGGCGGCGGTGTGACCGTGGACAGCGTGCCGGGGCGGACCGTCTTCACGGTGACGCTGCCTGCAGTGTCCGAGCAGGTCAGTGGCCCCGAGTGGCACTCACAGGCAGGGCACAGGCTCACCACACAGGCCTGACAGAGCAGTTGGCGAATGTCGGTGCCATGCAAACCGACTCTGCTTCGGGCGGTGCTTTCTCGGTCCCTCTGCCGGCCCGGGCCCACCTCCCCGCCGCCTGGCGCGATGTGCCCGTCCTGGACATCGTGATCCCCGTCTACAACGAGGAGAAGGATCTCGGGCCGTGCGTGCTGCGCCTGCACGACCACCTCGTACGCACCTTCCCCTACCCCTTCCGCATCACCATCGCGGACAACGCGTCCACGGACCGCACCCCCGAGGTGGCGGCGCGGCTCGCCGCGTCGAGCGAAGAGGTCCGCTACGCGCGCCTCGAGCAGAAGGGGCGCGGGCGGGCCCTGCGCGCCGTGTGGTCCGCCTCGGACGCCCCCGTCCTCGCCTACATGGACGTGGACCTGTCCACCGACCTGAACGCGCTGCTCCCGCTGGTGGCGCCGCTGATCTCCGGGCACTCCGACCTGGCGATCGGCTCCCGGCTCGCGCGCAGTTCGCGCGTGGTGCGCGGCCCGAAGCGGGAGTTCATCTCGCGCTCGTACAACCTCATCCTGCGCGGCTCCCTGCAGGCGCGTTTCTCCGACGCCCAGTGCGGGTTCAAGGCGATCAGGGGTGATGTGGCGGGGGTGCTGCTTCCGCTGGTCGAGGACACCGGGTGGTTCTTCGACACGGAGATGCTGGTGCTCGCCGAGCGCGCGGGCCTGCGCATCCACGAGGTGCCCGTCGACTGGGTCGACGACCCGAACTCGACGGTCCACCTGGTCAGGACGGCCACGGACGACCTCAAGGGGGTGTGGCGGGTCGGGCGCGCCCTCGCGGTCGGCGCGCTCCCACTCGACCGCCTCGCGCGCCCCTTCGGGGACGACCCGCGCGACCGGCAGCTGGCCGGTGTGCCGGGCGGTCTGGCCCGGCAGTTGGTCGGTTTCTGCGTGGTCGGCGCGCTCTCCACGCTCTTCTACCTGCTCCTGTACTCCGGCTTCCGCACGTTCTCGGGCTCGCAGGTGGCCAACGCGCTCGCCCTGCTCGTGTCGGCGGTCGCCAACACCGCCGCGAACCGGAGGCTCACCTTCGGGGTGCGCGGGCGTGATCGGGCGATGCGGCATCAGGCACAGGGGCTTGTGGTGTTCGCGATCGGCCTCGCCCTGACCAGCGGCTCGCTGGCCGCGCTCGGAGCGGCCTCCGGCAACCCGTCCCACTCCACGGAACTGGCCGTGCTGATAGCCGCCAACCTCGCGGCGACCGTGCTGCGGTTCCTGCTGCTCCGGGCCTGGGTCTTCCCGGACCGCCGCTCGGATCCGCCCCTGCCTTCGCCCGACGCCTCGTCCTCGTACGAGCTCACCTCCGCACACGACCCGAGGAATGCACGATGACGACGACTTCCCACGCGCCCGCGCCGCCACAGGCGGCGACGCACGGGCAAGCGCACCGGGGCCCTCGCACCCTCCCCACGCGGCTCTGGCGCGGACGCCCCGACGACCCCCGCTGGGCACGCCCCGCCTTCCTGGGCCTGCTGCTCGCGACCGCGGTCCTCTACTTCTGGAACCTCAGCGCGTCCGGCTACGCCAACTCCTTCTACTCCGCGGCCGTCCAGGCGGGCAGCCAGAGCTGGAAGGCGATGTTCTTCGGCTCGCTCGACGCGGGCAACGCGATCACCGTCGACAAGCCCCCGGCCGCGCTCTGGCCGATGGCCCTCTCCGTACGCCTCTTCGGCCTCAACTCCTGGGCCGTGCTCGCCCCGCAGGTGCTGATGGGCGTCGCGACGGTGGGTGTGCTCTACGCCGCCGTACGCCGTCGCTTCAGCCCCGCGGCCGGGCTGATCGCGGGCGCCGTGCTCGCGCTGACGCCCGTCGCCGCGCTGATGTTCCGGTTCAACAACCCGGACGCGCTGCTCGCGCTCCTGATGACGGTCACCGTGTACTGCGTCCTGCGAGCCCTGGAGCACGGCCGGACCAAGTGGCTGGTGTGGGCGGGCGTCGCGGTCGGACTCGCCTTCCTGGCCAAGACGCTGCAGGCGTTCCTGATCCTGCCGCCGCTCGCCGTCCTGTACGCGGTGTGCGCCCCCGTGCGGCTGCGCAAGCGCTTCGGTCAGCTGGCCCTCTCCGGGCTCGCGGTGATCGTCGCGGGCGGCTGGTGGGTCGCGATCGTGGAGCTGTGGCCCGCGTCGTCGCGCCCGTACATCGGCGGCTCGCAGAACAACTCCTTCCTTGAGCTGACCTTCGGCTACAACGGCCTCGGCCGCATCAACGGCGAGGAGACCGGCAGCGTCGGAGGGGGCGGCGGCCCCGGTGGCGGCGGGCAGTGGGGCGAGACCGGGCTCGGGCGGATGTTCAACTCCGAGGTCGGCGCCCAGATCTCCTGGCTGCTCCCGGCCGCGCTGATCCTGCTCGTCGGCGGCATCGTTCTCACCTGGAAGGCCCGCAGGACCGACACCACGCGCTCGGCGTTCGTGGCGTGGGGCAGTGCCCTGCTGATGACGGCGGCCGTCTTCAGCTTCATGGCGGGGATCTTCCACCAGTACTACACGGTCGCCCTCGCCCCCTACATCGCCGCCCTGATCGGCATGGGCGCCACGGTCCTCTGGGAGGAGCGGGCGAAGTGGTGGACGGGTGCGCTGCTCGGCGCGAGCGTCGCGGGCACGGCGTGGTGGGGGTACGTGCTGCTCGGCCGGAGCCCCGACTACCTGCCGTGGCTGCGCTGGGCGGTGCTGATCGGCGGCCTCGTGGGCGCGCTCGGCCTGCTGCTCGCGGCCAGGCTCGGGCGGCACCTCGCGCTGGCGGCGGTGGGGCTGAGCCTCGCCGCCTCGGTGGCGGGACCGGTCGCGTACACCTTCTCCACCGTGAACAGCGCGCACACCGGGTCGATCGTGACCGCGGGTCCTGCTTCGGCGGGCGGGATGGGCGGCGGTCCGGGCGGGGGCGGTCCTGGGGGTGGCCGTGGTGGCGGTGGCGGCGGTGGCGGCGGCGGGATGCAGCCGCCCGGCCAGCAGGGGCAGCAGGGTCAAAACGGCCAGGCTCCCGGAGGCCAGCAGAGCAAGCAACCGCAAGGCGGCTTCCCCGGTGGCGGCACCGCCGAGCGGGGCGGCATGCGCGGAGGCGGCGGCATGGGCGGGCTCCTCGACGGAGCCCAGGTCAGCGCCAAGGCGAAGAAGCTCCTGGAGGCGGACGCCGAGGACTACACCTGGGCGGCGGCAGCCATCGGCTCGCAGAACGCCGCGAGTTACCAACTCGCCACCGGCGACCCGGTGATGGCCATCGGCGGCTTCAACGGCAGCGACCCGTCCCCGACCCTCGCCCAGTTCAAGCAGTACGTGGAGGACGGGAAGATCCACTACTTCATCTCGGGCGGCGGCATGGGAGGCGGAGGCGGAGGCGGCATGGGCGGCGACAGCGGCACCTCCTCCAAGATCACCTCCTGGGTGGAGGACACCTTCGAGAAGGTCACGGTCGGCAGCGCGACGTTCTACGACCTGACCCAGCCCAAGAGCTGACGACCTGACCCAGCCCAAGAGCTGACGCGACCCGTACGGCGAGGGGCCGGCCGCCACCCGCGGCCGGCCCCTCACGCATGCCCGCCGGAAACTCTCTTGTACGCCGTACGGGAGACGCTCTACGGTGTACATCACACCCCACCCGTACACCGTATAAGCAGAAGGAGAGGGCATGACGGCAGCGACGACCGCCGAGTCCCCCACCGCCTCTCAAGGGCACCCGCAGCGCTGGCTGATCCTCGGCGTCATCTGCCTCGCTCAGCTCACCGTCCTCCTGGACAACACCGTCCTGAACGTCGCCATCCCCTCCCTCACCAAGGAACTGGACGCGTCCACGGCCGACATCCAGTGGATGATCAACGCCTACTCGCTCGTCCAGTCGGGCCTGCTGCTCACCGCGGGCAGCGCGGCCGACCGCTACGGCCGCAAGAAGATGCTCGTCGCGGGCCTGGCCCTCTTCGGGATCGGCTCGCTGGTCGCGGGCCTCGCCCAGTCCTCGTCGCAGCTCATCGCCGCACGGGCCGGGATGGGCGTCGGCGGCGCGCTTCTGATGACCACCACGCTCGCGGTGGTCGTCCAGATCTTCGACGACAGCGAGCGGATGAAGGCGATCGGCCTCTGGTCGACCGTCAACTCCCTCGGCTTCGCGCTCGGTCCGCTGATGGGCGGGGTCATGCTCAACCACTTCTGGTGGGGCGCGATCTTCCTGATCAACATCCCGGTCGCGCTCATCGGCCTCGTCGCCACGGTCAAGCTGGTCCCCGAGTCCAAGAACCCCCTGGGCGACCGCCCCGACCTGCTCGGCGCGCTGCTCTCCACCATCGGCATGGCCTCGATCGTGTACGCGATCATCTCCGGCCCCGAGCACGGCTGGACGTCGACGCAGGTCCTGGCGGCGGCCGCGGTGGGTGTCGTGGTCCTCGGCGTCTTCGTCGTCTGGGAGCTGCGCATCCCGCACCCGATGCTGGACATGCACTTCTTCCGCAACCAGCGCTTCATCGGCGCCGTCGCGGGCGCCATCCTGGTCGCCTTCGGCATGGGCGGCTCGCTGTTCCTGCTCACCCAGCACCTGCAGTTCGTGCTCGGGTACACGCCGTTGGAGGCGGGCCTGCGCACGGCGCCGCTCGCGGTGACCGTCGTCGCGCTCAACCTCACCGGTCTCGGCGCGCGGCTCCTGAAGAAGACCAGCACCCCCGCGACGATCGCCATCGGCATGAGCCTGCTCGCCGCGGGCCTCGCGGCGATCGCCGTGCTCGGCGGCGACAACTACGGCGGCATGCTGGCCGGTCTGATCGTGATGGGCGCGGGCATCGCGCTCGCCATGCCCGCCATGGCCAACGCGATCATGAGCGCCATCCCGCCGGAGAAGGCGGGCGTGGGCGCGGGCGTCAACGGGACGCTCGCGGAGTTCGGCAACGGTCTCGGCGTGGCCGTGCTCGGCGCTGTCCTGAACTCTCGCTTCGCCTCGCTCGTCACCGTCTCCGCGGTCTCGCTGCCCGCCGCGCTTGCCGCGGCGGGGTCGGACGCCGAACGCACCAGGATCGCCGACGCGTTCTCGTCCGGTCTGGAGACCAGTCAGCTGGTGGGCGCGGTGGCCGTGTTCCTCGGGGGCATGCTGGCAGCGGCGTTGCTGAAGCGTGCGGAGAGGGCAGACTCTGCGAAGACGGGCCCGTCCGCGGCGTCCGCATAGCATCGACGGACGGGCGACGGACTGGCTGATTCCGGTCTGTCGCCCGCTTCGGACCACCGGTACCAGTACAAGAGCTCAGGACCAGGAAGGTGCGCCATGGCGAAGGCAGCCGACCGCGCGAAGCGCCCCGCGCGGACCAGCGTCTGGCTGGAGGGCAAGGCCCCCCGGAACGGCGCGGGCCGCAGGAGTGATCAGCCGTCGGGCCTCGACCGGGAGCGCATCACCGAGGCCACGGTCCGCCTCCTGGACGAGGAGGGCCTCGCCAAGTTCTCCATGCGCCGCCTCGCGGCGGACCTGAACGTCACGGCGATGTCCGTGTACTGGTACGTCGACACCAAGGACGACCTCCTCGAACTGGCCCTGGACGCCGCCGCGGGGGAGATGGTCCTGCCCGACCCGGAGTCGGCCACGCCCGAACGGTGGCGCGACGCGCTGCGCGAACTGGCCGAGGAGTACCGGCGGTTGCTGGTCAGGCACGCCTGGGTGTCACCGCTGGTCGGCAACTTCCTGAACATCGGGCCGAACTGGATCAAGTTCGCCCTCGCCGTGCAGGAAGTGGTCCGCGGGACCGGCCTGCCCACGGAGAAGCAGGCCGGCGCGATCGCCGCGGTCTTCCAGTTCGTGTACGGATTCGGCACCGTGCAGGGCCACTACATCGCGCGGTGCGCGGCCGCCGGGCTCACGCCGGGGGAGTACTTCAGCCAGGCCATGGGTGCGGTGAGCGACCATCCGGGCATGGAGGAGACCCTGCACAGCTCCGCCGACATGATGAAGGCGCGGGGCGGGTCCACGGTCGAGGAGATGTGGGAGCTGGACTTCAAGGTCGCGCTCGACCTGCTGATCGCGGGCATCGAGGCGACCCTGTAGCCCCGTGGCCGAGCCTTGACCCGCTAGTCCTTGGGCGCCGGGAACCCTCCGGTGGCCACAGGGCCCCACCGCTCCGGGGTGACGCGGATGAGGGACTTGCCCTGCTTGACCATGGCCGCGCGGTACTCGTCCCAGTCCGGGTGCTCGCCGGAGATGTTCCGGAAGTACTCGACGAGGGGCTCGACCGACTCCGGGGAGTCGATGACCTCGGCCGTGCCGTCGATCTGGACCCACGGCCCGTTCCAGTCGTCGCTCAGCACGATGAGGCTGACCCGCGGATTCCGCTTGGCGTTGCGCGTCTTGGCCCGCTCCGGGTAGGTGGACACCACGATCCGGCCGGAGTCGTCGACCCCGCAGGTCAGGGGGGATCCCTGCGGGGTGCCGTCGGCACGGGCGGTGAGCAGGATCGCCCGGTGCCGGGGCCGGACGAAGTCCAGCAACTCGTCGAGGGAGACCGTGGTGTTGGTAGCGATGTTCGGTGCCATGACCGCACCCTAGGGCCCCTCCGGCCGCGGACGGCTAGACCTGCGGAAGCGAGTCGCCTTGCACGGCCTGGATGTCCAGCTCCACCCGCAGGGTGGTGCCGATCGCCGAGATGCCCGCCTGCACCACCTGGTTGTAGTTCATGGCGAAGTCCTCGCGGCGCAGCTCGGCCGTGGCCCGGAAGGCCGCGCGGGTGCCGCCCCAGGGGTCCGCCCCCGTACCGAGGTAGCTGAGGTCCAGGTCGACCGGGCGTACGACACCGTGCATCCGCAGCTCGCCGTGCACCGTCCAGCGGTCGGCGCCGGCGGGCGTGAGGCCGGTCGACCGGTAGACGAGCTCCGGGTACTGCTCGACGTCCAGGAAGTCCGGCGACTTCAGATGGCCGTCGCGCATGCCGTTGCCGGTGTCGATGGACGCCGACCTGATGACCGCCTCGACGCGTGACTTCTCGACGTCCTCGGCGATCTCCACGAGCCCCCCGAACTCGGTGAACCGGCCGTGCACACTGGTGATCCCCAGGTGCTGGGCGACCGCGCCCACGGTCGAGTGCGCCGGGTCGATGGTCCACGGTCCGGGCGGCGGCAGCTCCGTGCCGCCCTGCCGGGCGAGGACGATGCTGCCGACCTCGGCGCGGCCGCTCGCCGTGACGAGCGCGGTCGAGGCGACGGGCGCGTAGCCGACCGCGGTGACGATGACGGTGTACGGGCCGGGCGGCAGGTCCGTCGCGTCGCGCACGGCACCTTCCTGGTCCGCGGCCGCGCGCAGCACCTGCGCGCCGGTCATGTCGGTCAGGGTGACGACGGCGTGCGACACCGCCCACCCGTCACGCGTCCGGATCCGAGCGCTGAGTCCCATCCCGTTTTCTCCTTGCCAGAGCTCAAGAGCTCAAAAAGTCTCGACACGTCTCAAAAAGAGGGCGGCCCCCGGCGGTGGTGACACGGCCGTCCCCTGCCGTGTACGTCACCACCGACCCGGGGGCCCTTCCCACAACCGGCCCGTGCGCGCCCATCCGCTCGAAAGCGCGCGCACGGGCCGGGGTCAACTACTCGCCCGGGTGGGCGAGTTCGATGTCGTGGTCGCCGACACCTTCACCGGAGACGGTCAGGCCCGTCGCCACCGGCGGGTAACCGGTCGCGATGACCGTGTACTCGCCGCTGTCCAGGTCGGTGAAGGCGTACGCGCCGTCGGAGCCGGTGGTCGCGGTGGCGACGACGTTGCCCGCCGCGTCCACCAGCGTGACGCGGGCGTCGTTCAGCGGACCGCCCTTGGCGCGCACCGTGCCGAGCACCTGCGCACCGGCGTTCAGCTCGACCTCGACCCGGGTGACGCCGACCGCGCCGACCTCGACGGGCAGCGCCATCGGGCGGTGACCGGCGGCGTTCACCGCGATGGTGACCTGTCCGGGCACCAGCTCGGCGAAGGTGAACTCGCCCTGCTCACCGGTGAGCCCGGTGGCCAGGACGTCACCGCGGACGTCGGTCACGATGACCATGGCTCCCGCGACCGGCAGCTTGCCGTCGGAGGCCCGCACCACACCGCTGAGGCCGCTCGTGCCGCTCAGCAGGATGTCGTACGTCAGGGCCTCGTCGGAGACGACGATCGTGGAGGCCTGCGGCTGGAAGCCGTCGGCCGAAGCGATCAGCACGTACGAGCCGGCGCCGGGGGCGTCGACCGCGTAGGACCCGTCGCCCTGCGCGACCGCACGGCCGAGCTGGCGTCCCCCGAGGGAGATCAGCGTGACCGCGGCCCGCGGGACCGGGGTGCTCTCCGCGCCGCGGACGAAGCCGCGGACCGGGGTGCCGCCGAAGGTCTGCAGCGGAGTCTCACCGGCAGCCGCGGAGGCGACCGCCGCGAGCTTCTGCGTGCCTTCGGGGCCCGCCTCGGTGTGCGCGCCGACGGAGGCGAGGACCGGCTGCTCGGCAGCGGCCGCGGCGGCCGACGGAGTGGCGGCCGGAGCGTCGGCGTCCGAGGACTCGGTGGCCTGGGCCAGCGCACCCGACGTACGCAACGGAACCTCCTTGATGAAGATCGTGATGAGGAAGGCGAGGAACGCCAGCGGCGCGGCGATCAGGAAGACGTCGGCGATGCCGTGCCCGTAGGCGCTCTCCATGACCGTGCGGAACGGAGCCGGGAGCTTGTCCAGGTCCGGGATGGCGCCGCCACCCGTGCCGCCGTGACCCGCCTGCGCGGCCTTGGGGCCGAGGTCGGCCAGGCCGTCCTTCACGTAGTCGGTGATGCGGGTCGCCATCACGGCGCCGAGCGCCGAGACGCCGATGGCGCCACCGAGGGAACGGAAGAAGGTGACGACCGAGCTCGCGGAGCCGAGGTCCTCGGGAGCGACCTGGTTCTGCGTGGCGAGCACGAGGTTCTGCATCATCATGCCGATGCCGAGACCCATCAGGGCCATGAAGATCGCGATGTGCCAGTACTCGGTGTCGTACCGCATGGTGCCGAGCAGGCCGAGGCCCGCGGTCAGGAGCGCACCGCCGGCGACCAGCCAGACCTTCCACTTGCCGGTCTTGGTGATGATCTGCCCCGACACCGTCGAGGAGATGAACAGGCCACCGATCATCGGGATCGTCATGACGCCGGACATCGTCGGCGACTTGTCGCGCGCCAGCTGGAAGTACTGGCTGAAGAACACCGTGCCCGCGAACATGCCGACACCCACGAAGAGCGAGGCGAGCGAGGCGAGGGTGATGGTGCGGTTGCGGAAGAGGCGCAGCGGGATGATCGGCTCGCTCGCCTTGGACTCGACGAGCAGGAAGAGCAGGCCGAGGACGATCGAACCGCCGACCATGGCGCCGGTCTGCCAGGACATCCAGTCGTACTTGTCACCCGCGAAGGTCACCCAGACCAGGAGCAGGCAGACGGCCGCGGTGATGAAGAAGGCGCCGCCCCAGTCGACCTTGACGTCCCGCTTCACGACGGGGAGCTTCAGGGTCTTCTGCAGGACGATCAGGGCGATGATCGCGAAGGGCACGCCGACGTAGAAGCACCAGCGCCAGCCCAGCCACGAGGTGTCGGTGATGACACCGCCGAGCAGCGGGCCGCCGACGGTGGCGACGGCGAAGGTCGCGCCGAGGTAGCCGGAGTAGCGGCCGCGCTCGCGCGGGGAGATCATCGCGGCCATCACGATCTGCGCGAGGGCGGAGAGACCGCCCACGCCGATGCCCTGCACGACACGGCAGGCGATCAGCATCTCGGGGCTCTGCGAGAGACCCGCGACGATCGAACCGCCGACGTAGATGATCAGGGCTATCTGGACCAGGGCCTTCTTGCTGAAGAGGTCCGACAGCTTGCCCCACAGGGGCGTGGTCGCCGTCATCGCCAGGAGCGAGGCGGTGACGACCCAGGTGTAGGCGGACTGGCCGCCGCCCAGGTCGCCGATGATTTCAGGCAGGGCGTTGGAGACGATCGTCGACGACAGGATCGCGACGAACATGCCGAGCAGCAGGCCGGAGAGGGCCTCCATGATCTGACGGTGTGTCATCGGAGCGCCGGCGTCGTGGGACGCCGCTCCGTGCTTGGCGTGGCTGCCCCGCACACCGGATGGTGTGGTTGTTGCCATGGGCTTCCTCTTCGTTACGCGGGTGTACGGGTGGTCTCTTCCAGGGGGAGCCGGGCCGAAGCCGCGCGGCAGTCCCCGAAGCTGTCGCGCAGTCGCGCGAGCAGCGTGCTGAGCTGGACGACCTCGTCGTCTGACCAGTCATGCAAGTAGTGGGTGAGTGTCCTGATGGACAGGTCGGACAGCTCGTTGACCTTTGCCTTGCCCTCGGGGGTCAGGCGCAGGATCCGGGAGCGTTTGTCGGCGGGGTCGGGATCCCGCAGGATCCACTTCTTCTCCGCGACATGGGCCACGTGCCGGCTGGTCACCGACATGTCGACGGCGAGCAGCTCGGCGAGCCTGCTCATCCGCATCTCTCCGTGCCGGTCGAGCAGGATGAGTACGGCGGCGGACCCGCCGGGGCAGTCGTGCGGCAAGCCTCTGCCGAGGCCACGCTTCACGGCACCGATGGCGCTGAGCTGTCGGGCCAGCTCCTCGTAATGACGCTGCGCGGCCACGGCACCTCCTATGTTGTTGCTTAGGGCAACCATAGAGACAGTTGGTTGCCGCAGGCAAACTAAAACTGGACCAACCCCCTAAAGAGTCGGCAAAGGTCTGGGACCGCGCTCGTAAAGTCCGTGGTCAGCGGGGGTTGGGCGGACCCCCGCTGATTCGCTAGGGTCCTGCGCTATGGCACACAACCCCCAGGGCCCCCAGAACACCCCCGACCCCGCCGGCAGCACGCAGATGTTCCGCGCCTTCGTCGACGAGTCCCCGCAGGGCCGCGCCCAGCAGCCGGCGACCGCGTCCGCGGGCCCGCGCGTCGGCCTGATCATCGGCGTCGTCCTCGCGATCGTGGTGATCGCGGGGGTGGCTTGGCTGGCGCTGAAGTAAGAGACGACCCGAGGAGCGCCCCGGAGGGGCGCTCCAGGGGCGCGGGGAACTGCGCGACCAGCCACGACGGACCCGCAGAAGGTGTAGAAACCTACTTCCAGTCCACGGAGACGTCCCGCGTCTCCACATGCATCCCCAGCGGCACCCGCCAGGCCTCCACACACACAGGCCAGGTCTTCTTCACGGTCTCCCCCGCACCGATGGGTGCGGGAAGCTTCTCCGTGGATTCAAGCGTGGCCCAGTCGACCCCGAGCGCACCGATGACATGCGTACCGAAGGTGACCGTGCCGGAGCGCACCGGCGATCCGCCGGTGTTCCGGAAGGAGACGGTCACTTTCTCGCACCAACGATCGGCGGCAGGCTTCCGCTGAGGCTCACCGACGCTGAGCTTCGCGGGCCCGCTGGGCTCACTGGAGCCACCGGGCGCGGAGGGAGAGCCACTCGGGCCTCCAGAGGCACCAGAGGCCCCGGAGCCCTCAGAGCGCCCCGCTGAGCCGCTTCCGGAACTGCTCTCCGTACGACCGGACTTGGCGCCGTCAGCCGGGGAGTCACTGCTGCCAGAGGCGGCCGGAGAGCCGGAACTGGCCTCGTCGGCAGCAGACTTGCTGGAGGAATCGCTGGAAGAGCCGTCGGCGCCGGGATCCGACGGCTCGGAGCCGTCACGCCTGTCGTCGCCCTTGCCGGGAGGCGACTCGCCGTCCAAGGGAACCAACTCCACGTCCCCGGTGGGGGCGACACCCTGCCCCGGCGCCCGCTCAGGGCCCGCGGCAGCAGGCCCCGTGGCCACATAGCCGTCGCCGTCCCCGCCTCCGCAGGCCGCGAGGAGCCCGCCCAGGCACAGGGCAGCCGTAGACGCACTCAGTACGTTCCGCATGCCACGTCGCATCGCGCAAGTGTGGCTGACGGGTCATCAATTAGGAACCCCGTCAGCAACAGTCGCACCGACGCAACTCCGGTCCCCCTGCGGCGCCTTGAGCCACAGGGGGAGTGCCGTCAGTCCGCGATCAGCCCTTCCCGCAGCTGCGAGAGAGTCCGGGTGAGAAGCCGGGACACGTGCATCTGCGAGATGCCGACCTCCTCGCCGATCTGCGACTGCGTCATGTTCGCGAAGAAGCGCAGCATGATGATGCGGCGCTCGCGCGGCGGGAGCTTGGCGAGCAGCGGCTTGAGCGACTCGCGGTACTCGACGCCTTCGAGGGCGCTGTCCTCGTACCCCAGGCGGTCCGCGAGGGAGCCCTCGCCGCCGTCGTCCTCGGGGGCCGGGGAGTCGAGCGAGGAGGCGGTGTACGCGTTCCCGACGGCCAGGCCGTCGACCACGTCCTCCTCGGACACCCCGAGCGCCTTGGCGAGTTCGGGCACGGTCGGCGAGCGGTCGAGCCGCTGCGCGAGCTCGTCGCTCGTCTTCGTCAGCGCGAGCCGCAGCTCCTGGAGACGGCGCGGGACGCGCACCGACCAACTGGTGTCACGGAAGAAGCGCTTGATCTCGCCGACGACCGTCGGCATCGCGAACGTCGGGAATTCCACGCCCCGTTCGCAGTCGAAGCGGTCGATCGCCTTGATCAGGCCGATCGTGCCGACCTGGACGATGTCCTCCATCGGTTCGTTCCGGCTGCGGAAGCGCGCGGCTGCGTACCGGACGAGGGGGAGGTTGAGCTCGATCAGCGTGTCTCTGACGTAGACACGCTCGGGGCTGTCCTGGTCGAGCGCGGCGAGCCGCAGGAACAGGGAGCGGGACAGGGTGCGGGTGTCGATGGCTCCGGAAGCCCCGGAAACTACTGAACTCACCAGCGCGTCAGGCGCTGCTTCGCTCGGCGCTGATGCGCTCTTCGTGAGCGTGAGCACCTTCGAGCTGCCCTGGTCTGCGGACATGCCACCCCCTTGAGGTCGCGGACGGTCGCGGCGGACGTTCCCGTCGGAGGAACGCAGCCTCCACCTGAATACCGGACGTGGGGCTCCGGCAAACGCGGTTCCAGCAGAATGTCACATGTCGGCAACACGCTGTAGTTACATGTCGACAAAGAAGGGTGACATCGATGCAGGAAAGAGGGGGTCTGCGGCATTTCTGCGCGCGAGATCGTCGGGAACCGCCTTCGGGGCAGTCCACTCGTTACGGTTACGCCTCGATACGGTTTGCGGATCGAAGTCGCGCGAAGCTTCTGGCCAGCAGTCTTGACACATGCATCTGAGAAACGCCCAATTCGGCGCTGATCTGTGATTGCGTCAGATTGCTGTAGTAGCGAAGCAGCAGGATGCGCTGTTCACGCTCGGGCAGTTGGACGAGAAGATGGCGGACGAGATCGCGGTGCTCGACGCCGTCGAGTGCCGGGTCCTCATAGCCGAGCCGGTCGAGCAGTCCGGGCAGACCGTCGCCCTCCTGGGCCGCCTCCAGCGACGTCGCGTGGTACGAACGTCCGGCCTCGATGCAGGCCAGGACCTCCTCCTCGGTGATCCGCAGCCGCTCGGCGATCTCGGCGGTCGTGGGCGAGCGCCCGTGGGTCGTGGTGAGGTCCTCGGTCGCCCCGGTCACCTGCACCCACAGCTCGTGAAGACGGCGCGGCACATGGACCGTTCGTACGTTGTCGCGGAAGTACCGCTTGATCTCGCCGACCACGGTGGGCATCGCGAAGGTCGGGAACTGCACGCCGCGCTCGGGGTCGAAGCGGTCGATGGCGTTGATCAGACCGATCGTGCCGACCTGGACGACGTCCTCCATCGGCTCGTTGCGGCTGCGGAAGCGGGCGGCGGCGTACCGCACCAGGGGCAGGTTGGCCTCGATGAGCGCACCGCGGACGCGGCCGTGCTCGGGGCTGCCCGGCTCCAGGCCCTTGAGCTGGCCGAACAGCACCTGCGTCAGGGCCCGGGTGTCGGCTCCCCTGCTGCTGGGGGTGCTGGGGGCCGGCTGCGTGTCCTGGAGGGCCGGGGCGTTCTGGGGGCCGGCGGCGCTCTGCGCGCCAGGTGGAGCGGGGCTGCTCGCCTGCGGGGTCACGGGTGGTGCTTCGGGCGCAGTACTGGCCGGCACGGTCAACGCCACCCCTTCTCGGTCAAGCCAAGTCAAGTCCTGTCGAGCTCAGTCAAGATCAGTCGACCTTCGTCAACTCATCCGTCAAAAGCGGTCATAGCATCACAAGACATGTGCACTGTGTGCAAGCACCCGATAACTACGTGTTGTGGGCCAAGTTGGGCCATAAGACGCAGAAAAGCCCCTCACCGTTCCGGTGAGGGGCCGCTTCGGGCGGGGGCGCTGAGCCGGGTGGCTCAGTACTCGTAGTCGGCGATCACCCACGTGGCGAACTCCCGCCACAGCGCGACGCCCGCCTGGTGGGCCGGGTGCTCGATGTACCGCTTCAGCGCATCGGTGTCCTCGACCGCCGAGTTGATGGCGAAGTCGTACGCGATGGGCCGGTCGGTGATGTTCCACTCGCACTCCCAGAACGCCAGCTCCGGGATCTGCTCGCCGAGCGCGCGGAAGGCCTTGACGCCCTCGACGACGCGCGGCTCGTCGCGCTCCACACCGTCGTTGAGCTTGAAGAGGACCAGATGGCGGATCATGCGCACTCCTGGGAAGCGGGGAGAGGAGGGTGGGGACGGCGGGCCGAGCCGCTCAGTCCTTGCCTCCGTTGGCGACCCACGTCATGAAGTCCCCGATGCTCTGAGCGGCGTCCGAAACCGCCTCGAAGCCTATCTGGACGTAGTCCGCGGCCTTGGCGGGGTCAGTGATGATCACGTAGAGCATGAAGACGACGAGCGCGAAGAGCCCGATCTTTTTCCACTGCACCGCCATGCTCTCGGCCTCCCCTTACCTGCTGCGCTCTGTGGCCCCTGTGACGGCGGTGAGTCTAACCCGGCCCGTGCTCACAAGGTCTTTAAGGACCAACGGCCCGGCAGCAGAGGCCCTTTGCCGTGCCGCTCCCGGTTGCGCCGGGCGGAGGATGGGTGCTGTGCCCGGCGGATCTGGCAGGAATCCGCGGGCAAGGGACTGGCCCCACTGCGGGGTCACGCGCCGTCGGCTTCCCCCCGGAAGACGGCGCTGGCTTAGGGGTTCCAGTCCTCATCGGGGGGAGCGGCTTGTCCCCCCGATGCCGCTCCCCCCGTCCAGACACCCCGCCCTTGAACCACTTCCTGAACGACGAAAGCCCCGTCCTCGCGGACGGGGCTTTCGTTTCAAGAGCGGTAGCGGTGGGATTTGAACCCACGGTGAGTTTCCCCACACTCGCTTTCGAGGCGAGCTCCTTCGGCCGCTCGGACACGCTACCGAGAGGAACTCTAGCCCAAAGAGGGCCGTGGTCAGAAATCCGTATCCCGGAAGACCTCTCAGCGCTCCCGGAAGAAGCGGGTGAGCATCCCCGCGGTCTCTTCCGCGAGCACGCCCTCAATCACCTCGGGCCGGTGATTGAGCCTCCTGTCGCGTACGACGTCCCACACGGAACCCGCGGCGCCCGCCTTCTCGTCACGCGCTCCGTAGACGACCCGGTCGACCCGAGACTGGACGAGCGCGCCCGCGCACATCGTGCAGGGCTCCAGGGTCACCACCAGCGTGCAGCCGGTGAGCCGCCACTCCCCGAGCGCGGCCGCGGCCCGGCGGACGGCGAGCACCTCCGCGTGTGCCGTCGGGTCGCCGGTCGCCTCGCGTTCGTTGTGCCCCGACGCGAGCACCGTCGTGCCGTCCGGGGACAGCACGACGGCGCCGACGGGCACGTCGCCGCCCTGTGCGGCCAGTTCGGCCTCGGCCAGGGCGAGACGCATGGCGGCCCGCCAGCGGTCGCGCACGGGATCGGCTTCTCGCCCGGTTTCGGTCACACCTGAACCTAACGGACGGCCTCGAGCACCTCCGCCGCCCCGAGGATCTCGGCGATGTCGCTGAGCGCGTCACCGGGCTCCAGACCGAGCAGATCCTTCTCGGGCACGCCGAGGTCGGCCATCAGCTCGGAGTCGCCGAGGGGCCCCGCGGGCACCGCGTCGCCCGAGGCGTCCCCCGGTTCGTCGTCAGCGGCGGAATCGGGGGCGGCGTCGGAGCCGGCGGGTTCGCCGTCCTCCGTGCCGTCCAGGTCGAGGGCGTCCAGATCGACGCCCGGATCGTCGTTGCCCGGCTCGCGGCCGAGCATCTCGTCGGTGAGCAGGATCTCGCCGTACGAACTCCGGGCGGCCGCGGCCGCGTCCGAGACGTAGATACGAGGGTCCTCCTCACCGTCCACGCGGACGACGCCGAACCAGGCGCCCTCCTGTTCGATGAAGACGAGGACGGTGTCGTCCTCAGCGCTCCCGGCCGTGGCTTCACGGGCCAGGTCGGCGAGATCCGACAGGGTCTCCACATCGTCGAGCTCCGTGTCGCTCGCTTCCCACCCGTCTTCGGTGCGCGCGAGCAGTGCGGCGAAGTACACCGTGACTCTCCCACTGGTCATAGACAGTGCCGGTTGACGGTTTGGGTGTCCCCCCGGCGAGTTCGGGGAGCGGGGGAGTTGCTGTTCCAAGCCCCGCCCACTCGGAATCGTGGCAGAAACCACGGCCTGAGGAGAGGTCTTCCGCCCGCTGTGTCCGCGTCGCGTCTCCCGGACAGCTCCCCGACGCCTGCGTGAGAGGTGGCCGCTACCAGCGGAACGTGCGCATACGCATCTGCTGACGCATGCGTGCCGCCCGGGCGCGGCGCGGCTTCACCCGGTCGCGGAGCTCAAGGGCCTCGGCCCTTTCGCGCAGGAACTGGGCACGCCGGCGCCCGCGCTCGGCTTCGGTCTCGCGGTCCGGCTCTCGGCCGCCGGGCTCTCTGTCCGGCATGGGCAACACCACCCCAGGTCGTACGTCCACTTTCCCCCGTACGGCGGGTTTGATGCCAGCGCGAGCTGTCGCGGGGCCTCGGCGGAGGCGGCCGCGACGAGGGGAGACCAGGTGGTCCCGGGCGCGGTTACCGTTGACGGCATGCGTATCCACGTCGTCGACCACCCGCTGGTGGCGCACAAACTCACCACGCTGCGCGACAAGCGCACCGACTCCCCTACCTTCCGGCGCCTCGCCGACGAGCTGGTCACCCTGCTCGCGTACGAGGCCACCCGGGACGTGCGCACCGAGCAGGTCGACATCGAGACCCCGGTCACCCCGACGACCGGCGTCAAGCTGTCGCACCCGCGCCCCCTGGTGGTGCCGATCCTGCGCGCCGGGCTCGGCATGCTGGACGGCATGGTGCGGCTCCTGCCGACCGCCGAGGTGGGCTTCCTCGGGATGATCCGCGACGAGGAGACCCTGCAGGCGTCGACGTACGCGACGCGCATGCCGGAGGACCTCTCCGGGCGTCAGGTGTACGTCCTCGACCCGATGCTGGCCACCGGTGGCACGCTCGTCGCGGCCATCCAGGAACTGATCAAGCGCGGCGCCGACGATGTCACCGCCGTGGTGCTCCTCGCCGCGCCCGAGGGCGTCGAGATCATGGAGCGTGAGCTCGCGGGCACGCCGGTGACGGTCGTGACGGCGTCGGTGGACGAGCGGCTCAACGAGAACGGCTACATCGTCCCGGGCCTCGGCGACGCCGGGGACCGGATGTACGGGACCGCGGAGTAGCGTTCAGCAGTCCTTTTTGCCGTTGGACGCCGAGGGCGCCGGCTTGGGCTCGGCGAGTACCGCCAGAGCCTTGTCGGCGTCCTCTTTCTTTGCCAGATCCTTGAACTTCGTGCCCAGGATGAGGTCGACCTCGCCGCTCTTGCGGGCGTCGGCCTTGCTCTCGGTGCCCGCGAGCTGCGTGCCGAGCACCGGCAGCGCGGTGTCCGTGGCGGTCTTGGCGCCGAGCAGTATCCCGGTGCCCTTGACCTTCTTGTCGTACTCCTTGGGCGCGTTGTCCACCTTGCCGATGGCGAAGCCGCGCTTCTTGAGCTCGGCCGCCACGTCCTTGGCGAGGCCGGAGCGGGGCGTGGCGTTGTAGACGTTGACCTTGACCTCGCCCGGCTTGGGCAGCGCCTTGGGGGCGGCCTGCTCGGCCGAGGGGGCGGGCTTGGCCGCGCAGCCGCTGCGCGCGCTCGCCGCGGTGGCCTTGTCGCCGCCCGTGAAGACATCGATGAGCTGCAGTGTTCCCCAGCCGATCAGGCCGACCGCCACGACGGACGCGACCACCGCGAGCACGAGCCTGCGGCGGCCGCGGGGCCGGCGCATTCGCGGGTACTTGGCCCCCGTGATGCGGTACTTGCCGCCCATGCCGGGGGGAGTGAGCATGCTCATGGGCGCAGCGTAGTGCGACGACGCCGCGATGCCTACTAAATGATCATTGGCTTGGGCGCAGTCCAACCCGAAAGGGCCAATGAGGGTGTGGGCACGGGTGTGGGTGCGGGCACGGGTGTGCACGTGAGGTGGGCACGCGTGTGACACGCGTGCCCGTTGTCACGGCTGTGTGTGTGCCGCCGTCAGCCCAGTTCGAGTACGCGGGCGTGCAGCACCTGGCGCTGCTGGAGCGCCGCGCGGACCGCGCGGTGCAGTCCGTCTTCCAGGTACAGGTCGCCCTGCCACTTCACCACGTGCGCGAACAGGTCGCCGTAGAACGTCGAGTCCTCCGCGAGGAGTGTCTCCAGGTCCAGCTGGCCCTTGGTCGTCACGAGCTGATCGAGGCGGACCGGGCGCGGCGCGACGTCCGCCCACTGCCGGGTGCTTTCCCGGCCGTGGTCGGGGTACGGCCGGCCGTTTCCGATGCGCTTGAAGATCACACGGAAAGCCTACCGGGCAAGGCTCTCCGGGCGCAGCCATGGAGACGCAGTGCGACTCTGGGAAAAGCCGCCGGATATCGGGGCAAACCGGGAACACGCACGCCGGGAACAGGGGCAGAAGTGAGCGACAGCCGTCCGATCCCGTCCATCGCGGGGACCGCAAACCCCTCTAACGTGTCTTCGCCGGTCACCGGGGTGACGACCGGAGGGGAAGATTCCGGTGGGGGTGGTGGGGGTGCCGCGTTGCCGCAGGGAGCGATGGAGCTCGTCTCCGGTTATGCCTTCGCCGGGCCCGCGCTGGACCTCGGCGCGCTCCTGTGGGACGGCCAGTGCCTCCCCGACGCCCAGATCCGTATCCCGCTGGCCATGCTCAACCGGCACGGGCTCGTCGCGGGCGCGACCGGCACGGGCAAGACGAAGACCCTCCAGCTCATCGCCGAGCAGCTGGCCGCGCAGGGCGTGCCGGTGTTCCTCGCCGACATCAAGGGGGACGTCTCCGGGATCTCGGCGCCGGGGGAGAACGGCGAGAAGGTCGCCGGGCGGGCGCGGGAGGTCGGGCAGACGTGGGAGGCGACGGGCTTCCCGAGCGAGTTCTACGCGCTGGGCGGGATCGGCACCGGGATTCCGGTGCGAGCCACGATCACGAGCTTCGGCCCTGTACTCCTGTCGAAGGTCCTCCAGCTGAACCAGACGCAGGAGCAGTCGCTCGGCCTGATCTTCTACTACGCCGATCAAAAAGGGCTTGAACTGGTCGACCTGAAGGACCTGCGGGCCGTGGTGACGTTCCTGACGTCGGACGAGGGCAAGTCCGAGCTGAAGGGGATCGGCGGGCTCTCCACGGTCACCGCGGGCGTCATCCTGCGGGCGCTGACCGCGTTCGAGGCGCAGGGCATGGGGGACTTCTTCGGGGAGCCGGAGTTCGACACGAGCGAGTTCCTGCGGGCGGCGCCGGACGGGCGGGGCTTGGTGTCGGTGCTCGAACTGCCCGCGGTGCAGGACAAACCCCAACTCTTCTCGACGTTCCTGATGTGGCTCCTCGCGGATCTCTACAACGACCTGCCCGAGGTGGGCGACGTGGAGAAGCCGAAGCTCGTCTTCTTCTTCGACGAGGCGCATCTGCTCTTCAACGGGGCGTCCAAGGCGTTCCTGGAGGCGATCACGCAGACGGTGCGGCTGATCCGCTCGAAGGGGGTCGGCGTCTTCTTCGTGACGCAGACGCCGAAGGACGTGCCGTCCGACGTCCTCGCCCAGCTGGGCAACCGCGTCCAGCACGCGCTGCGGGCCTTCACCCCGGACGACCAGAAGGCGCTGAGGGCGACGGTGCGTACGTTCCCGGACTCGGCGTACGACCTGGAGGAGACGCTGACCGCGCTCGGCACGGGCGAAGCGGTGGTCACCGTACTGAGCGAGAAGGGCGCGCCCACGCCGGTGGCCGTGACGCGGCTGCGGGCCCCGGAGTCGCTGATGGGGCCGGTGGATGCCGGTGCGCTCGACGCGGCGGTGAAGGGTTCGCCGCTGTACGGGCGGTACGCGGAGGCGGTCGACCGGGAGTCGGCGTACGAGAAGCTGACCGCTCGTCAGGCGGAGGCGGAGGAGGCGGCCGCGGAGGTCGCGGCGGCGGCGGAGGCGGCGAAGGCGGGGACGAAGGCGGGGCCGAAGGGCGGCAAGGCGTCCGGGACCGAGTCCGGCTCCGTGGTGGACCAGGTGGTGGGGAGCGGGATCTTCAAGTCGCTCGCGCGGTCGCTGGGGACGCAGATCGGGCGGGAGATCTCGCGGTCGGTGTTCGGGACGGCGCGGCGCAGACGCTGATCCTGGCGGGGCGCCTGGACCCGGCGTCTGCGCCTGGGGGCCTAGAGGTCGCGCGAGGTCTGCACGCCCCGCTCCCGCTCCCTCTCCTTCTGCTCCTGCTGATCGGCCTCTTCCGTCTGCGCCGGCGCCGGGGTGACGGGGCTCGGGTCGGGTGCGTTGCGCACGGCTTCGGCGCGGAGGAGGGCGTGCAGGGCCGCGTACGGGTCGATGGGCATGGGTGTCTGTCCTCGCTGCTGGGGTGGACGTGGTCGTGGTCGTGGGGTGCCGGGACCTGTCAGCAGCGGAGGACGACGGAGCGTGGTGCGGGTACGTGTCTACGGCACCGGGTGGGGCGGGGGAGGCTCCGGCGCGGGGCGCGGGGCCGGGCGGCCGGAACGCTGACGGTGGCGGAGCGTCGGCCGGACACCCGGACGGAACTGTCGACGGTGTCCTGATGGGCCTCCCCGGCGGGCTCGGTGGAGACGACCGCGGGCGGGGCGGGGGCGGCTTCGGAGGAGCCGGCGGGCGCGAGAACGGCCCCTAGCAGGGCCAACAGAATGAGAGCAGCGCGAAGCCAGGCAGGACGGCGGACCACGACACGACTCACAAGATGCATGTCCCACAACCGACCCCCACACCTGTGCCCCGACACACAGATACGCCCACTTGGGCTACGGGGGCGACCGGGTGGGTGGGTGGGAGAGGCTTGTTCGGTCAGGGGTGGATGCGGGGTGATCGGGCGGGTGGGTGGGAGAGGCCTGTTCGGTCAGAGGGAGGCGCGGGGCGCCCAGGCCGAGGTCAGTGGCCGGAGGCCTTCAGCTGCTGCTTGTGGGCGCGAACCCGCTGCAGGGATTCGGGGCCGGTGATGTCCGCGACAGAGCGGTACGCGGCCGGCTCCCCGTACGCCCCCGCAGCCTCCCGCCACCCCTCAGGACGTACGCCCAGCTGCTTGCCGAGCAGGGCCACGAAGATCTGGGACTTCTGCTTGCCGAAGCCGGGGAGGTCGTTCAACCGCGTGAGGAGATCCTTGCCGGACGCGGCGCCCTCCCACAGGGCGGCGGGGTCACCCCCGTAATGCTCCACGAGGTACGCGCACAGCTGCTGGATCCGCTTCGCCATCGACCCCGGATAGCGATGCACCGCGGGCTTCGTGGAGAGCAGCGCGGCGAACTCATCGGGGTCGTACGCGGCGATCTCGTGCGCGTCGAGATCGTCCGCGTTCAACCGCCGCGCGATCGTGTGCGGGCCCGCGAACGCCCACTCCATCGGAACCTGCTGGTCCAGCAGCATCCCGACGAGCGCGGCCAGCGGACTGCGGCCGAGGAGCGCATCGGCTTCCGGCTCCTGGGCCAGGTGCAGGGTGACGTCCATAAAGTCGATCATCCCGCGCCCGGAGGGGCTCCGCACGGGGAGGCCCTGAGCGCCGTGGAGGGAGAAATCCGCGTGCGGTCCCGGAACCCCGGTCGCTACCCTCGCCGTATGTCTACGCCCCGCATCTCCTAGCCAGGACACCGGTCTCCACGTCACCCGTGTGTCCATTCGCTACTGCGGAGCGTTACCTCATGATCACCGCCCGACGCATCGACGTCCGCGGCGGCGCCCGGCTTCTGCTGGCCGGCGCCTCCTTCCACATCGCCCCCGGCGACCGCATCGGCCTGGTCGGCCGTAACGGCGCCGGCAAGACCACCCTGCTCAAGGCCCTCGCGGGACAGCTCGCCCCGGCCGCCGGCACCCTCACCCGCACCGGCTCCCTCGGCTACCTCGCCCAGGACCCCGCCGCCGCCGACCCCCACGACACCGTCACGGCCCGCATCCTCTCCGCCCGCGGCCTCGACCGAGCGGCGCAGGCCCTGCGTACCGCCGAGAGCGCGATGGCCTCGGCGAGAAGCGACGCCGAGCAGCGGCGGGCCATGGCCGCCTACGCCCGCGCGGACGACGCGTTCCAGGCCAGGGGCGGGTACGCCGCCGAGGCGGAAGCCGCGCGCGTGGCCGCCGGCCTCGGGCTCCCCGAGCGCACGATGGACGCGCCGGTGGGCCACCTCTCCGGCGGCCAGCGGCGCCGCGTCGAGCTGGCCCGCATCCTCTTCGCGCGCCACGACACCCTCCTCCTCGACGAGCCGACCAACCATCTGGACGCCGATTCGGTGAGCTGGCTGCGGGGTTATCTCGGGACCTATCCCGGCGGCCTCGTTCTCATCAGCCATGACACCGGGCTCCTCGCGGACACCGTCAACCGCGTCTTCGCGCTCGACCCGGGCCGCGCCGCCCTCGACGTACACAACACCGGCTGGCACACCTACCTCGCCCAGCGCGCGGCCGACGAGCGGCGGCGCAGCCGTGAGCGGGCCAACGCCGAGCGCAAGGCCGCGTCGCTGCGCAGCCAGGCGGAGAAGATGCGCGCGCACGTCGCCACCGCCACCGCGGCGAAGAACATGGCCCGCCGTGCCGACCGGATGCTCGCCGCCACCGAGCCCGTGCGACGCGGCGAGCGGGTCGCGCGCATCCGGCTGCCCGAGCCCGCGCCGTGCGGACGTACGCCGCTCGGCGCGGTCAGCCTGGTGAAGGCGTACGGAGACCATCGCGTCCTGGACGGCGTCGACCTGGCCGTCGACCGGGGGAGCCGGCTCGTCGTCCTGGGGTTCAACGGCGCGGGGAAGACCACCCTCCTGCGTCTCCTCGCCGGGGCCGAACTCCCGGACGGCGGCCGTGTGGTGCACGGTCACGGCGCCCGGCTCGGCTACTTCGCGCAGGAGCACGACACCCTCGACCCGGGATCGACCGTGCGGGAGAACCTCGCCGCCGCCGCTCCAGGCCTGACGGACGGTGAAGTACGGGGTGTCCTGGGGTCCTTCCTGTTCCGCGGGGACGACGCCGACAAGCCCGCAGCGGTGCTCTCCGGCGGCGAGAAGACCCGGCTCGCGCTCGCGGGGCTCGTGCACTCGGGGGCGAACGTGCTGCTCCTCGACGAGCCGACCAACAACCTCGACCCGGCCTCGCGCGACGAGGTGCTCGGCGCCGTGGGCACGTACCCGGGCGCCATCGTGATGGTCACGCACGACGAAGGGGTCATCGACGCGCTGCGGCCCGACCGCGTGCTGCTCCTGCCGGACGGCACCGAGGACCTCTGGGGCCCTGACCACCGCGAGCTCATCACGCTCACGTAGGGCCCGCCGGAAGGACCTCAGCCGGTGCCGGAAACGCTGAGGCTGCGCGGCGAACGCGCCCGCAGTCTCAGCGCGAGCAGCGGGAAGACGAGCACCGACACCATCGCGGCCCCGACAAGGGCCGCGGCCTCACCCGCCGTCAGGGCCTTGTCGTCGAGGCCGATGGTGGTGATCGCGACGACGAGCGGCAGGGCCGTCGAGGAGTAGAGCGTGAGCGCGCGCCGGTCGTGCGCGGCCAGGTCACGAGGGGCGAGGAAGTACACCGGCAGGCCGCGTACGACGAGGAAGAGGAGGAGGAAGGCGGGCAGCAGGACGAGTGCGCGGCCGCCGTGCAGCAGGGCGTCCAGATCGAAGTCGATGCCGGTCACGATGAAGAAGACCGGCACCAGGAAGCCGAAGCCCATCGCCTCGATCTTCCCGAGGATCACCTCACTGCTCCCGGGCACCGCGCCCTGCAGCACGAGCCGGGTGAGCAGGCCCGCCGCGAACGCGCCCAGGAGCGTGTCGAGACCGAAGGCGTACGAGAGGCCGAGCATCGCGGCGAGCAGCAGCATCACGAAGCGCACCGCGAACTGGCCGCTGCTGTGCAGGGTCTTGGCGATGACCTGGGCGAACCAGGGCGGCCTCGGCCGCAGCGCCCAGAAGACCGCGGCGGCCGTGACGGCGGCGAAGGCGACGAGCACCACGGTCGAGACGCCGGGGGAGCGTCCGCTCAGGAGCAGCGACATCGCGATGATCGGGCCGAACTCGCCGACCGCGCCGAAGGCCATCATCACCGTCCCGAAACGGCCCCGCAGGTCCCCGGAGTCGCGCAGGATCGGGAGCACCGTGCCGAGCGCGGTGCTGGTCAGCGCCGTGCCGATGACGAAGCTCTTGGTGACGGCGCCCGTGGTCAGCGCGAACGCGACGCCGAGGCCGAGCGCCAGCGAGATCACCCACGCCCACACCGAACGGCGCAGGGTGTCGCCGCGGACGGCGCCGAACTGGATCTCGTAACCCGCGAGGAAGATCAGCATCGAGAGGCCGAGGTCCGAGAGCATGTCGATGGCCGCGTCCTGGTGGGCCCACCCCAGTACGTCGGGGCCGATGAGGATGCCGAGCAGGATCTCGAAGATCACCAGAGGGACGGGGAGCCAGCGGCTGAAGCCGTGGGTGAGGAGGGGTGCGAGCACGGCGATGGCCATGATCAGGATGAGGGTCCCCGGCTGCGACATAGCTTGTATTTAACCCAAAGCCGGGCAAATGTGTCGCCTCAGGGCAGGTGGGCCGCCGTGGCGCGGAGTGCGTTCAGGAGGCCGCCCACCGCCGGGCGGTCCGGTGCCGGTCCCCGCACCGCCGCGTGGATCGACCGGAGCGGCACCGGATGCCGGACCTCGCGGACGACGACACCGGAGTGGGGCGTGTCCAGGCCCAGTTCCGGTACGAGGCTGACGCCGAGCCCCGCGGCGACGAAGCCCTGTGCCGTGGCGTAGTCCCCGCTCTCCACCACGAAGTCCGGGCTGAAGCCGGCCGACCCGCACGCGTCGAGGATGGGGTCGAGACAGGGACCCGGCGACTCGCTCGCCACCCACGGCTCGTCGGCCAGGTCCGTCATCTCCAGGAGCTGCTTGGCGGTCAGCGGATGCCCCGCGGGCAGCACCGCCTTGTACCGGTCGTCCAGGAGATGCTCGAACCGGACGCCCTCCACGCCCAGTTGGCCCCGCGGCCTGACCACGAGGGCGAGGTCCGCCTGCCGGTCCCGGACGGCGGGCAGCGGGTCGTCGGGGTCCGACAGCTTCAACTCGACCTGCACACCCGGCTGCGCGCGCCGGAGCGCGGCCAGGGCCGGGGCGACCAGCTTGGCGCCCGCCGTCGTGAAGTACCGCATCGCGACCCGGCCCGTCCGCCCCGCCCGCAGCTCGGCCAGGGCCGTCTCCGCCTCGGCGAGCTGCTTGCCGATCGCCACCGCGTACTCGGTGAGCAGTCGCCCGGCGTCCGTCGCCCGTACCCCGCGGCCGGTGCGCTCCAGGAGGGCGATGCCCGCCTCCTTCTCCAGGGCCGCCATCTGCTGGCTGACCGCGGAGGGCGTGTACCCGAGGTTGCGTGCCGCCGCGGTCACGGACCCGCTGGTGACCACTGCCCGCAGGACCTGCATGCGCCGCGTATCAAGCATGCAGGTCACCTTAATCCTGCCCGGGAACTCTTTCGCACAACTAACAGGGCGAGCGGGCAGAGGCTGGATAAGGTCGGCACGCAGTGAGCGACCACTGCCGGCCGGCGTCAACTGACCGTGTCACGAAGGATGGAGCGGACCATGTCCTACCCGGAGCCCCGCTATCACGGCGAAGAAGGCGAGATCAACGCCGTGTTCAGGCCGGTCGATCAAGAGCCCGAACTGGTGCGCCCCGGCGGCAACCGCACGCACTACCTGGCGACCCACGCCTCCACCGGCGGCGAATTCGGCCTCTACAAGGTGGACTTGGGCCCGAAGTCCCCCGGCCCGAAGACCCACTTCCACAAGGCGATCTCGGAGTCCTTCTTCGTCCTGTCCGGTCAGGTCCAGCTCTACAACGGCGAGCGCTGGATCACCGGCGGTCCCGGCGACTTCCTGTACGTCCCGGTCGGCGGCCTGCACGCCTTCAAGAACGACGGCGACGACCCCGCCTCCATGCTCCTGCTGTTCGCGCCCGGCGCCCCGCGCGAGGAGTACTTCGAGCAGGTGGCGGAGATGGCGCAGAAGGGCGGCAAGGAGTTCGGCGAGTTCCTCGTCAAGCACGACAGCTTCTTCGTAGAGGACTGAGGGACCCGGTGAAGATCTGCCTGCTCGGCCCGCTCGAAGTCACCGCCGACGACGCGACACCCCTAGCTCTGGGCGGCGTACGGCTGCGCATGCTGCTCGCGCGGCTCGCCCTGGAGAGCGGGCGGCCGGTCTCCGTCGACGCGCTGGTCGACGGTCTGTGGGGCGAGCAGCCGCCCGCGGACGCGGGCAACGCCCTGCAGGCGCTGGTGTCCCGGCTGCGCAAGGCCCTGCGGGGGGCGGGGACGGTGGATTCCGTCGCGGGCGGCTACCGGGTGACCGTGGACGCGGACGACGTGGACGCCCACCGCTTCGAGGCGCTGGCCGCGCGGGGCAGACGTGAACTGGCCGCGGACCGCCCGGCGGAGGCCGCGTCGACACTCGCCGACGCCCTCGCGCTGTGGCGGGGCCCGGCCCTCACGGACGTCCTCGACGCCCCCTTCGCCCGCCCCGCGGCCGCCCGCCTCGACGACCTGCGGACCGCCGCCGCCGAGGACCGCTTCGACGCGGCACTGCGCCTCGGGCGGCACGCCGACATCCTCGCCGACCTTGAATCGGCGGGCGCGGAACGCCCGTTGAGCGAGCGCACGGCCGCCCTGCGGATGCGCGCGCTGTCCGCCGCGGGCCGCAACGCCGACGCTCTCGGCGTGTACGAGGAGATGCGGGCACGGCTCGACGACGAACTCGGCGTGGACCCGTCGGCCGAACTGAAGGGCGTCCATCTCGCGCTTCTGCGAGGCGAGTTGGAGCAGCCGCCCGCGCGCCACGAGCCCGCCCCCGCACCGAACCGCCTCCCCGCACGGCTCACCAGCTTCGTCGGCCGTGACGCCGAACTCGACGAGGTCGCCGGGCTCCTTGCCGCCTCCCGCCTCGTCACGCTCGTCGGGCCCGGTGGCGCGGGCAAGACCAGGCTGGCGCTCGAAGCCGTCTCGCGGCACCGGGCCCACCGGCTCGGGCGGGTGTGGTTCGTGCCGCTGGCCGGTGTGGGCACCCCGGACCAGCTGACGGATGCCGTGCACGCGGCGCTCAGCTCGGGGTCGGTGGCTTCCGGCGGCGGAGACCCGGCCGGCGGCGGCGTGGGGGTCGACCGCGTGACCGAGGTGCTCGACGTCGGCGAGACCGTCCTCGTCCTCGACAACTGCGAGCATCTGGTGGAGGCGTCGGCGACCCTCGCGCACGAACTCCTGGAGCGCCTCCCGCACCTGACGATCCTCGCCACCAGCAGGGAGCCCCTCGCCATCACCGGCGAGGCGCTGTGTCACCTCGGGCCGCTCGGAGTGCCCGCGGGGGTCCCGGAGCTCGCGGAGGCGGCCGAATCGCCTGCGGTACGCCTCTTCGCCGACCGGGCGTCCGGAGTACGGCCCGGCTTCGCGCTCGACGCGTCCACCGTGGACCCGGTGGTGGAGATCTGCCGGCGTCTCGACGGCCTCCCGCTCGCGCTCGAACTGGCCGCGGCCAAGCTGCGTTCGATGAGCGTCGGCCAGATCGCGCGCCGCCTCGACGACCGGTTCCGGCTGCTCACCTCCGGCAGCAGGACCGCGCTGCCGCGCCAGCGCACGCTGCTCGCGCTCGTCGAGTGGAGCTGGGACCTGCTCGACGAACCCGAGCGGATCCTCGCCCGCAGGCTGTCGGTGTTCCCGGGCGGGGCGACCCTCGCGGCCCTGGAGGCGGTCTGCGCGGACGAGACGCTGCCGGCCGACGACGTGCTGTACGTCCTCGGCTCCCTGGTGGAGAAATCCCTCGTGGAGACGTCCCTCGTGGAGACGTCCCTCGGGGAAACGTCACTCCTGGAGAGCTCCGACGACGGTGCCGACGCCGACGGCGAGCAGCGCTACCGGATGTCGGAGACGGTGCGCGCCTTCGCGGCGGGCCGCCTGGCCGAGGCGGAAGCGGAGGCCGCACCCGTGCCCGACGGCGGCGTCGGCGCGGGCGATGGCGCCCGTACCGCGGACCGTTTCGCGACCTACTTCCTCGCCCTCGCCGAGCACCATGAACCCGCCCTGCGCACCGGCGACCAGCTCCGCTCGCTCGCGCTGTTCGACGCCGAGCACGACAACCTGGTCGCCGCCCTGCGCGGCGCCTTCGCGGCCCGGGACGCGGCCCTGGCGTCCCGGTTCGTGCGCGCGCTGTTCTGGTACTGGGGGATCAGGGGGATGAGCACCCAGTTCGAGACGTTCCTCGCCGAGGTGCTCACCTTCGACGAGGCCCTGCCCGGCCGGGCGCGGGCCGCCTTCCGCGTGGTGCGCCTGATGGCGGGCACACCCGGAACCGCGGACTCCGACGACATACCCGTACGGGCCCTGATCGAGGACTGCGAGCGGGCCGACGCCGGAGAGTTCCACCCGGCGCTGCTGCTGTGGACACCGATGCTCGCGTTCCTCACCGGCAACGCCGACCTGGGCGAGAGCGGCCTGCGGCGCGCGGCGGAGCGGCCGGAGCCCTGGGTGCGGGCGACCGCGCACTGGGCGCGGGACTTCGTGCTCACCGGGCGGGGCGAGCAGCCCGCGGGAGCCGAGGCGCGCCGCGCGGCCCTGCGGGGCTTCGAGGCGGTGGGCGACCGGTGGGGCCTGGGCCTCGCGCTGCTCGCCGTCGGCGGTGACCACTCCCTGCGCGGGGAGCACGGCGAGGCGATCGCCGCGTACGCGCGAGCCGTGGCCGTCAGCGGTGCACTGGGCGCCGAGGACGACCTGTTCAACAGCCTGGCGCGGCTCGCGGCGGAGCGGCTGCGCGCCGGCGACCGGGAGGGCGCCCTGCGGGACATCCACGCGGCACAGCGGCAGGCCAAGGAGCGGGGTTACCGGCGGATGGAGGCCGAGATGCTGTTCAGCCTGGCCGATCTGCACCGCAGGTCGGGCGAGTGGGACGAGGCCGACCTGATCCTCGACCGCCTGGACACCGTCGCCGACCGGCTCACGCTCCCCGACGACATGGCCCGCGACCTGATCGCGGGCGCCCGCATGGCGAACCGGCTCGCGCAGGGCGACACCGCGCGGGCGCGCGAGCTCCTGCCGAGGGCGGTGAGCGGGGCCTTCGCCCGGGGCGAGGTCGCGGACATCGCGCGGGCCGCCGAACTCCTGGCCCGGCTGCTCCTGTCGGAGGGTGACGCGGCGGGGGCGGCCACCGCGCTCGGCATGAGCCAGGTCGTGCGGGGCGTGTTCGACGAGGGGGATCCGCAGCTGCGGGAGCTGGTGGGCGAGGTGGCGGGGCGGCTCGGCGCCGCCGGGTACGAGGAGGCGTACGGCAGGGGCGCGGGCCTGCCGAGGGCGGACGCGCTGAACCGGCTGACCGGGGAGGCCGGTCAGCCGGTGACGTCGTACTGGTGAGGTGTGCTGCCGGGGTGGGCTGGTGAGGTGTGCTGCCGGGGTGTGCTGCCGGGGTGTGCTGGTGATGGCGGCTCAGGCGGCGCGCTTGCGGTAGGCCCGCATCGCGAGCGGGGCGAAGACCGCGATCACGCCGACCATCCAGGCCAGGCTGCCGAGGAGGGGCGTCGCGACCTCCCCGCCGTTGAGCAGGCCGCGCATGGTGTCCGACATCAGGCTGACGGGGTTCACGTCCGACCAGACCTGCAGCCAGCCCGGCATGGTGGTGTCCGGCACGAAGACGTTGCTGGCGAAGGTGAGCGGCAGGACCAGGACGGTCATCAGGCCCTGCACCGAGCCGGGGGTCTTGACCAGCATGCCGACGTACACCGACATCCAGGAGAAGCTGACGGCGAAGCCGATGAGCACCGCGAGCGCGGCCAGTGCCGCCACCGGGTCGGTGTCGGGCCGATAGCCCATGACCAGCGCGAGGGCGACCAGCGTGACGAGGCAGACCACGTATCGGACGACGTCGGCGAGCACCGCGCCGATCAGGGGCGCCGAGCGGGCGATCGGCATGCTGCGGAAGCGGTCGAAGATGCCGGTGCTGGAGTCGGCGTTGAGGGAGACCCCGATGCCGATGCTGGCCTGGAAGACGGTCATCACCATGATGCCGGGCGTGATCATCTGCAGGTAGGCGTCGGTGTCGCCGCCCGCGATGGCGCCGCCGAAGAGGTAGACGAACATCAGCAGGAAGACGATCGGCGTGAGGACGACGTCGACGAGCCGTGCGGGCGACTTGATGAACTTGGTGACCCCGCGCCCGGCCAGCGCGAGGCTGTGGCGGGCGGCCTTGGCCGGGGTGATGCGGAGCGCGGGGGCGGCCGACCGCGGGGCGTGCGGGAGGGTGACGGTGCTCATGACGGGTCCTTTTCGGCGTGAGGTCTTCATCGGCGTGAGGTCTTCATCGGCGTGAGGTCTTCATCGGCCGGAGGTCTTCATCGGCGTGAGGCCGTGTTCTGCGTGCGGCGGTCGGGGAGTCGGGTCGCGGCGCGGTGACCGCTCACCTGACGGCGGCCTTCTTGGCCGCCCCGCCCGTGAGCGCCAGGAACACCTCGTCCAGGCTGGGCAGGCGCAGGCCCAGCTCGTCGGCCGTGATGCCGGCCCCGTCGAGGCGTCGTACGAGGGCGGAGACCAGCATCGGGTCGTCGACCGGCACGGTCAGCGAACCGTTGTCGGTGTCGCGCTGGGGCGCGGTGCCGGTCAGCTCGGCGAGGATGCCGCTCACGACGTCCAGGTCACCGGCGACCGTCGGCCGCACCTGCAGCGTCTGACCGCCGACCCGCCGCTTGAGCTCGTCGGGACGCCCCTCCGCGACGACCCGGCCGCGGTCGAACACGGTGATGGAGTCGGCCAGTTGATCGGCCTCCTCCAGGTACTGCGTGGTGAGCAGCACGGTGGCCCCGTCGGCGACGAGCCGCCGCACGACCGACCAGACCTCCTTGCGGGCATGCGGGTCCAGGCCGGTGGTCGGCTCGTCCAGGTACAGGACCTCGGGCCGCCCGACGAGGCTGGCCGCGAGGTCGAGGCGGCGCCGCATCCCGCCGGAGAAGGTGCTGATCGGCCGCTGGGCGGCCTCCGTCAGCTCGAACTGCTCAAGCAGCTCGACGGCCCGCGCCTTGGCGTCCCGCCGCGACAGATCGAGCAACCGCCCCAGGAGTACGAGGTTCTCGGCGCCGGACAGTTCCTCGTCCACGGAGGCGTACTGACCGGTGAGACCGATCAGCCCCCGCACCCGCACCTGGTCCCTGACCACGTCGTGCCCCCCGACGGTGGCGTGCCCCGCGTCGGGCCGCAGCAGCGTCGACAGGATCCGCACGGTGGTGGTCTTGCCGGCGCCGTTCGGACCGAGCACCCCGATCACCTTCCCGGCCGGGACCTCCAGGTCGACGCCGTCCAGCGCGACGAAGTCCCCGTACTTCTTGACCAGACCCTCGGCCTTGATGGCGTACGACATCGTGGTTCTCCTCCGCGGCCCTGTCCGGGCCTCTCGTCCTGTGCTGCGTCCTGTCCTTCTCGACGAGCAAGACGATGCCGGGGGCCGCTGACAGCGGGCGGCCGGCAGGCTGACAGGAGCTGTCAGCGCCTGTCAGCCCCCGTCAGTTGGGGCGGCGGCGCCGATCGATCGCGGTCACGGAATCGCGCTCACGGCCGATGAATTGCGGTCATGGCCGAACGGCGGGACGCTGGAGAAGTCAGCTCTGGGGCTGGTGGAAGACGTCGGCTCCGCGGCTGACGGGGGCGCCAGGACGCCGGCGCACGCACCGCTCACCGACGGCCCGACAGGGGGAGGCCGGTCGCGAGGCCGGTTGCGAGAAGCGGTGCGCGCCTCGGCAAGGAGCCCGTCATGGACGGCAGCACCCTCGAAGACATGAGAGCCGCGCTGCGCGGCCCGGTCATCGGTCCGACGGACCCCGAGTACGACCGGGCCCGCACCATCTACAACGCGATGATCGACCGCCGCCCGGCCGCCCTCGTGCGGTGCGCGGACGCGGCGGACGTCATGGCCGCCGTCGACTTCGTCCGCGACCGGGGCCTGGAACTCGCCGTGCGCGGCGGCGGCCACAGCGGCGCCGGGCTCTGCGAGGTGGACGACGCGGTCACCATCGACCTCTCCCCCATGCGCTGGGCGCGCGTCGACCCGGTGGCGAGGACGGCCCGCGTCGGCGGCGGCAGCCAACTCGGCGACCTGGACCACGCCGCCCACGCCTTCGGCCTCGCCACCCCCGCCGGGATCATGTCGACGACGGGCGTCGGCGGCCTCACCCTCGGCGGCGGCCACGGGCACCTCACCCGCAAGTACGGCCTGACGATCGACAACCTCGTCGCCGCGGACGTGGTGCTCGCCGACGGCAGCTTCGTCACCGCGAGCGAGTCCCAGCACCCGGACCTGTTCTGGGCGCTGCGCGGCGGAGGCGGCAACTTCGGCGTCGTCACCTCGTTCCGCTTCCGGCTGCACCCGGTGGGTGACGTGGTCGCCGGGGCCACCGTGTGGCCGGTCGACCTGACCGGTGACGTCCTGCGCTGGTACCGCGACTTCCTGCCGCAGGCACCGGACGACCTGAACGGCTTCTTCGCCGCGCTCACCGTTCCGCCGGGCCCGCCCTTCCCCGAGGAGATCCACGGCCAGAAGATGTGCGGCGTCGTGTGGTGCTGGACCGGCGACCCGGACGACGCCGAGGACGCCCTGGCCGCCGTACGCGAACCGGGCCCGCCCGCCTTCCACTTCACCGCGCCGATGCCCTACCCGGCGCTGCAGACCATGTTCGACGAGCTGATCCCCGCCGGCCTCCAGTGGTACTGGCGCGGCGACTTCTTCGACCAGATCACCGACGACGCGATCGACGTACACAAGAAGTACGCCGAGAACCTCCCCACCGACCTGTCGACGATGCACCTCTACCCCGTCGACGGCGCCGCCGCCCGCGTCGACCAGGAGGACACCGCGTGGGGCTACCGCGACGCGGTCTGGTCCGGGGTCATCGGCGGCATCGACCCGGACCCGGCCAACGCCGGGGCGATCAGGCAGTGGTGCGTCGACTACTGGGAGGAGCTGCACCCGCACTCCATGGGCGGCGCCTACGTGAACTTCATCGGCGAGGACGAGAGCGAAAGCCGCGTGAAGGCCACCTACCGGGACCACTACGCCCGCCTCACCCGCATCAAGAACGCCTACGACCCCGCCAACCTCTTCCACGCCAACCAGAACATCGCCCCGGCACCGTGACACGGCGCCGCGACGCCACCAACCGATTCATCACTCGATGTCACTCGACAAGGAGCAGTCGTCATGGCGATCTTCATGCACGCCGCCGTCCCGGGAATCACCACGGACCAGTACGACACCCTCAACGCGAAGCTCCAGGAGACACCGGAGATCTTCGACGGCTGTGTCGCGCACGTGTGCGTGGCGAGCCAGGACGGCCTGGACATCTACGACGTCTGGGAGTCCGAGGAGCACATGAACGCGTTCGGCGAGAAAATGATGCCGGTGGCGGCCGGGCTCGGCTGGCCGGTCGGCGAAGGAAAGTCCGAGGTGTCCACGATCTACAACCACTGGATCCCCGGAGCCTGAGCGAGGCCGCCGTGGAGCGGACATCCATGGGCGATGTAAGCGCACCGGGAAGGGTCGCCGCAGCCGGTGAGGGCATCAGCGAGGAAGAACTGGCGCTGGCGGCACGCAACCACGGCCTGCCGCTGGAGACGTTGCGCCACGACGTCACACCGCCGGGCCTGCATTACGTGCTGGTGCACTACGACATCCCGTACATCCCCGAGGCGGACGCGAACGATTGGCGGCTCTCCGTAGGAGGGCGGGTCGACACACCCCTCGACCTCGGCCTCGCGGAACTACGGCGACTGCCGGCCGTCACGCACCGGGTCACGATGGAGTGCGCGGGCAACGGCCGCGCCAGGCTGACGCCGCGCCCGGTCAGCCAGCCCTGGCTGGTGGAGGCGGTGGGAACGGCCGACTGGACGGGCGTACCGCTGCGGACCGTGCTGGCCGGGGCAGGGGTCGAGGCCGGCGCGGTCGAGGCGGTGTTCACGGGCGCGGACCACGGCGTCGAGCGCGGCGTGGAGCAGGACTACCGGCGCAGCCTGGCGCTCCCGGTGGACGCGGACGTGCTGCTCGCGTACGAGATGAACGGCGCCCCGATCCCGCCCCAGCACGGCCACCCGCTGCGTCTCGTCGTCCCCGGCTGGTACGGCATGGGGAACGTCAAATGGCTCCGCTCCATCGAACTGGTCGACGCCCCTTTCACCGGCTTCCAGCAGGCGGTGGCGTACCGCTACCGCCAGTCCCCCGAAGACCCCGGCGAGCCCGTCACGCGCATCGCCCCACGCGCCCTGCTGATCCCGCCGGGTTTCCCGGACTTCATGTCACGGGTACGCGTGGTGCGCAGCGGACCGGTGGATCTGCGGGGACGCGCGTGGTCCGGACGCGGCCCCGTCACGCGGGTCGAGCTGAGCGCCGACGACGGCCACACCTGGACGGACGCCGAGGTGACCCCGCCCGGCGCGCACCGCTGGGCCTGGCAGCCCTGGCACACCACATGGACCGCGACCCCCGGCCACCACACCCTGACGGCCCGCGCCACCGACACCACCGGCCGCACGCAGCCCCTGGAACCCCCATGGAACAGAGGCGGCTTCGGAAACAACGCCACACAACGCGTCCCGGTCCTGTGCCACTGAAAGCCCCCGGAAACGTCGAAGGGCCCCACTGCGAACAGTGGGACCCATCAACCTCGTGCCCGGTGAGGCACTGGCGGAGGATACGAGATTCGAACTCGTGAGGGGTTGCCCCTCGGGACCAGCAGCTCGAGGTTGTCCACGTCGGAGGTGAAGATGGTGACCTGCCCCTTCTGCTGTCGTGCGATACCCAGAACATTCGGAAAGGAGGAGTGCCCTTCTTTGCCATTCGTGAGGCCTGTGACTCTGAAATGCCGATTGAATTGGCCGCTCCGCTGAAGCTGATGTGCTCGGGGAGTAGCTCGGAAAATCGATAGTAGAGATTCGTTCCGTCAACCCAGGAGCGCCCCGTCTGTTTGGGAGTGATGGCAGGCGTCTCTTTTCCGCCTCGGCTGCCGCTGCGGATTCTTCCGTGGAGGTCCTGGCGTGCTCCATGGCGCCCATTCGCTTCAGTAGGGCCCCTGTGCGCTCGCCGCGAATTCTTTCATCGGCATCGGGATCGCGGACAATTGTGGCGTCGACTACGGGCCCGGGTGAACGCGCGAGCCATCATAGTGTCCAGGAGTTTCCTGGAAGGTGTGCTGTCTACTTGGGAGAACCATGCTTCCAGGGCTCCCTCCACCATCGCCGATCTGATGTCAGAGACTTCGTAATTCCATTTACGCGCCAGCTCCTTCGACCATCCTCCGAAATGTGGAGTCAGTAGATCCAGCAGCATGATCAGCCACTTCTCCCGCTCTGGCTGATCCCCTTCCCTTGCCAAACTTCCCGCGGATTCCCAGGTGCGTAGACTGGCTACCGACCTTGATCGGCCAAGCCGAACCCTGTCGCGCAATGCCCGGTATGTGGGATGGTTCTTGATGGCGCATGCGTGGATGTCACCGACGTGTGCGCAGATAGGTTCCCCGCCGAAATCTCGCAGTACTCGCTCGGTGGGAACTTCCCGTGAGGATCTAGCTTATTTGAGTGAACTATGTTTAGTGCGCGAGAATTCGGTGTGCAGGAATAGGGGCTGAGAGGCATGTGGGGCAGGCGGGCGGAATCTGCCACCCGTGCGGGTTGAGGGTCTTGGCGTCCGAGGCGGTCGTGAGTCCAGACGCGCCCGACGCCGTCTCCGCGGCACTGACCCGCTGCTCGAGTGTGCTGCCGACTCGGCAATGTCGGCGATCTGCTGCCTTGCGCTGACGCTTGAGCTCGCCTCAGCTGACCGAAGCTTGGCGCCCAAGCGCTCTTCTTGGACCTCGCCGTCGAAATCTTCCGCAGGGCCTACGTGCACGGCGTCGACCACGCCACGCCGCTTCCCGCAGGTCGGACATTGCTCAAGGGTGTCGAGTAACGCTGGTGGTCGCGGTGTTCGGGGCGGCGAAGGGTGTGGCCGCAAGTGAGGTTTCTTCCTCGCACGAATTCGGCCTCGGGCCCGACCGCTGTGCCGCCTCGCTGGCGTCCCTGAGGCCGGAGCGCCAGGTCATACCTTCTTGACGACGATCGAGTTCGGAACCAGCAGCTCGAGGTCGTCCACGTCAGAGGTGAAGACGGTGACCTGCCCCTTCTGCTGTCGCGCGATGACGGCTAGTACGGCGTCGATCGCGTACTTGTGGCCGTGCAGCTTGGCGTCAGCCAGGAGGCGGCGGGCCTGGCGCGCCTCGTCCTTTCCGATGTCGGCAACCTTGAGCCTGGAGAGCACCCAGTCCCAGCGCTGCTCGGTGGTTCTGCCGTCGTACGCCTCGACCAACGTCATCGGAGACGTCACCACCTCGGCTTCGCCTCGGGCCGCGAGGTCGATCCAGGCGATCATCTTCCGGTCGCCTCGTACAGCTAGGGACAGGGCCTGGCAGTCGAGTACGAAGACGCGCAGTGGCCGCTGCCTTTGCTCACCGGCCCGTTTCTTCACGCGGCCTCTCCGGCGTCGTGCTTGCCGGCGGTGCGGCGGTGCTCGTGCTCGGTGTCGAGATCGTCCAGTTCCTCGAAGGCTGCCGTGCGCTCGTCCTCACTGAGAGGGCCGTGCTCCTCCTGTAGCCAGTCGGACAGCTCCCGTAGCCGGTCGCGGTCGCGCTTGAAGCGCAGCGCCTCGGCGACGTATGCCGACAAGCCCCGTTCCGCCGCCTCCCCGCGGATCTCGTCCAGGAGATCCTCAGGGATCGTCACCGTCACCTTCTTGGTCTTCGCCATACAAGAGACCATACTCTTGGTGTTGTCTCCCTTACCAGGCGTGTGCCACGGGCAGGGGTGAATTACAGGGTTGACCGAACAGCAGACCCCTTCACGGCGCCGAGCCACAGCCTGAGCCGCAAGCCGGTCACCGGGTGAGTGGCCAACCGGGCGAGCGAAATGGGCTGAACGAGACGGAGACTGAGACGGCAGCGGCGCCAAGTCTTGTGGCCGGAAGCCTGGTTACTGCCCGCACCGCGAGCAGATCCGGCGTGAGCACAAGAGCACCAAGTCTCGTGCCGGGCGGCGCACGATCGGGCTGCCCGATCCGCTCATCAAGCTTCTGCGCCAGCACCAGGAGGAGCAGGACAGAGAGCGGACCCGCGCCGGGTCCGACTGGGAGGGCAAGGGGTACGTCTTCACGTCTCCGCTCGGTGGCCCCCTGAACCCCAACACCGACTTCCACGCGTGGAAGCGGCTGCTCGGGACGCAGGCGTACGAGACGGTCGACTCGATCATGGGCTGGGAGCTTGGGTGAGCGGCCAGGATGCGGGCCCGGTACATGCACGTCACCGGGACCTTGCTGCGGAAGGTCGCGCAACAAGTCGGAGACGCGCTCTTGGAGCAGCCAGCGGGCGACTGAGGCAGATGACGGAGGAGAGCCCCGACCCGTCGTGGGTCGGGGCTCTCGTGTGCCCAAGCAAGGGAGGGCTACGTCACCGCTGGGCGTACCGTCTCGGTGGTCAACGCGTGGCGGCCACGATCATGGTCATCAGCGCCAGCATCATCATCACGCCAGTCATCGCGGCGTTGATAGGCCCGGCCAAGGTGGGGACCAGGCGCACCGCAGTGCCGAGCGCCAAGGCCACGAGCAGCGTCAAAACGACGACCACCATGGCGAGCACGAGCATCAACAAGGTCATCAAGCGTCCTCTGAGTTGGGCGTGCCCACTGCACGCACGGGCGGAGCGACTGGGCTCCACCCCTTCGAAGGACTGCGGGGGTTCCCGACAGCGCGCTGATAGTGAGGGACGTGAGGGTTAGCCCCGCAACCCTTGCCTGAGCTGCGCTTTTGCCGACTCGACGCGGTGATCCGCAGGGCCTTACACCGGGCGATGGTTAGGCGCGCAACTCGCTCGCTGGTGTGCTTGGGCACATGCGAAGGCGCCGTATCTGCGTGCTAGCCGAGCGTGATCCGGCCGTTGTTGGTAACAGGTGGCTGCGTAGAGCCTGCTGAGTCGGAGACGACCGTTCGGCGCCGGGTGCCGAAACGCGAGCACGGGTGCGCCCGGTGCTGGCTCGGAGGCCGACTGAGACGGAAACTGAGACGGACAACGGAGAAGGGCCCCGCTGCAAGCAGCGGGGCCCTTCAACATCGTGCCCGGTGAGGCACTGGCGGAGGATACGAGATTCGAACTCGTGAGGGGTTGCCCCCAACACGCTTTCCAAGCGTGCGCCCTAGGCCACTAGGCGAATCCTCCGCGGCAAACAATACAAGACGTTGAGGAGTGCTCGCGAACCAGATCCGTCCCCGGTCTCATCCCGGTCTCCTCTCCGGTCTCAAGATCGCTTCTGAGTTCGTTCCGGCGTCGCTTCCGGTCCCGGGGATCCGCTAAGGTGGGCGTCAGCCCCTCACGTGGCGCTATCTGACTGAACTCCCCCAGGGCCGGAAGGCAGCAAGGGTAGGTTGGCTCTGGCGGGTGCGTGGGGGGCGCTTTGCGTTGGGGCGGTCCTGGTTGTCAGTGGTCGCCATTAACCTCGTATGTGTGTCGTCTCTCGCGTTGTACCGCCGTTATCGCCCGGAGTCGTTCGCCGAGGTCATCGGGCAGGAGCATGTAACCGACCCGCTGCAGCAGGCGCTGCGCAACAACCGGGTCAACCATGCCTACCTGTTCAGTGGCCCGCGCGGCTGCGGCAAGACGACGAGCGCGCGCATCCTGGCCCGCTGTCTCAACTGTGAGCAAGGTCCCACCCCGACGCCCTGCGGCGAGTGCCAGTCCTGCCGCGACCTGGCGAGGAACGGCCCGGGATCGATCGATGTCATCGAGATCGACGCCGCCTCGCACGGAGGCGTGGACGACGCCCGTGACCTGCGCGAGAAGGCCTTCTTCGGCCCGGCGAGCAGCCGGTACAAGATCTACATCATCGACGAGGCGCACATGGTCACCTCGGCGGGCTTCAACGCCCTGCTGAAGGTGGTCGAGGAGCCGCCGGAGCACCTCAAGTTCATCTTCGCGACGACGGAGCCCGAGAAGGTCATCGGGACGATCCGCTCGCGTACGCATCACTATCCGTTCAGGCTCGTGCCGCCCGGGACCCTCCGTGAGTACTTGGCCGAGGTGTGCGGCCGGGAGCAGATGGCCGTCGAGGAGGGCGTGTTCCCGCTGGTCGTGCGGGCCGGTGCCGGGTCCGTGCGTGACTCGATGTCCGTCATGGACCAGCTCCTCGCGTCCGCGGCCGATGACGGTGTGACGTATGCCATGGCTACGTCCCTTCTCGGTTATACGGACGGGACGTTGCTCGACTCCGTGGTGGAGGCCTTCGCCTCGGGGGACGGCGCCGCCGCCTTCGAGATCGTCGATCAGGTCATCGAGGGCGGCAACGACCCGCGGCGCTTCGTCGCCGACCTCCTGGAGCGGCTGCGGGACCTGGTGATCCTCGCCGCGGTTCCGGACGCGGCGGAGAAGGGGCTCATCGACGCCCCGTCGGACGTCGTGGAGCGGATGCAGGCGCAGGCGAGCGTCTTCGGCGGCGCGGAGCTCAGCCGTGCGGCCGACCTCGTGAACGAAGGCCTCACGGAGATGCGGGGAGCCACATCGCCCCGCCTGCAGCTGGAGCTGATCTGCGCCCGCGTGCTGCTTCCGGCGGCGTACGACGACGAGCGCTCGCTCATGGCCCGCCTCGACCGGCTGGAGCGTGGCGGCAACTTCATGGCGGGGGCGCAGGGCGGGGGGCCCGGACCGGCCATGGGGTACGCGCCGGGGCCCGAGGCCCATGCGGCCGTGCAGCAGGGGGCGGCCATGCAGCCGGGTCCTGCCGCGCCGCAGGTTCCGCCGGGGGGCGGGGTCGCGGCGGCACGGGCCGCGGTGCGGGGCGGGGGGCAGGCGGCTCCTGTTTCTGCCTCTGCTGCTGCTCCTGCTCCTGCTTCTACGCCGCCGGCGCATGCCCCCGCTGCCTCTCCCGTTGCTCCTCCCGCCCCCGAGCCGGCGGCTCCGGTTCAGGCGAGTCCTCCGGTGGCTGCTCCGGAGTCGGTCGCCGCCCCGCCGTCCGGCGAGCGGCGCCCCGGTGGATGGCCCACGGCTTCGGCGCCCGGCAGTGGCCCGGCGAAGTCCGCTCCCGCGGCTTCCGCTCCGTCTGCTTCTGGTCCGTCTGCTCCTGCTCCGGAGGCGGCGCCCCGGCCGGGCGGCTGGCCCACGGCCGCGCCCGCGGGCAGCAGCGCTCCGGCGGCGGCCCCCGCTCCGGCCGCGACCCCCGCTCCGGCCCCCGCGGCTCCGGTCGCGGCCTCCGCTCCGGTGGGCGGGCCCGACCCGCGGACCCTGTGGCCGAACATCCTTGAGGCGGTGAAGGGGCGCCGCCGCTTCACCTGGATCCTGCTGAGCCAGAACGCCCAGGTGGCGGGCTTCGACGGGACGACACTGCAGATCGGCTTCGTGAACGCGGGGGCGCGGGACAACTTCGCCAGCAGCGGCAGCGAGGACGTATTGCGGCAGGCGCTGTCCGAGCAGTTCGGGGTGCAGTGGAAGGTCGAGGCGATCGTCGACCCCTCGGGGGGCTCGGCGCCGCCGCCCGCCGCGGGCAACTTCGGCGGAAGCGCGCCCCCGGCGGGGAGCTACGGGGGCGGTGCACCGTCGGCCCCTCCGCAGCAGCAGTACCAGCAGCGGCAGTCGCCGCCGCCCGCGCAGCCCGCCGCCGGCCCGGCACCGGCTGCTCCCGCGCCTGCCCCGGCTCCCGCTCCGGCCCCGGAGCGACGCGTCGTGGACCACGTCTCGCCGGAAGACGACACCTGGGCGGACGACGACCCCGACCTGGTCGAGTCGGCCCTCTCCGGCCACGACCTGATCGTCCGCGAGCTGGGCGCGACGATCGTCGAGGAATACAACAACGAACCCTGAGCCACCGCCCCCGGGGGCCCGGGACCACGCCGCCTCTCTGGAGGAACGTACGAATGAGGTGGCCCCCAGGACTGGGGCGGCCGTACGAAGGCACGGGCCGCGCCAAGCTAGGCTGGCGCCCGTGAAGGTCCTCGTCATCGGCAGTGGTGCCCGCGAACACGCCCTGTGCCGCTCTCTGTCCCTCGACCCCGACGTCTCCGCCCTGTACTGCGCCCCCGGCAACGCCGGCATCGCGGACGTGGCCGAGCTGCACCCGGTCGACGCCCTCGACGGCAGCGCGGTGGCCGCCCTCGCCACCCGGCTCGGTGCCGATCTGGTGATCGTGGGCCCGGAGGCGCCCCTGGTCGCCGGAGTCGCCGACGCCGTGCGCGACGCCGGGATCCCCTGCTTCGGCCCCTCCGAGGAGGCCGCCCAGCTGGAGGGCTCCAAGGCCTTCGCCAAGGACGTGATGGCGGGCGCCCAGGTGCCCACCGCGCGCTCCTACGTCTGCACGACGCCGGAGGAGATCGACGAGGCGCTCGACGCCTTCGGGGCGCCGTACGTCGTCAAGGACGACGGTCTCGCCGCCGGCAAGGGCGTCGTCGTCACCGACGACATCGAGGCGGCCCGCGCGCACGCCCTGGCCTGCGACCGCGTCGTCATCGAGGAGTTCCTCGACGGGCCCGAGGTCTCCCTCTTCGCCGTCACGGACGGCATCACCGTCGTACCGCTGCAGCCCGCGCAGGACTTCAAGCGCGCGCTCGACGGGGACGAAGGGCCGAACACCGGCGGCATGGGCGCCTACTCGCCCCTCCCGTGGGCGGACCCGAAGCTGGTCGACGAGGTCATGCAGAGCGTGCTCCAGCCGACCGTCGACGAGCTGCGCCGCCGTGGCACCCCGTTCGCGGGGCTCCTGTACGCGGGTCTGGCGATCACCAGCCGCGGCGTACGCGTCATCGAGTTCAACGCCCGCTTCGGCGACCCCGAGACGCAGGTCGTCCTCGCCCGCCTGAAGACCCCGCTCGCCGGAGTCCTTCTCGCCGCCGCGAACGGCACCCTCGTGGACCTGCCCCCGCTGCGCTGGAGCGACGACGCCGCGGTGACCGTGGTCATCGCCTCGCACAACTACCCGGAGACCCCGCGCACCGGTGACCCCATCGAGGGCCTCGGGGATGTCGCGGCACAGGATGCCCCGGACGCGTACGTCCTGCACGCGGGGACGAGGCGCGACGGCGACGCGGTGGTCAGCGCGGGCGGCCGAGTGCTCTCCGTGACGGCCACCGGAGCGGATCTGCACGCGGCCCGCGAGCGCGCGTACAAGGCGTTGTCCCGCATCCGCCTCGACGGCTCCCAGCACCGTACGGACATCGCGGCGAAGGCTGCCTCGGACGCGGCATCCGACGCGTCGGCGAAGGCGGCCTCGGAGGCGGCGCAGGCGTAACGAACGTCACTCGCGCGCCTCCCGCGCACGGCTCACAGGCCCCGGATCTGACACTGGATCCGGGGCCTGACCGTCATCCACCTTTACCCAAAGCCATTCCATCGAGTGACCGCTGGCCCATCCGGCTGACGATGCCCGGCACCCCAACTAGGGTGCGGCGCAAGCGGTTCAGGTGCCCAGAGCCAAACAGACCACCGGCATTGCGATGTCAGTGGCGGGTGCCACAGTGGGGGAGTGAGCAAATCCATCGGCGGCTGCCGTCCGCCCGTCGTCCCGGCCCCCGGCCGGGAGACAGGCGGCGCAGGCAGCAGGGGGTGACATCGGTCGTGTCAGGTACGGGTGTGGAGGTGGGCGTGCAGTCCGCGCGGTCCCAGGCGCTCGCCGTGCTGCGCATCCGCAGCAGGGCGCTGGCCGTCGCGCTGCTGCCCGCCGCCGTCGCCGTCGTGCTCGTCGCGGGCGGCGTCACGGGCCATATGACCGGCGGGAGTTGGGACGTCGCGCGCGGCGTCGTGACGGCCGTCGCCGTGCTCGTCCTGATCGCGGCCGCGGGCATCGCCCTGGTGGTCGCGCGGTCCAGGCCCGCCGTCAGCCCGACCGTCCCGATCACCGAGGGCTCGGCCCCCGATCTGTACCGCCTGGTGCGGGACCTCGCCGACCGCCTCGACGTGCCGGCCCCCTCGGCGATAGCGCTCACCCCGGACTGCGACAGCTGGCTCGAGGACCGCACGCATCCCGCGCACGGCCCGCCCGCGGAGGGTGCCGCCCCACAGCCCCCGAAGGAAGAGGGCAATGGCGTACGGGACGGCCGCCCCGCCCCGCGCCGTCCGGCCCCCGTCGCTCCGGTGCTCGTCATCGGCTCCCCGTTCCTGTGGTGGATGCGGGTCGGCGAGCTGCGCGCGGTGCTCGCCCCGGTCGTGGCCGGCACGGGACCCTCGGCGCACCCCGACATAGCCGCGGCCCGGCGCTTCATCCGCGGCCTCGACGCCGCGGTCGCGGTCACTTCCGCGCCAGGACGCGGACCGCTCGTGCGTACGGTGCTCGGCGGTGCCGGCTGGGTGACGCGGCTGCTCCTGCGCAGCGTCCGGGGGCATGCGGGCGAGATGGAGCGCGGGGTCGCGGCGGCCGCCGCAGAGCGCGCCCAGGCCGTGGACTACGGGGTGCGGATCGTCGCCCAGGAGCAGGTGGGCCTGGCGTACGCCGGGTGGGACCGGCTCCTGACCAAGGTCGCGCTGCCCGCGTGGCGGATGGGCCGCTGGCCCTCACGCCTGGACGCGGGCGTCGTCTCCGCCCTCACCGAGCTCTCCCGCAGGGACCGGCTTGCGGAGGGCTTCACGTCCCGCCTGGGTGAGCGCCCCGCCTGTGACCTTCTGGAGGAGCCCGGCTCGGTGGACGAGGCGGCGTCGCTGCTGGCCGCCCGCCTCTTCCACGGCGGCCCCGCCGAGCAGGGCCCGGACTGGGCGCCGGTGGCGTGGCAGGAGTATCCGGACGAGGTCGTCGACCGCAAGTGGCGCATGGACGCCGCGCGCCTGCACCGCGTACTGGACTCCCTGGGCGTCAGCCACTGCGCCGACCCGGCGACAGCCGACGCCAAGGGCCCGACACTGGGCCGCGTACTGGACCACCTGACGGCGGAGGCCACGGAGGCCACGGAGGCCGCGCCTGAAACAACCGCGGCCGGCGAAGAGCGGCCCCTGTTCGCCGAGGAGTCCGAGGACGGCGAGGAGTCCACCGACGGCCCCGGCGGTCTCCTGGCCGCGGGCCTCACCGCGGAGATCGCCCGCGAGGAAGCCGCCGCCCCGGCTCGCCCCGCGCCCACGGGACAGGGCCCGGACGACGCGCTCTGGGACGACGGAACGCTGCCGCTGTTCCCGCTCCAGCCGCCGCGTACGGGACGGGAGTTGCTGGCTGATCACGTCACGGCGCTGGTCTGCTGCGCGGCCGTGGACACGGCGGGCGCCGCCCCCGGTCTCGACTGGCTGGACGGCCCCTCCCTCCTGGTCGACGGGGAGCGCGCGGCGGATCTCACGCCGGTCGTCCTGAGCCTCGTGGAGGACGGCGACCCCATCCCCTTGCGCGGCTGGCTGGCCCGCCTGGGCGTCCGCCCGGAAAAGCCAGTCCGCCTGGTCTGACCCACCCCACCGGGCCTGCCTCGGGGAGCGGCCCGACCTGTGCTCGGTGCCGACCGGCCCGTCCCCAGCCCCGACCGGCCTCCCCGGTGCCTACCGGCCCGCCCCACGTGCCATGCGCGCCCCCCGGCGCGGCCTGCCCCGGGATGTCACACGGACCCACGAACGGTCGTCCTTCCGCCCCGGACCGGCCTGGCCCCGGGAGGCCACACGCGCCCACAAACGGTCGCCCCCCGCCCCGGAGCGGCCTACCCGGGAGGCCACACGCGCACGAACGGTCGCCCCCGCCCCGCCCCGGCCTACCCCAGGAGTCACACACACCCACCTCCGGCCCCCCAGCCCCGACCAGCCCGCCCCCCAAGTCACGCACCCCCACCCCCACCAACCCGCCCACACCCCCACCCCGCGCCCACCCCCCTCGCACCCCCCTCGCACCCCCCACCCCGCGCCCACCCCCTCCCCACTCCCCGGAACGCTCCCTTCCGTTCTCGTCGATTCGCGACGAACGGTGACGGAGTGCGTGCGTTATGTGATGTGCTGGGATCGGCCCGCTGGTATGGCATACGAACCGTCAGACAAGCGGCAGGCAAGCAGCAGGCGAACGGCGGCACCACGCAGGGGCCGCACACGGCACCGCACCGCACCGCGGAGCAATCTCGGGGGAGCAGCGAGGGAGGGGCACACGCATGGGGTCGGAGCAGATCCGCAGGTGGGAATCGGGCGCACTGGCGCACGCCGTGACCGACCCCTTCGGCCAAGGGCCCCTGCCCTGGCTCCGAGGCGCCGAGCACTACTTCGACGACACGGGCCAGGTCGTCCCCTGGTACGTCGACCACGCCCCGGCCCCCGGCGCGCAGAACATCCCCGCACCCCGCACCCGCACCCGTACGAACGGCCCCCGCACCGCCGACGACGTGCACGGCCAGATCAAGGGCTTCGCCTCCACCGGCGCCGCCGCCCCCGGCGAGGCGATCGACTTCCACGTCACGGTGGACCCGCCCCAGCAGTTCAGCGTCGACATCTACCGCATCGGGCACTACGGCGGCGACGGCGCCAGCAAGATCACCACGAGTCCGCGCCTCTCCGGCATCGTCCAGCCGCCCCCGCTCGCCGCCGACCGCACGGTCTCCTGTCACCACTGGTGGCTCTCCTGGCGTCTGCAGATCCCGAGTTACTGGAGCGTCGGCGCGTATGTGGCGGTCCTCACCACGGTCGGCGGCTACCGCTCGCACGTCCCGTTCACGGTCCGTGACGACCACCGCGCCGATCTGCTCCTGCTCCTGCCGGACATCACCTGGCAGGCGTACAACCTCTATCCCGAGGACGGCCGCACGGGCGCGAGCCTCTATCACGCGTGGGACGAGAAGGGGCGCCTGCTCGGCGAGAGCGAGGCGGCGCACACGGTCTCCTTCGACCGTCCGTACGCGGGCGCGGGCCTGCCCCTGCACGTGGGCCACGCCTACGACTTCATCCGCTGGGCCGAGCGGTACGGCTACGACCTCGCGTACGCCGACACCCGCGACCTGCACGCGGGCCGCATCGACCCGACCCGGTACCGGGGCCTGGTCTTCCCGGGCCACGACGAGTACTGGTCGGCGAACATGCGCCGCGCCACGGAACAGGCCCGCGAGCACGGCACGTCCCTCGTCTTCCTCTCCGCCAACACCATGTACTGGCAGGTGGAGTTGGGCCCTTCCCCGTCCGGCGTGGAGGACCGCCTGCTGACCTGCCGCAAGCGCCACGGCCCCGGCAGGCCGGCCCTCTGGCGGGAGCGGGACGGCGGCAAGGGGGCCGAACAGCAGCTCCTCGGCATCCAGTACGCGGGCCGGGTCCCCGAACCCGCCCCCCTCGTCGTGCGCAACGCCGACCACTGGCTGTGGGAGGCGACGGGCGCGCACGAGGGCGACGAGATCGAGGGCCTGGTCGCGGGCGAGGCCGACCGCTATTTCCCGCGCACCGCGCTGCCGGAGCACCAGGGCCGCATCCTTCTCGCCCACTCGCCGTACGAGGACTCCGAGGGCGCTATGCGCCACCAGGAGTCGTCCCTCTACCGCGCCCCTTCCGGCGCCCTGGTCTTCGCCTCGGGCACCTTCGCCTGGTCCCCGGCGCTCGACCGTCCCGGCCATGTGGACACGCGTGTCCAGCGCGCCACCGCCAACCTCCTGGACCGCATCTGCAAACGGGACTGACGCTCGCCGGCATCCCCCTGGCCGCGAGCCCTCTCCCCATGCGGGAGAATCAGCAGCATTCAGTCAGAACCACGGGGAGGAACCGTGTCCGGATTCGTAGAAAAGCCCGAGCCGCTTCAGGTGCCGGGCCTGGTGCATGTGCACACCGGAAAGGTGCGCGACCTGTACCGGAACGAGGCGGGCGACCTCGTGATGGTCGCGAGCGACCGCATGTCCGCCTACGACTGGGTGCTGCCCACGGAGATCCCTGACAAGGGCAGGGTCCTCACGCAGCTCTCCCTGTGGTGGTTCGACCAGCTCGCCGACCTCGTGCCGAACCACGTCATCTCCACCGACGTCCCGCCCGGCGCCCCCGCCGAGTGGGAGGGCCGCACCACGGTCTGCAAGTCCCTGGCGATGGTCCCGGTCGAGTGCGTCGCCCGCGGCTACCTCACGGGCTCGGGCCTGGTCGAGTACAACGACTCGCGCACCGTCTGCGGCCTCGCGCTGCCCGACGGCCTGAGCGACGGCTCGGAGCTGCCCGCACCGATCTTCACGCCCGCCACGAAGGCGGCGGTCGGCGAGCACGACGAGAACGTGAGCTACGAGGAAGTGGCCCGCCAGGTGGGCGCCGAGACGGCGGCCCAGCTCCGCCAGGCGACCCTCGCGGTGTACGGCAGGGCCCGTGACATCGCCCGCGACCGCGGTGTGATCCTCGCCGACACGAAGTTCGAGTTCGGCTTCGAGGGCGAGACGCTGGTCATCGCGGACGAGGTCCTCACCCCGGACTCGTCCCGCTTCTGGCCCGCGGACAGCTGGCAGCCGGGCCGCGCGCAGCCGTCGTTCGACAAGCAGTTCGTCCGCGACTGGCTGACCTCGCCGGCCTCCGGCTGGGACCGCAAGAGCGAGCAGCCGCCGCCCCCGCTCCCGCAGGACGTGGTGGACGCCACGCGCGCCAAGTACATCGAGGCGTACGAGCGCCTGACGGGCATGTCCTGGTAGCCGCACCCCGCGGAACACGCAGGACACGAAGAAACCCCCGGTGCCGAGAGGCACCGGGGGTTTCTTCTCTGTGGAGCGGACGACCAGGTTCGAACTGGCGACCTCAACCTTGGCAAGGTTGCGCTCTACCAACTGAGCTACGTCCGCGCTGCGCCGAAGCGCGATGCCAACTATACCCAACCTCGCTCGCGTGCGAGACGCACCGCGGCATGACGGTTCTCGGCGCCGATCTTGGTGGCGGCGGAGGACAGGTAGTTGCGGACCGTTCCCTGCGACAGCGCGGCCCGCTCGGCGATCTCCGCGACGGGCGCCCCGTCGGCGGCGAGTTCGAGCACCTCGGCCTCGCGGACGGTCAGCGGGGAGTCCCCGGCGGAGATCGCGTCGGCCGCCAACTCCGGGTCCACATAGCGATTACCGGCATGAACGGTGCGGATGATCTCCGCGAGGCGCTGCGCGCTGACCGTCTTCGGCACGAAGCCCCGTACGCCCACCGCGAGCGCCCGTTTGAGATGCCCCGGTCTGCCATGGCTCGTCACGATCATGGTGCGGCAGTGCGGCAGTTCGTCCCGCAGCGATGTGGCCACCCTCACACCGTCGGCCCCCGGCATCTCCAGGTCGAGCACGGCCACATCGGGCCGGTGGGCGAGGGCCATGGCGAGCGCCTCGGGCCCCGACGCGGCCTCGGCGACCACGACGAGATCGTCCTCGAGGGCGAGGAGCGCGGCGAGGGCACCGCGGATGAGGTGCTCGTCATCGGCGAGCAGCACGCGCAGGCTCATGGCGCGACCCTTTCGATCTCCTGTCGGCCGACCCGCCGGGGAGCGTCCTGCCGGGGGCGGTCCAGCGGCACCTGTGCGGCGAGGCGGAAGCGCCCGTCGCCGGCGGCGAAGTCCAGCGTCCCGCCCACCGCGGCCAGCCGCTCCCGGAGCCCGGCGAGGCCGGAGCCCTTCCGGCCTTCGGACGCGGCCTCGGGCACCCCGTCGTTCTCGACGACCAGCGACGTACGTTCCTCGGTGATCGTCAGGGTGATGTCGCACCGCTGCGCGTCCCCGTGCCGCAGCACATTCGTGGTCGCCTCGCGCACGACCCATCCCAGCGCCGACTGCACGGACACCGGCAGCCCGGCGGACGACCCGCTCACCCGGCAGTCGATCCCGGCCGCCTCAAGTACCCCTTGCGCACCGGCGAGTTCGACGGCGAGGTCGGCCTCCCGGTAGCCCCGTACCACTTCCCGTACCTCTCGCTGGGATTCCTGTGCTATCCGCTGCACCTCGACCATCTGGTCGACGGCCTCGGGGCGCCCCCGCTTGGCCAGTTGGACGGCAAGCTCGCTCTTGAGGGCGATGACCGCGAGGTTGCGCCCCATCACGTCGTGCAGATCGCGCCCGAACCGCAGCCGCTCCTCGGCCACCGCGAGCCGTGCCTCGACCTCGCGGGCCCGGTCGGCCTCCCACATCACGGCGAGCGTCCAGGCGCCGCAGCGCGAGGAGAGCAGGGAGACCAGCGTGCCGAAGGCGATCACCAGAGCCGTGCCCACGAGCCGCCCGTCACGGACGCCGACCGCGGCGAACCCGGCCACTATGCCGGTGTCGATCACGGCGAATCGGATGAAGAAGGTGCGTATCGGTACGGAGAAGGCCAGCGACTGGCCGTAGGGCATCACCACGAACATCGTGGCGAGGATGAGCACGTCGACCTTGACCCCGTCCACAGCCTGCAGGGCGAGCACGAAACCCAGCGCCACGATCAGGAGCACCAGCGCCACGGCGAGGTCGCGGCGCGGTGGCTCCGCGCGCTGCAAGAAGTGATCGAGGGAACGGCGCAGCGTGCGGTTGACGTGGACGCACTGCAGGACGGCCACCCCGGTCAGTGTGCAGCCGAGGACCAGCGGGAGGGTCTCGTGCCGCAGGGCCGCGCCCAGCGGCACCGAGCCCCAGCTGAAGAAGAAGAGCCACGGCATGGCATGCCACATGGCCATGCTCTGGAACTCGACCTTCTCGATCTTGCTCCGCTCATGCCAGCCGCGCTTCAGCCCCCTGATTCGGCCGACCACGTCTTGATCCCTTCCTCAGCGTCGGGGTTCCCAGCGGAACCACCGTCGTACAGCAAACACCGAGACCACGGTCCAGGCCACAGCGGTGGCGGTGGCGCCGAGGGCGTCCGCCGCCCCGAGATTCCCCGTCCAGCCGCCGCGCACCAGCTCGATCACCGGGGAGAGCGGGAGCAGCTCGCAGACCGCGGCCAGCTTGTCGGGCATGACCTCGAAGGGGATGAAGAGGCCGGACCCGAACATCGAGCCGAAGGCCAGAGGCATGGCCATGACCTGCGCGGACTCCACGGACCTGCTGAGGCTGGCGGTCACCGCGCCGAGGGCGCTGAACATCACCAGGCCGAGCAGTACGCCGATGACGGCGAGGTGCGGCGCGCTCGGCGCCCCCGCGTCGAGCAGGATGACGCAGCCGATCGCGAGGACCACGATCTGGATCAAGCCGATGGCGACCGAGGGCAGCGCGGCCCCGGCGAGTATCTCCGGGTCCCGCAGCTCACCGGTGCGCAGCCGCTTGAGCACCAGTTCCTCGCGCCGCGCGGCGTAGACGGCGGTCAGCGTGGAGTAGACGGCGAAGAGCAGGGAGAAGCCGATGGCGCCGGGCACCACCACGGACCCGACCGAGAGCCCGGTGCCCTTGAGGTCCATGCCGTCCGCGACCTGGCTCAGGCTGAACGGCATCACGAGCGGCACGAACAGCGCCGCGACCAAGGTCCCCTTGCTGCGTCCGAGCAGCGTCAGTTCGGCTCGGGCGAGGGCGGCCATCCGCTGGGCGGGCGTCGTCACCGCCTGCGGGGTCGTCGTCAGCGCGCTCATGCCACCTTCTCCTTCTCCGCGACACCGGCCGCGCTCTCGGCATCCCGCGCGATGCGCAGGAACGCCTCCTCCAGCGACGCGGCCCGCACGTCGAGCCTGCCGAGCTCGACGTTCGCGTCCCGCGCCCACAGCAGCAGCCCCGTGGCCGCCCGCTGCAACTCGTGCGTACGCAGCCTGACCCGCCCGCCGACGATCTCGTGCTCGCTCACCCCGAGCTCGCCGAGCGGCGGCAGATCCCCGACGAAGTACCCAGCGGGCAGTTCGAAGGAGACGTGCGAGGGCTGCGCGGCCACCACGTCGGCGACCCGGCCGGCGGCGGCGATCCGCCCCTCGTGCAGGATCGCGAGGCGTTCGGCGAGGTTCTCGGCCTCTTCGAGGTAGTGCGTGGTGAGCAGCACGGTCGTGCCGCCGTCACGCAGGGCGCGCACCAACTCCCAGGTCTCGCGGCGGCCTTCGGCGTCGAGCCCGGTGGTGGGTTCGTCGAGGAAGAGCACCTCGGGCCGCCCGATGAGAGCGGTCGCCAGGTCGAGCCGCCGCTTCTCGCCGCCGGAGAGCATCTTCACGCGTACGCCGGCCCGCTTGCCGAGGCCCACCATGTCGAGGGCTTCCGCGGTGGGGCGCGCGCCGCTGGTGCACGCCGCCCACATCCGCACGGTCTCCGCGACCGTCAGCTCGGAGGGGAAGCCGCCTTCCTGGAGCATCACCCCGATCCGGTGGCGCACGGCGCCCCGCTCGGCGTACGGATCGTGCCCGAGCACCCGCACCCGCCCCCCGGCGGGCGGGGCGAGCCCCTCGAGGAGTTCGACGGTGGAGGTCTTGCCCGCGCCGTTGGTCCCGAGCAGCGCGAAGAGCTCGCCGCGGCCCACGGAGAACGACACTCCCCGGACCGCCTCGAAACCGCCCCCGTACACGCGCCGCAGATCGGTCACGTCGATCACTTGGTCAGTCATGGATAGAGCGTCCCCCGGCCGCGGGCTCCGGAGCAGTGCGCGCTGTCACCGGCTCGCATGACAAATGTCAGAAGCGGGGCCGGGAGCGCCGGGGACGCACACGAAGAAGGCCCCGGTCGCGATGACCGGGGCCTTCTTCTCTGGAGCGAACGACGAGGTTCGAACTCGCGACCTCAACCTTGGCAAGGTTGCGCTCTACCAACTGAGCTACGTTCGCATTGCCTCCGACCAGCTCTCACTGATCGGCGCGAGCACCAGCCTACCGCACTCGAAAGAGTGCTCGGTGAGCGATGCAGAGCGGGTGACAGGAATTGCACACTGCGCCTTCCCCCTGGAAGGGGGATGTTCTACTACTGAACTACACCCGCAAGACTCCGTGAGGTTCGGGCCTTTCGGCCTTGCCCCTCGGCGTGCTCCAGACTTTAGCCGACCGTCGGGGGTGCAGGTCAAGTCGGTTGCCGAGGGGCCCTCCTGGCAGGCCGTCGGCCGAGGTCGGCCGGGGTGGGCCGGAGCGTCAGTTGGCCGCCTCGAAGGCCTCGTAGACCTTCTTCGGGATGCGGCCGCGCGGCGGGACGTCCATCTGGTGCGAGCGGGCCCAGGCGCGGACGGCCGCGGGGTTCGCCGCCACCGTGGTGTGCCGGTAGGCCTTGCCGGACTTCGACTGCTTGCGGGCCGCGTCCAGGTACGGGGCAAGTACCTTGCGCAGTTTCTTGGCATTGGTTTGATTGAGGTCGATCTCGTACGACTTGCCGTCAAGACCGAAGGCGATCGTCTCCGCCGCTTCCCCGCCGTCGATGTCGTCAAAGAGAGTGACTACGACACGCTGCGCCACGAATATCGGTCCCTTCGTGCGGCTCCACCGACGTTGACGTGCGGCGATGCCGGCTGTCCGGCTGTTATGGGGCACTGTTATGTGCAAAGGATCGGCCAATGCCTTTTCCTTTGTACAGTGCGCGGCATTGCATTGTGAAGCCCGACTAAATCCGCCCGCGTGTCCGGGTGCAATGGCGATGCGTGATCTTTTCCAGGATTTTTCGCGAAGGTGCCCCGTTCGATACGTGAGTATGAGCAGGAACGTGACCGTCCTCACGTAGGTTTCTACGAATCTACGCGAGTAGAATTTTTGTGCGGGTAGTCTGAAGGGACCGCTCAGCCAGCACCACACACCGGGAGTGCCAGTGGCACGCGTCGTAGTCGACGTCATGCTCAAGCCGGAGATCCTCGACCCCCAGGGCCAGGCGGTGCAGCGTGCACTGCCGCGCCTCGGATTCAAGGGGATCGCCGACGTACGTCAGGGAAAGCGCTTCGAACTCGAGGTGGACGGGCCCGTCGATGACGCAGCCCTCGCCCGTATCCACGAGATGGCGGAAACCTTCCTCGCCAACACCGTGATCGAAGACTTCTTCGTAAAGGTGGAGGAAGAGAAGTGACTGCTCGAATCGGAGTCGTCACTTTCCCCGGAACGCTCGACGACCGCGACACCCAGCGCGCCGTCCGCGTCGCCGGCGCCGAAGCAGTGCCGCTCTGGCACCGGGACAAGGACCTGAAGCAGGTCGACGCCGTGGTGCTGCCCGGCGGATTCTCGTACGGCGACTATCTCCGGGCCGGGGCCATTTCACGGTTTTCGCCCGTCATGGAGTCGGTCATCGAGCAGGCGAAGGCGGGGATGCCGGTTCTCGGTATCTGCAACGGCTTCCAGGTGCTCACCGAGTCGCACCTGCTGCCGGGCGCGATGCTGCGGAACAACCACCTGCACTTCATCTGCCGCGAGCAGAAGCTGCGCGTGGAGACGGACCGGACCGCGTGGACCGCCGACTACACGGCCGGCCAGGAGATCCACATTCCGCTGAAGAACATCGACGGCCAGTACACGGCCGACGAGCGGACCCTGGACATGCTGGAGGCCGAGGGCCGCGTCGCCTTCCGCTATCTGGACGGCAACCCGAACGGCTCGCTCCGTGACATCGCCGGCATCACGAACGAGGCGGGCAATGTCGTCGGCCTCATGCCGCACCCCGAGCACGCCGTGGAGCCGCTGGTCGGGACCGGCCGCACCGACGGCCTCGGATTCTTCACCTCGATCCTGAAGAAGCTGGTCAACGCATGACTCTGGACACCGTCAAGCACGCAGCCGAGACTCCCGACGTCAAGCTGCCCTGGGCCGAACTGGGTCTGAAGGAAGACGAGTACGCGCGCGTACGCGAGATCCTGGGCCGCCGCCCCACCGGCGCCGAGCTCGCCATGTACTCCGTCATGTGGTCCGAGCACTGCTCGTACAAGAGCAGCAAGGTACACCTGCGCCAGTTCGGCGAGAAGGCCCCGGACAACGACGCGATGCTCGTCGGGATCGGCGAGAACGCCGGAGTCGTTGACGTCGGCAACGGCTACGCGGTCACCTTCAAGGTCGAGTCGCACAACCACCCCTCGTACGTCGAGCCCTACCAGGGCGCGGCCACCGGTGTCGGCGGCATCGTCCGCGACATCATCGCGATGGGCGCGCGCCCGGTCGCGGTCGTGGACCCGCTGCGGATGGGCGCCGCCGACCACCCCGACACGAAGCGTGTCCTTCCGGGTGTCGTCGCGGGCATCGGCGGCTACGGCAACTGCCTGGGCCTGCCCAACATCGGCGGCGAGCTCGTCTTCGACGCCTGCTACCAGGGCAACCCGCTGGTCAACGCCGGTGCCATCGGCGTCATGCGGCACGAGGACATCCACCTCGCCAAGGCTTCAGGGCCCGGCAACAAGGTCATCCTCTACGGGGCCCGCACGGGCGGCGACGGCATCGGCGGCGCCTCGATCCTGGCGAGTGAGACCTTCGACGACACGAAGCCGTCGAAGCGTCCGGCCGTACAGGTCGGTGACCCCTTCCAGGAGAAGCTCCTCATCGAGTGCACCCTGGAGGCCTTCGCCGAGAAGCTCGTCGTCGGCATCCAGGACCTCGGCGCGGCAGGCCTCTCCTGCGCGACCTCCGAGCTCGCGTCCAACGGCTCCGGCGGCATGCGCGTCGAGCTGGACGACGTACCGCTGCGCGACTCCACGCTCACTCCCGAGGAAATCCTCATGAGTGAGTCGCAGGAGCGCATGTGCGCGGTCGTCGAGCCCGAGAAGGTCGAGCGCTTCCTCGCGATCTGCGAGAAGTGGGACGTCATCGCCACCGTCGTCGGTGAAGTGACGGACGGCGACCGCCTGGAGATCTTCTGGCACGGCGAGAAGATCGTCGACCTCGACCCGCGCACCGTCGCCCACGACGGACCGGTCTACGAGCGTCCCTACGCCCGCCCGTCCTGGCAGGACGCCCTCCAGGCCGACGACGCCAACAAGCTGGCGCGTCCGGCGAGTTCGAAGGAACTGCGCGAGCAGGTCCTCGCGGTCGTCGCGTCGCCGAACCAGGCATCCAAGGCGTGGGTGACGGATCAGTACGACCGTTTCGTGCAGGGCAACACGGTGCTCGCGCAGCCCGAGGACTCCGGCATGGTCCGCATCGACGAGGAGACCGGCCTCGGTGTCGCCCTCGCCAACGACGGCAACGGCCGCTACTCCAAGCTCGACCCGTACGCCGGCGCGCAGTTGGCCCTGTCTGAGGCGTACCGCAACGTCGCCGCGACCGGCGCCAAGCCGCTCGCCGTATCGGACTGCCTCAACTTCGGTTCGCCCGAGGACCCGGACGTGATGTGGCAGTTCGCCGAGACCACCCGTGGTCTCGCCGACGCCTGCCAGATCCTGGGCACCCCGGTGACCGGCGGCAACGTCTCGCTCTACAACCAGACGGGCGAGGCGGCGATCCACCCGACCCCGGTCGTCTCGGTGCTCGGCGTGATCGACGACGTCGCGCGGCGCACGCCGATCGCGTTCGCCGAAGAGGGCCAGCTGCTCTACCTGCTCGGTGACACCACCGAGGAGTTCGGCGGTTCGGCCTGGTCGCAGGTCGTCCACGACCACCTCGGCGGGCTTCCCCCGAAGGTCGACCTGGAGCGCGAGCGGCTGCTCGCCGAGATCCTCATCTCGGGCTCGCGCGACGGCATGATCGACGCCGCGCACGACCTCTCCGACGGTGGCCTCGCGCAGGCCCTCGCCGAGTCGTGCCTCCGTGGCGGGAAGGGCGCGCGCCTGGTCGTCCCGGACGGCCTGGACGCGTTCACCTTCCTGTTCAGCGAGTCGGCGGGGCGCGCGGTCGTGTCCGTCCCCCGTTCCGAGGAGCTGCGCTTCACCGACATGTGCGGGGCGCGGGGCCTGCCCGCGACGCGCATCGGTGTGGTCGACGGCGACGCGGTGGAGCTCCAGGGCGAGTTCACGCTCCCGCTGGCCGAGATCCGCGAGGCGCACGAGGGGACCCTGCCGGGGCTCTTCGCCTGATCCGCCTCCCGATCCACCGTCGAAGCCCCCGTCCGGGCCTGCTGATCCGGGCGGGGGCTTCGTCACGCTCGCGGTCCGCGCGGAGGCCGCCCCGGTACCGTGACCTGCATGACTGAGGAGCTGGGGCTGCGCGCGCGCAAGAAGAAGCAGACCGCGTCGCGGATCTGGCGGGCCGCCGTGGACCTCTGCTCCGAGCGTGGCTTCGACCATGTCTCCGTGGCGGAGATCGCCGAGGCTGCCGACGTGTCCAAGATGACCGTCTTCAACTACTTCGGTACCAAGGAAGGTGCAATCGTCGGCCCCATGGAGGAGCACGTCGGCGACCCGGCCCGCGCGGTGCGCGAGCGGCAGCCCGGGGAGTCCGCGGTCGCCGCGATGCGCGGCCAGTTCCTGGGGCAGATCGCGGGACGCGACCCGGCGATCGGCCTCAGCGGCGACCCGCGCGCGCTCAAGGTGCGCCAGCTCATCAGCGAGACCCCGACCCTCTCGCTGCGCATGGTCAGCTTCCACATGCGCAGCGTCCAGCTCCTCGCGGACGCCCTCGCCGAGGAGACCGACGACCTGCTCCTCGCGCGGGTCGCCGCCGCCCAGTTGATCGGCGCCCGGAACGCGCTCATCGTCGAGAACCACGAGCGCACCCTCGCCGGCGACCCCCTCGACGAGATCGCCAAGGACTGCGCCGAGTCCGCCGAGCGCGTCTTCGGCCAGGTGGAAAAGGGTCTTCGGGGCTACCCCGGGAAGAATTAGGCTCGCCCCATGCCACCGGCCAAGAAGCGCACGCGTTCGTACGACTCCGCCAAGATCCGCACCGCCGTCCTCGCCCAGTTCGGGAACGTACGGGAAGCGGTCGGCACCCTGGAGCCCGAGCAGCTCGCCCTGCCGACCCGGCTCGGCGCCTGGACCGTCCGCGAGCTCGCCGCCCACCTCACGATGGCCCTCGGCGGCGCGACCCGCTTCCTCGCCATGCCGGAGCCGCCGGCACGCGAAGTGGCCCTGCTGGACTGGCCGTTCGCGACGGCGTCGGCGGCCTCGCAGGTCGACGAGGCCGCGCGGGCCTTCGCCGCGCAGGAGGATCTGACCGGTCTCTACGCGCGCACCCTCGCCGACTTCGAGGAAGCGCTGCCCGATGTCACGGCGGGCCGGCTCATGCCGACGCGGTTCGGCGCGATGACCCTCGACGACTTCCTGGTCACCCGTACCGTCGAACTCGTCGTCCACACCGACGACCTGAACGACGCGGTGCCGGGCCTGGACGTCCCGTACGACCGCCAGGCCCTTGCGGCCTGCACCCGGCTGCTCGCCGACGCCCTCGCGGTGAAGGCCCCCGGCGGTGCCGTCGAGGTCAGGGTCCCGCCGTTCGCCGTGGTCCAGTGCGTCCAGGGGCCCCGGCACACCCGCGGAACCCCGCCGAACGTCGTGGAGACCGACCCGCTCACCTGGATCCGCCTCGCGACCGGGCGTACGGACTGGAAGACCGCCCTCGACGCGGCGAAGGTCGGGGCGAGCGGGGAGCGGGCCGATCTGGCGGGGCTGCTGCCGGTCATGAGCTAGCCGGGCGCCCCTCACGGCGAGAAGGGAACCGGATCACCCACTTGTCCCGTCACAGCGGCATGCAGAAGCAACGACTGACTCCGACCGTCATGGCCTTGGCCGCCGCGGGCATGCTCACCGCGTGCGGCACCGAGACCAGCTCAGGCAGCGGGTCCGTCGGGTCTCAGCCGAGGCTCTCCGGCGTCCACTGGAGCGTGGAGAGCGTCACGGTGAACGGCAAGAAACAGCAGGCCCCGGGCGACGCGTACGTCAAGATCGGCGACAAGGGCAAGGCCGAGGGCAACTACGGCTGCAACGGCTTCACCGCGGACGTGAAGACGGACGGCGACACCGTCGGCTTCGCCAACGCCCTCTCCACCAAGCGGGGCTGCGAGAAGCAGGACTTCGAGAACGCCTTCAAGTCCGCCCTCGCCAAGGGGGAGCTGAAGGCCGCCGTCGACGGCGACAAGTTGACGCTCACCACCGACAAGGGGGACCGCGTGGCCCTCACCTCGAAGCCGGAAGCGGACGCCCCGCTCACCGGCACGAAGTGGAACGTGAACGGCATCGGCGACGGCAAGGTCTCGGCGTCCCTGCCGAAGGAAGTGGACGGCAAGGCCCATCTGACCTTCGGCAAGGACGGCACCGTCCGCGGCAACCTCGGCTGCAACAGCGTGACCGCCAAGGCCGAGGTGAAGGACGGACAGATCACGCTCGGCGCTCCCCGCACCACCCGGATGATGTGCCAGGGAGCCGCCGGGGAGACCGAGAAGAAGCTCCTCAAGCTGTTCGACGGCAAGGTGACGTACAAGCTGACGCACGACGGGCTCTCCCTCACCGCCGCCGACGGCACGGTCGTCAGCGCGAACGCGGCCGCCCCGAAGGAGAAGTGAGGGCGACGCGGCGGCGGTCAGGGCCGCGGTCTCAGGCCGCCGGGTACGGCAGCAGCCCCTTGTCCGTCTTCTCCCAGGCCGCCTTCAGCTCGGCAAGCAGCCGCGGCTCGCGCGCCGCCAGGTCGGCCTGCTCGCGCTGATCCGACGCGAGGTCGAAGAGCTGGTCCTTGCCGCCCTTGCCCCGGTAGTACTTCCAGTCCCCGCGCCGCAGGGCCCGCTCCCCGCGCACGCGCCAGAACAGCTCCCGCTCCGCGAGCTCCTCGCCCTTCAGGAGGTAGGGCGCGAGGCTGGTCCCGTCCAGCGGGTACGCGGGGCTGGGCCTGGCCCCGCCGACCTCCAGGAGCGTGGCCGTCCAGTCCGGGGTGAAGACGGGCTCGTGGCTGACCTGCCCGCCGTCGAGGCGCGCGGGCCACCGCACGATGGTCGGCACGCGGATGCCGCCCTCCTGGAGCGAGGCCTTGTTGCCCGACAGGGGCCAGTTGTACGAGAAGCGCTCGCCGCCGTTGTCGGAGGCGAAGAAGACCAGGGTGTCCCGCTCCTGGCCGGACTTCTTCAGGGCCTTCAGGACCTCACCGACCGACCGGTCCAGGTCCTGCACCATCTCCGTGTACTTCTCCACGGACCCGCCGTCCTGATGCCAGAGCGCGCCCTTCTCGCCCGCCTTGATCCTCCGTACGATCTCGGCGCTCTCCTCCTTGTCGCCGTCGGCGATCCACGGCCAGTGCGGGGTGGTGAAGTTCAGGTTGAGCAGCCAGGGCTTGTCGCCGTGGTCCCGCAGCACGTACTCGCTCGCCCCTCGGTCAGGATGCGCGTGTAGTAGCGCAGGTCCTTGTACTCGGCGTCGCCCTCGTAGAGGTCGTACTCACCGCCGAGCCCCAGCTTCGAGTAGTACTCCAGGGCCCCGCCGAAGTTCCCGAAGAACTCGTCCCAGCCCGACCTGGTCGGCGAGTAGTCCGGCAGGTAGCCCGCGTGCCACTTGCCGATGAGCGCGGTCGCGTACCCGGCGTCCCGCAACAGTGACGCCAGCGTGGGATGCGTCGGCTCCAGGCCCACGGACTTGTCCGCGATCGGCTCCGCGAGCCCGCCCTCCGTACGGCCGGGGAAGCGCCCGGTGTAGAGGCTGAAGCGGGTCGGCGAGCAGGTCGCGGACCCGGCGTAGGCATCGGTGAACCGCACGCCCTGGCGTGCCAGGCGGTCCAGGTTCGGGGTCTTGATGTGCGGCGACCCGTAGGACGAGAGGTCGGCCCAGCCCAGGTCGTCGCCCAGGATGAACAGGATGTTCGGCCGCCGGCCGCTCCGGCGCGGGGCCGCACGGAAGGGCCGCTCCCGGGCTTCGGCGGCGGCGGGCAGCCCCACCGCGGCGGCGGCACCGGCGCCCACGGCACCGGTGAAGGCACGTCGGGACAGAGGGGACTTTTCGTACGAGGGCATGGCTGCGCTCCTGAACAGGCACGGAAGACGGAGGGTGAGTTCAGACAGCGCTGCGACAGATGGCGCTCGCGACACGGACCAGGTCGACGTGGCGGCGCTCCACAAGGGTGACCGACGGGTCACCGAGGGGCTGCAGGGGCATGGACCAGGAGCTTCACGGGCTCCGGCCACCCCGTCAACGCTCCCGCTCATCTGTTCACACGGGCTTCGTACTTCCCGTGCGCACCAGGGCCGCAATCACGCTCCGTACAGGCCCTGTATCCCCAATTCGGACCAGTGGTCGATCTCGCCTACACTCGATGTCGTGCCACGTGGTGACGGTCGACTCAATCATGATCTGCTCCCCGGCGAGAAAGGCCCCCAGGACGCTTGCGGCGTCTTCGGTGTCTGGGCTCCGGGTGAAGAGGTCGCCAAGCTCACTTACTTCGGGCTGTACGCCCTCCAGCATCGAGGCCAGGAGTCCGCGGGAATCGCGGTCAGCAACGGCTCCCAGATCCTTGTCTTCAAGGACATGGGGCTCGTGTCCCAGGTCTTTGACGAAACCTCTCTCAGCTCGCTCCAGGGTCATATCGCGGTCGGTCACGCCCGCTACTCGACCACTGGAGCCTCCGTATGGGAGAACGCCCAGCCGACGTTCCGTGCCACCGCGCACGGCTCCATCGCGCTCGGGCACAACGGCAACCTCGTCAACACGGCCCAGCTCGCCGAGCTCGTGGCCGCCCTGCCCAAGGAGAACGGCCGCGCGACCCAGGTCGCGGCGACCAACGACACCGACCTGGTGACGGCTCTCCTCGCGGGCCAGGTGGACGACGACGGCAAGCCGATGACCATCGAGGAAGCCGCCACCAAGGTCCTCCCGGACGTGCAGGGCGCCTTCTCCCTCGTCTTCATGAACGAGCACACGCTGTACGCGGCCCGTGACCCGCAGGGCATCCGCCCGCTGGTCCTCGGCCGCCTGGAGCGCGGCTGGGTCGTGGCGTCGGAGTCCGCGGCGCTCGACATCTGCGGCGCCAGCTTCGTCCGCGAGGTCGAGCCCGGCGAGTTCATCGCGATCGACGAGAACGGCCTGCGAACGTCCCGATTCGCGGAAGCGAAGCCCAAGGGCTGTGTCTTCGAGTACGTCTACCTGGCGCGCCCCGACACCGACATCGCCGGCCGGAACGTCTACCTCTCGCGTGTCGAGATGGGCCGGAAACTCGCCGAGGAAGCTCCCGCCGAGGCCGACCTCGTCATAGCGACCCCGGAGTCCGGAACGCCGGCCGCGGTCGGTTACGCCGAAGCCTCCGGCATCCCCTTCGGCGTCGGCCTGGTGAAGAACGCCTACGTGGGCCGGACCTTCATCCAGCCCTCGCAGACGATCCGCCAGCTCGGCATCCGTCTCAAGCTGAACCCCCTCAAGGAAGTCATCAAGGGCAAGCGGCTGGTCGTCGTCGACGACTCGATCGTGCGCGGCAACACCCAGCGCGCCCTGGTCAAGATGCTCCGCGAGGCCGGGGCCGCCGAGATCCACATCCGGATCTCCTCGCCGCCTGTGAAGTGGCCCTGCTTCTTCGGCATCGACTTCGCGACCCGCGCCGAGCTCATCGCCAACGGCATGACGATCGACGAGATCGCCAAGTCCATGGGCGCCGACTCGCTCTCGTACATCTCCATCGACGGCATGATCGAGGCCACGACCATCGACAAGCCGAACCTGTGCCGCGCCTGCTTCGACGGCGTGTACCCGATGGACCTTCCCGACCCCGAGCTGCTCGGCAAGCAGCTCCTGGAGACGGAGCTGGCCGCCGGTCCGGCGTCCACGGCAGCGGCCGACGCGATCCGTCGCCCGTAAGCCACCCGTAGTAACGACACGAAAGCTCTCACCCCATGTCTGCTGAGTCTTTTGAGCATGCTCCGCATGCGGGCACTGGTGCCAGCTACGCCTCCGCAGGCGTCGACATCGAAGCGGGCGACCGCGCAGTCGAGCTGATGAAGGAGTGGGTGAAGAAGACGAAGCGCCCCGAGGTCCTCGGCGGCATCGGCGGCTTCGCCGGACTCTTCGACGCCTCCGCCCTCAAGCGCTTCGAGCGCCCCCTGCTCGCCTCCGCCACCGACGGCGTCGGCACGAAGGTCGACCTGGCCCGCCAGCTCGGCGTGTACGACACCATCGGGCACGACCTCGTCGCCATGGTCATGGACGACATCGTGGTGTGCGGCGCGGAGCCGCTCTTCATGACCGACTACATCTGCGTCGGCAAGGTCCACCCCGAGCGTGTCGCGGCCATCGTGAAGGGCATCGCCGAGGGCTGTGTGCTCGCGGGCTGCGCCCTCATCGGCGGCGAGACCGCCGAGCACCCGGGCCTGCTCGGCCCCGACGACTTCGATGTCGCGGGCGCCGGCACGGGCGCGGTCGAGGCGGACCGCGTGCTCGGCCCCGATCGCATCCGTAAGGGTGACGCCGTCATCGCCATGGCCTCGTCCGGCCTTCACTCGAACGGGTACTCGCTCGTCCGGCATGTGGTCTTCGACCGCGCCGGCTGGTCCCTGGACCGCGAGGTCGAGGAGTTCGGCCGCACGCTCGGCGAGGAGCTCCTGGAGCCCACCAAGATCTACTCCCTGGACTGCCTGGCGCTCACCCGCACCACGGACGTCCACGCCTTCAGCCACATCACGGGCGGCGGTCTCGCGGCGAACCTGGGCCGGGTCATCCCGGACGGTCTGCACGCGATCGTCGACCGCGAGACCTGGACGCCCGGCGCGGTCTTCGACCTCGTCGGCAAGGCCGGTCAGGTCGAGCGCCTGGAGCTGGAGAAGACGCTGAACATGGGCGTCGGCATGATGGCGATCGTCCCCGAGGAGTCCGCCGACGCGGCCCTCACGACCCTCGCGGACCGCGGTGTGGACGCCTGGATCGCCGGTGAGATCACCGAGCGCGGCGCGCACACCACGGGCGCCGAGCTCATCGGTGACTACGCGAAGTAGAAGTCCGCGAGGGCAGCACAAAACCCGGTCCGGTGTGGTGACCACCCCGGACCGGGTGAGGTGCAGTTGCTACGAGAACTGCGAATACTTCAGGTGCTGCGAATGCAACGAGGTCAAGCGCCGCGGCGCTGCGACGAAGGACCTGACTCGTCGGAAGAGTCCTCGTCCTCGTCGTCGTTATACAGATCCGCGTACTGGGCGTACGGGTCGTCTTCCTCGTCGTCGTCTTCGAACGGCTCGCCATTCGGCGGCTGTTGCGAAGTCGAAGCGCCCAGCTCATTGGCCAGACGCGAGAGGTCAGTCCCGCCGCTGCTGTACTTCAGCTGGCGGGCGACCTTCGTCTGCTTGGCCTTTGCCCGGCCGCGCCCCATGGCTCGACCCCCTCGGATATGGGGCTTGGTGACCCCAGAGTCTTGACACGCGTTCATGATCAGGAACGGGCTCTCCGTGGAGAGGCCGGTCCGTAGGGCTTCCACGGTACCTGCTCCTGCGGCCATACGGTACGTCGCCCGCAGGACGCGCCTCGGCGCACAACCCACGAGGAGCCCTGTCCTCGCTGGTCAACTGCGATTTTAACCTCTTCTTGCCGGGCGACCCGCCGACGGGGGTGAGTCTTGTCTCTCGCGCACGTCGGCGGGGCGCTCTCACGGCACCCGAAAGGTCAGCGGACGCGGGCCTCCGCCATCCGCTGCTCGGCGATCCTGTCGGCCGCAGCGGCCGGCGGAATGCCGTCTTCCTTCGCACGAGCGAATATGGCAAGAGTGGTGTCGAAGATCTTCGACGCCTTCGCCTTGCACCGGTCGAAGTCGAAGCCGTGCAGCTCGTCGGCGACCTGGATCACGCCGCCCGCGTTCACCACGTAGTCGGGCGCGTAGAGGATCCCGCGGTCGGCGAGGTCCTTCTCCACACCGGGGTGCTCCAGCTGGTTGTTGGCCGCGCCGCAGACCACCGTCGCGGTGAGCACCGGCACGGACTCGTCGTTCAGGGCGCCGCCAAGGGCGCAGGGGGCGTACACGTCGAGGCCCTCGTACCGGATCAGCGCGTCGGTGTCGGCGACCGCGGTCACCGACGGGTGCTTGTGGGTGATCCGGTTCACGGACTCCTCGCGCACATCGGTGATCACGACCTCGGCGCCGTCCTCCAGGAGGTGCTCCACGAGGTGGTGGCCGACCTTGCCGACGCCCGCGACACCGACCGTGCGGCCGCGCAGCGAGGGGTCGCCCCACAGGTGCTGCGCGCTCGCCCGCATGCCCTGGAAGACACCGAAGGCGGTGAGCACGGAGGAGTCGCCCGCGCCGCCGTTCTCGGGGGAGCGGCCGGTCGTCCAGCGGCACTCACGTGCGACGACGTCCATGTCCTTGACGTACGTGCCGACGTCGCACGCCGTGACGTAGCGGCCGCCGAGGGACGCCACGAAGCGGCCGTAGGCGAGGAGGAGCTCCTCGCTCTTGATCTGCTCCGGGTCGCCGATGATCACGGCCTTGCCGCCGCCGTGGTCGAGACCGGCCATGGCGTTCTTGTACGACATCCCGCGCGCGAGGTTCAGCGCGTCGGCGACGGCCGCTTCCTCGCTCGCGTACGGATAGAAGCGGGTGCCGCCGAGGGCCGGGCCCAGGGCGGTGGAGTGGATGGCGATGACGGCCTTGAGGCCGCTGGCTCGGTCCTGGCAGAGCACTACTTGCTCATGGCCCCCCTGGTCCGAGTGGAACAGGGTGTGCAGGACGCCGTTGTCTGCTTCGGTCACTGTGGTGACTCCCGGTCAAGTGGCGGCGGTTGGGCGGGCGCCCGTGCGGGTGGCGGGGCCCGATGGGCATGAGACTAGAGCCTGGAAGAACCCGGTGGCCGCGCAGTGCCGAGGATCACCCTCTCCCGGCGCAGCGACCGGTACGGCGGAGTTCGGCCATGGCACGATTTGCAGTGTTTTCCAGCCGGTGTGCGGGGGAGGGAGCAGCCGTGCCCAAGGTGTCTTCGTTGGTCGTCCCGTACGCGTCCTACTTGCGCGTCTATGAGCCCCTCGCCGCTTTCCCGGAGCCCGAGCGCGCGCACTGGTCCCGCTACGCGCGTCGCACGGACCGCCCCTCGTACCAGGACGAACTGAGGCGCTCCCTGGCGGACTTGCTGCCCACACCGCCGGTGCCCGTCCCGGTGCACGAGAGCAGCGACGCGTTCGTGGTCGAGTCCGACGGAGTGGTGTGCGTCTGCCCCTGGCGCACCCGGCTGCGCGGCTGGCAGGCCCTGGGGGAGCTGCCGGGGCAGTTGCCGGCCTCGGTGCTCGACGCGGTCCTGCCGCCGGTGGTGCGCCGCCAGACGGCCGCCGACTACGAGCAGTGGCTCGTCCGGAACCCTGACGCGCGCCCCTGGATCCGTACGTCGACGTGGCAGGTGCCGCTGAACTGGTTCGTGCTCGTCGCCGACGAGGAGCGTCAGTTCGAGAAGGGGTACGAGAAGCGGGGCGACGAGGGCGCGGACGGCGAGGGTGCGGAGCCCGCCTGTGCGCCCGTCCTGCGCTACCGCACGCCGATGGTGCAGGCGCGGCGCCGGGTGGCCCGTGGGCTCAAGACGCTGCGGGACACCCTCGACGACGGACCGCTCGTGGAAGGGCTCACGGACGTGGGCCGGTGGCTCGAGGAGTTCCATCCGCGCTCCCTGGTCGAACTCGACTACGGCGGGCTCGTGCACGCCCTGACCGAGGAGCAGCTCGCCGAGGACCACTCGGCGGCTGACGTGGCGGAGGGAATCGAGGCGCTGCGCAACGGCGACGGCGAGGGTGCCGGCGAGGCGTATGCGAGGCTCATGGAGCGATGGAGGGCGGTCCGGGACCGCCAGTTCTCGAACTGAACGTCGTCCGGGCGCCCGTGGGTGATCCCTACGTGGCGCCTACACGGGACGTAGGTCCCGATCCGGGCTTTTGTGTCAAGCGTGACGGACCGCACTTACGGGGCCCTTGCGCCCATCGCCCCCCCTCGTGCCAAAATAGGACAAGGAGTCCGGGGAGGGCTCCTTCCGTCCATGTCTGGGCGGAATACTCAGCATTGCACGCTATGGGGGGTCTGTTGACTCCTGATCGCTCTGTGACTGATCGTCACTGTGGCGTGACTGTCCGCTATGGCATGGTCCATCGGCTTCCGTCGCTGATAGACACCTGGGAGGGCAATTCCATCGGTTTGGCCGACGTGGCTGGACGGATGGTGTAGTTGTAGTGCCGAGGACAAGCCGTTCGTCCTATAACCGACTCGACTCGCGTCCGCCATTTCGGGCAACGCGGGTCAAGGTGCAGAATTTAGAGGAATGAACCGAGAAGGTTCGGTTCTCCGAGGAGGCCGCTCATGACCGCTCGCACCCCTGATGCCGAGCCGCTGCTGACCCCGGCTGAGGTTGCCACGATGTTCCGCGTCGACCCGAAGACGGTGACGCGGTGGGCCAAGGCTGGCAAGCTCACGTCGATTCGCACGCTCGGCGGGCATCGCCGTTACCGCGAGGCCGAGGTCCGCGCACTGCTCGCGGGTATCCCGCAGCAGCGCAGCGAGGCCTGATTTACCGCATTACCGCAGTACCAGGACGAAAAGTACGCCCGCTGCCGGGTCCCCCAACTCGGCCGCACCGTCCGACCCCTAGCTACACACGACGCGGGTCCCGCCCCAACGGGTCCCACGCCTGAGCCTCATGGGTGAGTCGTTTCGATCGCGCTGGACTCCGCCGGGTCCAGCGCGATCTTTTTTGTGCGCCCAGGAGGTGCTGGTGAGCGCCGCTGTGAGCGGGCTTGTTGGTCTCTGAGGAGTGGTGGGGCCGCGCTGTGGGAGGCGCTTGGCGGACGGCTTGGTGGAGGCTGTGCGGGTGGTGCAATTGCACATATTAAATTGACCGGTTGTAGGAGGGGTGTAAGTTCGGGGGTTTCAAAAACTGCTTCGGTGACACCCGTCACACGCCGGGAACCTTGTTGCCCGCGACACCATTGGGCTAGAGGAGATCCCGGATGGCGCAGGGGAGTTGACGGACGCTGACGGCTTCCTGCCCGACGCACCCGGGCCCACCCGAGGGCCCTACTCCTCACCCTCCCACCAGCGGGGTGGGTCGCGGGTCGGCTTTGGTCACGCGTTCGGGGGACTTTCGTCCTCGTCCGGTTCACAGCCGCCCTCACAGCCGCTCTGGGCGGCGGAGGCGGTCTCCAGGGCCAGCCGCTCGAGGCGGTGGCAGATCGGGCAGTGCCGGGTCAGGTGGCGATAGCTCGTCGCCGCGGAGAGATGGGCCCGCAGGAGCGCGCGAGTCTCGTGCCGTGCGGACGCCGCTGAAGCCGTCATGCGCCACCTCCAGATGGGGAACCGGTCCCGCCCCTGTTCCCTGCTGTCTGGGTACCGGCGGAATGTGACGCAGTCAAGATGCCGGAACGGCAATGGGCCGCGCCCGAGGGAGGACGCGGCCCACTGCCGGTCGCTCGAGGGCGCATGAGATGGCATGCAAGTAGGGCCGCTCCCGGCTGGCGGGGGCGGCCTTTGTGGTGCGGCGGTCCTGACGGGATTTGCTGTGTCTGATTGCGGCTGCGCCGCGGGCGCGGCCTCCATCTTGAGTCCGTGGCGGCATGCAAGTAGGGCCGCTCCCGGTTGGCGGGGGCGGCCTTTGTGGTGCGGCGGTCCTGACGGGATTTGCTGTGTCTGATTGCGGCTGCGCCGCGGGCGCGGCCTCCGCCTTGAGTCCGTGGCGGCACGCAAGAAGGGCCGCTCCCGGCTGGCGGGGGCGGCCCTTCTTTTGCTGCGGTCCTGACGGGATTTGAACCCGCGGCCTCCACCTTGACAGGGTGGCGAGCACTCCAAACTGCTCCACAGGACCTTGCTTTGCGGCGCTTATTGGTGCGTTGCGCTGCGAGACAGGACTCTACAGCAGCGCAGGCCCGGCGGTCGAACTCACCCAGGGTGCGTGGGCGGTCACGGTGCGGCCGTGTCGATCGCCTTCACGATCCGCTTGTCCGAGACGGGGTACGCCGTGCCGAGCGCGTGCGCGAAATAGCTGACCCGGAGCTCCTCCAGCATCCAGCGGATGTCCAGGACCTCCCGCGGTACGGGGCGGCCCTGCGGAAGTTGTTCCAGGAGCCAGGCGTACTCGTCCTGCATCTCGTGGACCTTCTCCATGCGCGAGGTGTCCCGCTGGACGTTCGTCGGCATCTGCTGGAGGCGGCGGTCGGCGGCCGTCATGTAGCGCATCAGGTCCGGCAGGCGGCGGATTCCCGTGGCCGTGACGAAGCCGGGGCCGATCAGGGCGTCCAACTGGGCGCGGACGTCCGTGAGGTTGGCAAGGAGCGTCGGGCTCTTCGTCGACTTCAGGCGGCGCTCGCAGGCCTGCCAGGCGGCGAGGACCTGCTGGACCTGGGAGACCGTGCGGACCGTCGTGTCGACGATCTCGGCACGCACCTTCTCGTACAGCTTGCGGTACGACTCCTCGTCCCACGCCGGACCGCCGAAGTCGCCGATCAGCTTGTCCGCCGCCGCCATCGCGCAGTCCGCGAAGAGCGCCTGGATGGAGCCGTGCGGGTTCGCGGACAGGGCGATCTTCTGGGCGTTGGTCAGCTTGTCGGAGGCGAACTTGGCCGGATTCACCGGGATGTTGCGCAGGATCAGGCGGCGCGTGCCCTTCCACATGGCCTGCTGCTGCTCGGCCTCGGTGTCGAAGAGGCGTACCGAGACGGTGTTCGCCTCGGAGCCGTCGTCCACGAGCGCGGGGTACGCCTTCACCGGCTGGCCCGCGCGACGCGTCTCGAAGACGCGGCTGAGGGAGCCGATGGTCCAGTCCGTGAGGCCGGCGCGTTCGACCGCCGAGCCGCCCGTCCGCTCCGCCGTCGCCGCGGCCGCCTGGGAGAGCGCCTTGCGGGCCTTCGGGCGGAGCTGGAGTTTCAGCGCCTCCAGGTCCTTGTCCTCGGCGAGCTTCTTGCGCCGCTCGTCGGTGATCCGGAAGGTGATCTTCAGGTGGTCCGGCACGCGGGTGAGGTCGAAGTCGTCCGGCGACACGGGCACGCCGACCATCCGCTGCAGCTCGCGGGCCAGCGTCACGTGCAGCGGCTCCTGGAGGGGCACGGCCCGCTCCAGGAACGCCTTCGCGTAGTTCGGCGCGGGCACGTAATGCCGGCGGATGGGCTTGGGCAGGGAGCGGATCAGCTCGATCACGACCTCCTCGCGCAGGCCGGGGATCTGCCAGTCGAAGCCGTCCGCCGTGACCTGGTTCAGGACCTGGAGCGGTACGTGCACCGTGACGCCGTCCGCGTCCGCGCCCGGCTCGAACTGGTACGTCACCTTGAACTTGAGCGGCCCCTGGCGCCACGAGTCGGGGTAGTCGTCCTTCGAGACGTCGCCCGCGCGCTCGTTGATCAGCATCGACCGCTCGAAGTCGAGCAGTTCGGGCTCTTCCCGCTGCTTCTTCTTCCACCAGGAGTCGAAGTGCGCGCCGGACACGACGTCCGCCGGCACCCGCTGGTCGTAGAAGTCGAAGAGCGTCTCGTCGTCGACGAGGATGTCGCGGCGACGGGCCCGGTGTTCGAGCTCCTCGACCTCCGTCAGGAGGCGGCGGTTGGCGGCGAAGAACTTGTGGTGCGTGCGCCAGTCGCCCTCGACGAGCGCGTTGCGGATGAACAGGTCGCGGGAGACCTCGGGGTCGATGCGGCCGTAGTTCACCTTGCGGTCGGTGACGAGCGGGACGCCGTACAGCGTCACCTTCTCGATCGCCATCACCGCTGCCTGGTCCTTCTCCCAGTGCGGCTCGCTGTACGTGCGCTTCAGGAGGTGCTGGGCGAGCGGTTCGACCCACTCGGGCTCGATCCGCGCGTTGACGCGGGCCCAGAGGCGCGAGGTCTCCACCAGCTCCGCGGACATGATGAAACGCGGGGGCTTCTTGAAGAGCGCGGAGCCGGGGAAGACCGCGAACTTGGCACCACGGGCGCCCAGATACTCGCCCCGGCCGCCGCCGCGCTGTTTGGGGTCCTTCTCCTTGCTCTCCTTCGACTCCTTCACGTCCTTCATCCCGATGTGGGAGAGCAGGCCGGACAGGAGCGAGATGTGGACGTGCTGCTCAGGGGCGTCGTCCTCGTTGAGGTGAATACCCATCTGCTTGGCGACCGTACGCAGCTGCGTGTAGATGTCCTGCCACTCGCGGATGCGCAGGAAGTTGAGGTACTCCGCCTTGCACATCCGCCGGAAGGAGGAGGAGCCGCGCTCCTTCTGCTGCTCGCGGACGTACCGCCACAGGTTGAGGAAGGCCAGGAAGTCGGACGTCTCGTCCTTGAAGCGCGCGTGCTGCTGGTCGGCCTGCGTCTGCTTCTCGGCGGGGCGTTCGCGCGGGTCCTGGATGGAGAGCGCGGCGGCGATCACCATGACCTCGCGTACGCAGCCGTTCTTGTCGGCCTCAAGGACCATGCGGGCCAGGCGCGGGTCGACGGGGAGCTGGCTGAGTTTGCGGCCCTGCTCGGTGAGGCGCTTCTTGGGGTCCTTCTGCGTCGGGTCCAGGGCGCCGAGTTCCTGGAGGAGCTGGACGCCGTCGCGGATGTTGCGGTGGTCCGGCGGGTCGATGAAGGGGAACTTCTCGATCTCGCCGAGACCGGCCGCCGTCATCTGCAGGATGACCGAGGCGAGGTTGGTGCGCAGGATCTCCGCGTCCGTGAACTCGGGGCGCGAGACGAAGTCGTCCTCCGAGTAGAGGCGGATGCAGATGCCGTCCGACGTACGTCCGCAGCGGCCCTTGCGCTGGTTGGCGCTGGCCTGGCTGATCGCCTCGATGGGCAGGCGCTGCACCTTCGTACGGTGGCTGTAGCGGGAGATGCGGGCCGTGCCGGGGTCGATGACGTACTTGATGCCCGGGACGGTCAGTGAGGTCTCGGCGACGTTCGTCGCGAGAACGATCCTGCGGCCCGTGTGCTGCTGGAACACGCGGTGCTGCTCGGCGTGCGAGAGGCGGGCGTAGAGGGGCAGGACTTCCGTGAACCGGTAGTTCTTCTTGTTCAGGGCGTCCGCGGTGTCCCGGATCTCGCGCTCTCCGGAGAGGAAGACGAGGATGTCGCCCTTGCCCTCGGCCTGCAGCTCCTCGACGGCGTCCGTGATCGCGGTGATCTGATCGCGGTCGCTGTCCTCGGAGTCCTCTTCCAGGAGCGGGCGATAGCGCACCTCCACCGGATACGTACGGCCGCTGACCTCGACGATCGGCGCTTCCCCGAAGTGTCTGGAGAACCGCTCCGGGTCGATCGTCGCCGAGGTGATGACGACCTTGAGGTCCGGGCGCTTGGGGAGGAGCTGTGCCAGGTAGCCCAACAGGAAGTCGATGTTGAGGGACCGCTCGTGGGCCTCGTCGATGATGATCGTGTCGTACGCGCGCAGCTCGCGGTCCGTCTGGATCTCGGCCAGCAGGATGCCGTCCGTCATCAGCTTCACGTACGTGTCCGCGCCGACCTGGTCGGTGAACCGGACCTTCCAGCCGACGGCCTCACCGAGCGGGGTGTTCAGCTCGTCGGCCACGCGCTCGGCGACCGTGCGGGCGGCGATACGGCGCGGCTGCGTATGGCCGATCATGCCGCGAACGCCGCGCCCGAGCTCCATGCAGATCTTGGGGATCTGCGTGGTCTTGCCGGAGCCCGTCTCGCCCGCCACGATCACGACCTGGTGGTCGCGGATCGCCGCGGCGATGTCGTCCTTCTTCTGGCTGACCGGGAGTTCCGCCGGATACGTGATCTTGGGCAGACGGCTGCCCCGCTCGGCCATCCGGGCCGCGGCCTTGTCGACGTCCGCCGCGATCTCGGCGAGGACGGCGGCTCGGGCATCGGGCTTGCGGATCCGGCGCGCACCCTCGAGCCGGCGGCCGATCCGGTGCTCGTCGCGCAGCGACAGCTCGGACAGGCGCGGGGCGAGGGCGTCGAGGGTGAGGGCAGGCTGCGTAGACATAACGGCGTCCAGGATCTCACCCGCCGCTCGGAGGTGGCGAACCGATTTATCTGGCGGGGCGCCAGGGGACGTACGATTCCGGGCATGTCGTCCCGTACGCGTCTGTCGTGGTGCCCCCTCCTCGGGGTGCTGCTGATCGTGCTCGGGGCGTTCTGCGGGCCCGCGGCCGTTGCGTCCGCCGCTTCGGCGCAGCAGTCGCGAGCAGCGGCGACTGCTGTCGTGCACGAGACGGACAGCGTGCCCGGCTGTGGCAAGGGCGGACAGCAGGACGGCGGGAGCGGACCGGTGGCACCGCCGCGCCCCAGTTCGGCTCATGAGCTGCTGCCCGCTCTGTACGAGGCGCACGCGGCGACCGGTGCCTGGGGTGGCGACCAAGCCGTACTCACCGTCGCGCCGGGCCGCGCCCCACCCGCGCTCGCGCCGCCCTCCCCGATAGAACTCTCCGTTCTGCGCGTGTAGGAGACCCCTGTCTCCGCAGGGGTCCCTTGATCGTCGTACGCAACAGGAGAAGCGCACAGCCATGTCCAGTCATCCCAGCAAGTCCAGCAAGTCCAGCAAGAAGAACATCGCCATCGGCGCCGCCGTGGCCCTCGCCGCCCTGCTCCTCGGCGCCGCCTCCTACAGCGCCACCAAGCCCGACGAGCCCTCCTCCGTCACCGCGAAGGAGGAGCCCGCCGCGGACGTCTCCGCCGACCCGCAGGCCGGGGTCTACCCGGAGCTGGCGAAGCTCGCCAGGCGCGACGGCAAGGACGCCCTCGCCCAGGGCCGCAAGGACGCGCCGGTCGTGCTCATCGAGTACGCCGACTTCAAGTGCGGCTACTGCGGCAAGTTCGCCCGCGACACCGAGCCCGGCCTCGTGAAGAAGTACGTCGAGGACGGCACCCTGCGCATCGAGTGGCGCAACTTCCCCATCTTCGGCGCGGACTCCGAGTCGGCGGCGCGGGGCGCGTGGGCCGCAGGACAGCAGGGGCGCTTCTGGCAGTTCCACGCGGCGGCGTACGCCGATGGTGCCAAGGAGAAGGGCTTCGGCGGCGAGCGCCTGAAGGAGCTCGCGAAGGAGGCCGGGGTCAAGGACATCGGCCGCTTCACGGACGACGCGGGCAGCGCCGCGGCCAAGGCGGCGGTGAAGAAGGACCAGGAGGAGGCGTACGGCCTGGGGGCCACGTCGACCCCGTCCTTCCTGGTCAACGGGCGGCCCATCTCGGGCGCCCAGCCGGACGAGGTCTTCGACCAGGCGATCGAGCAGGCGGCGAAGAGCGCGGGTGCCGGCTCCGGGTCGGCGGACAAGTGACCGCCGACGTCGGGTACTTCGCGGCGTTCCTCGGCGGTCTCCTCGCCCTGATCAGCCCCTGCAGCGCGCTGCTGCTCCCCGCCTTCTTCGCGTACTCGATCGACTCGACCTCACGGCTGCTCGCGCGCACCGGCATCTTCTACGCCGGTCTCGCCACGACCCTCGTGCCGCTGGGCGCGGCGGGCTCGGTCGCCGGGCGGTTCTTCTTCGGGCACCGGGACCAGCTGGTGCTGGTCGCCGGCTGGCTGATCATCGCGCTCGGCGTGCTGCAGGTCGTGGGCATGGGGTTCGCCTCGCGGAAGATGTCCGAGCTCTCGGGGCGTATCCGGCCGACGACCGCGGTCTCCGTGTACGCGCTGGGCGCGGTGTACGGACTCGCGGGGTTCTGTGCGGGCCCGATCCTCGGCAGCGTCCTCACCGTGGCCGCGGTGAGCGGGAGCCCCGTCTACGGGGGACTGCTGCTCGCCGTCTACGCCCTGGGGATGGCAGTGCCGCTGTTCGTGCTCGCCCTGCTCTGGGAGCGGTTCGACCTCGGGCGGCGGCGGTGGCTGCGGGGGCGCGCCTTCCGGATCGGGCGCTTCGAACTGCACACGACCTCGCTCCTGTCGGGGCTGTTCTTCGTGGCCCTCGGCGCCCTCTTCCTGGCGTACGACGGGACCACCGCGCTGCCGGGTCTCCTCGACGTGGACGATTCGTTCGCCGTGGAGCGGTGGGCCGGGGGCGTGGGCCGTGCCGTGCCGGACGCGGTGCTGCTCGTGGGTGTGGTGGCGCTTGTGGGCCTCTGGTTCGGGGTGCGGGCGTGGCGGAAGCGGGCGAGGGCGCGGACGCAGGCGCGGTCTCGGGCGCGGACGAGTGGGCCGGTTGAGGCCGAGCAGGGGTGAGTCCGTTTCAGGTGTTTTAGCCTGATTCGTATGGCTGAACAGCTTGATCACGAAGAGCACCGGCACGGAGCCCATGGCGCTCACGGCGCCCACGGAAGGGCTCCCACCGGGCGTGAGCGGTGGTCGTCGTTCAAGGACTCGCCCTTCCTGCCAGCGGTCGTCCTCGTGTTCATCCTGGCGGCGGCCGCGGGCCTCTTCGCCGGCTCGTACACGTACTCCATGGCGAAGCCGACCCCGCACCACATCCCCACCGCGGTGGTCGGCGCCGAGGAGGCCACCCAGGGCAAGGCGTTCCTCGACGGCATGGAGAAGGCGCTGAACGCCTCCCTGGAGGTGCACGAGTACGACAGCGTCGCCGCGGCGCGCAACGCGGTGGCCGAGCAGAAGGTCTTCGCGATCCTCGCGGTGGCTCCGGGGGGCGGGGACAAGGTGACGTTCGACGTCTCGGGTGCTTCCGGGGCCTCGGTCGCCCAGGTGCTCGCGGAAGCCGCGCCCAAGGTGGGCAAGGAGGTGGGGGTGCCGGTGACGGTGAAGGACATCAAGCCCCTCCAGGAGGGCGACCCGCGAGGTCTCGCGATCTTCTACATCTCGCTCGCCGCGGTGATCATCGGCTTCGTCGGGGCGATCCAGCTCAGCGTGCACGCCCGCGGGCTGAATCCGGCCGAGCGGATCGCTTTCACCATCCTCTACTCGCTGCTCGGCGGCTTCGTGATCGCGGCGGTGGTGGACTGGTGGCTGGGGGCGGTGAACCTGCCGTTCGTCGAGTCGTGGCTGATCCTGGCGCTGACGATGTTCGCGTCGGGGATGGTCTTCACGATGTTCAACACGCTGTTCGGGCGCTGGGCGATGATCCCGACGTGGGGCCTGATGGTGCTCCTGGGCAACCCGTCGTCGGGCGGCGCGGTGTCCTGGCCCCTGCTCCCCTCGGTGCTCGGCCACATCGGGCGGTGGCTGCCGCCGGGGGCGTCGGTGAACGCGCAGCACACGGCGGTGTACTTCGGCAGCCACCAGCACGCGTTCCCGTTCCTGGTCCTCGCGGGGTGGGCGGTCCTGGCGTCCGCGGTGTTCTGGGTCTGGCGGCACCGGCACCCCGGCGGACGGGAGAAGCCCGCGGCCCATGCGGCCGCCCCCGCGGGGTGAACGGACCGGGGGAACGCGAAAGGCCCCGTCCATCGGACGGGGCCTTCGAAGAGGTGGCTGGGGCCGGGATCGAACCGGCGACCTATCGCTTTTCAGGCGATCGCTCGTACCAACTGAGCTACCCAGCCACGCGATCCGCGTGGAATCGCAAGCGGTCCTGACGGGATTTGAACCCGCGGCCTCCACCTTGACAGGGTGGCGAGCACTCCAAACTGCTCCACAGGACCAAGCGTTGTGCGAGCACTAGTCTCGCACAAGGTGTTGCGTGCCCCCAACGGGATTCGAACCCGTGCTACCGCCTTGAAAGGGCGGCGTCCTGGGCCACTAGACGATGAGGGCTAAGGGCCCACCTGGGCGCTTTGCAGCGCGTCGGGGACGTGAGAAGCATATGGGATGCGGGGAGCTATCGCCAAAACGGTTATCGGGGGGCCGGGGAACCGCTCCCCGGGGAGCGCCCCGGAGGGGCCGGCGAGGGGGTCGCCCCCGGCTGGTTCTCCTTCGGCAGATGGCGGCTGACCTCCGCCTTCGTCAGCCCGAGGCCACCCAGCTTGATCTCGTCCCAGGCCTGGAGCCGCCGGGTCTCCCGGTCCAGGTAGAGCACCGACGTCTCGACCGGGTCGGGGTACTTGCCCTCCACCGCCCGGAGCCCGCTGCCGCCCGTGGACCCCTCGATCCGCAGCCGGGTCCCGCGGTCCATGACCTCCATCTCCGCATGGTGGACGTGGCCCGCCAGGACGAGCGGCACCTCGCCGTCCGTCTCCCGCGCGGCATCGGGGTTGTGCGCGACGGCCACGTCCACGGGGGTGCCCGCCGTCTGCTGGTCGCGCAGGGCGGAGGCGAGGCGGATGCCCGCCATCTCCTCGACGGGCTTGCCCTCCGCCGCCACCGAGCGGTCCGGGGTGTACTGCGGGTCGCCCGTCCCGGCGAACCGCAGGCCCGCGACCGACACGGCCCTGCCCTCGTCCAGTACGTGCACGTTCTTCATGCGCTGGAGGTAGCGCTGGGTGGTGGCCGAGTCGTGGTTGCCGCGGACCCAGACGTACGGGGCGCCCAGATCCTCGATCGGGTCCAGGAAGGCGTTCTCGGCGGCGCTCCCGTGGTCCATCGTGTCGCCGGAGTCGACGATGACGTTGATGTCGTACTGCTCCACGAGCGAGGCGATGATCTTCCAGCTCGCCGGGTTGAGGTGGATGTCCGAGACGTGCAGGACGCGGATCGTGGACGGGTCCGGCTGGTACGCGGGCAGTGTCGACGTCGCGTCGTACAGCTTCGTCACGTTGGTGACCAGGCGCGCCAACTCCTGCTGGTAGACGTCGAACTCGCTCACGATGGAGCGCGCGTTGCCGACCACCGACGGCGCGCTGCTGAGGAGGCCGGAGAACTTCGGCTCCAGGACGGACTTCGGGTTCCACGTCGCGTACGCCGCCGCGCCCGACGCGGCGAGCAGGGCCAGCGCGAGACCGCCCGCCGCGAGGGCCCGGCGCGGACGCCGGTAGACCGCGAGGCCCAGCGCCGTGGCGCCCGCGACGACGGCGGCGCAGGAGCGCACGGCCAGGTCGAGCGTGCCGTGGCCGACGTCCTTGGCCACCTCGTCCTGGAGTCCCGCGATCCGCTCGGGGTGGTCGACCAGGGCCTGGGAGCGGACCGGGTCCAGGCGGTCCACGTCCACGTCCAGGCGGATGGGCGCGATGTGCGAGCGCAGTTCCAGGGCGCCCAGCGGGGAGACGTCGATCTTCGTGCCGCCGGTGAGCGAGGGGCGCAGCGTCATTCGCGTGTCCATCGGCCCCACGGGCGCGTGCACGCTGCCGACGATCAGCAGGCCCAGCCAGGCGCCGAACAGCACGACCGCGACCAGGCCCAGTGCGCGGCCGTAGGGATGCGGAGGACTGACGAGTTCGCCGACCGGGCGGGGGTGGCGGGATCGGTAGTGGCGTACGAGGGCGGCGAGCGCACGGAAGTCGCGGGCCATTGGGCCCGTATGCCCATGGGGAGGGGCGGCCATGCGGGGCGGTGGCCGACAATGGGGGTGTGCTGGAGATGACGCGGGAAGAGTTCGAGGAACTGGTCGCCGAGGCGCTTGACCGGATTCCTCCCGAGTTGACGCGGTTGATGGACAACGTGGCGGTGTTCGTGGAGGACGAACCGCCGGCCGAGGACCCCGAGCTGCTCGGGCTCTACGAGGGAACCCCGCTGACGGACCGGGGCGAGTGGTACGCGGGCGTGCTGCCGGACCGGATCACCATCTACCGGGGGCCGACGCTGCGCATGTGCGCGTCGCGCGAGGACGTGGTCGCGGAGACCGAGATCACCGTCGTGCACGAAGTCGCACATCACTTCGGGATCGACGACGAGCGCCTGCACGCCCTGGGGTACGGCTGACGGAAGGCGGCAGGTCCGTCCGCCGGTCCGTGTCCTCTTGCGGGGCAAGGGAGTTGGGTAGGGCGTCCCCGCTTCTCAGCGCCTCGGAGGTGCTAGGCCGTGCGCCAGTTGTACGTTCCTGTCCGGTTGGCCGCGGCGGCGGTGGCCGTCATGGCGACCGCGGGCTGCATGAGCATCGGCGACGACGACGGCGGTGAGCCGGGACCCGCGCGGTCCGTCGGCGAGCGCAGCGCGGCGGCCGCCCCGGACGGCGGAGGGGTCACGCCGGGCGCGGATTCCGCCGGTGGTGGCAGCGGGGGCCGCGATGACGCGAAGGGTGGCAAACGCGGCAAGGGCGGCAAGGGGAAGAGCAAGGGCAAGGGCGGTTCGGGCGCGCGCGGCGGGTCCGGTTCCGACGCCGCCCGAGCCTCGGCCTCCGCGTCCGGCGGCGGGAACCCTGCCCCGCCGACGAGCGACGGGCGCCCCTCGCCCACCAGGTCCAAGCCCGACGCGCCGCGCCCCACGCCGACGCCCGACCCCCCGAAGCCGACCCCCACGCCGACTCCCGAGCCCACCCCGGAGCCCTCGTCGTCGGCGCACGAGCCTCCGAAGCAGGACACTCAGCTGGGGGAGCGGTCGGAGGGGCTCAGGTCTCGTGAGCCGTCACCGGAGGCGGGTCCTGCGTAGGGGGTTCCGAAAACCCGCTTCCTCGCAGGTGAGACAGGTCGTAAGGGGTGGAATCCAAGGTGCCCCGGAGGGTGCGGTTTGCCTTCTGGGGGGGTGGGTGCGTATGGTGGTAGATCGTTTGATCCCATTTGCCCGGCGCCGAAAAAGAAGAGCGCCGCGTGGCGCGTACTCTCCCTTGCCGTGGCTGACCGCATCGAGGCGGTCCATTGCGAAATCACGGAGTTGACGGGCGCGTGCCGAGACTCCGGAAGGTTTCGCATTTCGCATGTCCATTTCTCACTCTGACCACGCCGTCCTGCCCGAGAACGAGACGACCGACGAGCTGACGGCTCAGACCGTCACCGAGGCCGTCGAGACGGTCCAGGCCACCGACGTCGCCGACGTCGTGGAGGCCGCCGAGCAGGTCGTCGTGGAGACCGAGGCTGCCGCCGAGGCCGCCGCCGAGGTCGAAGAAGCCGCCGAAGAGGCGGAGACCGGCCCCACCTTCGGTGACCTCGGGCTGCCCGAGGGCATCGTCCGCAAGCTCGCGCAGAACGGCGTGACCTCCCCCTTCCCGATCCAGGCCGCGACCATCCCGGACGCCCTGGCCGGCAAGGACATCCTCGGCCGTGGCCGCACCGGCTCCGGCAAGACCCTCTCCTTCGGCCTGCCGATGCTGGCGACGCTGGCCTCCGAGGGCCGCACCGAGAAGAAGAAGCCCCGCGGTGTCATCCTCACGCCGACGCGTGAGCTCGCGATGCAGGTCGCGGACGCCCTCCAGCCGTACGGCGACGTGCTCGGCCTGAAGATGAAGGTCGTCTGCGGCGGTACGTCGATGGGCAACCAGATCTACGCCCTCGAGCGCGGCGTCGACATCCTCGTCGCCACCCCGGGCCGTCTGCGCGACATCATCAGCCGTGGCGCCTGCTCGCTCGAGAACACCCAGATCGCGGTGCTCGACGAGGCCGACCAGATGTCCGACCTGGGCTTCCTGCCCGAGGTCACCGAGCTGCTCGACCAGGTTCCGTCCGGCGGCCAGCGCATGCTGTTCTCGGCCACGATGGAGAACGAGATCTCCACGCTGGTCAAGCGCTACCTGAACAACCCGGTCACGCACGAGGTCGACAGCGCCCAGGGCAACGTCACGACCATGACCCACCACATCCTGATCGTGAAGCCGCGCGACAAGGCGCCCGTCACGGCCGCCATCGCCTCGCGCAAGGGCCGCACGATCATCTTCGTCCGCACCCAGCTGGGCGCGGACCGCATCGCCGAGCAGCTCTGCGAGTCCGGCGTGAAGGCCGACGCGCTGCACGGCGGCATGACGCAGGGCGCTCGTACGCGCGTTCTTGAGGACTTCAAGAAGGGCTACGTCAACGCGCTCGTCGCCACCGACGTCGCCGCGCGCGGCATCCACGTCGACGGCATCGACCTGGTCCTGAACGTGGACCCGGCCGGCGACCACAAGGACTACCTGCACCGCTCGGGCCGTACGGCCCGCGCGGGCCGCAGCGGCACGGTCGTGTCCCTGTCCCTCCCGCACCAGCGCCGCCAGATCTTCCGCCTGATGGAGGACGCGGGCGTCGACGCCACGCGTCACATCATCAACGGCGGCGGCACCTTCGACCCGGAGGTCGCCGAGATCACCGGCGCCCGTTCGATGACCGAGGTGCAGGCCGACTCCGCGGGCAACGCGGCGACCCAGGCCGAGCGTGAGGTCAAGGACCTCACCAAGGAGCTGGAGCGCGCGACCCGTCGCGCGACGGAGCTGCGCGAGGAGGCCTCGCGCCTCACCGCGCGTGCCGCCCGCGAGCGTGGCGACGACCCGGAGACCGCGGTCGCCGAGGCCACCGCCGCCGCCGAGGCCGAGGTCGAGGCCGCTGCCTCCGTGCCGGAGCAGCAGCCCGCGGCCGTGCGCGAGGAGCGCCGTCCGCAGCGTGACGAGCGCGGCAACTACGAGCGTGAGCGCCGCGACGACCGCGGTGGCCGTTCCTTCGAGCGCCGTGACGACCGTGCGTCGGGTGACCGTGGCGGCTTCCGCGGCGGCGACCGCCGTGAGGGCGGTGACCGTGGTGGTTTCCGTGGTGGCGACCGTCGTGAGGGTGGCGGCGGCTTCAACCGTGACCGCAACGACCGTCCCTCTTCGGGTGGTTTCCGTGGCGGTGACCGTCGTGAGGGCGGTGGCGGTTTCAACCGTGACCGCAACGACCGTGGTGGCTCCGGCTTCCGCCGCGACGACCGTCCGTCGGGCGGCGACCGTGGTGGTTTCCGTGGTGGCGACCGTCGTGAGGGTGGCGGTGGCTTCAACCGTGACCGCAACGACCGTCCCTCTTCGGGTGGTTTCCGTGGCGGTGACCGTCGCGAAGGCGGCGGTGGCTTCAACCGTGACCGCAACGACCGTGGTGGCTCCGGCTTCCGCCGCGACGACCGCCCCTCCGGCGGCCACCGTGGCAGCGACCGTCCGTTCAACCGCGACCGCCGCGACGACCGCCCCGCGGGCGGCTCGGGCGGCTTCCGCTCCGGCGGCCACGACCGCCCGTCGTACAACCGCAACTCGGGCACGTCCGGCACCGGCACGGGCACCGGCTCCTTCGGCCGCCGCGACGACAAGCCGCGCTGGAAGCGCAACGGCTGACGCCTGCTGAACAGTTGAACCGAAGGGCCCGCACAGCTTTGCTGTGCGGGCCCTTCGGCGTGCGCGGGGTCTCTCGCTCGGTGCCGACGGCCGACGGCCAAGGCCGGTTCTGGGACGGCCGGATCGCCGACGTGCAGGCGTATGCGGGAGCGCTCAGTGAGCGGCAAGTGGCGGTGCTGCGCGCCGGAGGAACCTCGGACTGACCGGTGGCTCGCGACCGTGCGACGGGCCCGGGAGGTGATACCCGATCGGATGGGCGGGCCTCTGCGGCTATGCTCGGGGGGTGCGTCCGCACGGACCGTTAGCTCAATTGGCAGAGCAGTGGACTTTTAATCCATTGGTTGTGGGTTCGAGTCCCACACGGTCTACCGCAAAGGCCCAGCTCGGGGAGGTCCCCGAGCTGGGCCTTCGGTGTGTTCAGGGGTGAGTGCCGGGGCCTAGGCGGGCAGTGCGGCGCGGGCGTGGTCGATGACGTTGCCGTTGGAGCAGTTGTTGGCGTGGTCGCTCACCCAGTCTCCGAGGACCGGCACCACGGCGACTTCCTGGAGGCACACGGCGGCTGCCGTGAAGTTCCAGTTGTTGGTGGCGTTCACGCCGCCGCCGAAGTTGGAGTCGTTGTCGGCGTGGGCCGGTGCCGCCAGGGCGAGCGAGCCGATGACCAGCATGCCTGCGGTGATGATCTTCTTCATGAGCTGGCAAACGACGCCCGGTCCAGGGCGTCACGCGCCGCCGGTCGCCCGAACGGACCCGCCTCGACTGCGCCCTTGGCCCTCGCGAGTGACGCTGTGCCTGGCAGGTGGCCGATCCGGAGGTGCAGCATGGGTTCCGTACGGCGGGCTCTCGTGATGGTGCTCGTGCCGTTGCTCGTCGGGGTCGCGGCGGCCTGCGGGGGGTCCGGGGGCGGGAGTGGGAGTGGGAGAGCCAGTGACCGGGCTCGGCCCGCCGAGCTTGCCTTCGCGCACCCGGGGGTCCTCGTCAGCAAGGCCCAGCTGGACCGCGTACGCGCCCATGTCGCGGCGCGCGAGCAGCCCTGGCTGACGGCGTTCGAGCGGATGCGGGACAGCAGGTACGGCGCCGACGACTACACGGCCAAGCCGTACGCCGTCGTCGCGTGCCCGGCCGGCGCCCGCGCGGGCCGGGGCTGCGTCGAAGAGCGTGAGGACGCCATCGCCGCGTACACGCAGGCCCTGCTCTGGAACGTCACCGGCGACCGCGCGCACGCCGAGAAGGCCGTGCAGATCATGGACGCCTGGGCGCGGGTGATCACGCGGCATACCGAGGCCAACGCCGGGCTCCAGACGGCCTGGGCCGCCTCCTCGTGGGCACGCGCGGCCGAAGCCGTGCGGTACACCTACGACGGCTGGACCGACGGCGAACTCCTCCGCTTCGAGCGCATGCTGCGCAACGCCTACCTGCCCCAAGTGCGGGACGGCGCAGCCGACTTCAACGGCAACTGGGATCTTCTGATGGCCGACGCGACCATCAGCATGGCCGTCTTCCTCGACGACCACGAGTCCTTCGAGAAGGCGGTGACGCACTTCAGGACCCGCGTGCCCGCCTATTTCTATCTGGAGTCGGACGGCCCGCTGCCCGTGTCACCCGCGGGCAGCGGCATCAATACCGCGGAGAAGCTCCAGAAGTACTGGTTCGGGCAGAAGACATTCGCCGACGGCCTTTCCCAGGAGACCTGCCGGAACTTCAAGCACGCCAGCTACTCCCTCGCGGCCACCGCGCACATCGCCGAGACCGCCTGGCACCAGGGCGTCGACCTGTACGGCGAGGTCAAGGAGCGGCTGCGGGCCGCGCTGGAATTCCACTCCCGGTACCAGCTGGGCGCCAAGGCGCCGGACTGGCTGTGCGGCGGCACGGTGCGGCGCGACATGGGGCCCGACACCGAGGTCGGCCTCAACCACCTGCGGGAACGGCTGCGGCTCGCCCTGCCGGAGACGGAGAGGCTCACCCAGGAGCAGCGGCCCGAGGGGACGGACGACCTGTTCGTGGCCTGGGAGACGCTGACACACGCCGAGAACGTGTGAGCGGGGGCGACCGACCCTTCAGAAGGCTCCCTTGAAAGGCTCCGTTTCCAGGTGGTTCGTAACCGGTTCGCTTTCACTCCCCCTGATGGCGTAGAGTTGCATTCAACGGCGCGGGGTGGAGCAGCTCGGTAGCTCGCTGGGCTCATAACCCAGAGGTCGCAGGTTCAAATCCTGTCCCCGCTACTAAAGACCGAAGGCCCGGATCCAGAAATGGATCCGGGCCTTCGGTGTTTTCCGCCGACGTGAGCCCCGACGGAAGTCGCTCACCCGGTCGGCCCACACCGGTCGCCCCACGCCGCCCCTCCGGGAACCCTGAGTGAGTGGGGCAGCGAGGAGAAATCGGCGGGGGCGGCAAGCGTCCCGACGTCCGGCACGAGCGGGCGCTCGTGCGGGCTCTTCCCCTGCTGCTCATCGTCGCCGGGATCGTGTACGACGTCTCGACCCCGCCCAGGTTCACCGCCGTGCCCCTGTTCACCGCGGCCCCGCTCATCGCCGCGCCCTTCTACTCGCTGCTCAGCACCCTCCTCATCGGCGCCGCCTCCTGCTCCGCCGTGCTCGCCCTGCACTTCAAGACCAACACCACGACCGACGTCGAGGCCGTCACCGAACTGATCACGGTGGTGACCGTCGCCGTCCTCGCCGTCGTCATCAACCGCGTCGTACGCCGCAGCGACAAACAGCTCGCGTCCGCCCGCTCCATCTCCGAGGCCGCCCAGCGCGCCGTACTGCCGCAGCCGGACCCCCGTATCGGCGGTCTCGACATCGCGGCGCGGTACGAGGCGGCGGAGGCCGACGCGTTCATCGGCGGCGATCTGTACGCCGTGCAGGACACCCCGCACGGCGTCCGCGTCATCGTCGGTGACGTGCGGGGCAAGGGCATGGGCGCGGTGGCGGCCGTCGCCGTGGTGATCGGGGCGTTCCGGGAGGCCGCCGAGCAGGAGGCCACGCTGGAGGCCGTGGCGCAGCGCCTGGAGCGTGCCCTCGCGCGGGAGGGCACACGACGCGACGGGCTCGACGCCTTCGAGGGGTTCACGACCGCCGTCCTCGCGGAGATCCCGCACGGCGACGGTCTGGTGCGTCTCATCAACCGCGGGCATCCGGGCCCGCTGCTCCTGCGCGGCGACGGCCGGTTGTGCGTCCTGTCCGCCACCGAGCCCGCGCTGCCGCTCGGGATGGGCGAGCTGGGGGCCTGGCCGGACCGTGCGGACGAGACGGAGTTCCCGCCGGGGGCGATGCTGCTGCTCTACACCGACGGGCTCTGCGAGGCGCGCGACGCCCGGGGCGAGTTCTACGACCCGGCGGCGCGGCTCGGCGGCCGGATCTTCCCGGGGCCGGGTGGTCCGGACGCGCTCTTGACGACGCTCGTCGAGGAAGTGCGGCGGCACACCGGCGGCGGGGGGACCGACGACATGGCGTTGCTCGCGGTGCGGCGGCCCCTGTCACCGGCCGTGACGGAAGGACACCCCTCCGCATAACAACTGACGTACTGTCAAGGAGATGTGAAGCTCCGGTGTGTGAAGAAGTGGGGTCAACTCGCCCCGTTCCGGCCCCCGGTGTCCCGATAAGTACGGGCCATGAGCGTTAACGATCAGTCGGAACAGCTTGGAATACCGGCCTGCTGTCTATTAACGTTCGATAACGCAGCGCGGTCGTCCCAGCCGTCACTCGAGTCGGCTCCGCGCGCACGCGCCTAATCCCGAAAGGGAGCCGGGGAACCACTAATTGGGGTGAATCGGGCATCTGTGCATCCGTGCCAGATGTTCGTAGGAGACCTTCCTGCTCCGAACCCGTCAGCTAACCCGGTAGGCGAGAAGGAAGGAAAGGAGTGCGCCCCAGTGGCGTCCAACCGCCCTGCCCCCCAAGGCGTTTACGTACCGAATGACGACGATTTCGGTGGGTACGACGACAATTCCTGGGAGGAATGGAACCCCACCGAGGAGTCCATCCGTCCCGTCCGCGGCAGGCACCGCGTGCACAAGCGGGGTGGTGGCGGGCTCGCCCGCAGCTCCACGGTTCTCGGCGTAGGCGTCATCGCCGCCGTCGGCGCGGGCGGCATCGCCACCGCGCAGGACGGCAAGCCCCCGGTCTCCATCGCGATGCCGGACCTCTCGGCCGTCACGGACTCGCTGCCGGAGGCCAAGTCGCTTCCGGGCGTGGGGTCCTTGATAGCCGACGACTCGGCCGACGCGGGTTCCGCGGACAACGGCGTGGTGACCGCCGCCGCGCCCCTCAGCGCCGCCGGCCTCAGCGCCGCCGACACCGAGCAGGGCACCACGGACGCGGGCGAGGCACTGCGGGCCCGCATCATGGAGCAGGCAGAGAACCAGCAGGACCAGGCGGACGACGCGGTCCAGAAGGCCGCCGAGGAAGCCGCCGTCAAGCAGGCCGCCGAACAGGCCGCCGCCAAGCAGTCCGCGGCCGAGAAGAAGATCGCCGCCGAGAAGGCCGCCGCGAAGAAGAAGGCCGAGGCCGAGGCCAAGAAGAAGGCCGAGGCCGAGCGCCTGGCCAAGCTCGCGAAGAGCTACACCCTGCCCGTCGCCTCGTACACCCTCACCGGCACCTTCGGTCAGCCCGGCTCCATGTGGTCCTCCGGCTACCACACCGGCCTGGACTTCGCGGCTCCCACGGGCACGCCCATCAAGGCCGTCCACTCCGGCACCATCAAGGAGGCCGGCTGGGCGGGGGCGTACGGCTACCGCACGGTCCTCGAACTCGACGACGGCACCGAGGTGTGGTTCTGCCACCAGTCCTCGATGAACGTCAGCGCAGGCCAGAAGGTCACCACCGGCGAGACCATCGGCCGCGTCGGAGCCACCGGCAACGTCACCGGCGCGCACCTCCACATGGAGGTCCACCCGGGCGGCGACTCCACCGGGGTCGACCCGGCGGCGTGGCTGCGCGGCAAGGGCCAGTCGATCTGAGGCGCCGGTCCATCTGAGGCACCAGTCCATATGAGCAACCCCGGAACCCCGGCGGTCCTGGCGACAACCCCCCGACGTCAGGGCTGCCGGTTCGGCGTGCGCGGCCCCACCCGATGGAACGCACGTCCCCTTGCGCGGAATGCCGCGGTCCACGAGGGCGTTGATCTCCTCATGACTTCTCTCCGCAAGCTTGGCTCGTCCGACCTCGAGGTCTTCCCGCTCGCCCTGGGCGGCAACGTCTTCGGCTGGACGGCCGACGAGGCGCAGTCCTTCGACGTGCTGGACGCCTACACCGCCGCCGGCGGCAACTTCATCGACACCGCCGACGTCTACTCGGCCTGGGTGCCGGGCAACAAGGGCGGCGAGTCCGAGACCGTCCTCGGCAACTGGTTCGCCGCGCGCGGCAACCGCTCCGACGTCGTGCTCGCCACCAAGGTCGGCGCCCACCCCGACTTCAAGGGCCTGTCCGCGCACACCATCAAGGCCGGTGCCGAGGAGTCGCTGCGCCGCCTGCGCACCGATTACATCGACCTCTACTACACGCACTACGACGACCCGACCGTCCCGGTCGAGGAGGTCATCGCCGCGCTCGACGACCTCGTGACGTCCGGCAAGGTGCGCGCCATCGCCGCGTCCAACGTGACCCCCGAGCGGCTCCAGGAGTTCCTGGACTTCTCCGACCGCGAGGGCCTCGCCCGCTACTCGGTCCTTCAGCCGCACTACAACCTCCTCTCGCGCGACACGTACGAGGGCCAGCTGGAGCAGGTCGCCTCGCGCTCGGGCCTGGCCGCCGTCCCGTACTACGCGCTCGCCTCCGGCTTCCTGACCGGCAAGTACCGCCCGGGTACGCGGGTCGACAGCGCGCGGGCCGAGGGCGCGGGCAAGCACCTGGAGACCGAGCGTGGCCGGCGGGTGCTCGCCGCGCTCGACGAGGTCGCCGAGTCCCGTGGCGCCGAGCTCGCGACGGTCGCCCTCGCGTGGCTGGCGGCCCAGCCGACGGTGGCGGCGCCGATCGCGTCGGCCCGTACGGTCGAGCAGCTGCCCGCGCTGCTCGCGGTGGGCGAGCTCGAACTGACGGACGCCGAGGTGTCGACGCTGACGGCGGCTTCGGCCTAACCCCGGTAGGGGTTGTACGCCGGGTAGGGCATCGCAGGCTGGGCGTACGGGTGTCCGTAGGGGTGCGGCGGCTGCGCGTAGGGCTGCTGGGTCGCGTAGGGCTGGGCGTACGGCTGTGGGTAGGGCCGGCGGTGTCCGTACCCGTACGGCGGCGGCATCGGTACGAGCACGGGTGCCGTCGCGCGGGCCGCGTAGGCGAGGGCGGGGCGCGCTGCCTCGCGGCGCTCCCACAGCGCGTGCAGCAACTCCCGCTCCCGTGCGACGAAGTCGGCGCCCGCCTTGCCCCGGCGTCCTCGGTGGCGCAGGAGCGCGAGAGACGTCGCGTACGCCTCGTACTGGGCGACCGCGCGGGCCGCGGCCTTGCCCTGGGTGTACGAGGCGTAGTCGCGGGCGAGGGTGCGGGCGCGCATCGTGCCGAGCGCGTACGGCTCGGGAGCGGTGAGCCAGCCCGCGATCGCGTACGCGGGCAGTTCCGCGCGCACGACGCGCAGGGCGCGCTGCCTGGTCCAGATCGCCAGCCAGGTGAGCAGGCCGAACGCGGGCAGCATGAACGTCGCGTACACGGCGAAGAAGCCGTAGTCGCCGAAGCTGGCCGAGCCGTTCCACAGGGCGTGCAGGCCCATCGCGAGGAGCAGCCCGGCGATCGGGAGCAGGACGCGCCGCCAGTTCTGCCGGTCGGCGCCGAGCGCGGCGACGCCGAAGCCGATTCCGGTGAGCACGGTGAACAGCGGGTGCGCGAAGGGCGACATCACGACGCGCACGAAGAAGGTCGCCGCCGTCACGGACGCGATGCCGGTCTCGCCGTTGAGCTGGTCGGTGCCGAAGGCGCTGCCGAGATAGAGGATGTTCTCGGTGAACGCGAAGCCGGTGGCGGTCACGCCGGCGATCACGACGCCGTCGACGATGCCGGTGAACTCGCGTCTGCGGAAGAGGAAGACGAGCAGCACGGCCACGGCTTTCGCGCTCTCCTCGACGATCGGGGCTATGACCGTCGCGCCGAGGGTGTCCGCGCTGGTGGGGTCGGCGGTGGCGGTGGCTATCCAGCGGGTCGCGAAGCTGTTCGCGACGATGGCTATGAGGGCGGCGGCGCAGGCGCCCCAGGCGAAGGCGAAGATCAGGTTCCGCCAGGGGCCCGGCTGGACGCGCTGCAGCCAGCGGAAGGCGGTCACCAGGAGCGGCACGGGCAGCGTCGCGAGACCGAGCCCGACCAGGAAGCCCTGGGTGCCGGTCTGCTCCCTGACCAGGGCCAGGATCACCAGGCCCGACAGGGCGAGCAGCGTGACCAGGGCGGCCGCGCGTATCGCCCGCCGCTGCCACCAGCGCGCGTGCCGCAGCCCGGCGGGCCCTGCGGGGGGCATCGGGGGGTGAGGGTGCGCTGAACGGGTGGCCACTCGTTGACCCTAACGAGGGACGGGGGTGGGCCGCGACGGTGTCTCGGTGCGCGTGGCCCGTATCTCAGTCCGCCTCAGTCGCAGGGGGTGCCTGTTCTGCGGAACAGGAGGTCGTGGACGACGTGGCCCTTGTCCAGGCCCTGGCCCTCGAAGCGGGTGAGGGGACGGAAGGCGGGGCGGGGCGCGTATCCGCCGTCGGCCTCGGTGTTCTCGAACGCGGGGTGCGCGGTGAGCACTTCCAGCATCTGCTCGGCGTACGGCTCCCAGTCGGTCGCGCAGTGCAGCACGGCGCCGGGCTTGAGGCGGGGCGCGGCGAGGTCGAGGAAGTCGGGCTGGATGATGCGGCGCTTGTGGTGGCGGGCCTTGGGCCAGGGGTCGGGGAAGTAGACGCGCAGGCCGTCGAGGGAGGCGGGCGGGAGCATCTCGCGGAGCAGGATGACGGCGTCGCCGTTCGCGACGCGGACGTTGTCCAGGTTGTTCCGCTCGGCGAGGCCGAGGAGGTTTCCCTGGCCCGGGGTGTGTACGTCGACGGCGAGGATGCCGGTGTGCGGGTCGTCGGCGGCCATCTGGGCGGTGGCCTCGCCCATGCCGAAGCCGATCTCCAGGACGACGGCGCTCTTGCCCTCGAACATCGTGGCGAGGTCGAGGACGCGCTGTCCGTCGATGTCCAGGCCCCACTTGGGCCACAGCCGCTGGAGCGCGTCCGCTTGGCTTGTGGTGACGCGGCTCCGCCGGGGCTGGAAGCTGCGGATGCGGCGCTCGAAGTGTGACCCCGCGGGGTCCGGGGCGGGACCGTCCGGGAAACGGGGCTCGCCCTTCGGGCGGGGAGGGCGGGGGCTGCTGGGGGAGGGGGCTGACTCAGACACAGTGGGGGGATTTTATCTTCCCCAACCCCGCCCCTTCCCGGCTGTGACATCCGCGGCTCCGCCGCGGGTCGCTCGGCGCGAGGGCCCTCCTCGAACGCCGGAGGGGCTGAAAGATTCAGCCCGGCCGGCGTTTGAGGCCATCTTGTACGGGGTCTGGGGCGGAGCCCCGGTTTCGGGAAGGGGCGGGATTGGGGAGAGCCCCGCAGGGAACGCCCTACAGAACCGCCAGCACCCGCCGAGCCACAGCCCTCCCGATAGGGAGAGAAGCCGTCGCCGCAGGTGAGGGCGCATTGAGGACGTGCACCGCCCGCACCCCCTCCCGGATGAGGAAGTCGTCCACCAGCGTCCCGTCACGCAAGACGGCCTGCGCCCGCACCCCCGCCGCCACCGGCACAAGATCATCCGAGGTCACCGCGGGCAGCAGCCTCCGTACGGCCGTGGTGAACGCCTCCTTGGAGAGGGAGCGCCGAAGCTCCCCGGCCCCATACCGCCAGTGCCGCCCGGCGAGGCGCCAGGACCCCGGCCAGCTCAGCGTCCCCGCCAGCTCCCGTGGCCGCACCACACCCCATCCGTACCCCTCACGGGCCAGCGCCGGCACCGCGTTGGGCCCCACATGGACCCCGCCTCCGATGCCCCGCGTCAGATGCACCCCGAGGAAGGGGAAGGCAGGGTCCGGCACCGGATAGACCAGGCCCCGCACAAGATCGGGCCGCGCCAGGTCGAAGTACTCCCCGCGGAAGGGGACGATCCGCATCCCGGGGTCGTCGCCGGCCAGCATGGCCACCTGGTCGCACTGCAGTCCCGCGCAGTTGACCAGGACCTTTCCCCGCACCACGGAGCCGTCGGCCGTGCGGACGGCCACCCCGAGCGACGCGCGGCGGTCGATGCGGACGACCTCCGCGCCGAACCGGACATCGGCCCCGGAGGCGTCCGCGAGGTGCTCCGCCACCGCGCCGTAGTCACAGATCCCCGTGCTGCCGACCTGGATCGCGGCGAGGCCCCGCACCTCCGGTTCGTACTCCGCGATCTGGGCGGGGCCCAGCTCCCGCACCGGAATGCCGTTCTCCCGGCCGCGCTGGACGAGGGCGTGCAGGCGGGGCAGCTCGGAGCGCTCCGTGGCGACGATGAGCTTGCCGGTGACCTCGTGCGCGATGCCGTACTCCGCGCAGAACTTGACCATCTCGGCGGCGCCCCGCACCGCGTACCGCGCCTTCAGGGAGCCGGGGCGGTAGTAGATCCCGCTGTGGATCACCCCGCTGTTGCGTCCCGTCTGGTGCCTGGCGGGGCCCGCTTCCTTCTCCAGGACGGTGACCCGCGTCCCCGGCGCGGCACGCGTGATGGCATACGCCGTCGACAGACCGACGATCCCGCCGCCGATCACCAGCACATCGCAGTCGTACGCCACGGCCCGGACCATCCCGCATCACCTCCCACCCCGATAGTGCACTGCGCCACTGACAACGCCCTCAAACCCGGCGAGGTCCGCGGGGTTACAGGGCGCGTAAATGCTGTCGCCGTCCCGGCGGCGCACGGATACCGAGGGTGCACGGGCACGGCGGACTACGCGGGGGCCATGAGCAGCGGCCTGGCGCGCTCCCGCAGCTCCACCACCCGCGGCTCGTCCCCGTACGGCTCCAGGCGGTGCAGGAGGTCCTTGACGTACTCCGTGGTCCGCGCGGACGAGATGCGCCCGGCGACCTCCAGGGCGCGTGTGCCCTGCTCGCAGGCCGCGTCCAGATTCCCCGACTCCAGCTCGGCGACCGCCGACACCACGAGCCGCAGGCCGTGCGAGCGCACGAACTCCTCCGTCGGCCGCGAGAGCGCCTGCTCCGTGAAGCGCCGCACCTGGCGGGGTGCCTTCAGGTCGCGATAGCACTCGGCGGCGTCCGCCGCGAAGCGGTCGTATCCGTAGAAACCGAGCCAGGACGGGTCGTTGTCGCCGTCCCGGGCCCGCTCCAGCCATCCCTCGGCGGCCCGGAGGGCGGCTCCGGCCGCCTGCGCGTCGTTGGCGCGCGCGTGTGCGCGTGCCTCGACGAGGCGGAAGAAGCTCATCGTGCGCGCGGTGGCCAGACCGCGGTTGCGCTCCAGGGCCGCCTGCGCGAGGTCGACGCCCTCGTCGCCGAAGCCGCGGTAGGTGGCCTGGAGGGACATGGAGGCCAGGACGTACCCCCCTAAGGGGACGTCGGCCGCCGCGCGGGCCAGGCGCAGGGCCTGGATGTAGTACCGCTGGGCTGCCTCCTGCTGGCCGGTGTCGAAGGCCATCCACCCGGCGAGCCGGGTCAGCTCGGCCGACGCCCCGAAGAGCGAGCGGCCCACCTCGTCGGAGTACGAGCCGAGCAGCAGGGGCGCCGCCTCGACCCGCAGGCACTCCGGAACCATCGACGAACGCCAGTCCCCGCCGCCGTACTTGGAGTCCCAGCGCCGGGCGTCCTCGGCGGCCTCGCGCAGCTTCACCACGTCGCTGTGGCCGACCTTCATCGGATGCCCGCTGTTCGCGCCGTCCTCGGCGTGGCCCAGCTCGCGGGGCTCGTCCAGGACGACGTCGCGGGCGACCGAGCTGTCGGCCGGGGTTATCAGCCAGCGGGAGGCCGGTGTCGCGTACGCGCTCACCGCGAAGGAGCCGGCGAGCGACTGCCAGATGCCGCCGCTGCCCGCGCGCCTGCCCGCCAGATCGAGGCGGTAGAGCTCGGTCGCCGACTTCACCGCGGCGCCCACGTCGCGCGGGAAGGCCAGGCCCACCTCAGGCGCCGGATCGGCGTCCGCGAGCCCGATCTCGTGCAGCGGGACGGGGCGGCCGAGCTTCTGTCCGATGGCCGCGGCGATGAGGTGCGGCGCGGCGCCCTGCGGCACCATGCCCTTGGACACCCACCGGGCCACCGACGTCTTGTCGTATCGAAGCGTCAACCCGCGTTGGGCGCCGAGGTCGTTGACCCGGCGCGCGAGTCCCGCATTGCTGATTCCCGCGAGGGCGAGAACGGTGCCGAGTTTTTCGTTCGGCCCGCGTTGCTCCCTGGACATGCGCCACCCCTCGACACAGACGGCTGCCGTGCGATGGCTTGACCGCGACGGCATTCGTGCTGCGTTCCCCCAGGGGCAGCGGCGTCCGCGACTACGACCGCCGTGGCCCGGAACCTCGGCCGCAAGAGCATTTGGCCGAGCCCCCAGGTATATGCCTCCGCGAAAACATCAGCACACACAGCGTAGTTCGCCGAATCCCAAGCGTTAAGAGGCGCAGTTCCGTATGGCGAGATTGTTGCCGGTAGGGGAGCGGGGGAGTGCCGGGGTGTGCTCCGGGTGTGTGGCCGTGCGCCTGCGTGTGCGCTCTTCACCGGCCATAAGGGGAGCGCTTCCATTGTCGGTGCGTGGGTCGGCCCGCTGCGCTGGAGTCAGTGGGCTGGGGGACACCGCCGCCTCCATCCCCGCGGGCGGCGGACCGGTCCGGGGGGCGAACGCCGCCTCCCGGACTGTGTGGTGCCGATGACGGTTCCGCCGCGCGCCTGCCAACCCCTGATTTGGCCGAAAATCGCCTCTTCGGACGCCGGGGTCGTGCGCCCCGGCGCAAAGAATGCGCCGTGGTCGCGCCTTTCAAGTACCGCTCCCTCGCGGCAGATTAACGGGAGCGTGGGCGACCCCGTAGCCACTCCCGCGCGCCTCCTTCGTGGCAGCATGGGACCCCAGTTCTTCGATGCACTGGTTGTCCACAGCCTGTGGAGGCAACGATGCGGTGGTTGGTGGGGTGGAGCAGCACTGCCGTGAAGCCTGCGGTGGTGGGCTCGGCCGGGGCCACCGGCGAGAACGGCGAGACCGTTCATCCCGTGGGCTCCCAACTTCTGTGGGGCGACCCGGACCCGTTGTGGGCGGTGGGTGACTGGCGCGCCGACGAGGTGCGCACGGTGCAGGCGGACGCACAGACCCGCATCGCGGTCCTCGGCACCTGCGGGGCGAGCGACGAGGAACTCAGGGTCGGCCTCTTCGCCGCCCGGGGCGGCGCCCTGCGGCACCTGACCGCGTGGTCGGGGAGCTACACCGCGGTCGTGCAGGTCGGACGGCGCGTCATGATCGCGGGTGACCTCGCGGGCGCGCGCCCTGTCTTCTACACCCCGTGGGCCGAGGGCACGGCCTTCGCGACGGCCGCGCTGCCGCTCGCCGACCTCATCGAGGCGCACCTGGACATCGGTCACCTCGCGGCGCTCCTCGCGGCGCCCGACGTGCCGGAAGCACTGCAGGACTCGACGCCCTACCAGGGCGTGCGCCGTGTGCCACCGGGGCACGCCCTGATCCTGCGCGCCGGCAGCCGGGAGATCGCCGGGTACGAACACGTGGCGTCCCTCGCGGTGGCCGCGCCCGCGGCCGACGCCACCGCGGCGGTGGACGGCGTCCGTGACGCGCTCGTGGAGGCGGTGCGCGCCCGCCTCGGCGCCCCGCGGCACGTCCCCGGAGCCTCGGAGGTCGACCCGGGGCCGGTGCCCGGCATGGGCCCCGCCGAGCGGCGCGCGGCGCGTGGGATGCCGGTGCCCGGCATCGGCGCCGACCTCTCCGGAGGGCCCGCTTCCGGCACGCTCGCACTGCTTGCCGCGGGGCTTCCGGGGATGCCCGGCACGGTCCTCGGCCATGGCACGGGCGCGGGGGAACGGCTCCTCGCGGTCACCTTCAACGACCTCGCGATCACCGGCCGTGAGGCCGAGCTGGAGCGGGCGGGCGCCATCGCGGCCAACCCCCGCCTGCACCACGTGGTGGTCGCCGCCGGTGAAGAGGCCCTCCCGTACGCGGACTTGGACGGCCCTCTGACGGACGAGCCGAGCGCCACCCTCGTCACGGCACAGCGCCACCGCGCGCGGCTCTCCTCGGGCAGCGCGGACCACTTCACGGGGTACGGCGCACGGCAGGTGCTCGACGCGCATCCGGCCCGCCTCGCCGACCTCCTGATGGACCGCAGGCGGCGCCATCTGGTGCGCCCCGTCGCCGCGTTGGCGAAGGCGGACGGCTCCGGCGGCGGCTCCGTGATGGTCCCCGCGCGCGTGTACGGCGCCGCGCGCAAGCTCGCCCGGATGTCCTACCGCGCGGGCGTCGACTCGCTCGCCGAGCGTCTCCTTCAGCGCCGGTTCGACGAGCCGGGCGGGGCGGTGGGTGCGTCCCTCGCCGCGCTCGCGTGGGCGAGACCAGGGCCCGCCGCGCGGTGGCTGACGGGCGAGGCCCTCGCTGAAGTATCGGTTCGCCTCCAGGACACGACCGGACGCCCCGGCGCAGGACCCGGCCAGCGGCCCGGGGAGTTCCGGGCCCGCGCGGCGCTCGCCCGGCACGCGGCCGACCTGCGCGTCCTCGAACAGGCCGCCGAGGTCCGCTTCCAGCGGCTGCACGCGCCGTTCCTGGACAACCAGGTGGTGCGGGCCTGCCGCGCGCTCCCCGTGGCCCTGCGGGTCCAGCCGGGGGCGCGGGCGGCGATCCTGCGCACCGTCCTCGAAGGCGCCGGGGTGGCCGAACTGCCGCCCGGCTGGGGCGCTCCGTCCCACGCGTCGTCCACGGCGGCGGCGCGGACGGGCCTGCGGGTGGCGGTGGACGACCTCCTCGCCCTCTTCGACACCCCCCTGCTCGCACAGGCGGGCCTGGTGGAGGCCCGCGTCGTCCGCAAGGCGCTGCGCGCGGCGGCAGAGGGAGAACCGCTGCCGCTGGACGGCCTGGCCGACCTGGTCTCCACGGAGCTGTGGCTGCGCCGCCTGCTGTCCCGCAGGGGCACGTGCTGGACGGGTACACCCGCACGGCAGAGGGCTGTCCCCACGGGGAGTGTCGTGCCGCAGCGGGGGGCCTTGGGGGCGGGGCGCTAGCCGGAGCAGTACCGGGGAGCGGCTCGCCAAGGGAGGGAAAACCCTCGCGCCTCGAACCGCACTACCGGCGAGAATGACCCCGTGCGGTACAGAATCCTGGGCGCCACCGAGGCGTACGACGAACAAGGAGCGCCCCTGCCCGTGGGGGGCCGAAGGCTGCGCGCGCTCCTTGCCGCCCTCGCGCTCCGCACCGACCGCACGGTCCCCGTAGAAGCCCTCATCGCCGAGGTATGGGCCGAGGACGAGCCGCCCACGGACGCCCCGGCCGCCCTCCAGGCCCTCGTCGGCCGCCTCCGACGCGCGCTGGGCAGGACCGCCATCGCCTCGGACCCCGGCGGCTACCGCCTCACCGCCGCTCCCGAAGACGTCGACCTGCACTGCTTCGAACGCCTGGTGAGCGAGGGACGTGCGGCCCTCGGCCGGCACGACCCGGCGGCAGCCGCCGACCTCCTCGGCGAGGCGCTCACCCTGTGGCGGGGTCCCGCCCTCGCCGACCTGCCCGACCGCAGCGCGGCCGCCCGCCCCGAAGCGCTGCTCGCCGACGCGACCCGCGCGCGCGTGGAGGCGCGGCTGCTCCTGGGCCACGCCTCCGACGTCGTACCGGAGCTGAAGGAGCTCATCGCCGCCCAGCCGTACGACGAGACGCTGCACGCCCTCCTGATCCGCGCCCTGCGCGCCGCGGGCCGGGGTGCCGACGCCCTGGCCGCGTACGAGAACGCGCGCCGCACGCTCGCCGACGCCCTCGGGGCCGATCCGGGCCCGGAACTGCGAGCTCTCCACGCGGAGTTGCTGGACCCGGAGGGGGGCTCGGCGGACACCGTGGCTCCTGGCGGACGCCCGGAGGCCCCGAAGAGCCCGGAGAGCCCAGAGAGCCCGGGGAACCTGCGGAGCCCGGCGGAACCGGAGCATCCGCAGGGCCCCGATCGCCCTCAGCGCCCCCAGCGAAAAGGCAACCTCCGCCCCCGTCTGACCTCTTTCGTCGGGCGGGAACCCGAACTCGCCGCCATCCGTTCTGACATGCGACGAGCACGTCTGGTCACCCTCACCGGACCGGGCGGCTCCGGCAAGACCCGCCTCGCCGAGGAAGCCGCCGCCGGGCATCCGCAGGCATGGCTGGCCGAGCTCGCCCCGCTCGACCATCCGGAGGCGGTGCCCGGCGCTGTCGTCAGCGCGCTCGGTCTGCGCGAGACCGTGCTGATGACCAGCGAGCTCTCCGCGCTGCCGCAGGGCGACCCGACCGCCCTGCTCATCGAGTACTGCGCCCCGCGCAGCCTGCTCCTGCTCCTTGACAACTGCGAGCACGTCATCGGCGCCGCCGCCGACCTCGCCCAGACCCTCCTCACGCGCTGCCCGGACCTCACCGTCGTCGCCACCAGCCGTGAACCCCTGGGTGTGCCCGGCGAGTTCGTCCGCCCGGTCGAGCCTCTGCCGCCCGACCCGGCGCACCGCCTCTTCACCGAGCGCGCCATGGCCGTGCGCCCCGACTTCGCCCCGGAGGACGACACCGAGGCCGTCGCCGAGATCTGCCGCCGTCTCGACGGCCTGCCGCTGGCCATCGAGCTGGCCGCGGCCCGCCTGCGGCTGCTCACGCCACGGCAGATCGCCGACCGGCTCGACGACCGCTTCCGTCTCCTCACCAGCGGCAGCCGCACGGTCCTGCCGCGCCAGCAGACCCTGCGGGCCGTCGTCGACTGGTCCTGGGATCTCCTCGAGGAGTCCGAGCGGACGGTTCTGCGCGAGGTGTCCGTCTTCGCGGGCGGCTGGGACCTCGCGGCCGCGGAGGCGGTCTGCACCGGGCCCGCCGCCGACCTCATCGGCGCCCTGGTGGACAAGTCGCTGCTCATCGCCGAGCCCACGGCCAAGGGCGACATGCGCTATCGCATGCTGGAGACCATCCACGAGTACGCGACCGAGCGGGCCGCCGAGTGCCCGGAGCTCCGCGCGGCCGCGGCCCGCCGGCACACCGCGCACTTCCGCGCGCTGGTCGAACAGGCGGAACCCCTGCTCCGTTCGGCCGAGCAACTCCCGTGGATCCAGCGCCTGGAGACGGAGCTGGACAACCTGCGCGCGGCCTTGCAGCGCACCATCGAGTCGCGCGAGGAGGACGAAGCCCTGGCGATCGTCCTGGGCATCGGCTGGTTCTGGTGGCTGCGCAACTACCGCGGGGAAGCCATGGAATGGGTGACCCGCCTCCTGGCCCTCGCACCGCCGCTGCCGTCCGAAAGCCCCGAAGGCGGGCCGCAGGACGAATCCCGCCACTGGTCCTGGATGAGCCTGCGCCTGCTCCACATCTTCCTGGAGGTGGACTACAGCCCGTCGGACGCCATGGCCGAGGAGAGCTACCGCGCGTACGTCGCTCAGGTGCGGGAGGCCTTCGCGCGGCCGGTGCCCGCGGCGGCCCGCTTCCCCGGCCTCATCTGGCCGTTCACCACCTTCTTTCTCGAGGGCTCCGACGCCGCGCGGCCCGCCATGGACTCCGTTGTCGCCAACTGCCGCAGATATGGCGGCGACTGGGAGATCGGCGTCAGCCTGATGTTCCGTACGCACCTGGCCGTCGACGCCCCCGGCAATCTCCACGGAGTCGACGAGGACCTCGTCGAGCTGCGCGAGCTGGCCGCGCGCACGGGCGACCGCTGGATGCGCGCCCAGGTGTCCAGCGCGGCGGGCGAGGCCGCGATGGCGCGCAGCCTGCACGACGAGGCGCGCGTCGAGTACGACGAGGCGCTGCGGCTCGCCTACGAGGTGGGCGCCTACGCCGAGACGCCGTTCCTGCTGGTCCGGCTCGCCGAGATCGCGTACCGCGAAGGTGACCGCGCGCTGGCGGTGAAGATCCTGGACGAGGCGGGGATCGAGGCCGACCGCTATGGGGTGGTGGATTCCCGGGCCTTCATGCGTCTCCTCCAGTCGCTCATGGCGCTGGACGACGCTGACGTGCCCCGGGCCCGCGCCCTGTTCGAGGCGTCCCGGGACGAGGCGGCGCGGGGCACGCCGCCGCCGCAGTTCGGCGCGGCCCTGAAAGGCGTGGAAACCAGGATCGTGGCCGCCGAGTCCGGCCCGGAGCAGGCGTTGCCGCTGCTCGCGGAGGGCCTGCGGGACGCCCTCGACCACCGGTGCGCGGAGGTGGTCGTCGCCGGCCTGGTGGACGGCGGGGCCACTCTGGTCAGCCGGCTCGGCGATCACCCGCGCGCGGCCCGCCTGCTCGCCTTCGGCACCCGGCTGCGGGGCGGGCACCCACGCCCGATGCCGGAACGCGCCGAGGCCGATCAGACCAGGGCCGCGGCCCTGGCGGCGATCGGCCCCGAGCGGTACGAGGCGGAGTCCGCCGCGGGCACGGGACTCACCGCGGACCAGGCGCTCGCGGAACTGACCCGCGCGGCGCCGGCCTGACCCGCCCGCGGTCTACGTACAGCGGAAGCGCGACTGTGCCCAGTCCGCGAGCGCTGCCGAGTAGAACGGCGAGTGCGGCTCGACGACCAGGCGGATCGTCTTGCGGCCGGTCAGGTTCACCTGCACCGGCACCGCCGGGTCCCCGCCCTCGATCAGCGGCGACTTCCACAGCCGTGTGCCGTCGCCGAAGACCGAGAACCGCACCTTGCCGAGGCCCATCGTCATGTCGTCGACGCCCACGACCGCCTCGTACGAGGAGCATGTGCGGTTCAGGTCGATGGTGACGGAGGACTGGCCGTGGACGGTCACGCCGTGGCCGTACTGCTTGTCGGCGATGGACATGCCGGAACGCTGCCAGACCCAGCTGCTCTCGCCGAGCCGCATCTCGGGCTTGGTGCCGTCACCGACGATGCCGTACTGCAGCTCGCTCCACTGGTAGACCGCGGGCGGCGGCGGAGGGGGAGGCGGTGGCTTGGGCTTCGGCTCCGACGGCGTGGGAGTCGGCGTGGGCTTCGGCTCCGGGGCCGGGGGCTCGGGCTTCGCAGGCGTCGGGGCCGGCTTCGGCTCGGGAGCGGACTTCGCCGGAGGCTTCGGCTTCGGTTTCGGCTTCGCTTCGGCGACCGGCTGGTCGGGCTGCGGCTTTGGCTTCGGTTTCGGGGGCGGTGGCTCGCTCGGCGCGACGGGCTCGACGGCCTGCGGCTTGTCGGAGCTCGGCAGGTCCTTCGGCTTGTCCCCGCCCGCGGTGAGGGCGAGCGCCACGGCCGCCGCCGCGACGATCACACCCGCGGCGATACCGGCCTTCGCGGGCGCGCCGAGCCCCTCGGCCGCGGCCCCGCCGCCCGCCGCGCCACCGGACGAGCCGCCGCCCGCCGCTGCCGCGCCCGCCGCACCGGCGCCCGCGGCACCCGCGGCGCCACCGCCGACGAGGGCGGCCACCTTCGCGTACCCGGCGGCGCCGAACCAGCCGATGACCGCGATCGGCACGACCCCGGGAATACCGCTGGCGACTTCCTTGATCTGGCCCGCGGCCAGGCGGCACTTGGCGCACTCCTCCAGGTGCTTGCGCAGACCGCGCTCGGCCCGGGTGCGCAGACTGCCGCGTGCGTAGGCGCCGAGCCGGTCGGCATACCGGGCGCACTCCTCGTCGGCGGTGAGCGTGGTGCTCACGTGCGCCTGGAGGTACGCCTCCTTGAGGCCCTCGCGCGCCCGCTTGGCGAGCACCCGGGTGCCGTTGGCGTCCAGCCCGAAGAGCGTGGCGACGTCACTCGGGGACTCGTCCTCGACCTCCGTGTGCCACAGCACGGCCTGCCAGCGCTCCGGCAGGCTGCGGAACGCCTGCATGGCCATGGACTGCTCGGCCTCGTGCATCGCGCGCACGTCCGCGCCCAGGTCGAGCGTGTCGTCGTCGGAGACCTCGGAGCCGCGCGCGGCCTGCGCGGCGAACACCGCGAAGTCCTCGACCAGTTGCTCCCGTTTCGCGGACTTCGTCCATCCGGCCGCGACGCGGCGCACCGTGGTGAGCAGATAGGCGCGCACCGCGTGCTCGGGGCCGCTGCCGCCGCGGACCGCCTGCAGCATCCGCGCGAAGACCTCGGCCGTGAGGTCGTCGGCGGTGTGCGCGTCACGGCAGCAGGTGCGGGCGTACCTGCGGACGGCTTCGGCGTGCCTGCGGTACAGCTCCTCGTACGCGGTGTCGTCGCCGGCCCGCATCCGGGTGATCAGGTCGCTGTCGGCCGGCGGGCCTTCGCCCCGGAGGCCTTCGCGCTGCGGTGGAACGCTCGGATCGGTGTCGCCGGAACCACCGGGGCCACCGGCGGCCGCGGGCCCGCCTTGGTTCGGCACCTGTCGGGGAGGCAGCCCTGCGGCTTCCCCGTCCAAGGCGGAGGACGACTCGTCCCGCCCGTCACCACTCATCGCGGAAGCCCCCGCTTGCACACTCGGACCCGACCATCCGGGAAAGAGTGCCACAACGTTCCGCCACGGCGGACGGCGATGACGGTCAACCACCCTTCCGGGGTGACTTACCGCAATCGAGCACTACGGTTCACTCGTTCGGGGAAGACTCAACCACCTTGTGCAGAGCGGTAGTTGAGCCTTCCGCGTGACGAACCCGTGCAGACCCTGTGGTCAGGCCGTGGGGCGCGAGCGCAGCCCTTCCAGCAGGATGTCGAGCAGCCGCGAGGACGCCGCCGCCTGCTGTGCCGCGTCCGGCAGCGTGGGCGCCGCCGTCGCTATCACCAGGAGCACGTCCGACACGGTCACGTCCGCGCGCAGCTCGCCCGCCGTACGTGCCCGCTCCACCAGACGCCCGACGACGTCCAGGAGCGCGATCGCCCCGGGGTCGTCGGCCGCCGACTCCTCGGCCGGGGCCGAGCGCTGCTCGACGAGCCGCAGCTCGGGACCGGCCGGAGCCGCCTGCCGCTGCTGCGGCACGCGCGCCTCGTCGTCCCGTACCCCCGCGACCTCGTCCGCGACGCCCACCCGCAGCACCTGCGGCGGCAGGAGGCGCCCCGCGCCCGACGCGACGGACGTCCGCAGGAAGCGCGAGAGCGCCGACCACGGTTCGTCCTCCTGCCCGAGCGCCGAACGCGCCTGGTCGGTCAGCCGGGAGGTCTCCTCCTCGGCTATGCGCCGCACCAGCACGTCCTTGCTGGGGAAGCGGCGGTAGACCGTGCCGACGCCGACCCGTGCACGCCGGGCCACGTCTTCCATCGGCGCGCCGTAACCCAGCTCGCCGAAGACCTCGCGCGCCGCGCGAAGCACGTGCTCGAGATTGCGCTGTGCGTCCACCCGCAGCGGCGTCGAACGCGGCCCGTCCCCCATGTCGCGTCCGTTCCCGCTGGTGGCGACGGCTGATGCCGACGCCGTGCTCGAAGTCCAGTGAGATTCCTGAATATGCATACGCGTTCCCCCGGTAATGACGTCTCCCCCCGGAGACACTCCCCGCCATTGACTAACCGGAGTGTGAGGAGCATGCCCGGACCCGAGCCCCGTAGCCCGACCCGACGAGCGCATCCCCCGACACCCCGACGACACACGAACATAGTTGAGCCAGAGTCAATTCAGAAGAGGCGGGTTCCGCACGGACCGCCCCCCGATCGGAGTACGCACCGATTCCGACCCGATTGCACCCCCGTGTCATTCCCCGCTTTCCCCCGCTGACCTGCGCACCTTTCCCACGCGCCGCCAAAGCCCCGACGGCGCGTCGCGCACGATGACCGGTCACACAAATTGTCGAGCCTGTGGACAAACTCAAGAGCTGGGTGCGTCATGGGATGGTGAAGGAACCTGTGCGCATTCTCGTTGTGGGCGGCGGATACGTCGGCATGTACACCGCGCTGCGCCTCCAGCGGAAGCTGAAGCCGGAGCTGAAGCGGGGCGAAGCGGAGATCGTGGTGGTGACGCCCGATCCCTATATGACCTATCAGCCGTTCCTGCCCGAAGCCGCGGCCGGCTCCATCTCGCCGCGCCACGTCGTGGTCCCGCTCCGCCGCGTCCTCGACAGATGCCGCATCGTCATCGGCCAGGTCGAGTCGGTCGACCACGCCGAGCGCACGGCCTCCTTCACCACGCTCGCCACCGCGGACGAGGGCTCGGGCGCCGTCGAGATCACGTACGACGAGATCGTCCTGGCCCCCGGCTCCATCTCGCGCACCCTGCCCGTTCCCGGCCTGGCCGAGCACGGCGTCGGCTTCAAGACCGTCGAAGAGGCCATCGGCCTGCGCAACCACGTCATCGAACAGATGGACATCGCCTCGTCGACACGCGACCCCGCGGTCCGCGACGCGGCCCTCACCTTCGTCTTCGTGGGCGGCGGCTACGCGGGCGTCGAGGCGCTCGGCGAGCTGGAGGACATGGCCCGCTACGCCACGCGGTACTACCACAACGTCAAGGCCGAGGACATGAAGTGGATCCTCGTCGAGGCCTCCGGGCGGGTCCTCCCCGAGGTCGGCGTGGAGATGGGCAAGTACACGGTCCGTGAGCTGCGGCGACGCAACATCGACGTACGCCTGGAGACCCGTCTCGACTCCTGCGAGGACCGGGTCGCCGTCCTGAGCGACGGTGCACGCTTCCCCACCCGTACGGTCGTGTGGACCGCGGGCGTCAAACCGCACCCGGTGCTCGCCGCGACCGACCTGCCGCTGAACGAACGCGGCCGCCTCGACTGCACCGCGCAGCTGACGGTGAACGGCGCCACGCACGCGTGGGGCGCGGGAGACGCGGCGGCCGTCCCCGATGTCACCGCGAAAGAGCCCGGCAAGGAGTGCGCCCCCAACGCCCAGCACGCGGTACGCCAGGCCAGGACGCTCGGCGACAACATCGCCGCCTCCCTGCGCGAACAGCCCCTCAAGGAGTACACGCACAAGTACGTGGGCTCCGTCGCGTCCCTGGGGCTGCACAAAGGCGTCGCACATGTCTACGGACGGAAGTTGAAGGGCTACCCTGCCTGGTTCATGCACCGCGTCTACCACCTGAGCCGCGTGCCCACCGTCAACCGCAAGTCCCGGGTGCTCGCCGAATGGACCCTGTCCGGCCTGTTCAAACGCGAGATCGTCTCCCTGGGGTCGCTCGAGCACCCGCGTGCGGAATTCGAACTCGCGGCCGGGGGCAGAAGCCCGAAGGAGTCCTCCTGACCGGAGGCAGGAACTCCCCGCACGACACCGGCGTCTGACGGATGTCAGTCCGGTCGGCCAGACTGTTCGTGTGACCATGGGCGGGCCAGGACCGCCGGAAATCCCCGCCCGATCCAGAAGCGACATCACGAGGCCTACCGCAGTGAACTTCACGCGCTGGAGCGCCCGGCTCCCCGGAACGCAGCGCCGCGCCGCGGCGCGCACCGACCTGGGGATCTCCCCGCCACAGCGAGCAGAGAGCTCGGTCCCCGCGGCGCGCGTCGAGGGAGGCCCGGAAGGCACCACCCTCACCCCCGCCGCCGCGGGCGTCGACGAACTGCCGACCCGTGAGGTGCTCGACCGCATTCCGGCCCTCGTCGCCCTGGTGCACGGCCCCGACCACCGCATCGCGTACGTCAACGGCGCGTACGCCGGCGCGTTCGGCGAGCGCCCCGTGGGCGAGCCCGCCCGCGAGGCGCTGCCCGAGCTGGAGGAGCTCGGCCTGCTGCCCCTCCTGGATCAGGTCCTGCGCAGCTCCAAGCCGCGCACGGTCAAGTCCCGCAAGGCGGCGAGCGGCCGGTCGTACACCTTCACCTGCACCCCGGTGACGCTCTCCGTGAGCGGCTCCGACACCGGCCTCAAGGACGACGGCGTCCTCGTCTTCGCGGCCGACGTCACCGACCACGCGGAGGCCGCCGAGCGGCTGCGGGCCAGCGAGCGCTCCCAGCGCGAGACCGCCGTAACCCTGCAACGCTCGCTCCTGCCCCAGGAGTTGGAGCAGCCGGACGACCTGCGTATCGCCGCCACGTACCAACCGGGCGGCACGGAGGCAGCGGTCGGCGGCGACTGGTACGACGTGATCACCCTCGGCGGCGGCCGCACCGCCCTGGTCATCGGCGACGTCATGGGCCGCGGTGTCCGCGCGGCGGCCGTCATGGGCCAGCTCCGCACGGCCGTGCGCGCGTACGCCCGCCTCGACCTGCCCCCGCACGAGGTCCTGCAGCTCCTGGACGGCCTCGCAGCGGAGATCGACGCCAGCCAGATCGCCACCATGGTCTACGCGGTGCACGACCCGAACGAAGGCAGCCTCGTGTACGCCTCCGCGGGGCACCTGCCGATCCTCGTGCGGGACGAGGGCGGCACGATCCACCGCGCGGAGGAGCCCACGGGACCGCCCCTCGGCACCGGCGGCTGGCTGCACACCTCGGGCTCGGTCCCCCTCGGCCCCGGCTCGACCGCCGTCCTCTACACGGACGGCCTGGTCGAGCGGCGCAGCGAGGACATCGACGAAGGCGTCGCGGCACTGGAGCGCGCCCTCGCGGGCGCCACCGGCACCCCCCAGGTGGTGTGCGACCGGCTGATCCGCGCCCTGGGCGTGACGGCCGACCACGACGACGACGTGGCGGTCCTCGTCCTCCAGCACCCGGCACGCACCGGCCTGAACGCCGAGCTGTTCCGCAACGCGGCACTGGAGTTGCTCGGTGGCGTGGAAGCGGCGCCACGCGCGCGTGCCTTCGCCACCGGCGTCCTCGCCAGCTGGCGCTTCCCGCCCGAACTGCACGACCTGGGAGTCCTCGCGGCCAGCGAACTGGTCGCCAACTCCCTCCAGCACGGCACGCCCCCGATGCGCCTGCGCCTGCGCCGCACGGACCGCCGCCTGATCATCGAGGTGACGGACGGCGACGACCACCTGCCCAGGCGCCGGCGCGCCGAGCCCGCGGACGAGGCGGGACGCGGCATCGCCATCGTCGCCACGATCGCCTCGAACTGGGGCTCACGGCGCACACCGGGCGGCGGCAAGGCGGTCTGGTGCGAATTCGCCCTGCCGCGCCCGTAGCGTCTAGGAGTTCGCCGGTACGGGCTCGGGGGCGCCCTGGGCCACCACCCGGCTCTTCGCCACGTACGGCTGGTTCTGCAGCGGGGTGAGCTGCCTGCCGAGCCGTACGGCCAGCACCGTGATGCCCAGCGAGAACAGCAGGAACGTCACGATGTACGGCCCGTGCAGCGCGGCCCCCATCGGACCGCCGACCGCGGGACCGACAGCGAGCGCCAGCTGCTTCACCAGGGCGAACGCCGAGTTGTACTGACCGACCATCCCGGCCGGCGCCAGATCGGCGACCAGCGGCGCGACGGTCGGCGACAGCATCGCCTCACCGAGCCCGAAGAGCGCGTACGTGGAGATGAACGCGGCGGTCGCCATGGCCTGGCTGCCATGCCCGAGCCCCGCGTACCCGGCCGCGATCCACGCGACGGCCCAGATCAGACCGACGGCGGCGATCACCCGCGACCGCTTGCGCCGCTCGACGAACTTCAGGACGGCGAACTGCGCGATGACGATCACGGCCGTGTTGGCGGCGAGCGCGATGCCCAGCGTCGACGGCGAGATCCCGGCCGCCTCCACGCCGTACGCGGAGAGACCCGACTCGAACTGGCCGTAGCAGGCGAAGAAGAGCACGAAGCCCAGCACGCACAGCTGCACCATCGCCTTGTGCCGGAGCAGCGTCCGCAGACCGCTCTGCGGCGCGGACCCGTCCTTCGGCACGGCGTCCTGGATGGACGGCGCGTGCGGAAGGCGCACGGTGACGACGATCGCCGCGAGCACCAGGAACATCACGGCCTCGATGGAGAACAGCGTGAGGAAGCTGCCCGGGTCGTGCTCGTCGACGATCTGGCCGCCGAAGAGGCCACCGATGCCGAGGCCCAGGTTCTGCAGGAAGAACTGCATCGCGAAGGCACGCGTGCGCGTGGTGGGCGTCGAGCACCAGACGATCATCGTGGCGAGCGCCGGCTGCATCACCGCGGTGCCCGCACCCAGGAGGGCCGCCGAGACGATCGCGGTCGGCTCACTGTTCGCGAAGCCCAGGGCGAGGGCGCCCACCGAAGCGGTCAGGGCGGCTCCCATGAGTACGGGGAGCGGGCCGCGACGGTCGATGACGCGCCCGGTGACGGGCAGGACGATCAGCGCGGCCATGGCAAAGGCGGCGAGCACGATGCCCGCCGTACTGGCCCCAAGATCCCGCACCTGCGCCACGTAGACGTAGAGGAACGGAACCGTGAACCCGACACCAAACGCGCTCAGCGCGCTGCCTACCTGAATACGACGCATCGCTGCGCCCATCGCCCTGGTCACTTTCACCTGCCTTAGGAGTTAGACGTGAAGACTTCGAAGCTAAAGTTAGAGTCTAAACAATACACACCGAAGAACTTCAACGCCAAGTAGGGGCGTGCCATACTGCGGCCATGGGTGACACTCCCGGCCCCAGTGAGCCGACACTCGAAGAGCAGATCGCCGCCTACCAGCGGGAGTTCCAGGACCTCGACCCCCAGGTCGAGGAGATCGTCTCGGCCCTCGGCCGCCTCAACCGGCGGATGAGCGTCGCCTACGGGCGACAGACCGCGACCCTCGGCATCAGCAACGCCGAGTGGGAGGTCCTCAAGGCCCTCGTCCTCTCCGGCGCCCCGTACCAAATGGGACCCGGCGAGCTCGCGAAGCGCCTCGGCCTCACGCCGGCCGCCATGACCCACCGCATCGACCGCATGGTGGCGGAGGGTCTGGTGACGCGGGACCGCGACGAGTCCAACCGCGTACGCGTGATCGTCGAGCTCACCGCGGAAGGCCGCGAGAAGTGGCTGGAGGCGATGCGCCTCGCGACGGTGTTCGAGGAGGACCTCCTCCAGGACCTGTCCCAGGAGGAGCGCGGCGCCCTCGGCGAAGTACTGACCCGTCTCCTGCGCAGGGTGGAGCACGCCCAGCCGGACGCCGGCGGCCGCCTCACCGACCTGGACTGAGCGCCCCACCACGGCGTTTGACAGTCACCCGCCGGATCCGTAAGGTTCTTCGGGTTGCCACGGAGCCGTAACGGTTCTGCGACAGCAACTCCCGCCGCTGAGACGCGGCAAAACAAACTCTGCACGACATCCCACCGGGAACGATTTCGGCATGCCCGAATTCAATTCCAGGACTCGATTATGAGTAACCGGGAAGAACCGCTAGAGTTTGAGACGTCGGAACGGCCCAACAGCCGGGAAGACAAAGCCCGCTGACTGGGAATCAGGCCCGAAAGGATCTGGTAGAGTCGGACTCGCCGGAAAGGGAAACGCGAAAGCCGAAAGGCAGGAGCGGGAACCGGAAAGGCACCGAGGAAATCGGACACGAAAGAGTCTGATAGAGTCGGAAACGCAAGACAGCGAAACACAGCAAAACAAAATGA
>NZ_JBFBAT010000022.1:0-105925 GCF_040682375.1 Streptomyces sp. NPDC051214
ACACCTTGAGGTGCTGGACCGGTATCTGCACCACCTGCCAGCAGCCGCTGCCCAGAAACCGCAGATCAGCACCAACTTAACGGAGTCCTACTAGGGCCTGTCTGACAAATGATTACCCCGTGGACTCGCGGAGCCAGAGGATCAAGGAAGCCAGGACAACTCCGGCACGGTAGCGGTCGCCGAGCTTGTCGAACCGGGTCGCGATCGCGCGGAACTGCTTGAGGCGGGCGAAGCATCGTTCGACGACGTTGCGGTCGCGGTAGGTGACCTTGTCGAAGGTCGGCGGCCGGCCGCCGAGGGCTCCGCGTCGGTGGCGGTTCGCCGCCTGGTCGCGGCGCTCGGGGATCGTGGCAGCGATGCCCCGGCGCCTCAGCAGATGGCGGATGGCCTTGCTGGAATACGCCTTGTCACCCAGCACACGGTCCGGTGTCGTGCGCGGGCGGCCCGTGCCGAGGCGCGGGGTGCGGATGCCGTCGAGGACCTGGCCGAACGCCGTCGCGTCGTTGACGTTGCCGGGCGTGAGCACAATCGACAGGGGCAGGCCCCGGCCATCGACGGCGAGATGACTTTGGTGGTCAGTCCGCCTCGGGAGCGGCCGAGGGCCTGGCGCGCCGGCGAGCGGCCCGGATCTTCCAGTTCGTCCCCGTTCACATCCCCCTTTTGCGGGCGCCGACTGCGTGCTGGTGGGCTCGGTTGATGGTGGAGTCGACGGAGACGGTCCATTCCACCCGGCCCACCGCGTCATCGCGGACCTGAACGTGCTCCAGCAACCGTGCCCAGGTGCCGTCCGCCTCCCAGCGGGCGAACCGCTCGTAGACGGTCTGCCACGGCCCGAACCGGTCGGGAAGATCCCGCCACGGAGCCCCGGTCCGCAGCCGCCACAGCACCCCGTTGACCACCTGCCGGTGATCACGCCACGGACGGACCCGTCCGTCCACCTGAGGCAAAAGGGGCTCTATCCGCCTCCATGCCGCATCCGTCAACTCACCTCGACCTGCCACAAGATCAATTATCAGACCGGCTATAGAGTCCTGCCCGTGGCGAATCATCAGGACGAGACGAGGACGGCCTACGACGGTGTCGTCGAGCTGTACGCATCGCTGTTCGCAAACCGGCTGGAAACACAGCCTTTCTCCCGGGCCATGATCGGCACCTTCGCCGAACTGGTGCGCGCGACGGGCAACCTGCGGACAGCGGACGTCGGGTGCGGGCCCGGACATCTGACAGCCATGCTGCACGAACTCGGCCTGGACGCCTTCGGACTAGACCTTGCCCCCGGCATGGTCGACCACGCCCGGCAGGCCCATCCGGCGCTGCGCTTCCAAGAGGCGCGGATGGAATCCCTGCCGATCGAGGACGCCGCGCTCGGCGGCGTGCTGGCCCACTACTCAATGATTCACACCCCTCCGGGGGAACTACCAAAGCTGCTCGCCGAACAGGTACGCGTCCTGGCACCGAACGGTCTGCTCCTGGTCTCCTTCTTCGGGACCGACGGACAAGTACCGGTCCGGTTCGACCACAAGGTGGCGCCCGCCTACAGCTGGCCGGTGGATCGCCTCGCCGAACTGCTGGGCGATGCTGGGCTCGATCCCTTCGCCCGGCTGCTCCACGATCCATCCTCTGATCGGGGCTTCCTCGACACCCATCTACTGGCCCGCCGTTCGTAGCCACTGCCCAGTCCCTTCAGCCGATCGACGCACCTCCGGATGCTCAGCCGAATCTCGCTGATCAGACCGGAATTGTCAGACACCCCCTAGCCCAGGTGGGGGATTAATGGAGAAGAAACCCCAGGTCAGGCGCCGAATGCGGTCAGCCCGTCCACGCGGACCATACGTCGGTGACTCGATCTCAGCGGCGTTCCCCCGCCACGGATACTGGCCCGAGAACTGCGCCAGCCGCTGTACCAGCCCCAACCGACGGCTCATGGTGTCGCTCTTCAGAACCGAACCCGCTGCTGTCGAGCCCAGCCCTCCAGCATCGCCCCGAACACCCGCGGCTCAGGATCGCGCGGCAATACGTTCTCGACCAGCACCAGATGTGCGGCGCCCGGTGGCGATTCGCTGTGATCTGTACCGGGTGATTACGTTGCTGTCATGTCACGAACGCTGACCCCGGATCAGGTCATGCGCGCGGTCGCCGCGCTGGAAGCAGCGTGGGCCAATGACGACGACGCGCTGAGCGCCCTGGTCCGCGGCGGGCATGACGAGCAGCCGCTGGCCATGCTGATTGCTGAGTTCGGCGCCAGCAGACTGCAGACCATGGTGCTGATCGTCACCGACATCCCCAACCCGGACGGGGCCGGCCGGCAAGGGGCGTTCGCGGAGCTACGGGAGGGCCTCATCTCGCACTTGACCACGGTGGCACTGAGCATGATGTCCGGCTGGGCCCGCTGCGCTGGTGACGACGTCCAGGCGACCGGCGGCCTCGCCCGCCGCGTCCTGCAAGCGCTGCTGGCCTTCACCACGGTCGGTGACGACCCTCAGGAGGTGCGGGCACTCCTCGCCGACCTGCGGGCATACGCCCGGTCTTCGGCGGAACCGTGAAGAAGGACAGCACCAGTCATACTAATTGGCGCTGTGCGGGCGGCTCGTATGATGGCTACCCCGTCTTCTACTAGTCGGCATCGCCGTCGCAGCCTCTGAACGACGTGGCGTGCAGGTCTTGAGCCTGAACCCAGTTGCGTTGGCCTTGCATCGCGCGCAGCGAGCGGCCCCATCCACAGGTTCTGAGACAGTCCACGGGCGCCTCTTGGCACTTTGAGAGCCTGAGCGTCATCCCGATCAGCCCGGCTGACGTCCTCAGCCACACCCCGACCAGCTCAGCCAGAGCTGGTCACGCGTTCGAGTGCCATGTGCAGGGCTGGGTGGTGGTTGTTGTTCGGTCCGGGAAGGCGTCTGGACAACAGGGGCTGGGTGGGTACACCCGCCTGGCCAGATGCCACACGGAGAGGATCGTTATGGGAGACGACGGCGTTCAGCTGGGGGTTCAGAATGTGGTTTCGGCGGCGAAGGACGCGCCGGATGCGGTGCAAGGTCTGAAGTCGAGTGATGACCCCAAGGCGGCGAAGCTTGGTAACGCGCTCGATGACCTCCTCAAGAAGCTTCCGGTAGCCGGGACGGGAGTGAGCGGGCTCTCCCTCGGTTAACCCGGGGGGGCAGAGCACGGATCACGCCCGGTGGTGTGGTGTGTCCACCGGGCCACTGCCCAATGCTGCGCCCCACGCGCAGCATTGGGCGGCGGGACCTGCGCCCCATCGGGTCCAGCCTGTGGCTGCGCTGGCCTGAGTTCGGATTCGGCCTGGCGCCGGCTTCTGATTCGTGAGACTGCTTCTCTCTTCTGCGCTCCCACGACCCGCTCCGCTGTGATGCCGCTGACCGAGGCTGCGGCATTGAAGGCCACGGCGCCGTCACCCAGCGGCCGACGGTCTGGGTTTTGCTGCCGCCGGGCCTGCACCGTAAGCATCGGCTCGACCCGGCCTACAAGTCGCCCGATACCAATCACTGCTGCCTCGCCCCATGCCCGCTTCAACGAGCAGACCTTCTGCTGTCGGCGTGTAATGGAGCTCGGGGAACCGAACTCATCGTGTGTGAGGTGTCGTATGTCCGAAAAGACCGTCGCCTTCCCTCAGGACCGGACCTGCCCCTACCACCCGCCAGCGGCCTACGAGCCTCTGCGGACGGGACCGCCGCTCTCCCGGGTCACCCTCTTCGACGGCCGCTCCGTGTGGGTGGTCTCCGGGCACGCTGAGGCGCGCACCCTGCTCTCCGACGGCCGGCTCTCCGCCGACCGCCACAACCTTTCCTTCCCTGCCCCCAGCAGGCGCTTGCAAGACGCGCGGGGCTACGCCGCCCTGTTCGGCGTCGACGACCCCATCCACCACACGCAGCGGCGGATGTTGATCTCGAGCTTCGCGCTGAAGCGCACGGCAGCCTTGCGCCCCTGGATCCAAGAGACCGCGGGCCGGCTGATCGAGGAGATGATCGCGGCCGGCCCCCGCGCGGAACTGGTCGGCGCCTTCGCTCTGCCACTGGCATCGAGGGTGACCTGCGAGGTGCTCGGCGTCCCGTACGCGGACCACGAGTTCTTCGTGGCCCAGTCCCGGCGGCTCCACAACGGTCCAGAAGCGGCCGACGTGGACGACGCCCGCGCGCAGCTCAACGACTATCTCCACGAGCTCATCGGACACAAACGCCAAAAGCCGGACAGTGGGCTGCTGGACGAACTGATCGTCCAGCGCCTGGACACCGGCGAGATCGACGTCCAGCAGCTCGCCGACCTGGCCTCTGCTCTGCTCGTCGCGGGGCACGAGACCACAGCCCATATGATCTCGCTCGGTGCGTTCACCCTCCTCAACCACCCCGAGCAGCTGGCCGAACTGCGCAACGACCCATCCCTGATGCCGGCGGCGGTGGAGGAGCTGATGCGGTTCCTGTCCGTCGCGGACGGCATGTACCGCGTGGCCACCAAGGACATTGAGATCGGCGGGGTGAGCGTCCGCTCCGGCGACGGAGTGATCTTCTCCACCTCTGTGATCAACCGTGACGAGGCCGTCTTCGACGAGCCCGACACCCTGGACTGGCACCGGCCCTCCCAGCACCACCTGGGATTCGGCTTCGGTGTCCACCAGTGCCTGGGCCAGAACCTGGCCCGTGCCGAGATGGAGATCGCCCTTGGCACCCTCTTCGAGCGACTGCCCGGGCTACGGCTGGCGGCCGAGCCGGGCCGTATCCCGGTCAAACCCGGGGACGACACCATCCAGGGCATGGTCGAACTCCCCGTGGCGTGGTGAGCGGCCAGATGGTCTGCGAACCTGCGCGCACTCCAGTGAGCAGATAGGCCAAGTGCGCTGCGGCCGCTGCCGTGTGCCGCGGCGCCGGGCTCGAGTCCAGCCGCCTGTGGCACGGCACGACGAACTCGCCGTCGAGAACAACGTCCTTGTCCAGTTTTCCCGGATCATCTTGTGGCGGTCTCCGAGCAGGCCCACGACGCCGACTATGGGGTGCGCGCCCGTACTCCCATCCCGGTTCTGGCCGCCGGCGGTATCCGGCATTCGGAAGAGCTGAGGGACGTTGCCGCCCATGCGCCTCATGGCGTCGCGGGCGCCGTCATCGGCCGGGCTCTTTACACAGGCGCCCTGTCCTTTCCCAAGGTGCGCCTTCTGTGCACCCGAAGGCGGTTGGTGTGGCGGCTGGGCGCGCGGTCTGTTCGGTCCCAGCGCGGCCCGATCCACGCCCGCGCTATGCCTGCCATCTGAGGGTTCTTGACTGTGGGGCGGGGACCCTTGAGCCGTGGTGGGGAGGGCTGCTTGTAGGCGTCGGGCACAGGCCCGCAACGTCGGAAGGGCAGTAATCATGAGTGGAGGAGCGGGAGGCGTTGGAGCCGGAAGCCCTGGGGACCCGGTGGGAGTGGTGATCCAGACTCCGGCGGCCCCGGCGAACCAGATTGTGCGAGCTGGCGAGGGGGCCAAGACACCCGACATGGTGAAGTCTGCCCAGAACATCCTGAATGCAAATGACGCTCAGGAGGCCGGGGATTAGTCGCTGAATCTGGTCGCGTGCATCCATCGGGCCTGGTCGACGTTCGTTCCAGGCCCAGTGGACGCGGCCGCTCGGGAGGTCGACTTGGCCGAGGTCATTCCGGACGGGACGCCGTCTCGCGACTGTGGGTGAGCTCGATGATGACGAAGAGGACATGGCGCCCTGTGATCTCGAACCGCAGATATGAACTCGATCGTTCCAATATCCGTGACGCCGATGCGCTCCTGTCGCTCGTGGAGAACTCCTTCAAGGAACCCGCGTTGCGCTGGTTCATCAGCGCGGCCGATCGTGCCCGCATCGTCGTGGAGAGTACCGAGTACGAAGGGCCCCTGCCCGGACCCCCTACACCGCCTGTCCTCTCCCGATCTGGGCTCGATACCGTCGTCAGCCTCATTCCCACCGGGATCGGATGCTCAGTCGGGGGCTACGCCGGGGATGCGGCCCCGGTCACCGCGCTCCTGGCCCGGGCCTGCGACCTGGTGGTCACGAACCCGAACGCACTCAACGCCTCCAACTTCATCAACACCAGCAAGCGGATCCTGTACACCGAGGGATCGTGCATCGACTCCTTCGCCCGCGGGGCCATCAGTCTGCATCGGTCCCAGAGCAACCGAATCGGACTGATCATCGAAACCGCCGCGCCGGGAGCCGTGGAGCACGTCTGGAATGTGACGAACGCGGTGCGTGCAGTGCACGGTATCGACATCGTCGAGTGCGTCGTCACTGAGCGGCCCATCGGTACACGCTGTGTCCGCAACGAGTCCGGCGCCTATGCGGGACAGATCGATGCCCCCGAGGTGCTGCTGGATGCCGCGCGGGTACTGATCGACCGGGGCGCCAACGCCATCGCCGTCACCACAAATGTGCAGGACCTCACCAGCCAGGACTACTCCGCGCACTTCAGTGGCAGCCACGCCAACCCGGTCGGCGGAGCCGAGGCCATCCTCTCCCACCTGATCGTCCGCACTCTGGGGGTCCCTGCCGCCCACGCTCCGATGATGAACTTCAAAGACCTGCAACTCGACCACCCCCTCGTCGATGCCCGCTCCGCAGGAGAGATGGCGTCCACCAGCGGGCTCGCCTGCGTACTCATCGGCCTGGCCAACGCCCCTCAGATCTCGCCCGCCTTCCGCGGCTCCCGGCTGACCGACGAGGTGAACTTCCACGACGTGGTCGCAGTGGTTGCCCCCGCCGACGCGCTCGGCGGCATCCCAGTACTCGAGGCGCTTCGTCAGCGGATCCCTGTGATCGCTGTACGCGGGAACAGCACGATCCTCGACGTCACTGCCGGTGCCCTTGGTCTGCCAGGCGTGACCGAAGTCGCCAACTATGCCGAGGCAGCAGGGCTGATTCTCGCCTTGCGCAGCGGCATCAACCCGGAGTCCATCGCTCGGCCGCTGCGGACACTGGGGCCAACCGCCCCCAACCGCGCAGAGCCTGTCTCGGAGTCTTTGATTCGGAGGTTCCGAGGTGGGCTCTGAAGTACAGCAATGCGTGTCATCACGTGGGCCGCCGCGGTGGACGCCTGCACGCGCAGCCGCCATGGAGCAAAGCGGTCATGTGCGTGTGGCCACGTAGGCGTTCCAGTCACGGGCTGCTCGGCGGGTCCACTGGAGGGCTGCGGTGATGCTGATACCGAGGGTGTCGCTGAGCACTGAGGCGGGCAAGTCCTCGGCCAGGGCAAGGAGTGCGGTGTTGCGGCCGGGGCGGGCGGGCAGGCCGTGTCTTCGAAGTCGGGCGGCGAACGCGGCTGCGGATCGGTGAGTGCCCGCTGCCTGCCCGGGGAAGATCCATCCGGTGCTGTGGGTGGCTCGGCCAACGGCGGAGTCGGGGCGTGCCTGATCGGCTTGCAGGCGCAGGACCAGGTGGGCAGCTGGCCGAATCGGCGCCTGGTGGAGGCCGAGACGCAGTGTGGGCGGGTCGCCGTCGGTGAGGTCTGCGGTGGTGAGTTCGACGATTCGGGTGATCAAGGTGCCGTAGAGCAGCATGACGGCGCCGGCGGCGCGTACGTCGAGGGGAAGGTCGTCTTGGCGGAGGCAGCGGCTACATGGTTCGGAGAGACTGAAGGTGGCAGTACCGGACGTGCTGAGCTCCCCTCGTGTGATGCTGCAGGTCGCCTTGTCCGTCAGGTGACTGCTGCCAGCGTGTACACGCACCAGAGAGAGCGCTGCCTAGACGCGATGCCGCGCTCGGTGAGCCAGTCCGCGCCCGACGCTCGGACCGCGAGCCCGTGCGCGTGTTCGGCTTCAGGCTGGCTCTCGCTTTCACTGCTCGGGACGAGTCCAACTCGTAGGCCTGGAGCGCACCCATCGTAGGGTCGTGGGCGAGGAGCGATGAGGTCGTCTTCCTGTTCGCGATCAGTAAGGGCAGGTAGACGCGTCCTCCCAGTGTGATCTGTCTTAGCTCAAGAGTGCTGCAGACAAGTCGGATTGAAGATTGTGCGCTGGGGATTCGTTCCGAGGCGCTGGCCCGTGATGTGCGAGTGTGATTTGCTCTGAAAGTGAGGTGGGAGAGCCGTATGCGAGTGGAGGTGGGGAGATGTGCCTGTTGTCTTAAGCCGGGTGCAGCGGATCCTCATCGGCGTGGTCGTCGCCGGTGCGGTCGTCATCGCCGGCATCGGTTTCGCGGGGTCGTACGCGGCCGTACGCGAACTGGCCGAGAAGAAGGGCTTTGGCAGCTTCTCGGCGGTCTTCCCGATCGGCATCGACGCGGGCATCTGCGTCCTGCTGGCGCTCGACCTCCTCCTGACGTGGATCCGCATCCCCTTCCCGCTGCTTCGCCAGACGGCGTGGCTCCTGACGGCGGCCACGATCGCCTTCAACGGGGCTGCGGCCTGGCCGGACCCGCTGGGCGTGGGCATGCACGCGGTCATCCCCGTCCTGTTCGTGGTGGCCGTCGAAGCGGCGCGGCACGCGGTGGGCCGGATCGCCGACATCACGGCCGACAAGCACATGGAGGGCGTACGCCTCACGCGCTGGCTCCTGTCCCCCGGACCGACGTTCAAGCTGTGGCGGCGGATGAAGCTGTGGGAGATCCGTTCCTACGAGCAGGTCATCAAGCTGGAGCAGGACCGCCTCATCTACCAGGCCCGCCTCCAGGCCCGCTACGGCCGCAACTGGCGCCGCAAGGCCCCCGTCGAGTCCCTGATGCCCCTGCGCCTGGTGCGCTTCGGCGTACCCCTCTCAGAGACGGGCCCGGCCGGGCTCGCGGCGGCGGGCATCGACACGCCAGGACAGCAGAACGCAACACACGAGACGGTTAGTGTCGAAGTGCAGCAACCGGCGGCACAGCGATTCTTGACCCCGAGGCCGGACGCGGGGGAAGAACGCCTCCCGCTTGGCCCCCCGCAGAAGCCCCATGCCCTGCTTGCCGGACATGACCAGGGCGGAGCAGCCTCGGAACTGACGGAGGATGACGGGTCCTACCCCGAGGCCTACTTCCGGGCGTATCTCGGATTCGCGTCGCAAATCGGCGTGTATCCCACGCCCCACCAGTTCGCCCGCTACCTGATGGATACGCACGGCATCACCCAACCCGGCGGAGCCCCGCTGGACGATGAGCAACTGCTCCCCATGACCCTCGCCTTCGAGCAGCGCGACGCGGGCCGGTCCCTACTGCCAGCCGAGGCAACGAAACCCCGTGAGGACGATCACACGCAGTGGGCGCAGTTCTACCGCGATACCGCCCGCCAGCACGCCGCTGAGAACGGGCAGCTCTCCGACGTGACGGCCTTGGACTCCTTCCTCGCCGAGCGCTTCGGCCTCACCGCAGCGTCCGGCCATGCCCTCGACGCGGAAATGCTGGCCGGACATCTCGACACCAACGCTGCGGAAGCTGCCCCCACCGGGGCTGAGGAACAGCCGGATCATGCAGCTGAACTGACCGCGGACACGTCGATGGCGGAACAAGACGACCGCCGGGCACCGGACCCCGAACAGCGGGTGCGCTCGCGGAGTGTCCACGCGCCGATCCCCGACGACGAGGAACTGCCCGCCTCCGCTGGACCGGCCAACGCGCCACCCCTCACCACCGTGGACCGCTACTACCTGGCCTGGCTCGACTACCAGACCACCCACGGACATGAGCCCTCGGACAAGGAATTGTCGGCGTTCCTGGCCGACCGCGGAGTGACGGGACGCAACCGAGCCCGGGTTGACCCCAGCACACTGCGCCGCTACCTGCCGCAGTTCCGCATCTACGTGGTCTGGGCCGCAGAACGGCAGCACACCGAACAGCCTCGGATCGCGGACGTGGTGCAGCAGCTCGCGAACCAAGGCGTACAGAAGCGTCACATCAAGGACCCCGCGAAGGCAGCCTGGCGAGAGGACGAAGTGCGGGCGATGGTCCGCCAGGCCGACTTCGAGAGGCGCTACCAGGCAGTCATCGCCCACAATGCCAGCTTCACGTCCTGACATCGCCGACCGCGAAGCTGTCCCTTTTCGCCTCATTCGACCGTGCGCCCCGCTGTTCGTCACGTCCGGCGCGATGAGGGCCCGCGATGGTGGATGGATGATCAGCGCATCGAGCGCGGCCCCTCGGTCGATGCCATCGTCCTGCGGCTGCTCAGCGATGACGGATCTACGCCGACGCCCTGCCCAGGTGCGCAGCCCATCAGTGCATGCGGACCACCCGTGGTGTGCGCACCGCGCGCGGGTACTCCCAAGAAGGGCTGACCAGGAAGCAAGCGCGCACTGAACGTCAAAGGCGGGCACGCCAGCCCGCAGCTACTTCCTGCATGGCCCGATCGTCATCACGGGTGCGCACGGCGACGGCGACGCACTGGTGTCACTTCCCGATGGTTTCGCTGTCGCTGCGCAGGTGCACCTCACGTAAGACCCCTGCCCGGTGCGCACCTGCGCACCGCGGTCCCATGGACCCGTCGGCGATGACGTTGGGCGATGGCCTCGGTGCGGCCCTGCGCAGCCGATGATGTCCGTCTCGCGCGGCGGCAGCGATGGTCCCTCGCCCGGATGCGTTGCCGTCACTGCTTCAGCAGGCGGCGACGGCACACCAGGGGCAGCTGTCAGAAGACCCGACGCCCGTGGATTCCAGTTCTCGCGCAGCGGTATACGACTACACGGTGCTGTTGTGGTCGAGGAGCTTGCGCATCAGCTGCTCGGTCTCGATCTCCATGGGCAGTCCCAGCGATCGGTTGACCTGGTCCAAGCGGGAGACGGCGGCGTTGAGGCCACTGCGGTTCCCGGCAGCTGCCTCGATCTGGAACCAGTCGCGGTAGAGGAGTTCAGCGGTGTCGTCCACCTCAAGGCCGGTGGCCACGGCGCGACGGGCCAGGGTGAGGTCATGGTGGGCCCCGGGGGCCAGCCGGTGGGTGGCCACGGCATGCGCCGTGCTCACGATGCGCATCGCCATCTCCTGCTGCAGTGGCTCGCTCCACGGCAGCGGCTGCGCGCCGAAAGGCCGTCCGCGAACCTGGTCCAGTGCCTTTTCCAGCTGGGGCAGCCCGGCGGGCCCGTGCGGCAGGGCGGCTTCGACGGAGTCCTTAAAGCGGTGCCAGTCGCAGCAGATCTTCTCGGACAGCTGGTAGGGGTCGGATTTGATGGCGCGGCGCGGCACGTAGGAGGCGCCGTTTTCGTCCTTGCCCAGGCTGCGGCGCAGCCCACCCATCCGTGCGTTGAGGGTGTCCGTCGACCAGGGGCTGGCCGGGTCCATGTCCGCGCACAGAGTGTCCGCGTCACGGCCCGGCTTGAGGTGCAGCAGCGCGGCCAGTTGCGCCTCGCGGGAGCCGTGCCGAGAGGCCGTGACACCGGAGATGGTGACCGGCCCCAGAACGCGGATGAAGGGTACGCCGGAGTCAGCGTGTGCGGCAGGGACGTGTGGTGCCACGCCAGGGGAGTCGGGCTCTGGCGTCAAGGCCACGTCGCGATGGGGCACCAACCGGGGGAGGGAACCGGGTTCGGCTGCTTCGTCACCACCGCCGGGTGGGGCTGTTTCACCACCACCGCTGGGCGCGGCCCTGGGGGCAGTGGGAGGGCCCGGCAGACTGATGGCAGCGGGTGATGGCGAGGCCGCCAGCAGCGCCGGGAAGACACCCAGGCCCTCAGCGCCCTGCCCGCCGTCGTCTCCAGTCGCCGGGTCGGCGGCTGAGGCGCTGTGGGTGGGCTCGGGGACGGGGACGGGATGGTCGGTCTCGTCCAGATGACGGGAGGCGGCCGCGTCCCGGGCCGCATGCGAGGTCTGGGATTCGGAGGGCACATGCCGCCAGGCACCCTCAGCGGGATGAGCGTCCTGGCCAGATACGTCCAGTGCAGCGGTGATCTCATCGACGGCCTGACGCTGAAGGCGCTGCAGCGTGACGGTGGTTCCCAGGATGTCGATGCGCTGCGGCTGATCGCTCCCTGCGTCGAGCAACTCGGTCTGCTCAAAGAGCAGGTTTGCCGATGAGGCGGGGGCGAGCAGCGCCACCTTCAGCACGCCGGACGCCTTGTCGAGCGTCTCGGCAAGCTGCCAGGCGCTGTCCGCCGTGAGTTCGGACGCGCACAGGAGGAGGTAGGGGGTCCGGGCTTCTTCCGGCTCTTGGTGGGCCTCCAGGAGCCGCTCGGCGAAGTCGCGTGCGGCATGGCCGCTTTCGCGCATGTACGCGAGCCGGGACGTCGGCAGCAGGTGATTCAACCCTGCACCGAAGCCGACCACCACAATCTCCACATCCGTGGCCCAGGGGCTCATGCCCACCTCCATGGCCAGCGAGATGAGGACCTCCTCGACCTGCTCCTGCTCGCCGTCCAAGAGGACGACGCCGGCGCGCAGCAGATTCAGCAGCACCAGGTGCCCCGCCTCGTCCGCACCGATCGTCACCATCCCCGGGTACGGCGCCACGACGTGCGCTGCTTCCTGCTCATCGAGGAGCTCGACGGCGTTCTCACATACCCACCAGCCGCCGACACCCGCAGTGAAGGGGGTGGCCGGGGCGGCGTGCAGGTCCTCGGGCAACACCCGCACGCCGGTGTGGGTGAGGCGCGCGCCGCGCAACGCGGGCAGCGGATACCCCTCGCGGTCGGCGTGATGCGCCAGCGTGCGCAGCGCCCGGTCCAGGCGCAGCGGGCCCGCAGGATCGGCGGCTTGGGCCATCTGGGCCTCGGCCGGGGAGACATCGGCGGGCATGGCGATGAGCTCGCCGGGCTTGGCCCGGCGGCGCTGCAGGATGCGGCGGATGAACAGGGCCAGCGTCACCGCGGCCGCCAGCGACACCAGGACCCCGGCGATGCGGGTGGCCAGCACGCCCGGGGATTCCTCGGCCTTTGCGGGAGCCGGGCCTTGGGTGGAGGGTGCAGAGCTCGACGGCGCACGCGGAGCGGCTGATGAGGTGTCGCCGTCCCGGTCGGACGGTGGCGGGGCCGTGTGGTCGGGAGAGGAGGGGGCGGGTTTGGCCGATTCGGTGGGCTTGTCGGCGCCACCCGCGCCGTTGCCGTGGTCCTTCTCGCTGTCGTCCTTGTGCCCGTCCTGGTTTTGGCTGGTGTCCTCCTGGGGGACGTCCTTCTCGTCATCGGAGGTGTCCTCGGAGGCGTCGGGCCCCTTGTGGTGCGGGTTGGCGGGGGCATGGGCCGCAGGGATGGTGATTCGCTGCCCGGGGAAGATCAGGTTGGGGTCGCGCACCCGGGGCGTGTTGCCCGGCTGATTCGTGTTCTTGCTTGCCTCGTACAGTTGGGGCCAGCGCGCGGCGTCACCGGTCTCGTCCGCGGCGATGCTGGACAGGGAGTCACCGGCCCGCACGGTGTGCGTGCGCTCCTGGCGCGGCCCGCTGTCATCGGTGGTTGTACTGATGGGCTGTCCGCTGGCGGCGAGTTGTACCTGTGGGCCGGTGCTGGCGGCGGGTTCCACCTGGGGGAGGCGGGCGTCGGCGGGCAGCTGCACGGCTGTTCCGGCGGGCAGGAGTGCCGTGTCGGGCAGGTGCGGGTTCAGGGCGCGGATTTCCTGTGCGCGGGGGCCGGAGCCGAGATACTCCACGGCCAGGTCCCACACGGTCTCACCGGTTTCGCCCACCACGTGCACCGGCCCGCGGGCGGAAGCCGCGGCCTGTCCTGCGTCTGCGCCTGGCGCAGGGGTGGCGGTGTCTGCGGCTGGGTGCACGGGTGCCGTGGCGGCGATGGCCGGGGCCGGTGCGGCCATCGCGGTTCCCGCGGGCAAGACCAGCAGCCCGCCCAGGAGGAAACCCGCCAGCCGCTGAGGAGCACCCAGCACCCGCCGCGGCCGCTGCGGCGTGCGCCTGCGTCGGCGCAGCAGGTGGGGGAGCTCGGTGAGGACACCCAACGCGAACCACACCCACAGCGCCCACGCGACCAGGGTCAGCACGGTGAACAGGACGTGGCCGTCGTCGGGGGACATCAGCGCGTCGGTGATGTCCGAACCGCTGGGTACACCGCCCGGCAGCGTGCCGGCCTGGGCCAGCACTCCCGGCACGCCCACCAGGAGCAGCGTGAGGGCGGCGAGGCTGCCTGCCGCACGCACCAGACGCACGGCAAGAGCAGGGTGGCTGGGGGAGTGGGGCATCTCAGGCTCCGGGGTCGGTGCGTTCGAGCGTGACGTCGGCGTGCGCGGTGACCTGCATGCTGGAGTAGCCGAAACCGCCCAACAACAGCGTCTGGTAGGTGTCGTTCACGGTGATGTCGATGCTCTGCCCGTCCTGTGCGACCGTCACCGTGCCCTGGACTCCGGCGTCGGCCAAAAAGGCCTGCGCGGCAGCCACCGCCTTTCGTGGGTCGGCGCGGGTGCCTTCACCGAGGATGGCGTCGGGACCGTTGATTTCCTGCCCGGCGCTGCGGGCCGCCTCGGCGGCGACGTCCTCGGCATCCGCGGACGCCATGAGCAGGCGGCCCCCGTCGACGAGCAGCGCCAGCAGGCCCATCATGAGGATGGCGAAGCCGAGGAAGTACAGCGTCACCGAACCCCGCTCCCTGTCCGCGCGACCGCTAAGGCCCGGCGCACAGGCCAGATGCTCTCTGGGGCTCACGGGCCGCCCCCGTCGCCAGTGCGGTCGACGTACCGGTCCACGGCACTGTGCCGGGTTGCCGTGAGGGTCTTGGTTCCCGGCAGGCCGGGCACCGCGAGCTTGGCCAGTGGGATCGTGCAGTCCACGCGGACCGTGACCGAGCCCGGCTGGCCCGGATCCGCGGGGAAGCCGCTGGTGTCCACCACGATGTCCGAGCTCGCGCAGGCGCGCTGCGCCTGCCCCAAGGAGTCCAACGCGGCCTGGCGGCCGCGAGTTTGCGCCGTGTCGGGGTCATCCGACTCGCTGGCTGCGCGGGCGGCGGCCGCGGCCGCGTTCGCGGCGGTACTGTCCCCCAGTCCGGCTAGCCCGAACGCGGCGATGATGCCCAGGATCGGCACCAGCACGGTCAGGCACACGATGGCTTCCAGCGTGTAGGAGCCCCGGTCGCCGCCCCGGTGCGTGGCCCGGTCCGTGACGACATCCTGGATACGGCGGGCGAGTCCGTGTTGGCCGGGGCTGGCGTGAATCCTTTCCGCAGTCATTGGTTCTTCTCCACGGTGTCCTCGGCGCTGCGCTCGATCTGCCAATCCCACGGCAGGAAGTTCATGACCCGGCCGGTCACGGTCACCCGCACGCGCTCGCCCGTGGAGCCCGCGGTGCTGACCTGGGCCTGCTGCACCACGCCGACCTGGCCGAGCCAGGACTGGGCACGCTCCGCCCCCGCTGCGGGGGAGGACTCGAATGCGGCGCCGGTCTGGGCGCCCTTGCGGGCTGCGGTGTGGGCGGCGGTGCTGGCCAGGAAGAACACCCCCAACTGCAGGACGAGCAGGGAGATGAACAGCAGCATGGGCGCGATGATCAGGAACTCCAGGGTGGCGATCCCGCTGTCACGACGCCCTGAGCGTGCGGCCTGCACCCGCTTCCGCCCCCACCGCTCGATGGCCTGTCTCATGCGCCGACGGCGGCCTTGAAACGGTCGATCAACGTCGTGGAGGTGTCCTTGAAGACGGTGCCGAACGCGACGGCCACGCCCAGCACGACCGCCCCCAGAATGAGCTTTTCCAGGGTCTCCATCCCGGCATCGCGCCGGCGGCCGGACATGTTCTCCACGCGCGTCAGCCACGCGGTGTGTAACCGGATGGCTGCCCGGTCGAGCACCTGTAATCTCATGATCTCTTCTCCTCGTTCCTGTCGCGCGGCCACACGCCACGCGTGGAAATCAGATGTTGGTCAGGGCGCTGAAGGCCGGGTAGGCGAACATCACCAGCACCACGGTGAACAGCACCGTGCCGGGCACCACCAGGCGCTCGGAAGCCGAGTTGGCTTCCGCCTCCCGGTCGGTCAGCAGCCGCTGGCGCAGCAGCAGGGCTTGGGTGGCCAGCGTCTTTTGAATCGAGGCGCCCGCTCCGGCCAGCGAGAAACTCTCGGCGGGCGCTGCCAGTTCGGGGATGTTGAGTTGTTCCCCGAGCTGCTTGAGGGCCTCCCACTGGGGGAGGCCGGCCAGTTCGGCGCGCTTGAGGGCGGCGCTGATCCGGGTCAGGATCCAGTGGTCGCCGACCTCGGCGGTACGCTGCACCGCCGCCTCGGGACCCACGTTCGCGCCTCGCTCCAGCTGCGCGCGCTCGAGGAAGGAAGCGATGGCGTAACGGACCTCCAGGCGCGCCGCCTTCGCCTGGCGGCGCACCGTGGCATCGGCGTCGAACCAGATGTAAGCCGCGAAGACCGCGGACGCCAGGAGCGGCGGCGCCCATGACAGGCCGAGCAGCAGGCCGCCGACTTGCACCATGACCAGGGCCAGCAGCGAGCCGAGGACCTTCGTGCCGACGTGGTGGGCCACCGACTTGTTCAGCAGCTCCAAATCGGCGCGCGGCACGCTCAGCCGCTGTCCGTGGGAGGCCAGGATCTGCTCCCCGGCCCGCTCCCACACCGACCCCTCCGGCCGGCGACGTCGCACACCCCCGGAGGGGGAAGTGGTGCTGGTGGTGCTGGTGGTGCTGCCAGGGGCCGGGGTGGTGTTCTCCAGGCGGTCCAGGACCGCGTCCATGTCGGGGCGCGAGGGCAGGAATTCGCGCACCAGTAGGAAGAGCCCACCTCCGACCACCGCACCGCATGCAAGTGCTCCAGGCGAGATCACAGCACGGCCCCCTTCGCCTTCTGCTTCGCTTCGCGCCCGGCCGCGCCCTCGGCGCTGGGCGTCCTTTCGCCGCCACCGGCGGCCGTCGGCAGTGCGGCCAGCAGCCGCGGCGCCGGCCGCGACCGGGCGAGCCTGCGCATCCCCATCAGCGCGCCGGCGAACATCGCCCCCAACACCAGCATCACCAGTTGTCCCGAGGCGGTGCGGTAGATCTCGCCCCAGGACGGGTTGGTGAGGATGTACGCGGCGATGGCCAGGGAGAGGATGGACACCCAGCGGGTTCCGGTGCGGACTTGGGCGCGCTTGGCGTCCAGGCTGCGCAGCGAGATCGCTTCCTGTTCGGTGAGGGAGGCCATGGACTGCAGGGCCCGGCTCAAACCGGGCCCGTGGTCCTGGGCGTGGGTGAGGAACAGCATGACGGCGTTGTCGACGGCGCCATCGGCAAAGGCGTCAGCGAACTGCCGGTAGGCCAGGCTGGGGTTGGCGCCCACCCGCAGGCGGGCGGCCAGCAGCCGCACCTGCGGACGGATGACGTGCGGGGCGCGGGTGGCGGAGGCGGTGATCGCACTGTCCAAGGTGCCGCCGGACTCGTGCACACCGGCCAGCTGCTGCATCCACTCGGCAAGGGCTTCCAGGCGCACGATCTGCCGACTGCTGGTCCCGGCCGGATTCCAAATCCAGGGAATCCCCAGCACTGCCACGCCCGCCAGCAGTCCATGCACGGGCCGCGCCCAGATCAGCCAGGACCCCACCGTCGCCAGCGCCGCGGCCAGGACGATGAAGCGGTAGCGGCGCGCCCACGCCTCGGGCAGCGCGGCCTGCGCCGCCTGCCACCGCACGACCCAGGCAGAGGGCGGCCGGTCCGCCAAGGCCACGGGCACACGGGTCGCGCCGCGCACACTGACCAGCAGCCCGCCGACGATCAGCGCGCCGCACAGCGCGGCCAGCAGACTCCACTGATCGCTGCTCACGCGGCGCTCCCCTTTCCGCCGATCAGGCCCAGCGGGGTGGGCCAAGCCCCGTACTGGGGCACGGTCAGCCAGCGCCGGTCGAACCCGGCCATAGCCTCCAACTCGCCGATGCAGGACGGCGCCAGCTGCGGCACACCGCGTTGATCTGAGCCGCTGGGGGCAAAGATCTCCTGAATAGCGGGGTGTCCGCCCTCACCGGGCTGAACCTCCAGCACGTGGGAGATGAATCGGTGGCGCCTGCCGCCGATCCGGGTCTGGTTGATCTGCTTCAAATAGACGACGAAGTTGATCGACGTGCCCACCAACTCGTACACGTCGTCGCGGTGCATGCCCCGGCACAGCGTGACCAGACGCGGCAGCACCAGGTTGGGGTAGGCGGCGTGCAGCGTGCACATGGATCCGGCGCCGCCCGCGCTCATCGCCTGCAGCATCGCGATGGCCTCACGGTCACGGACCTCGCCGACGATCACGCGGGTGGAGAGCATGCGCAGCGCGTGCGGGAACATCTGCTCCACGCTGATCTCTCCGACCGGGTGGCCGTCCACGAGTTCGCCGTTGGACTCACGTGATTCCATCGCCAGGAACTGGGCACCGCCTTGGTGCTGGTCCAGGAAAAGTTCGCGGTCGGACTCCAGAGTCACCACGCGTTCCTCCGCGGGGATCTTCTGCGCCAGCGCCCGCAGCAGGGAGGTCTTGCCGGTGCCCATGTCCCCGGCGAACAGCACGTTCTTCTTCGCCAGCACCAGGGCGTGTAGGAAGGCGCCCAGTGCGGGGGAGAGGGTGCCCCATTCCTGCAACTGCTCGAGGCTGGAGGTCAGCACGCGGTGGCGTCGTACGCCCAGGAACGGTACGGGGGTCAGGGTGGTGGCCTCGGCGCGCGAGCCGTCGGGCAGGCGGAAGCTGACCATGGGTGAGGAGGCGGACAGCCTGCGTTCGCGGTGCCCGGAGTTGGAGGCCAGCCGGTTGATCAACGCGATCAGCTCGTCGTCGTTCTGCGCGACCGGCGGCACCTTGGCGGTGGGCCGGTTGTAGTAGTCGACCTGCACGTCATCGCCCAGAACGACAACGTTCTCTACCTCTGGGTCATCTAGGTACTTCTGCAGCGGACCGGCGTGAAACAGCGCGTCGTAGACGGCCTGCGACAGCGTCTCCACCTGCGGGGGTGTCAGCGCCTTGTGGTGGCGGGCCTGATCGACGGCCCACCGGGAAACCCGCGCGGCGACCAGGGCGCGGGCCCGCTCGCGGCGCGCACTCTCATTGGCCAGCGGGTCCTGGTCATCAGCCGCGACGATGTCGTCGCTGACCGCATCGCGCAGACCCGCAACGTCCTGCGGGGAGGCCGGCAACGCCCCCTCCCCGGCGACCCCCACGGCGGCCGGAGCCGCAGAGGTCAGCGCCACAGCCGAGCGCAGAGCGTAGGGGGCCGCACCCTGTGTAGTGGATGCGCCGGGTGCGGTGGGTCGCAGCGCCTGACTCAGAACGTCCTGCAACCGCGGCGGTGTGCCGGTTGTGCCGTGGTGAGCGGGCGGTACGCCATAGCGGTCAACCATTCACGCTCACCCCCAGCCGGGGATCCTGCGGCGGCACCGGCGGGACCGGCCGCGTGGACGAGAGCCGCTGCAGCACCCCGGCCACCACCGGCGAGCTCACCGGCGCCGCAGGCATGTCCAGCGCGCGGCGGCGTGTATGAACCACCACTCCGACCGCAGCGTTGGCCTTACGGGCCTGTTTGATCAATGGCAGCTTCGTCAGCTTCGGTGGGCGGGGCGAGCCGTGGGTGAAAAGGGGGCCCGCCGCCGTGTCCCACGGCAGCATGTCGACCACCGGCACCGCGAAGCGCCGTGCGATCGCATCCGTACGCAACCCGCCCGCGGAAGTAGGAAGTTCCTGGATGACCAGCAGCCGCAGTGCATCCGCTCCGCTGCCATGGCGCTCCAACTCGCCTTGCAGTACGCGCGCCACCGGCAGCGTCTGGGCGACCGAGGTGAGCGAGTTGCGTACCACCAGCAGCACCACGTCGGCCCGCCGCGCCAGCACCGCGGGAAACAGCCCGGCGTGCAGACCACCGCCGTCGACGACCACCTGCCCGGCGTCGACGACCACGTCATATCCAGCGTGCTGGTCCATCGCCTGCAACAGCAGCGACAGCGGCTCCCACGTACCGGCCAGAGCTGCAGCTTGCGTCGGATCCGTCAGCCCCGGCAGCAACAGCCGGTTGCCTTCCGCATCCAACGCCCGCAGATGCGCCTCGAACGCCTCAGCCAGCTGATTTTGCAGGTGGGCCTGCGCCAAATGCCACAGACCCACCTCCCCGCCCCAGGCGCCCTGCCGGTAGCCGGAGCGGATCGATGCCTGCTTGGCAGCAGCCTCCACCAAGAGGGAGGGCCTGGTACTGGAGAGAGCTAGAGAGAGCGCGGATACGGTCACCCCGCACCCGTGCCCGCCCGCCAACACCATCACGGACATTGCTCAGCCCCCGGTCTTGAGCACGATGGCCACCCGGCCCGCGCTGGCATCGGAAGCGACCGCCGCGCTGGCCGCATCAGGCACCGCGGTCTGCACGACCACGTCACCGCTGCTGGAAGGCGCACCGACCTTGACCACCCGACCGGACACCTCGGTTAGCTCGCGCTGGTCCGTACCGGTGACGTCTCCCTCCTGGGGGCGGGTGACCAGGCTGACGATGGCACCGGGCCGCAGCGCATCCACCGGCGCCATGCCCCGCTTCACCTCGACCGCCACCAGCGACTCACCCGGCTTGAGCCCGCCCCGGCCGGTCAGCTGAGCAGACGTCAGCAGCGAACCCTGGGAGAGCGCGGCGGATGCCCGGCGCCCCACAATGGCGCTCTTCTTCGCGGCGGCCATCGGCTTTAGCCCGGGATCCTCCGGGAGCGCCACCACCCGCAGGTCATCAGCCGTGATCTTCTGCCCAGCGGACACGTCACGGGCCAGCGCCAGCACATCGGACCGCTCCCCCGAGGCATTCAACAGCCCGGCGAACCCGACGGCACCGGCCAGCACCATCACCGCACCGATCACCATGAACGAGCGGCGCCGACGGCGCGCCGGCTCAGGATCGATGATGTCGAGGTCTGGGCGCATCACGTCCGCGACCGGCGGAACGGGCACCGACGCCCTGTTCTTCGTACTGCTTCGCAACACGTGCTTGCCTTCCCGCCTAGTCGAGCACTCTCATCTCGCCCACCGACACCTCGAAGTCGCTCTCGCGGATCTCGGTGAACGCGCCTTGCTCGCCTCCGCCGCCGGTGACCTGCCACTCCACCGCCCACGTCGCGGTAGCAGTGCCCTTGAAGCGGCCGCCCGCCTGATCCTTCGACGAAGTGCGGTAGAAGTGGCCGCAGTCAGGCGACTTGGACATGCCGTAGGAGAGCTTGTATTTGGTGCCCGGCCCCTGGCAGGCGACAGTTGTCTCGTCGCCCATCGACCAGCGAATCGAGGACACTTTGGCCGTCGCGGACACCGTCACATTCCCGGCTGTCGCAGTCGCGGTGTTGGGGCCGAAAGTCGTGGGGGAAGGATTTACCCACATCCACATCGGCACCCCGACCGTGTACTTGCCAACCGCACGGGGGCTGGCGATGGCCGGGCCGATCAAGTTCATTTTGTCAACGGCCTCTTGGGCTAGAACCTCAGGATCCACCGGCGGCGGCTCGTCCGCTGCCCAGAACGGCATCGGGATCGCAGGGACGGCGGCGTCTGCCGTGTAGCGGCATGTCCGTTCGTAGACCGCCCCGCCCGTCTGGCCGTCCCACAGATAGCTGCCCTTGGGGGGCTGTGGGTCCATCTTCTTGACGATGCAGGGCGCAAAGAGACCCCTCTTGTCGTTCTTCCCGCCCTTTCCCCCGGCAGTTTGGGCGGACTGACTACCTCCGACAGGCCGGGCGCCCTCCTGCCCCGCCTTGCACATGATCCAGGTGACGGCGCCCTTCACGCAGCGCCCGCTCTCGGGTGCATCCGCCCGGGCGGGGGCGGAAACGGCGAGGGTCAGGCCCGCGACAGACGCTGCAGCGGTGAATGTGGTCAGCAGGCGCGCTGCGTGGGTGTGAGCTCTAAGATCATCCACTTCTTCCCCCACTTCTCGGCTTTGACGTGCGTCACGTACTGGCTCAGGTTCCCCTCGGGGAGGGGAACGGGCTTGCCTGACTTGCGGTAGAAGTACTTCCAACTGGAGGTGTCGACGCAGTCCGTCAGCTCGGCTCTAGGTACCTTGCGCTCTAGGTCGGTGCTGGTCACCTTCATGCGATGCCCAGGCCTGCCCTTGGCGAAGATGCCCTGTTTCTGCAGCCCCTCAACATCAACCTTGGCGCGCGAATACGCACTGGCCGCCGCGTACTTCTTCAGTGCGGTGCCCTTGAGATCAGCCGACGCGTAGGCCTTGACCTGCTCCTCCCACATACGGGTGTAGGACTTGAGGACAGCGGACCTGGCAGCCGTCTCGGGATCAATGCTCGTGGATGGCCTCGGGGCTGTTTTGGGTTCTGATGCCGACGGTGTGGCAGGCGGCTTGGAATTCTTACTCTTCTCGCCGCTGCTGCAGGCGGTGAGGACGCCTGTGGTGCAGAGGCTGAGAAACAGAGCCACGGCCTGCTGTTTTTTCCTGCTGCGAACGCTGGTATATGCCTGCTGACGAGCTGATCGTGTCACTGTGTCTCCCGTACGGCGCGATGCGGAGCCGGTGACCACCCGTGGCTGGAAGCCGAGCGCCCGGAAAGTGCACGGACCGCGGATTGCAGTGATGGGCACAATACGGCGCAGTGGGCCCACAGGTCACGCTGATCTGCACTCCGCGGTGGGGCAGGTGTTCGATATCCAGTCACAACGTGCTTGTATCGCCGCTGTGTTGGGGTGCTTGTGCAGGGCCGCCCAGGTTGCCTGTGGCATGGGGCATCGATGCATTAGCGAACGCAGGAGGGGACGGCGAATGCGGAACCGCATGTGCCGCGTTGATCGGTGCCGGATTGGATGGCGCGGGTGCAGGGAGGCAGCCTCCCTCACCGCTCTGGCCGAGCGGCCGACGGGCCCGCAGGAGGCACGGATGGTGTGTGCTTGCAATCTTCATTGCGTGAAGTGAAGACGGCCTCGCGGGCGGGGGAAGGGGACGGTGTCCTTGAGGCAGACGGGATTGCGCCTGTTCAGGGAGGGGATGCTGCGACGCGTCCACGGGGGCGGTGTGCCGGGGCTCTTGCGGCATTGGTGTCGTGGGCTGCGCTTGATGCTCGTGCCAGCTGGCAGCGGGGCGAGATCGGTGCGCGCAGACCATGGTGGACGGTGCTGTCGGGAAGGGGGTCGAAGCGACAGCCGAGGGCAGGAAGCGGAAGGTTCGTCATGTTCTCTTTCGCGCCCCTGTTAGAGGTAGCCGCGGTCGACTGCGGGCGAGCCGGGGGGCGGCGCCGATCGTCGGGCAGCTCGCCGACTACTGCTGGAAGCGGGTAGGAAAGATGGCGTGAACGTGCTGTCGGCTAGGTGAAGGCCTTTGGCCTAGTGCGAAAGGGAGTTCGGCTGACGAACGGCGCGATGTCCGCCCGGATCGGGTAGGTCTGCGGCGGGCTCAAGGGTCACGCTTGGGCTAGCACGTCTGTGCGTAGCGCAGCGAACACGAAGGCACCCAGGGCTCCTTCCTGATCGACGAGCCTGTCCGAGGCGGAGCCCGCAGCCATGACTCGATTACGCTGGGCTGTCTGATCAATGCGTCCGCGAACGGGTGGACGATGCTCTGCAGTCCGTGCTCTGGAAAATCCAGGAGTGGGCCCATGACGACTGATCGCAGCGGGATATTGGAGCCATAAAGAGGCGGATCGACTTCTCGCGCGAGCGGCAGATGCTTTGCAGGATCTGATGTCCGGGCCGAGCATCCGCGCCCGCTGCTCCTTGTCGGCCATCAGGCCGTCCGTCCGAGCCCCGAGCAGCCGATCCCGCCACACCACGCCGGGCAGTTCGCGCCGGTTCTGCTCGTCCGTCAGGAGGGCCGCGACCCGCAGCTCCCCTTCGCCGAGGACCAGCGACCATGTTGGCCATGCGCGGATCGGCTAGCACGCGCTCCGGCATGGCCTTGGCGTTGTGGCCGCCGACCATCAGCCTGGTCATGGGGCGTGTGAGCCCCAGCTGAGGGTGGAGAGGGTCAGGGTGTGCAGGGCGGTGCTGTCGTCTCCGGCCATGGCGTTCCACATCGGGCCGAAAGCCTTGTCCTTCTTGTTGGGCCAGGCGTGTCCGGGTGCGATCTGCGCGGCCCAGGTGCGTACGGCGAGGTCGTCGTGCGGGTAGATGCTGAAGTCGCCGGTGTAGTCGGCTGCCGCGGCGGCCGCGGTCCACGGGCCGATCCGCGGGACGCTGGTCAGCGCGGCCACCAGATCGCCGGCCGCCATCGGCTGCCAGTGCCACAAGTGCCGCTCGTGATGGGCCGCGGCGGCCTGGAGGACGGAGCGGTGGAATTTGGCGCCCACGTCCGTGAACTGCTGCTCCTCCAGCGCCAGGACGTCCTCTGCGGTGGGGGCGAGGTACAGCTCACCGTGCGGGGTGTCGATGGCGGTGCCGTAGGCCTTGCACCAGGCGCGGTACAGCTTGCGGGCCTGCCCGGCGCGCACGACCTGCCGCAGGATGGCGGTGGTGATCGCGTCCCACAGCCACGGGTTGGCCAGCCGCCGGGTCGGGCCGAGCCCGTCGAGACCGGCTTTGAGCGCGGCGGGGACGGTGCCGGGCAGACGCGCAGGGTCGGTGGTGACGACCTTCGGCTTGTCGTCCTCCATTCCGTGCACGCAGGCCATGTGCAGGCCCGCGCGGTCCCACGACAGGACCCAGAGTCCGGAGGCGGTGCGCACCGCGCGTACGCGGCCTGCGGCCTCGGTGTCGATCCAAGCGGGGTGATCGGTCGTCAAAACGCCGGTCATCGAGTGCTCCTCGTGTGGTGCGGTTGGTGCGCCGTAGCCTCTCGCGTCACGGCGGTGCGGCGAGCGCGGCTACGAAAAGGCGGGCCTGCATCAGTCGATGAGGCCGCGCCGGAAGAGGTAGGTGCGCATCAGTCGGTACTCGCCCACGGTCGCGGGCCGGGACGCGACGGCTGGCCCGCCCGGCTCGGCCGGGGGCGGCCAGGTGTCGCGCGAAGGCATCAGCTCGGCGACGGCGTTGGAGAGGGCTGTGCGGCGGGGGCCGCGGACGACCAGGGTCACGGTGTCCGGCTCCATCACGGCCTGGTGCACCATCGGGTGCCCCAGGGTGTAGGAGTCGCCGGGGCGTTCAATGGTCACGATGCCCGGCTGCAGGTTGTCGCCGGTGAAGGGGCCCTCCCAGCCATCGGTGCGGCGGCTGACGACGTGCACGTAGCCGCCGGTGAGGACGCGCGTGGCGAAGGCGTAGCAGTGATCGTGCGGGACACGCCGATTGCCCGGGCGGGGGTTCATGTTGATGCGGATCTCGAACCCGCGCTCGGGTGCCTGATAGAGGGATAGCCGGTTCAGGAGCAGCGTGACGCGGCTGTTCGCCATCAGGTCGGCGTCGTCGCAGATCTCATCCACCAGCTGCGTCAGCAGCTTGCGGTCGCCTGCCAGGTGGTCCAGGAGTTCGTGACTGATCCGCTGCACATCGCGCAGATCCAAGGTGTGCAGTGAGGGGACCTCGGCGAGCCAGCTCATCGCCCACCCCCAACCCCGGGGCCAACGGCCCGTTCGAGAACCCAGCGAGCACGGTGGGCCAGCACCGCGGCCCCGTCGAAAGGGACCGGCCCGATCGGCCCGGCCTCGGGCTGTGCGGCGGCCAGAACATGCATGGCTCCGGGACTGCTGCGCAGCGCGCACAGGGTGCCAGGGTGCGCTGCGAACACCTGCTCGGGGCCGAAGGTGCGCGCGAACTGAGGGCGGCACGCCTGGACATCGTCGGGACGCTGGTACACCTCCAGGCCGAGGGAGCCCGTGACCGTCAGGATGACGGAGGTGGAGGTGAGTGGCCACGGCGTCCACACGGGTTCGTAGGCAAGGCGGAGATAGATGCTGCGGCCGTCGTGCCGGGTGAGTGGCAGGCAGGCGAAGCCGTGCGCGAGGAAGGCGTTAGAGGCTTGAGGCACGCCCCGTTCCACCAGGCTAAGGAGTCGGCTGGCCAGCGGGGCGAGCCAGCCGGTGACGTCGGCCGCGGGGACCTCCGGGATCTCGCCGGGGTCTTGGCCATGGCCGAGCAGCCGGTTGACGACGGCAGGAAGGAGAGCGTCCACGAGGTGCCCTTCATCAGCGGGAATGGGGAGCGGCCCGGCGCCGGGTCGACGGGGGTGCGAAACCCGACGCCGGGGGTCGTGTGCCGCTCGATGAGCAGTCAGGAGCCATCTGGCTCACCGAGCGGCTGTCTGGGGGCTAGGCGGCCGGGGCGAGGTCGTTCAGGTCCACGACGGTGAAGCTGCGCAGGGTGCGGAGCATCTGGGAGGCCAGGACCCACCGCAGGGCCGGGTCTTCGTAGGCAATGGGGACGTCGTCGGCTGCCAGAGCCTGGATGCCCTTGCTGGTGTATGCATAGGGCGTTCCGATCACGCCGTACATCCGTGCACTCTGCGCCAGCAGCGCGACGTGCCCGTGCTCAGCGAGATAGGGGCACCGTTGCGCGGCCATCCGCGCGTGCCGTCGACACAGTGGTGGCTGGGCGGTTCGGATCGTGGAACTCGGCGTGGGGATGCCCTGTTTCTTGCTCTCCAGGAACAGGATTCCCTCTGGGGTCCGGGCGGGGGCGACGCATACCTGGCACTTGAGCTTGAGCATGCACTCGCGCTGCCGGGACGGGTGGATCAGGCGCCACTTGGGTTCGCCGGCCGGCAGCCGGTCGGCTCCGATCGACTGCGAAACACGGGCCCATAGGACGCCGCGCACATCACGGTCCTCCGGCGTCTCGTCCCAGTAGCCCAGCCGCGTGTTGCCCTTGAGGTCGAAGGCGGTGCGTAGGGAGAGGAAGGAGTCGGCCTCTTCTCCCTCGCGCCCGGTGATGTAGGGGATCACGCCGTGCTGCGTCGTATTCACGCGGCTGCTCCCGTCAGCTCGACGGGGCGGTGCGGGGCGATGACCGAGTCGTCCGCAGTATCCCGCCCCGGTCGTCGAAAACGATCGTGTTGCACAACAGCGTCCAACCGGTCACGTCGTTCGCGCGCCTGAGGCTGGGCGGCCTCGCTATCCGGCTGGTCAGCAGTGGGGAATGGGGGCTTGTGCTGGCACATGTGCGTCGCGGTTCCTCTCGGTCGTGCGGTGGGAAGAAAGACCTCTTCAGCGGCCCTACGGGGCCGCGGGGGAGCGGTGGTTGGGCGCCGAAGTGGGCGTCTTGAGGACGTGCTGGGCGTGGGCGCGGCGGTTCGTGAACGCGGTGATCACGCGTTCGCTGTAGCCGTAGAAGCGGCCGAGGGTGATGTCATCGCAGTCGCGCCAGCGCGCAGGCGATCCCTCTCCCCACTCCACGACGTCGGCGGTGTCTGGGTAGGGGGTTGGCCGCAGGTATAGGTCGGGGGAGCCGGGCCGATCGCGGAGGGCGTCGCAGGCCTTCTGCCCGACGCATGGGCACGCCACTGAGAGATACCCGCCTTGCCGTGTACCGCCGAGGGGCACAGCGAGGAAGGGCATGCGCAAGCTCCGTACGGCCACGCTCTCTTCAAGGAGTCGAGGCTTCGCAAGGCGATTCGCGTAGAGGTCGTGGTCGTACGCCTCTTGCGGGGGCATGAGGGTGACGGTCGCCGGCGGATGCGCAAGGGCGTGCATCACTCGGCTCCCCTGATGCAGCGGGCCTCGATCAGCCCTTCGACGAGGTGTGAGACCACGAATGCCAGTCGCCGGGTAAGGCCGAGTCGGCCAAGGCTCGCCCCGCATGGTGCGCCCGAGTTTGATGAGCAGGCCCATCTCTTGGATATGCGGGTACGCGGGGTCAGCGATGGCGATGTTGCTGAGTTGCTTGAGGTGTTGACGAAGGCGCCGGACCAGCGCCACAGTCTCGGTGGCGGGCGGGGCCTGGCTGCCGATCGCTGCATAGAGATCGTCGGAGATCGCCTCGATGTTGAGGGGCTCGCAGGAGGTGATCTGCTCCAGGACGATCCGCGGTTCGCCCCCGGTGAGCGGAGGTTGCCACTGCGGGAGGCTCGATGCGGTGGGTTTCGGAGCGGTCGCGGCGGCGCTCACTGGCTTCTCTCCGCGCGCAGGTTCAGTTCGGCCCATGTGGTCTTGCCCCAGGTGTGCTGGTCGTAGCCCCAGCGGCAGCTCAGTCCTGCTACCAGGCGGAGGCCTCGGCCGCATTCGGCGCCACTGCTGAGGTCGGCCATGCGCGGCAGGGCGGGGGAGGTGTCGGGGACCTCGATGCGTACGCAGGAAGGGCTGGCGCGCTCAATACTGACCGTGGTGATGACCGTAGAGGTGTGCTGGACCACGTTCGCCAGGAGTTCTGAGACGACGATTTCTCCGTCATCGGCTATGGCGCTTTGCATTCCCCACGTGCTCAGTGCGGAGGAGACCAGGGTGCGGGCGTGTTGCACGGACTCAGGTACGCATGGCAACTGCAGGGCGAAGCCGGGGGCGGCACTTGCATGTGGTTCAGCTGTGGTCATAGTCGCGCCTGCCGTTTCGGTGTAGTAGCCGTCGTCGCACACGCTCCGGCAACTCCCCACCATGAGTCGTCGAAGAGGCCTGCAAGCTGTGTCGACTCGGGCCGGGGAGCACTATCCGGTGAAGTGGTGATTCTCTCGGCGGGGGCCATCGCGATCCCGACCCTCCCTTTGTCCTCTGTGTTCGTTTCCTGCACTCTCAGCGAGGAATGGCGGTCATCGTTCACCCGCTCTGCGTGACCTCGCCATGACCTGATAGGTGGCCTCTTCGTCTCTTCCGGGTGACGTTCGTGGCCCCGGGGTAGCCTCGAAGTGGCTTTTGTTCGGAGGGCGTTGCGTGAAGACGCGAGGGCAGGTTCCCCTTCAACCGAAGGGATCGATCCGCAGGCCGTGGAACGCGGCACCGCAGAGTTGGGGGGCGGAATGAGAAGCGAACCGAGGACACTGCTCGCGAAGCTTTGCGACCGGGACAACCTCAGCTACCGCCGGTTCGAGGAGAGGTTCATCAGGACCGGTGTCCGCCTCTTCGGGAACAGCCCTAACAATCCGACGTGCGGCGAGACGCAGTTCCGGCGCTGGACCGGCGGCAAACTCACGGGACTACCGGGTCCGGAGACCTGTCAGATCCTCGAGGCCATGTGGCCGGGGCACACGGCGGAGCAGATCTTCGCTGCGCCGCCCGCGGATGATCCCCAGGTATCCGCGTTAGACCTGGAAGAGCGAGTTTTGATGACTGCACGCGAAGCCCATGACGGCGCCGACGCGACCGCCGCGGCGTCCATTTCCGACAACACCATCGACGAACTGCGCGACCAGGTGGTGAGCCTGGCGCGGCGGTATCACGCCCTGCCGGCAGCCAAGTCGTATGAGACGGCTGAAACGCTCCGCCAAGAGATCGAGCGCCACCGAGACCGCACACAAGTCCCAATCCAGCAGCAGACCCTGATGATCCTCAACGGGCAGACAGCCGCACTTCTCGCGGTCGCAGCCTTCGACCTGGGCTATTTCCCCAGCGCTCGCACCCTGGCCCGCGCTGCCGCCGTCTACGGGGAGAGCACACGCTTCGCGCCCCTGCAGGCCTACGCTGATGGCACCCTGGCGTACATCGCCTATCACTCGGACGAGGCGAGCGAGGCCCTGGCGAAGGCACAGCGGGCACTGTCGTATGGTGGCATCGGCGACATTGCACGGCGCCGCCTCCACGCCGTCGCGGCCCGCGCCCACGCTCACCTCGGCGACATCGCCTCGGCGCATCGGGCGATCCAGATGTCCATGGAAACCGGGAAAGCGCGGGACGAACTCCACGACGAGGTGGGCGGCGAGTTCGGTTTCTCGGAAGAACGGCTGGCCATGTCCAACAGCACGACAGCCCTGCTCATGGGGGACGCAGGTCAGGCCGAAGTAGAGGCAAACCGGGCCATGCTCCTTCTCGGGATGCGGGCGCAGGACGATCAGTCCACCCACGTACGGGCCGGAGCAGCAGCAGACCTGGCATACGCGCGGCTGCTAACCAACGACGTCGACGGGGCGGCGGACGCGCTCACGCCGATTTGGGAAGTACCTGCTGAACAGCGCAAAACCGGCATCGTCGTGCGTGCCGCTCGAGTCGGCAGGTACTTGGCGCGGCCGCAGTATCACGGCGCACGGCTTCCGGGAGACCTGCGTGAACAGATCGAGGAGTTCACCCGGGTGTCCCCGCCGTACCGGCTCGGCCCGTCCCTGGCTTTCCTGGCGATCGAGTCCTGATCACAGGGAGGCCAGGACCCGAGCTTCCTTATCCGCAGCGATCCCGTGCTCTGCCCGCCGTGGGTGGTCCACGGGACGCCCATGTCCCGCCCACCATTCCCATGTGTCCCGGATGGTTTCGGGGATCGGACGGCAGCGAAGGCCGGCATCGATCGCGCGCTGAGCGTCGACGGCCCATACCCCGGCGTGGGTACGCCACAGGGGCAGCTCCGTCCACTGCTTCACTCCGTGCTGCACCAGCACGGCCGGGTCCGTCCACGCGGGCGTGCCTCTGCCCTTGGTGGTGAGCAAGCACGCGTCGATGAAGTCGGCGAACGAGATGCCGTCGGGATGTGCCACGTTGAAGCCGCCGCTGCCTGTGCCGGAAGCCTGACGAAGGGCGAACGCCGCGACGTCGCGGACGTCTACCGGCTGAATGCGTTGCTCGGCCGGTGCGGGCGCGAGAATGCGGCCGCCGCGCTGTGCGCGCTTTAGCCACCATGGCAGCCGCCCGACATACTCGCCGGGCCCGAGGATCACACCCGGCCGGAGAAAGACAGCCTCGTCGCCGAAGGCCTCGGCGACAGCGCGTTCCCCACCCGCCTTCTGAAATCCGTACTTCGTGGGGCTGCCGTCCTCGCCGGTGTAGCCGAAGGCCTCGTCGGCGTCCGCAGGGCACGCCAGCAGAGGCGACTCTTCCGTCAGAGGCTCGTGCGGCCACCCCTCGTACACGGAGACCGTGGAGATATGCACCCAGCGCCGTGCCCGGTTCCGCAACATGGCGGTCGCCAGGCGAACGTCACGCGGCGCAAGCTCGGAGCTCGATGTGTCGACGACGGCGTCCCACGGGCCGTTCCTCGCCAGCTTCTGCAGATCCTCGCGGACCGTTCGGTCACCGTGCACGGCTTCTACTTCCGGCATGTCGGGCCCCGACCGGCCGCGGTTGAAGGTGGCGACGTTCCAACCCTTCGCCAGGGCGCCTTCAACGATGGCTTCGCCCAAGAACCACGTCCCGCCCAGTACAAGGAGCCTCATATCGGCGATCCTGCCGTATAGAGTCCGCGACCGGAAGTTTTCACTTCATAGCCCGCTCGTCGCTCGCGTTCACGACATCCGTCCAGCAGGGCCGCCGAGCCAGATCTGGGGGGAGCGAGCGGGGGTCGTCGCCCTCGCGGACGGTGCGAGGTCGCCGGAGCGGGAAGGCGCGGTGGCTGCGACCCGGGCACGTGGCACAACGACCGACCGCATCAAAGACTGCCTCCTCGTCTGCTCCGGCGCCCACTCATCGCGCGGCCCGGTTGGACCAGGTTCAGATCATTCAGACGCCGCTGACGGGCGGCGATCCTGGGACGGACTACTGTCTTACCTACACCGGCGCCGCGTCCGGTCCGGTGCGTGACGCCGTGCTGCTGTCTGGCGTCCCGGCCTACCAGTGCACGGACTTGCTGCCGTTCGACCCGAGCGGGCAGTCGTCCCCGTTCATGACGCAGGCGCCGGAGTGTGTGGCGCCCTCTCGGCCGGCGGTGCTGACGTCCGCGGAGACCGGGGGCTGGGACGCAGACGTGCTCTACACCTGTTTGACCGAGCACAACGGGGCGTAGCACGGCCGGGTTCCAGGGACCGCCCCTTTGGCCGGATGGTTGGTGCGATGCAGTGCCGCGCATCGGTTGCAGGGCGGCGTGCGGTCGGCCGGTTGGTCTGCCGGGTCACAGTTGGGTCCATGACCGCGGGGGGCCGGTAACGGCGAGGGGTGTCCATACCGGACCTGATGGTCCGGTGGCTTCGAGTTCCTCCAGGACGGCCGCGCCGAGCGGCACGGCGCGGGCGAGGCCGGCGACTGCGGGGTGTTCGGTGGCCATGGCCTGAAGGTCTTCGATTCGGTTGGTCAGGGCGCGGGGGCCTGCCCCGGTGAGGACGAACAGGATGCGGGGGAAGACGGGGTACCAGCGCTGCCACCCGGGTGCGGGGTTGTTCTGCGCTCCGCGTCGTCCTGGGGTGAGGGGCGTGTAGGTGTGCAGGCGGGCGTAGCCGATGAGTTTGGTGGCCAGGCGTTCTGGGCTCATGGTGGCCCGGTCGACCTCGATGAGCGCCCGCAGCTTGGTGCGTGTGCCGTCTTCCTGGTGCAGGACGTAGTGCATGAGGGCGTCTGCGATGACGCGTTCCCCGTCGCCGAGTGGGTGGGAGACCTCGGGTGTCCAGTCCAGGTGGCTGTGCTCGTCACCGCGGCGGCGGGCGTCGGAAACAAAGGCGAGGTGGGTGCGCAGCACGGTCAGGGTGTGGGGGGTTTTCATCGAGGCTGCCGAGGCCGAGGTGATCGGGTAGGGCGGCCGGCCACGCTGGTGTGGCCAGTCCCGGACAATACGGGCTCCTTCGGCGGTGAGGTACCAGGCGCGGGTTCTGTTCGAGCTGGGCAGCACGGTGTAGTCGACCAGTTGGCCGTTGCGCAGTCGGTTCAGCGGCCTGGACAGGGTCTGGCGGCAGGCGTGCGGGCGCAGCAGGGCGCGCAGTTGTGCGGTGGTTGCCATCCGGTGCTGGGCGAGGGCCGCCAGCAGCTGGTGGGGCAGCGGTTCGAGCGGGCTGGGAGTGAAGGGGCAGGAAGGTTTCTGCGCGGCTGGAGGGAGGGTCACTGGTAGTCCCTGGTCTTGGAGAGGACGATGTTTCCGGCGGTAGCCGGGGCCTGGTCACGGAGGAAGGCGCGGACGCGTTGAAGCTGGGCTGCGGCGGTTGCGGTGAGCTGGTTCAGGGGGAGGGCGTGGGCGTTGCGGTCGGCGGCATCCTCGAGTGCGTCGATGCGGCCGGGCCGGTAGTGCTCGGCGAAGACCTCATTCAGGTGCGGCCCGTGGATGCGGACGGGACCGATGGTTCGGCCGTCGATGGTGAAGGTGGAGTAGTGGTCGTACTGGTCGAGGGCGGCGACCTGTGCGGCGTTGGGCTTGTCGTCCCATTCCTCCGTGATGGGGGTGAGCGCAGCCCGGGACCCGCGGGTGGTGGAGAGCGTAGAGGCGTTCTGCACCAGTGATTGCCTGACCCCGACGGGCAGTCGGGCCAGGAGCTGGGTCAGCGCATGCAGCTGGACCCGGTACTTGCGGAAGTCCTCGAACATGCTGGCGATGGAGTCGCCGCCTGCGCTGGCCAGCGTGATGAGTTCGTCGAAGTAGCCGCGAAAGGGAACCCGTTGTTCCTCGGGGATGTCGACGCGGGAGCGGCCTGCGCGCAGCAGGTCGCGGTTGAGGAGGGCGACCAGGAGGCGGTCGGTGGGGCCGTTGCCTCCGGTGCTCACCCACACGATCATGCGGTGGTCCATGGCGGCGCGGATGTTGTAGGCGCCGAGTGGTTGTCCCAGGAAGGCCCGGATGACGGGGTTGGCCGCCAGCCGGGTCAGGGGATTGAGCAGGATGTTGAAGGCGTCGGGCGGGAAGGTGGGGAAGGTGGTGTGCCACCAGGCGCGGGACTCCTCGTCCAGGGTCTGCTCCACGGCAGCAAGGGCGCTGGCGCGAAAGTCGGTGTCGGTCAGCAGGGACCGCACGTGGAAGAGGGTGGCCTGGTCGCTGCCCCGCCCGGCGCGGCAGGCCAGATCGTTGACGGCCGTGAGCACGGTCAGGGCCTGGGTGAAGAGGGCGATGGCGCGTGGGGCGTTGGCGTCGTCCCAGCCGAAGGCGGTGGCGAAGGAGTCCACGACGTCTTCGACGACCTCGTAGGCAGCCCGGCCGCGGTGGTGCATGCCGATCGGGTTCCATGCGGCGAGCAGCGGGTTGGGGCCGCGGCCGGTGGCCCGCAGGTCGATCCGCGCGATCCGGTCCATGATCGGCTGATGTGCCAGGAAGGGCGCCACGCGGCGCCAGGAGTCGTGGTGGGGGTCGATGAACAGCAGCCCGCCCCCGGCGTGCGCGTAGCCGATGGCCTGGGCTGCGGCCCGTTCGGTCTTGCCGCCGCCGGCCTTGCCCACCGCGATCTCGAACAGCGTCTGCTCGGCGTGGGTGGCCACCAGGCGCCGGCGTCCGTCGGGTGCTTGGTACCAGCCCTGGAGCAGCAGCTGCGGGTTGCCGTGCGCGAAGGTGGGCAGGTCCACGTGCAGCAGTGGTATCCGGCACCAGGTGGTGGGCGGTTTCAGGAGGCCCAGCAGTTCCTCCAGCTCGACCCAGTTCGGTGTGGGTGGCAGGCATTGCCCGGTGCGCCAGCGGAGTTCGAAGCGGGTGCGGTGGGGCCAGCGGTCGGCTCCCAGCCGCCACGGGCCGAGCCTCAGCCCCCTCATCGCCCATCGGGCCGAGCCGCCGAAGACATCGAGCCCGGCCTGCACGCGTGCCAGGCGGGCGTGGGCGCGGCCTTGGATGTGCGAGGCGCAGCGCACCAGGATCTGCACCCGGACCAGATGAGAGTCCTCGGCGAGCTTGCCCAGCGCCTTCTCCCGGTCGACGCGTACCGCAGGGGCTGCCATGACCATGCCGCGGCCCGGGAGACGTGGGCGGCCGCCGCGGCCCGGGGAGAGCAGATCCTGGAGCTGGCCGATGAGCGAGTCGTTCAGCTGGGCGCCGTCGCGGTGCATCCACCGCGCGGCACGGCTCGCTTCGCGCTGCTCGCGACGCCGCGCATCGTGCATCAGCTTCAAGTGCCGGGCTCGCAGCGCCCACTTGGGGGCGCGCTGCAGGTCGATGCAGATCTCGGCGACATCCCCCAGGTCGGCGCGCAGGTCGGCGACGGCGTCGACCAGCGGCTGCAGCGGATCGGGCTGCAAGGGCACCTCACGCAGGGACGCGACGGGGTTGCCGCGCAGGATGAACTCCGCGCGCACCTCATGGGCCCGTGGCTTGTCGTTGACCGCTTTGGCCTTGGTCACCCGCACGCCCGGTCCGAAGGGTGTGGTGGTCAGCAGACGCTCGGCGCCTGCGGGGCCTTCGAGCCGGTAGGTGAAGGGGGAGCGGCCATCGGAGCGCAGCCTGATCCGCACGCTCTTTGCGCGTCGCGGGGCCCACCAGGGCAGCGACGTGCTGGCGCGGGTCAGCTCCACACCTCGGCGGAAGATCTCCTCACGGCCGGGGTCGAAGTGCGGTGCAGGGGTGCACTCCAGAGCCATCCGCTCCTGGGAGGCCTTCGCGGCCAGGTGGCGCACCAGGTGCTTTCCTCCTATGCCGGCGGCCGCCAGGACCACGGCGAGCAGGTACCGCTGGTCGCTCAGCCAGAGCAGCGCGGCCGCCAGGTCCCGGGCGACGGACGGGACGAAGGAAGCGGCGGCGGCGCTCACGATGGGTTCAGGGGCAGAGCTGTCCACGGTGCGCCTTCTTTCGCTTGGTGGAAGGACAGGTCGCTGATGCGGCCTTCGATGTAGGTGCCTCCGCGGTCGGCTGCGGCCCACACCAGATGCACCACCGCCCGGCCGCTGGTCGAGGAGTCCGGGTCCTGTCGGGCGATGGCGGCCTGGACGCGGAAGCGGCTGAACGCGGGCGTCACCTGCCGGGACGTATGCCTGCCGAAGACGTCGGGGAACCTGTCACGTCCGACGCCCGTGGCATCCGCGTACAACAGCCGGGCCCCCTTCTCGCGCAGCTGACGCTCCTGCGCGGTGGGCAGGTCAGCGGGCCAGGCGTTTTCCAGGAGGTGCTGGACCTGGCGGTCCGCTGCGCGTCCCTCGCCACGCGGCGGCGGGGGCGGCGCCGTCGGCGGGGGAGTGGAAAAGACGGACGGGTGGGGCGTCGGGGTGCCGGGGGACAACTGCTGGGGAGGTTGCGGCTGCGGTGACTCCTGTGGGCGCGGTGCCGAGTTGGCGGGCGCGTCGGACAAAGTGGTGATCTTGCCGCCGTCCAGGAGGAGATATCCGCAGACGGCCAGGGCCAGGGCGCAGGCCAGCAGCAGCCACGGGCCACGCGCAGCGGGAGGTGCACCGCTCATTTTGGGTGTCATAGGACCCTGGCCCCTCCTGCGAACCCGGACAGCGCATCTACCGGGTCGAGACGGACCTTGGTCCCGGGCCCGGCCGCATTGACCATCTGGCCGTTTCCCACATAGATGCCGACGTGATGGATCGTTGATCTCGCGCCGGGCGCATAGGCGAAGAAGACCAAGTCCCCCGGCTTGAGTGCGGCCTTGGAGGTGATGCGCTGGCCCTTGGCGGCCTGCGCGGAGGCGAGGTGGGGCAGCGTGATGCCCACTTGCGCGAACGCGTACTGGGTCAGTCCCGAGCAGTCGAATCCGGTGATGCCGGCGCCGCTCTTGCCGCTGGGCGAGCAGCACACCCCCGTGCTGGGCCCCGTGGCGTTGCCGCCGCCCCACGAGTAGGGAAGGCCGCGCTGGGAGAGCGCCGCCTGTACGGCCTTTCTGGCCTTGCCCGAGACACCGCTCAGATCCACGTCCTTGCTCGGGCCGGTCGCGGCGGCCCGGTACTGAGTGATCCAATTGCTGACGTTGGCGACGTACTGACGCGAGTGGTTGTACTGGAAGATCGCCGCCTCCAGCTGGCTGGTCCTGGTCAGGTCGCGGCCCTTGCCGCACAGATAGACGGCCGCGCCCAGGGCCGCGTCGAACGCGTTGTGCGGGTCGCGGTCCTTGTCGCCGTTGCCGTCCCGCCCGGAGCTCTGCCAGGTGGAGGGCAGGAACTGAAAGGGCCCCACCGCCCGCTCGCCCTGAGCGGTGCCGTCCCACGTGCCGTCGTCGGTGTCGGGGAACGTGGTGGTGTTGCCGCCTGCCCCAGAGCCGTTGAGCAGCACGCCCATGATGCGGGGGGTGATGTCGCCGTTCTTGGTGATGGTGCGTCCCACGGCGTGGTTGGACTCCACCTTCGCGATGCCCGCCAGGATCGGCCACGACATGCCCCTGCACTTGGGCACGTGACGGCCGATCAGCTGAGAGGCCTCCTTGTAGGCGGCAAGCATCGTGGGGGGAATACCGGCGGCGCTGCCGCCCAGCTCCCCGCCCAGGTCGGCCTCCTCGTCCTGGTTTGCGAGTTGCGCAGAGGCGGACAGGACGCTCGCGAAGGGCAGGGCGCAAAGAAGCCCCCCGAGCAGCACGATCAGCAGGCACCCCCATTTCCTTCGCCGGCGTGGCCGTGGCCTGACGCGAGGGGGCCTCATCGATCCTCCTCGTGGGGATTGGCCCTGTCGCGGCGCTCGGACTCTTCGCGCGCCCGGCGCTCTTCGGCGAAGCGGCGGCGCAGCTCCTCAGGGCGCACCCGCTGCCGGTCGGCGAGGCGGCGGCGCAGCTCATCAGGGTCGGTCGGTGCACTGCGCCGCATCTCGGCCGGATCGATCCGCGGCCTCCACCGCATGGATTCGTCCGGGTCGGGTGCCGCCTGCGGCGGCGTGGGTGCTGGTGAACGGCCGCCGCTGGTGGTGCTGTCCGTCGTGGTCGCTGGCGTACGGCCGCCGCGGGTGGCGCTGTCCGGCGTGGCAGTCGAGCGGATCCGGGGGGTTGCCACGCGGGCGGGCCAGTCGGGTTCGGCGGGCCCTGAGGGCATGGGGGGCATAGGCGGCAGGCCGTGGCCGGAAGGCGCCGGGCCGGGGCCGCCGCCGTCAGTGCGGCCCGGACGCGCAGCTGGCGACGCGCCCCGAGGCCGCCAGGAGCGGAGGTCCTCGCGCACGGTGTTGCTCCACACCCGGACCTGCTGTTTGGCGTCCTTGGTGTGTTCGGAGGCGGCCTGACGGGCCCGCCGGGTGGTCGTGGGCAATCCGTCGGAGACACCGTAGGCCACGCGGCCCGTGCGGTGCAGGATGCGGTAACCGCGCAGGCGGACCAGGCGGTTGTGGGCGCGGGTGGACAGCAGGGTGCGATCCACGTTCTGGTCGTGAAGCGGCTCGCCCGACGTTTGGTCGGGGATGATGCCGTGCTCGTTGCGGTAACGGTCCGCCGGCCCCTGTCGCAGTGAGTCCGCCTGCGGTCCTTTGGGGCCACGGCCGCGCTCGTTGTCGTCCTGCGGGCCACTGCCCGGAGGGTCGCCCGCAGCGGTGGGCTTGCGCATCTTCTCCAGCGCCATGGCTCCGGGATGCCTGCCGACCAACAGCCCCCAAGCGCCGCGGGCACCCAGTCCGACGCCGGTGGCGGCCAGGGAGAGGGGAGCAAGCCCGCGCGAGGCCTCGGCGCCCGCGTCCGACAGGAGCCGGCCGGGATCCACGGGCATGCCCGTCCCGTCGGTCATCGCCGCCAGGGACCTCATGAGGCGCTGTCGCGTGCCGAGCCGCCCATACCCGCTGCCGCCCCAGGCCCGCAGACCCATCCCGCCCCGCAGGGCGGCGTTTCCGTGGACGGCCAGGGCGGCGCCGATCTCGGAGGTGTCGCCGGGCAGATGGGTGCCGCCGATCTTCGCGTAGCGCATGCGCAGGGACAGCCGCTGCCCGGCCGAGGTGATGCCGGCCAGGAGCCTGCGGTGGAAGGCGAGAGCGGCCAGCGCCAGGGCGTTGAGCGCCAACAGGCGTTCGGCAGGGACGTCGGGGCCGTCGGTGAGGACCACATCAATGCCGATGGCGTAGGAGGGCAGGAAGGTACAGATGGCGAACATGCCCGCGACCGAGATCCCCAGCAGGGCCAGCCACTTGAAGGCGGCTTGCCGGTTGGGTCCCGGCAGCATCGCCCACACCAAGGTGACGGCGCCGACTGCTGCTGCGGCGGCGTCGGCGGCCTGCAGGCCCAGCAGCACGAACGCCGCCGACAGCGGGATCGCGGAGATGAGCAGCGCAGCCGCGAACAGCAGCAGCACGCCCGCGGTCCGCCAGCCCGTAGGCTCCTTGGCGTACTCTGCGGCGGCTTTGCCGACCGGCCCGGCCTTCTCCATCTCCGTGAGGAACGCAGCGAACTGCTGATCTTGGGAGTTCAGGACCGGGGTGGCAGCGTCCAGCAGCGCATCGCCGGGTGTGAGCGCGGGCCCCTCCTTGAGCGGGGGCTGGTCGGGCGCGGGGTTCTTGAGTTTGCCCTTCACGCAGTACTTGTGCGCCGGCCCCTTGATCTTGTCGCAGACGTCCTCGGCGTGCTGACGGTCTGCCTTGCTGGCCGCAGAGGTCGGCTTGTAGCCGCCGGAAACCCATTTGAGGTGCAGGGCGTAGGCCTTGCGGTCCGACGCCTTGGCGGGGTCCAGGATCCGCCCGTACTGCACGAGCATGTAGCCCTTGACGACCGTGACGTTGGTCAGCGCGTCCTGAATCGGCTGGGCCACCCGGGAGGCGGAGCCCTGCTTCTTCTTCTGCTCCTGGTAGCACTTCTCCAGCGCCGGTCCGGACAGGCCTCCGCCACAGGGCCCCGCATCCCCGCTGGCGATTTTGCCGCCCCAGTCGTAGGAGTCCACGGTCATCTGGGCGACCTCAAAGGCGGAGCGCTCGCTCTGGGCCAGCGGCCCGTCCTGTCCCAGCAGGTAGTCGGGGCGCACGAACGCCGAGGCCGCAAACGCGGCGATCACCAGCGTGAGGATGATCTCGCCGAGGCCTTTGCCGGCCTTGCCGCGCACGAGCAGGATCCCGCCGAAGATGAACGCCCAGGCCAGCAACAGGCCCTTGATTCCCAGGGTGTCGACGACGATGTCGTCGTAGATGGTGGAGAGTTTCTGCGCCGGGTCGGCCAGCATCTTGATCAGCGGGAAGCGCAGCGCGAAGGCGATGGCCCAGCAGGACAGGCCCACCACCAGGCGCAGCAGCGTGAACAGCCCGTTCATCAGGAACGCATAGGCGTTGGTGCGCACCGAGAAGATGGACCCGCCCTGGGCGGACAGCTCGTAGCCGTTGATCGGCACGCCTTCGGAACTGTCCACGTTCAGCGGGCCCATCATGTCCTGGCCGCCATCGGCGGCGTAGGCGACCTGGGCATTGACGATGAGGAACACCACGGCCAGACCCAGGGCGTGCAGGACGGTGCGCAGCCGACCGCCTGCACGACGCGAACTGATCACGCTGATCACGACGGTTCCGGCCTTCCCCGACGCCGCATGGCCACCAGGGCGAGCAGGGCAGCGGCCGCTGGAGCCAGCACCCAGCAAGGCACGTCCTGCCCCGCGCTCGCCGCCCGCGGGCCCGCAACGGTGCGCATCGTGCGCCGGCAGTGCTCCTGCACCGGCCCCGTGAGCGCGGCACACACCTCCGGTGCGCCGTGCACGGGAGCGCGGCCGTCCCGGGCCCCGGGCGCTGCGGCGGGCACTGGCCGTGCAGGAGGGACTGCCGGCGCGAGTGCAGTGGCGATGACGGCGAGCAGGAGACAGGCCAGACAGAGCAGGATGCCCGCGCGGCGCACGGTGGTGCGGCGCCGGGCGGGCCGCCGCCAGTCGTGGGTGCTCATCGGGCCTCCTGTGCGGTGGCTGGCGGTGACTTGGCCAGGTCCGCTCCAGCACCGGGCGCCTGGGCAGGCGGCTGTTGGCCCGGGGTGGTGGTGATGCGGGAGGTGAGGCGAGGGATGTGCGGGATGAGGACCTTGATGCGGCCGGTGTTCTGCCGGGGCCCGGTCAGCAGGATTTCGCCGGCGCGGTCCTTGTGCCCGACGGGGGAGAGCCCTGAGGTGATCATCCGTAGGAGGTCGGCGTCGGCCGGGTCGAGGCCGATGAACTCCAGTCCGCGGCGCGCCCGTTCGCGTTCGGTGGTCCGTGCCAGGGCCCGGTAGGCCATCAGGCCGCGATCGGGGCCCAGTTCCTTGGCGTCGTGGGCGCCGGCGAACAATCCGGCGCCATGCTTGCGGCCGTCGTGGAGGATCTCGTGGACCAGCGCGGTGCCCTCGGCCGAGGAGGTCAGCCAGTACAGCTCGTCGGTGACGACCGCGCAAAAGCGCTCCGGCAGGGAGAAGGCGGCCTGACGGGCTATCGCCGCAATCAGGTAGAGCACCGCGCGGCCGATCAGCGCCTCCAGGGGCTGCTGGTGCAGGATCTCTGCCTGTTCAAAGGCCTGCTTGGGCGGCAGCGTCAACCCCGTCGTGGTGATGACGATCATGTCAGCGGCGTCGGTGCCGTCCAGGCGCACCGGCGGCAGCACCGGGTCGAACACCATGCGCGCCAGGGGGTTTTGCTCCACCAGGCGCAGCAGCCCGGCCAGGGTGGCCGCCGCGTCCTGGCGCTTGCCGCTTGGGGAGCCGGCCATCTGACGCAGCACGTCGATGACGCCGCTCATCGAGGGCGCAGCCGACGTGGTGGCCTGTTCGATGGCGTGGTGCAGGACCTCGCCGGTGGTGGTCATGGGGCCGATACCCAGCTGCAGGGTGAGGTAGCTCAGCGCGTAGTGGCGGCCCTGCGCGCCGGGGAACAGCCGCAGCGGATCGATGGACAGCGCGGCCTTGGCGGCGTCGATGATCTGGCAGCGGCCCGGTGCGGCGGCTTCGGCGAAGGCGGCCCACTCGCGGACCGGGGTGCGGTCGATGCAGATGGCGCGACCGCCCCGGTCCACGACCGACTGGCTGATCAGTTTCAGCATGACGCTCTTGCCGGCGCCCAGATCACCCACCACGCCCAGGGAGGCCGAGGCGTCCTGTTTAGGGGCGTCGGCGGGATTGATCAAAACGGGGCGAGTGGTGCCGCAGTCCAGGTCCAGGCCGAGCAGCATCCCGGTGGGATCACCGACCTCGCTGCGGGTGAAGGCACCCGACCGCGCCCAGTCCTCGCTGACTTGATGCTGGGTGAACTCCTTCAGCCGGTGCGTGCGCACCGCTCCGGGCAGCCCCAGGGTGAACAGGTCGGCCTGCAGCCCGGCCGGGCGCAGGGCCCGGTAGTCCGCGCCCGCCAGCAGCTTCTCCAGGGCGCGGGCCCGCGCGTCACACAGCCGAGCCGTCGGCCCCCACACGGTCAGCGCGGTGACGGCCTGGATTTCCACCTCCACCGAGGTGCGCGAGAGCCGCGCATCCAGCTCGCCCAGATCACGGGCGGCCTCGGGCAGCGAGGCGGGCATGCCGGTGGGCCGCGCGTCGTACTGATCGGCCTGGTCGACCAGCTCGGTCTTCTTGCGCTGCACCTGCGCCCGGGCCTTCTCCGCGGGCACCAAGGTCAGATCGATGGTGAAGTCGACGGGAAAGTCCAGCACTTCGAGCTGCGCGAACAGGTCGGCGGCCTCCAAAGAGACGGCCGACGGGCACTCGGCCAGCGCCAGGTGCGCCTGATAGCCGATGCCACTGTCGCTTTCGACCTGCAGCCACCGCCGCCGCAGCGGCGAAGGGGAACGGTCCTTCCACCACCGCGCCCGGCCTGTGCCGCGACGCGCCCCGCCGGTGTCCTCCACGTTCTCCTGGGGGGCGGGCTGGGTGCCGCCCTCCTCGAGGCGGACCAGGCCAAGGTCGGCATAACTGGGGGAGCGCAGCCACCCGTTATGGACCTGCCCTCCGTAGTGCTCGCTGAGCGCCGCCTCACCGAGCAGCGGTTCGGCCAGGCCGCGGTGCACCGCATGCTGGATCATCCAGACGATTTCCGTGGGCCGGGCCGGGCGGAAGGAGGCCCCGCCGGCCAGTTGTGCCTCCACCTGGCTGGCCTGCTCACGGCAGGACGTCACCTCGGCGAGGGGGACCGGGGCGGCCCGCATCCCGAAGGTGTCGGCGACCTCCGCCCACAGGGCGCTCGCCGCCTTCAGTCCCTGGTGCTCCGCCTCCAGCGGGACCGCCAGCCACCAGGTGCGCTGATGCATCTCCTGGCCCTCCAGCAGACTGAGGGCGGCATCCAGCTGCTCCTCCCACGGCCTGGCCGCGGGCATCAGCCCCTGGCCTGTGTCGTTGTCCTGCAGGCCCTCGGCCATCTGCCAGACGACCTCGGCCGGGTCGAGTTGCGCGCACAGGCCGAACAGCCTCGGCGCACCCGCAAGCGAGCGCACCAAGTGCGTGATCTTTGCCAGGAGTTCGTCGCGGACGGCCGGGGGCACATAGGTGCCCGGAACGGTCTCCTGGCTGCGGCCCTGGGCATCGGGCCCGGGGTGCAGCCGGTAGAGGGCCCATACGTGGCCCTGGGCGGACCACAGCAGATGCCCGGCGATGTGCCGGATGGGAACGCGCATCAGCGGCCCCCTTGTTGTGCGCGGAGTTGGGCGAGTGCCAGCAGCGCTGCCGCCCGGGCCTGTGGGGCGGGGGCGACAACTGCTGGGGCGGATGTGGGCGGGTGTGGGCGTGCCGGCGGCACGGCCGGTGTGCGCCGCGCCGCCTGCGACGGCGGCACGGGCGCCGCGCCGACGCCGGTGTCAGCGGCGGGGGCGGGGGTGAGGATTTCGAGGGCGAAGCCGCCGCCCAGACGGCGGGCGCGCCCATCGCGCGCGGCATGCTGTCCGATGCGGCCGCCGGCCGGCTGCACCGCCAGGGCCACCGCGCCCATCGCGGCCGACACCGGGTGACGGCCGCCGATCTTGGGTCTGCGCAGCAGCCAGATCCCCACCAGCCATGCCGCGACCGGGAGGGGACCCAGCACGCTCCACACGGAGATCGTTTTGACCAGGAGGAAACCGCCCACGGTGGCCAGCGCGATCTGTGCCGCGTTGTAGGGGCCCAGCGGCAGACGCCAGTCGGCGAGCTTGCCCATCACCCAGGGGTGGCGCCGCGCTGCGGTGTAGTAGCGCACCGTACGGGGCGCGGCGGCCGCGCTCACCAGCGCTCCGTGGGGCCAGGCGCGGGACGGTCGAAGGCCGGTGCGCCGTTGGCCGGGTTCTTCACCTCGTCCTCGAACATCTTCGCCAGGTCGTTGCGCGAGCCATACAGGCCCAGCGCGATCACCATGAGGATCAGGGCGCCGATCCCCGCCTTCAGCGAGAACCGCTGCACCATGATCACGACGACGATGACGATGAGCGCGGCCTGCAGGCCCGTGGTGCCCCAGTCCTTGGCGGTCCCGATCCAGGAGTCGCCCAGATCGGCCAGCTCCCCGGCCATCACCACGTGATCAAGCGTGTTCATCGGGCCGCACCGCCACTCGAGCCCGATGCCAGTGCAGCGATTTCCCAGCGGCCATCCCGCGCCGACACGGTGAGCTCGTAGGCCAAAGGCCACCGGCCCGCAGCGTCGCGCGCCTCGACCTGGGCCAGCACATGGACCGTGGTCCCATCGCCAGGCACCTGCTCGGCGACGGCCTGCTGCTCGCGCGCGGTGACCTCCTGCACCTCGACCGAATCGGCCGCCGCCGGGGAGATGGCCGTCAGCTGGGCACCGGGCGCCAGGTAGCGGTTCACCTCGCCGCGCCCGGCCAGATACGCGGCCAAGAACTGCTCGGCCGTGGTCGCCAGCGGGCCCTCGGGCACCGTGACGTCGTAGGGCGAGTCAGGGATCTTGTGCAGGGTGGGGGCGGCGACGAGCGCCGGCGCCGCAGTGACGGCGAACGAGGACCCGCCGGCCGAGGCGATCGCGGGCACGGCGAAGTAGCGCACCGCGTCCGCGTACTGCGCAGCCACCGTCACCGACCACCGTCCGTCCTGGCCCGGCGTGCTGCGCACCGCAGTCACCCGCCGCGGCACGGGCGCCTTCGTGTCGGGGGAGGGAAGAAGGATCCCGGGGGCCATCGCCTGCACACGCCGCGCGGCCGCGCTGCGGGCGTCGTCGCTGCTGCGCAGCCACGCATCGACGAACAGCGCGACGTAGCCCGCAGGGTCGGCGACCGAAGCGGTCTGCGTGGCGCGCGGCTTGGGCACAGGCGTCGCCGCTTCCGTGGCGGAGGGCTGGCCCACCGCCACGACCAACGCGAGCGGCCCGGCCGCCAGCGCGGTCCACACCCCGGCGCGGCCCAGCTGCACACGCCGGCGCATCTGGGTCAGGGCGACTTGGGCCGCAACCGGCTGCCGCCCGGCGGCGGCGCCTGGTGGTGATGCTGTGGAACGAAACACGGGGGATCTCCCGGAGAGGTTCGAAAGGGCTGATGCCTTGAGACAACCCACCGGCCTCGACCGGCTTGCCGACCACACCGGCCCGACCACGGTGAAGAACAGGTCACGAAGGAGTGGTCGGGGTGCGGTAGCCGCTACCGCACCCCGACCACAGAGAGCCGGCCGCCACGAGCGGAGCGATGGTGAGGGATGCGCACCGTGCACGGGGGAGGCGATCAGTGGTCCATCAACCGTGGGCGGCGGGCCTATTGCCGTCCTGCGCACCGGCAGATACAGCTCATCGCCGGGAGTGCGCAATCGCGTCGTAAGAGCTCGGCGCTGGCCGGGAACGGATGGCTGTCGTACGGCTTACCGGCGAAGCGCAGCCCGCGAGCATCGCAGGACAGAACGGGTCCGTGCCCGGCAGCCGGGCCACCGAGGTCGGCTGCGCAATGCTGTGACCTGCGATGGTCGGGCCTGACGGAGAGTGGTCGGGGCGGTGACGGCGCCCTGTGGTCGCCCTCTACCACCGCCCCTTCACAGGGCGAGCCCCCGCGGGTGGCCACTGCGCATCGACGCTCCAACTGCCCCCGGTGTGCGGGCAGCTTGGCGGTGATGCCTGCGCACTGCGCAGCGCATCGCGGTGCGCAGCGGAGCCATCCATGAGGCCCGCCGCAGGATGCGCAGCCAGACGATGACACCGATGGCGATGGCGATGACGGGGCGATGGTATGGCGCCGCAATCGCCGCCCGCCGCTGCCGTTCGTCTCTTGCGATGCAGGCGGCAAGCATCGCTTGGAGGAGACCCGGGAGCGGATGGTCGGGAGGACCACCCGCTCCAGGTCGGTTGTGACTCCTTCGTAATGGTGGTCGGGGCTGGGTGGTTGAGGGCCCGGTCGGGGAGGCCGGGTTCTCTCCGTCTATGACCCACACCAACTGCTCTCGTGAGCCCTCGTGGCCGGGCAGCGCGGCCCGACCATGTCGCCGACGGCTCGACGCCCTCACGCCCGAAGCCGTGGCGGAGCCGCGACGATGACCGGCTACGGAGCCAGGGTCCGGCGCGGAGAGATGGCCGGGGACCGTTTCACACAGATCGCCAACGCCTTCTTCAGGGACCCGCGGATCTCCTTCAAGGCGAAGGGAATCTTCGGTCTGATCTCGACGCACCGTGACGGCTGGCGCGTGAGCGTGGCCGAACTCGCCCGCTGCGGACCCGAGGGCCCCAGCGCCGTGCGCACGGGCCTGCAGGAGCTGGAGAGCTTCGGCTACCTCACGCGGACACGGCAGCGGCACCCGGACGGCACCCTGGGCGATGTCACGTACTCCATCACCGATGTTCCCGCCCATCTCTACGACCTGTTGGGCGACACCGCGTCCAGCGCCGACCTTATGCAACACAGCAGGTCGCAACCTGAATCAGGTTTTCCCACGCTGGATCACCCACCGCTGGGGGATCACCCCACTAAGAACACCAAGAACAAGAAGACCAGAGACCAGAACCCCAACTCCGTCCCTCCGTCCGTCCCAAACGCGTGCGCGCGCGAGAGCGACGCGCCGCACGCGGAGCAGGCCGGACAGAGCCCACAACACCACAAGGCCCCCGCCCGCAGAGACAGCGTGCCTCCCTCGCCCGGCGAGCGCCTGCTCCTGACGATTGGCGCCGAGCACCCCGAGCTGCTGCTGACCGGGCAGGTACTCACGGACCAGGGCGCCGTTGTCCAGGACTTGCTGAGCACCGGCTGGACGGCCGAGCAACTGCGTCACATCATCACCTCCCGGCCGCTGCCCGACCCGCTGCGCCACACCGTCGGGGCGATCATCGCTGCCCGGCTGCGCACGGCGCAGGCCACCACCCCACCCGACCGCGCGGCCACCGAACCACCGACGGATCCGCACACCCCACCGGATGACACGGCCACCCGCACGGTGAACGCCGCGCTGACCCACCGCGTCCTCGTCGAATGCTGCGGCTGTGGCAGCCCCAGCCGCGCGCCCGGCCAGGACCTGTGCCCGGCCTGCCTCAACTGGCCCGCCTGCACCGCCTGCACCGGACCCACCCCACGCCGTGCCGACCCCGCAGGCGACGGCCTGTGCACCCTCTGCGCCACCTGACCTGCAACAGGACCCATCCCGTACACGTCCCAGATTCCCGCCGCCGTCCACCGGATCGAGGCACCGATGACTCTCCCCCCGCCACGCCCCGCAGCGACCACACACCGCCCGCCCGGCCAAAGGAGGCTGTCTGGCAGTGAACGCACGGCGTGGGGCTGGCTGCGCTGGAGCCCGGCCACCGACGACGGGGCACCGCAGCGCCTGGCGCAGATCGGCATCGTCACGCCCGGCCACTCGCTGCGCGCACGGTGCGCGCAGCGCTGGCTCACCCGTCGCCCACCCTTACGCCTCTACCTCGACCACGGCGGATCGGTCACCGCCGCAACCCTGTTGACCGCGGTGGGCGCCCTGCTCGGCATGAGCTGGGCAATCGATGACGGTCTTGCCGTCGCCATCGGCTTGCCGCTGGCGATCCTGCTGCCGCTGCTCGTCGACCACCTGCCCGCCCGCCTGGACGTCCGCGCCCGCGCCTACGTGTGCATCATCGACGCCGGACCTGGGCTGGAGTACCTGCAGCGGCTGACCGCCCAGCACGCCCGCATCACCCGCGCCGCCGCATCCCACCCCTGCTGCGCCGAGCTCGCGTATGCGGCTCAGCTCGGCCACCGCGTGCTGTGGTCGATCGCCACGATCATCACGGCCCCCGACCGCAGCCCCGATACCACCTGCAGGTGGCTCGCCCTGGAGAGCCTGCTGGACCACCTCGCCCGCCAGGCCGGCGACGCCGACCGCGCACACGGCGACCTCGCCGCGCCGAGCGGATCGGCCACCGCCAGCACCCCGCCGACGCCTCGCGCCCGCGGCCACCGCTGAACCCACGGCCGACAGCGCACGACCCCTGCGACACCACCTATCGAAGGAGACGCCATGCCTGAGGAGCTCTACTTCCTGTTCGCCCACGAGCCGTACTACCCGCCGCACGGCCTGCACGAGGTCAACACCACCATCGTCGCGGCCGACACGCTGCTGCACCCTCACGTACGCCAGCCCGACGGCGCCCGCATGCACCACTACCTCCACCAAGGGCAGCGTACGAAGGGGGAGATCGTGCCGCTGGCGACCCTCACCCACGAACTCGACGGCGGTGCCGGATGGGAGCAGACCGCCCACTGGGAGAAGGTGGTGGACGATCTCCTCGCCCTGGCCCGCTTCGGCTCGTGTGACTCGCTCGGCCTGGGACTGCCCGCCCTGGAACGGGCCCTGATGTGCAGCGCCCCGCACACCCGCGTGATCAACTGCAACCCGGACACCGGACAGCGCGAAACCCACGGCCCCGATCAGCGCGCAGCCGTCCTGGCGACGCTTACGGAGAATCTGCAAACGACACAGGCAGGTCGTGCACTCTGGCCCGGAGCGGGTCTCCTGCCAGCCATTCGGTAGGCGCGCAGCGAGTCATCTCATGGGCGGCAAACGACGAATGGGCGGCTGTGTGCCAGGGATGGAAGTCCACCGGTAGAGCCCTCCTTATCTTTAATCGAGCCGGGCTAAGAGTGTGGCCGATGGCAGAGGAGCAGCCGTTCCAGAGGGGGGGAGCGCGTTGAGGACGCGGTGGTGCGCGCACGCGGCCATCGCGTCCTCGCCCGGGCCGGGGAAGGCGCGTGCGAGGCTGCTGTGGGCGGGCGGGGTGCAGGACTCCGCCATGGTCGAGAAGCGGTGCAGGTGTCATGGACGCGGGGCGGGTGGTAGCCCCGCTCGCTCCAGCGGTGTTCGCTCCTCGTAAGTGCTGTGGCGCGCCGCACGAAGTTTTTCGCACGGGCGCGTTCTCGTTCCGTCGCACTCAGTCGAACTCCGCCAGGTCGAACCCGACGGCACCGCCCCATGCTGTTGTGGTCCTGCAGGGTCAGCAGCGTCGCGAAGAGTCCCGGTTCTCGGAGGAACGATCGGACACGGTGAGCAGCAGCACGACGCTGAGCACCGCGGTGGCCCCGGTGGACAGGTCCAGGTCGTGCCGGCCGCCGGAGAAGATGTTGCTCACCGACCTATCATGCGATCCCGGCCCTCCACCTGCTTGGAGAAGACGCGTGATGGATACGAACACCGGCAATGTGGTCGTGAACCGGGTGATGTCCCTCGACGGATTCATCGCCGGTCCCGGCCACACGATGGACTGGATCTTCGAGCACATGACGTCGGCGACGTTCCCGGAGGTCATGGCCGCCACGGGAGCCATGCTCATCGGCCGGCGCACGTACGAGGTCGGCAAGCGCATGTCCGACGAGAACACCGGCTACGACGGCGGGGCGCAGTTCGTCCTCACCCACCGCCCGCCCGATGAACCGGACCCCCACGTCACCTTCCTCACCTGCGACATCGAGGAAGCCGTGGCCACGGCACGCCGCGCCGCCGGCGACAAGAACCTGGAGATCCTCGGCGCCGACGTGGCCGCTCAGTGCCTGCAGCGCGGCCTCGTCGACGAGATCCTGGTGTACGTGCTGCCGGTGCTGCTCGGCGACGGGGTCCGCTTCGCCCCGCCCGGCCTCGACCGGATCGACCTGGAACCGTTCAGCAACGTCCAGTCGGGCGGGGTCACCATGCTGCGCTTCCACGTGCAGGCGAACGAAGCATCATCATCCCGGGTGTGAACAGTCGGCAGTGTGATCAAGTGGTGGGAAGGTGCCGGAGAGCGAGGGCATCATCCAGGTGATCGTCGATCACCGTGTCGAGGTGGCGGGCGAGCTCGTGGTTGCCGCGCGCGGTTTCCTCGACCTGCAGGGTGCGTGCGACCCCGGCATCCGCCAAAGCAGCGGCCGCCAGCCCCTCCACAGTGGCCGTCGGACTGGCGGTGTCACAGGCCGCGCACGAGTCCCGGCCGGTGTTGGGTGTGCTGCAGGCTCCGCACGTGAAGCCACTCACGTCGTCGATCCCTTCCCTGGGCGGGGCGTGGTGGCGCCGCTCAGAGCTCGTTCCAGGCACGCTGTTCGGTGTCTCCGGTGAGCGGCGTCCAGAGGGCAGAGGCGGGCCCGTGTTGCTCCAGGTCCTCCTGGACGGCGGCTCCGAGGGGGGGGCATGGCGGGCGAGTTCGGCGACCGCGGGGGTGGATGTCGGCCATGGACCCAGGTCGGCCGTCCGGTTCGCCGGCGTGCGGCGGCTGGCATGGGTGAGGACGAACAGCACACGCGGGAAGACGGGGTACCAGCGCTGCCACACCGGGCCTCCAGCGCCGGTGCGGGTTTGCGGTGTCCGACGGGAGTGGGCTGGTAGAGGAACAGGCGGGCGTACTCGATGCTTTGCTGGCCAGACGCCCGCTGCTCACGGTGGTGCGATCGACCTCCCCGAACGCACGCAGCTTCAGTCGTGGTGCGCCGGCGACGAGGGTGTAGTGCATGACAGCGTCGGTCACGACCCCTTCCCCCTCACCGATGGAGTGAGACACCGCAGGGGTCCAGTCCCACCGGCCGTGCTCGTGGCCGAGGCGACGGGCATCTGCCGCGAACGGCAGGCGGGTTCGTACGACGGTGAGTGCGTGCGGTGTCTTCAGTGAGGCGGCCGTCGCGGAGCTGATCGGATACGGAGGGCGGCCCCGCAGCGCGCCGAAGCCCCGGGCCAGGCGGGCACCCTCACCCGTGAGGTACCAGACGCGGGAACGGTTGGACTGGGGCAGCATCGTGTAGCCGACGAGCCCCTTGTGCAGCAGCGTGTTCAAAGGAGCGGAGACGGTCTGGCGGGTGGCCTTCGGCCGAAGCAGATCGTGCAGCTGGCTGGTGGTGGCCATCCGGTGCTGGCCCAGCGCGGACAGAAGCTGATGGGGCAGCGGCTCGGCGAGCCTGGGAGTGTACGAAGCGGCGGTCTCGGTAGCGGGCGTGGTCACTGGCACCCCTACGTGGCGTAAGGCATGGCTCAACGGCCTGCTCAGAACGGGTTGTTGCTCAACATCAAGGAAAACCCCCTGCCCCGACCGGGCCACCGACCACGAAGCCCCAACCATGGTCACGACGGGGACACAAAGGCCGTGGTCGGCCCGACCACGGCCCGGAATGAGGCGGGCCGGGTCTCACCCGGCTGGAAGCGACCCGCCGCCCCGAGCTGCGCGCGGTGTTGACCGAGAAGGTCCGTTCAGACATCGACGCCAACGTGGCCCCACTTGGCCTCTGGCCTGCCCGGCGACGCGACCGCCGTTCGCCTGCTCTACCTGGCCTGCAACTGGCTCGTCGTGGAACAGCTCACCCTGCCGGAGGGCTTCTCCCAAGCCGAACAGGACGAGCTTGTCGCCGCCGCGGTCGAGCGCATCGTCGCGCTGTAAACCCGCACGAAAGACCGCCTTTGCTTGCTGACATCCGAGCACGTGCCAAGGCAAGGAGTGGCGAAAACGACGGCAACAAGCGTGATCCCCCCGAGGAAGGGCCTTCGGCCTGCCCGTACCCTCCTGGTGTGGTGACAGGTCGCAGCGCAGGCCGCAAGGTGACCTCCGGCCGCGCAGACCCTCAGCGCCACACCTCGGGCCCGCCGCCCGCACGGCGCGCTCTTCCCACGCGCATCCAGGCCCAGGCCCGGCACCGCCATGCTGGATCGCGTGAACGCTGAGGGGAGCTCAAGGTGTTTCAGCCCGGCAAACCACGACGGCGGGCAGGTTGCTCATTCGTCTCGTAGCCAACTCTGAAGGAGAGCCTCTCGGCGCCGCGAGGGCAGTAGAGCGGAGGGGCGGCGCTCTGTGTCCCACCAAGCGGACATGACGGCGGGGGAGCAGGCGCCGCTGACGACGCGTGCCAGCAGCCCGAGGGAGAGATCAACCTCGCGCTGGGTGTCGGCGCTGGGGCAAGAGGCCCGTTGGGTCACTGCCTGCGGGGTGGTGCACTGCGGTCGGTGGCGCCCGGAGCCGCCTAGGCGGGGGGCGTCGGTCAGATAGATCGCGTTCGCTGGGTGGAGTCGAGTACGGAGGTGAGGAATCGGCGCACCGTCTCCAGCTCGCCTGCCTCGAAGTCTTCTGCCGTTGCGACGATTTCGTCGATGACTGGCCCGAAGAAGGCCCACCCCAGTTCGGTGGCCTTCTGCTCTACCTCCAGCAGCACGCGTCGCCGATCAGCGGTGTCCCGGCTGCGCCGGACCAGTCCGAGTCGCTCCAGCCGGTCGACCAGTGCGGTGGTCCCGGCCGAGTTCAGCCGCAGTTGACGCCCGAGCGCCCCGGGCGTCGCGGGGGTACCGTTCCGTGCCGCGTCCAGTAGGTGGATCAGGGCGCGGACATCGGTGGGGTGCAGGCCGTTGCGGTCAGCGAACTCGGCGCCGAGCAGGTCGAAGTTCACCGTCACTGCGCGCAGCAGGTGGACCAGCCTCATCATCGGGTTCTGCTCGTCCATGCACGCTCCTGAAAACTCCGGCATATTATCTCGCTGAACGAGAGTATCGCCCAACGAGAGGAATGCCCAGTGGCCCGGACCGCGTTCGACCTCGCCTACGACGAACTCCGCGCCCGCTGGCCGAAGTCCACCGAAGAACACGACATCGGCACGCCCTACGGGCCCACCCGTGTCCACGTGTACGGGCCGGCAGAGGGCCAGCCGCTGGTGCTGCTGCCCGGCGGTATGGCCACCGGTCTGGTCTGGTTCGCCAACGCGGCAGCCCTGGGTCGGCGGTGCCGGATTTACGCCGTCGACCTCGTGGGGGACGCCGGCGGTACCGAGCGCCGCGGCATGCCGCTGAGGAACGCTGATGACCTGAACAGATGGCTGGACGCCCTGCTGGACGGGATCGGAGCTGCCAGCGCGCATCTGTGTGGCCACTCCTACGGCGCCTGGATCGCCGCCAGGTACGGCCTGCACGCACCGGCAAGGGTCTCCCGCCTCGCACTGCTCGATCCCACGCAGGTTTTCGCCGGCTTCAGCCCCGGCTATCTGCTGCGAGCACTGCCCACGCTCATCCGTCCCACCGAGAGGCGGGCACGCGCCTTCCTGTCCTGGGAGACCGGTCCTGCCCGCCCGGACGCGGCCTGGCAGCGTCTCTACGCCCTGGCCGCGACGATGCCCGGCCGCAAGCTCATCACCGGCGGTCGCCCTCGCGCGGCCGACCTCGCCATGCCCGTACTCGTCCTCCTCGCCGAACACAGCCGTGCCCACCACACCCGCCGGGTGGCCGACCGCGCCCGCCGAACTCTCCCCCAGGCCGGGGTGGAGGTGCTCCCCGGGGCCACCCACCATTCCCTGCCCCTCACCACACCGGAACACCTCAACAACCGACTCGCCGCTTTCCTCGACTGACCTAGCCGCCGCAGCCGTCTTGATGGTTAGCGCGTCGTCAGGGGGCCCAAGTCCCTTGCCAGTGACGAGATCAGTGCTTGTTCCGGTGAGCGGGTTGCTCGGCTCGAAGCGGGAAGCCGCCCGAGGCTTCAAGCCGACGGATCCGACGACGCTGGCTGGGCGAGCTCCTCCCGGCAGCTCGGGCGATCCCGGTCAGGAATAGCTTGCGCTGACCATACTTGTCGCCCAGGCGCCCGCCCACGACCAACAAGACAGGCTGCCCGCTAGGGACTCCAGAGCCTCCGCCCAGCCCTCCTGCATGTCACAGATCGCTGACCGAGCATCGTCCCACGCCGTCAGGAACTGCAGGTAGGCCTCCTGACGCTGGCCCCGGAGCCACTGTTCGTGCTCGACCCGGGCCTGATCACGGACTTGCCGCCGGCCGATCAACACGCCCACGATGGCGAATGTGCCAGCCACCGCTGCAGCCGCGACGGCCCCCCATTGCTCACCCATCCCGGCATCACGCCCGGCCCGGTGGCGTGGCGTAGGCGGTCATCTGGACTGCTGCTCCCTCCTCGCCGGGGAGCCGGTGCGGCGCGGAGGGCCCGGTGGCGTTCAGATGCGCGGCGATCTCGTACGCCAGCGCGGTGGCGGTGGCGCCGTCAGCGGCATGGATCGTGATCTGGGCGCAGCCGGGGTGCTTCAGGTGAACATCACAGGAGCTCATGTCAGCCTCGACGGCGAGGCGGGGAACGGCGGTTCGGAGAGTCGGCCGCGTTCACCCGGACCAGCGACGTCCGTTGCCTCGCGCGGCGCCTGGAGGAGGGCGAAATGGGGCCTGGAGGTTTCACGGCGCCTGGTGGGGTATCGCGGCAGTCCCCACATCGCGGGACTGGTGCGCAAGGCCGCGGAGCACCGTGGGCAGGGGCCGTCCGAGAAGAACATCGTGGTCCTGCTGGCCCCCGGCGGGGCTCCTCACCAATCGGACACCGCGTGATTCAGCCCGGGGGCCGAGCGAAAGTGAAAGGTAGCTGCTGAACGGCTAGCACACGGGGAAGAATTGATGCGTATCAGCGGATGAGGAGCGGTATTCGTGATCGCGGGCAGCGGTACAGACTCGGCGCTCAAGCGGGCGCGAGGAGCGCGGAACATGACGCTGGAGGAGGCCGCCGATGAGCTGAACGCGATCACCGGCGGGGCGACGGACGCCAGTTTGATGAGCGCGTGGGAGTCGGGGCGGCGACGCACGGGAAAGCGGAACCGTGCGGGTCTGTGCCAGCTGTACCGCGAACGCTCGGAGGTCCTGTTCGCGCACCAGGACGGCGCAGCCACCAGCGTGCTGGAGACCTCCGGCACCGCGGTGGTCGTCAAAGTCCTCACCCGCTGGACGGACTTGGTCGAGGCGATGGTCGATGTCGTCGCGGGAGCACGTGAACAACTCGTGGTCACCGGGAGCCGGTCGCGGGAGAAGGCGTACCTGGCGGCGATCGAGACCGCCGTGGCCCAGTACCCCGACCTCGTGCACTACCGCGTGCTCTACGGTCCGCCGCGGCACCGGGCGCTCGCCGACCACCTGGTCCAGCTGCTGGAGCTGCGCGATCCGGCGGCGCGCCGCAACGGCATCAAGACGCTGCACATCGGGGTGGTGGAACCCGCCCAGGCCCTGGAACGCTTCTTCGTCGCCTCGGAAACGGCCGCAGTGGTGCCGTTGCCGTCGTTTCATGGTGCGGAAGGATTCGACTGTGGCGCACTACTCAGTCGCGACGCGGCGGTGGGTCTGGTCCACCATGGGCGGGAGGCGTGCGCATCCGCACGGCCGGTGGAGACGATCGAGGCCGTCCGCGCGCTGCCGGTCCGGCACAACTGACATGTGGGGAGAACCGTGAGCGAGGACCTTCAGCAGCAGGCCGAGGCCCGTATGGCATCTGTGGTGGAACTCGCCCGGGAGCTGGTCAAGCATCCGAGCAGGGGCGGGGTCGACAACTACGGGCCGGTCCTGGGGGTGCTGGAGGACTGGCTCACCCTGCGCGGCCTGCCGCACCGTCATCTACGCGACGGCGCCGGTGAGCTGGTCGGGCTGCTGGTGGAAATCCCCGGCGGACATCCGGGCCCCTGGTGGACGCTGGATGCGTGCCTGGACACCGCTTCGTACGGGGACGAGAGTGCCTGGTCCTTCCCGCCTGCCTGCGGTGACGTCGTCGACGGCTGGCTGCGGGGGCGAGGTGCCGCGGACTCCAAGCTCGCCGCGGCGATGTTCTGCCACATCGCCGCCGACCTCGCGCCCCGCGCCGAAAGCCTGCACGGCGGACTCGCCGTGCTCCTGGACGTCGATGAGCACACCGGCGGCTTCGGCGGTGCCCGCCGATACCTGGCCGACGCGCAGGCGCCCCGCCCCGCCGGCGTGATGATCGGCTACCCCGGCATAGAAGAGGTCGTGGTCGGCGGCCGGGGCCTATGGCGGGCTTCGATCACCGTGCATGCCCCCTCCGGGCACTCCGGCTCCAGCAAGAACGTGATGGGACGCAGGCGGTCGGAGACCGCTCTGGGGGTGTCGCCCATCGGGCCACTGGGGACCGGGATAGCCAGCGAGGAGGAGAGCGATCAGCGGGCGGGAAAGCGTGGAGGTGTCGCTGTGCAGGGTGATCATCCAGTAGGTGGTCGAGAACCCCAAAGCGCCGAGGACCAATCGGTGCTCCGGTGGATGTGGTGGTGGGCTGTTTCCTGTGCGCGGGGGGCTTCCTGATCGGGGTAGTGATCGGCGTGTTCCTGTATGAGTGGATGGCTTGGGGGAGGGGGCGGGTTTGTCGGAGTCGGTGAAAGTGCTGAGCTTCGTGGTTGGTGGCGGCAGAATGCCTGGTGGAAGAGCCTGCTCCCCGCGCCTGCGGGGATGGTCCCCACCCGGCCTCAACAGCGACCGAGGACAGCAGCTGCTCCCCGAGCCTGCGGGGATGGTCCCGATCGTGCCTGCGCGCTTGGACGTGTCGACGACTGCTCGCGCGCGTGCGGGGACGGTGTCGGTGTGAGGTCTCAGGAGTTGCTTGATTGTTTGTGCTCAGGACATGGGTGACACGTTCGCTCGAACGTCCGCCGTCTCCCGTTCCTTGGTGGGTGGAGGTGTTTTGGTCGGTGGTTGTGGATGTACAGCAGCTGGCCGAGTACCGCTCGGGCCGTCCGGGAGGTGCTCGGCGGGTCTCCGATCGGTGAGGTCGCCGCCCGTCCTGGCGGAGGTTCGACGGGAAGGCATGCCCGGTCTGCCGGGCCGCTCGCCGCTCCCCTTGCCCCTGGGTCTGGGGCAGGCCCGCACCACCAACCCGCCAACTACGGCACCGGTATACGTACACCGTTTGAGGAATCCAGCACTAGGCTGGCTCCCACGGCCCGCCGCCGATCCGGGTTCCTGATCGGCCCACAACTCATCAGCCCGTTGCTCATCGGCTCAGTGGGCTCGTTCCGACTTCGCCGACACGACGCACAGGAAAGCGACACACGATGATGTACGACCAGGCACGTGCTCAGCAGCCGCCGGACAAGGTTGGGGGGTCCACTGAACGCCGCGCTCCGGGCCCGGAGTCGCTGCTGCCGGCGGACGAACGGGACCGGCTCGCCCTGCGACTCCAGGAGGCCCTCAACAACTTCGCCGGCAGCCCGCTCGAGGCGCTGGAAGAGGCTGAGGGCATCTTCGATGCAGCCGCCGCCCATCTCGCGAACTCTCTCGCGGAACGACGGCGCGCTCTCCACGAGGGCTGGCAGGGCCATGACGCCGAGACACAGTCGGATGAACTCCGGCATGCGATGAGGCAGTACCGAGAGATCACACAGCGGCTGCTGCGCATCTGAGCACGGGGCGCGCTTCGTCGCCGAGCTGTCAAGCGGTCAAGTGGCCCTGTGGATGGGGCTATCCGTCGGCATCGGTGTATCAGCGCCCCCTTGCCCGGGGCTGCTGTGCTGTGAGGCGAGGCCCCTGTCCCGGCAGCGATGATCCATTCCGCCCGGGAGGTGCCACCCCGTGATCGTCTTACTCGGCCGTCCTTGTTGTTGCTCTGTTCGGCCTCGGCTTCCTCAATGCCATGTGGTGGGTGGCCGCAGCTGTGCTGATCTTTGAAGTTGTCCACTACGGCTGTGGCGGTCTGGGGGGCACGAGGCCGAGGCGGTAATTCCGAGTGCCGCGACTATCGGGACCGCCGGGACCAGCAGGACCGCGGCTACCGGCGTCGGCGCCGGGGGAGCTGGATGCGCCAGGGCCGCCGCAACCGCGAACATCGCAGGTGATTTTAGGGCGGGGCTTGTCGTCGCCGCTCCTTACGTGATGTGAACACGACGATGGGTACTCTGAATGCAGGATGCCCTAGCCCTTGGCTGCTCTTCCTGGAGTCCCGGAAGACGTACTGGCTCCGCACTCGGTCGCGATGACGGCGCGTACAAGCAATGCGCCACGACTATGCGGGCCCGATCTCTACGACACGTCGCCACCGCTGCGTGACAGATCACACCACTACCGCCTGCCCCAGATCCTCGTGTGATGGTCTTGTCTGACGTCCACTCGCAGCGATCGGGCACCTGGCGGGAAAAGAGGCATCATGCCGGTCACCCTCCGCTCTTCGTCGACGCAACAACGGGCCCGCCGATGAGCACGCAGACACCGCTGCGGGCGGGCACCGCCGTGGACACACCGGTACGACGTCAGGGCAGTGACTACGCCCGGCTGTCGAAGGAGATCAAGCACGCCGGACTGATGCGGCGCCGTCCCTTCTACTACGGCGTGCGGATGGCCTTGGCGGCCTCAGCCTTCGCGGGGGGCTGGCTGGCCTTCGTGGTCGTCGGTGACAGCTGGTGGACGCTCGCTGTCGCAGCTTTCCTCGCTCTGGTCTTCGGGCAGATCGCACTCGTCACGCACGACGTCGGCCACCGTCAGGTGTTCCGAACGACTCCGGTGAGCGCGCTGGTCGGTCGTCTCGCCGGCAACCTGGGGATCGGTATGGGGTACGGCTGGTGGCAGGACAAGCACTCGCGCCACCACGCGAACCCCAACCACGAGGAGCTCGATCCCGATGTCGCCCCCGACATTCTGGTCTGGAGCCAGGCGCAGGCCCGAGCGGCCAGCGGCCTGCCCCGCCTGATCGGGAAGGCGCAGGCCTATCTGTTCTTCCCCTTGCTGGCTTTGGAGGGCTTCAACCTGCACGTCGCGGGGGTGCGTGCCCTGGCGGACCGGTCCCTGAAGCAGCGCAGGCTCGAGGGGACGCTGCTGGCCGCGCACTTCCTGCTGTACTTCGGAGTCCTGTTCGTCATGCTCTCCCCGGGCAAGGCAGTGGTGTTCGTCGTTGTGCACCAGTGCCTGTTCGGGCTCTACTTGGGCGCCATCTTCGCCCCGAACCACAAGGGCATGCCCACGTTCACCGGCAACGACCGGCCCGACTTCCTGCGCCGCCAGGTCCTCACCTCCCGCAACGTACGCGGAGGCTGGTTCACGGACGTCGTCCTCGGAGGACTGAACTACCAGATCGAGCATCATCTGTTTCCCAGCATGCCGTCGCCGAACCTGCGCAAGGCCCAACTCCTGGTCCACCGCTACTGTGACGAGCTGGGCGTGGCCTACCTCCAGACCTCGCTCATCGCCTCCTACGGCCAGGCGCTCAAGAGCCTGCACCAGGCGAGCCGCCCCCTGCGGCAGCAGCCCCGATCCATCTGACGCGTTGAGCGCCGGCGGCGAGTTCTCTCCCCCCCCGTGCTGCCGGCCTGCGCGGAAGGCCTCCGGACCGGCCAGGCCGGCGAGGACGAGCACCGGGACGACGACGGGGCGCGTCGGCCCTCTGCTCAAAAGGTTGTCCCGTAAGTTGATCTTGGCGTGGGTGGGGATGCCTCTTGGGCTTGCGGACCCGTTCTCTATCCGGCGAGGGCCAGGTTGTGCAGCCGGGCGATGCCGCGCATGGCGTGATGGACACCGTCGCCTTTCAACCGGCAGTCACTGCCGATCTGGGCCACGACGCGGCCCCACTGGATCTGATCCATGTGGTGATCCCATTCGTGATCAGAGAGGCCGGGGGCGCAGGCCACCGCACGGCAGCCCGGCGTGAGCCGATAGACCGCCTACGCCACGAGCGCGGCCCCGAGACCTTGCCCCCGCCAGCCGCGCTGCGGCAAGCGGCCGCACCTCTGAGACGCGGCCTGGCACGCCGCGCTGACCGGCAGGGACGTTCACTGGCTCGCACGGGATCTTCGACTCCGTGTCCGGTCCCGGGCGCGAGGGAGGGCGGTTTCCGCGGCCGGTCCTGAGCGCTTCGGATCTGCTCGGTCTCGCACCGGAACCTCTCGTCTTGGATCATGTGCCGGGACGTGTGGTGGGGTCGTGAGCTGAACGAGCGGAGTCTCTATATGGCGTTGGTACGTCGGGAGCAGTTTCCGGTCCGAGTCGAGCGGTTCTTGCTCTGGTTGCAGGAGGCCGACGAGGACGTGATCGACGACTGGCCTGAAGGCACGGAGGGGTTGGTGTCGGCGCAGCACGGGCGGGTGGACATCACGTCGGGAGGTCATACGCACACGGCCGTGTTCACGATCGAGGTCTGGGACGCACCGCCAGAGCCGGATCGCACTGTCTCCTGGGAGGCGACAGGGGAGGCAGAGCTGGACTCCGTGAAGGGCCGCCTGCAGTTCCACACGGCCGGCGGGCCGGACAAGAACGGCATCGACCTCGGCACCGCGAACCGGCGCTGGCGGCTGCGCGCTCATGTGGTGGGGCAGGAGAAGGTCGCGGTCCTCGCCGAGCAAGGCGTGCCCGATGGGGTGAAGCGCTTTTTGCTGCAGTTCTGGCCTGTGTGACCCCTCCGGTGGGCGGGGGCTCCCGCCCACCGGTCGTGCCGGTCAGGACACCTTGATCAGGAAACCGTCGTCGGTGCCGTCGATGATGCGGTTCTTGGAGTAGAAGCCGCTCATGATCCTGCCACCGGCTGCGTTGTCGTCCTTGGGGATCGGCCGGGCGGGGAAATTCTTCTTGGGGGCCTTGCCTTGCGGGTCGTACGTCTTCAGGGCCTGCGCAGCGCCTTCGTAGGTGGTGGAGAAAGGGCATTCATCGCACTGCTTGGTCCCGCCCTTTGAGGAGCCGGCTCCCCACTGCGACAAGAACCGCAAGGTGATCTGCCCGGACAGCTGGGCGGCCGATAAGGGGCACGAGGCTGCTTCGACGGTTCCCGATATCCTCGCCACGGACAAGATGTCGTGTGACGAATTCTCTTTCGCTTCCACATCCAACAGTGGTGGCATGCCGAAGGACATGGAAAACCCCAACCCGGTGACTTCTGGTGACCAGTGCGTGCAGACGTGGTCGCGGAAGCTGACCTCCAGCGGTAACTGGCGCCTGTTCGACGACGACCGTCAGGCTCCTCCGAACTGGAAGGAAGTCTGTGGCCGTTCGGGAATGTCGGGGTGGATCAATTCGACTTCGATGAGCCGGTTCCAGTCGTTCGCGAAGGAGTTCCGTCTCACCGACGAGGACCTCTACTTCGTTAAGACTCCGGGATTCGAGAGGTGCGACGCCTCCAAGGCAGTCGTCAAGTGTGACATCCGGTAGTCCTTGAGGACTGACCGTTCAACGGGGCTCTGGGAGCGGTGTGTACCGTTCTCGGGGCCCCTTCGGCATGGGAGAGAGTATGAGTGAGGAACTGACGTGGCTGGCCAACAGCGACGTGACGTGGGCCGGTTACTGCGTGACGCTGGCCCGTGGACTTAAGCCGGATGAGCTGGTGCGGCGCCTGGCGCGGGACGAACCGGGCCCGCTGGGTGAGTACACGGGCGGAACGCTGGAGGATTTCCTGGGGCGCCGGGATGCGCCCGCTAGGGCGGCGGTGCGCTACGGCTCCAGTGCGGGACTGTCCTTCGCGGTGGCGTACGGGGACTGGCCGGGCTCTACGGGGCCGGGGTTCACCGACGGCCTCTCCCGGGAGGCACACATCTTCCAGCTCTCCTACGAGAGTGAAAATCCAAAGGTGCCACCGCCCTCGTTTTCCTACTTTCACCAGGAGACCTACCTGTGCGGCTTCGACCTGTGTCCGTTCCCCGATGTGCGCGGCATAGCACCGGAGCTGATACTCCGTGATGTCCAGGCTGCCGGTATCGCGGGCGAGGAGGACCGTGACGCCGCCCACGCCAAATCTCTGTCGGTGCTGGAAGCCCGGTTCGGCCTGAGTCTCCCCCGACGACAGATACTGGAAGGGCTGTTGCCCGCCGCGACGATCTGACACCACGCCCCGCCGGCGCCAGCGCGTCTCTCCCAGCCAACGCGCAGGCGCGTGGTGATCGCTGCGGTGGGCCGGTGCTCTGCGCTGCGCACCGGGCGGCGGGCTTGGCGCCAGGGCGGGATGGCCGCCCTGGCCTGGTCGGGGGCGCCGACGCTGTCCAAGCCGAGCGATGAACCCTTCGCCGAGCCGGAGACGGCGTCGGCCCGGGGGCCGGGCTGTGCACGGCCGGGAAGGCCAGCGCCGGATGCTGGCCCGCAGCGGGCACCGAACCCTGCGGCAGTGTGCTCTGGGCCTCTCGCCGGGGGCGGGGTGGCGGCTGTTGCACTGGCACGGCGGGTCCTGGCAGACGCCCATGACCAGGGATGCGGCGGTGCGGGCTTGCAACGCGGCGGCGCGGTACCTGGCGGTATGCGAGCGGTGACGCTGTCAGCAGCTACGGGTTGCCTGGGTCTTGGCCGAGTCGGTGGCATAGCCCTCACGTGCCCGGCACCGGCGTAAAGCTCGTGGCCGGGCGGTCGCCTGCGGTGGGGACGGGAAGGGAGGGTGCTCGCCCTTTCGCGTGAGACATGTGACGTCGTGTGGTGCTGCCTCTGGCGGCCATGTGGCCCGGGGATGTCACCCCAGGGGGTGGGGGGTGTGGGGCACATCGAGTGATCGCGTTGTGGGTGTCTCGACGTCCACTTCAGCTTCACTGTGGCGTGCGTGCCTGGGAATTGAAAGTGTGTCAGCGAGCCGTGTCTTGGAGGTGCAGGCAAGGGCGATCAGAAGGCCCCTCAGTCTTGTGCTTCGTTCGCTGGGCTTTGAAGATCTGTGTCCACATCGGTCCTGCCCCCCCGTGGGATCGGGGCTCGATCGGCGGTGCGACCGAGTTTGGTGTCCGTGCCGGTTGTGCTCGGCGGCGCGGTGTTCGGTGCTGGTGAGGGAGCCTGGAAGGTGAAGCGTCACGGTAGCCAGGATGCTGGGAGGGTCAGACCGGGCGCCAAGGGAGTGCCCACCGGGGGCACCAGGTGCCGAGGAGCGGTGCCTTGTGCTCGTGCGAAGTCCACTGTGCCGCCTAAGAACGTGGCGTAGCTGAAGTCCACTGTGCCGCCGAGGAACGCGGCGTCGCTGAAGTCCATGGTGCCGCCGGAGAACGTGGCGCTGCCGAAGTGCACTACGCCGCCGAGGAACGCGGTGTCGCCGAAGTCCACTGTGGCGCCGCAGAACGCGGCGCCGCTGAAGAACACCGCGCCATCAATGAACGCGGCGTCGTCGAAGTGCACCGAGCCGCCAAGGAACGCAGCGCCGAGGAAGTGCACGAGGCCGCCGGAGAACGAGGCGCGGCGCAAGGTCACCGTGGCGCCGGAGAAACTGGCGTTGCTGAAGTCCACCGTGCCGCCGGAGAATCTGGCATTGCTGAAGTCCACCGTGCCCTCGGAGAACGTGGCGTTGCTGAAGTCCACCCTGCCGCCGGAGAAGTCGGCTTCTTGGAAGTTCATGGGGCCGTCGAGGGTGATGCCGCAGAGGTCGAGGTCGGATCCTTGCCAGGAGCCGTATGTGTCGGCGGGGCGTCGGTAGTGGTCGCCGATGAGGCGCAGGATGGTATGGCGGACGGTACGCAGGGCGAGGTAGCGGTGGTGTTCGTCCCTGTGTTCGGAGCTGGTGCCTGGGTCGGGGGTGTGGGGGAGGTGCAGGTAGGCGCACAAAACGTCGACGCAAGTCTGGCGCAGGGCTTGGGTGGGGGCGTCGTCGGCGAGCCCGGTCAGCGCGTGGACGCCGCCCAGGCGCACGGCGGCCGATGCGTCACCGAGTTGGGACACCGCGGTGGTGAAGCGTTCGGTGTGCAGGCGCATGGCCTCGCGTAATGCCCCGTCCTCATCCACCCGCTGGCGGCGATAGGCAACGACCAGGGCAACGAGCGCACCGGCACCGGCCACGACACCGAAGGAGAGTTTGACCAAGTCAAAGAGAGTACCGGAGTCGATGCGGTTCTCCGGCTTGAGACCATGAACGTCCAACAGATGCCAGGCGGTGAAAAACACGCTGCCCGCGGCCAGCAGGGCGATGGCGAACGTCAAGGCCAAGACCGGGCCCACCGGCCACAGTCGCAGGCCGCGCCGCTCCGTGGTGCGGCGAGGAAGTCGAGGGGTCATCCCCTGAAAGACTCCCCGGCCCTCCTGTCCGGTTCCCCCCCCCGCAGCGTCACGCCACAGCTCTCCCTCAGCACTCCGGAGGCCAACCTGCCCACGGCCCGCAGCCCTGGCCTCGGCATGCCCGCGGGAACATGGCTACGCGGTCGCGGTGCGCCCGTTCAGCGGGGGCCAGGACCGCCCTTCGCCGAACGGGCACGCAGCCCAAAGCGGGCAGCAGGTGCAGCGGGATGGGCCCGACAGCACGGCGGCTATCGTGCGAGCTGCACCTTGATGGGTGTGTTGGGGCAGCGGGTGGCGTTCTCGGCCAGGGCGGCTTCTTCGCTGGGGTCGATGGTGAGCTTCCAGCGGGTCTTGACGGCGATCCACTGGCTCACGTACTCACACCGGTTGCCCTCGGCCGGCGGCATCCAGGTGGAGGGATCCTGGTCGGACTTGCTGCGGTTGGACCTCGCCGTGACAGCGATCAAGGCCCGCGCATCGCCGAGGTCGTTGGCGTACGCCTGGCGCTCGGCTGTGCTCCAGTGGTTGGCGCCGGAGTCCCAGGCCTCGGCGAGCGGGATCCGGTGGTCGATGTCGAGGCCGGAGGGGCCGTCGACGTACTGGTCGTCGTACTCCGAATACCAGCGGCCCCCGGACAGCTTGCACTTGGAGCCCTGGTCGGGGGCGGCAAGTGCTTCGGCCTTGAGGACCTCGGCCCGCGTGGTGCAGCCGTCCTTGTCGGCATCCACCCAGTGCTTGAACGAGGTGCGCTGATAGCCGGAGCGGTCCTCATCGGCGATGGTCAGGGCTTTGAGGGCCACCTGCAGCGGCTGGGTGAGCGTCTCCCCGGCCCGGGGCGCCGGGGCCGGGTTGCCGGCGGGGGAGGCCTGGGCGGCGGCGGCAGGGATGACCAGAGCCGCGGCGGCAGTGAGCAGGACGGCGGTGCGGGCGATGACGGGCACAAGTCTCCTCGAAGGATCACGAACTGTTCATGATCTTCGTAGCGAGCCGGTGCCCCCCGCCATGCCGTAGACGGCGCTGGTGTCACCCGCACGAGCGGTAAGTCAGACCGCAGCGCTGCGCCGTGACTGTCCCGACGCTGTATGGGCGCTTGGAACCTTTCAGTCGCGTGTGGGCGGCGGCCTGCTGGCAGCCCCCGTGGTCCTGCTCGTGGTGTGGCGACTGCTCTCGATGGCGTGGGCGCGGGCTGGGCATGCCTCTCTCGCAGCAGGGTTTGGGGACGACCGGCCGACGCCGCACCGCGGCTGCGATTCTCGGACGGGTGAACCGTGGCATGGAGGCGAACTGCCCCTGCCCCAAGGGGCGTCGGTGCAGGCATGACTCGTCCTCCTGCGCATCTCGTTCATTCCGGCTTGGCCCGCATCACCGTGGAGGCCGCAGACGAGCAGACGGCGCTCGCCGTGGCGCATCGCCTGGTGGCCTGCCACAACCTCACCGGGGCCTCGGAGCCGTTCCGGGTACCAGGCCAGGAAGGGATCAGTGTGCGTATGTACGGTGACGCAGTGCCGCTGCCCGCTCCCGGAACGACGGCGGGCTAGTGACTGGCTGTCCGTCCATCCCGGCCGGACCCATGTGCGTTCGCCTTTCCCAGAGCGAGACCGGGCGGGTGCAACTGGCGGTGTGTGGGGGAGGCCTCGCCCGCGCAGCGGAGTCCTTGATCGACCACGGGGACAAGTAGCTCCCCCCGGGGTGCCTGCACCTCGGGGCCGCGCCGCCCGAGGGCTGCCCCGCAAACCGCTGGGATCCTCCCTGCACCGAGTTGCCCACTGCGGTCGCAGACCGCCGCACGCTGTGGAGGAGCATTCTGCGGTGGGCTCTGCCCAACGGTCCCGTGCACGCAGGGCGCCGCGTTGCTGCGCAGCGTCGGCGTCCGTTGGATCCACCCCGAAACCGGAGCCGTACGTGCACTGGGGGCACGGCAGCTGCGAACGTGAGGACGCCGGGCCGGGCGGGCAACGCGAAGGTCCCTCAGCGGGGTCGCGCCTTGCATGTCCAGGGGACGGTGGCTGCCGCGGCCAGGTTGCTCGTTGTCGTCACGACTCGACCGCACCCGCGTGATACCACCACCCGCCCTGGGCACCCGGACCACCCCGCTACCAGGACGGATACCCGACGGAAGGGGACTCCAGCACCAGGGTTGGGATAGCGCGCAGGCCGGCCGCAACGGGCATCCGGGGATTGGTTGTTCACCGGCCTGGGGCGAGGGGCAGTCTCTACGATGGACGCACGCCGCGCCGGGAGGCCCTCATGGAACCGCACACTGAGCCAGAGGCCACCAAGCCGCGCCCCGATTACCCGCCCAAGACGCCCCCGCCGCCGAAGAAACCGCCGTCGCCTCCGCCGCCTCAGGGCCGGATCGACCCGGCGTCCTTCCCGCTCCCGCAGCGCGGATCGCGCACCGGCCGCCCGGTGATGAAGAACCGGCAAGGTGCCGCATGGAATCTTGAGTCCCAGCCGTGGGCGGGCGCCACAGCGTTCAAGGAGGTCAGCGCAAGGCTCACCAAGTGGGGGCTCCGCGTACCGGACCACCTCGAAAGTCTGCTGCGGCACATGGTCGCCATCGTCGTCGCCGACGGCGGCCGCCATGTCAGCGTGCACGTGGCCGAGCAGAACCAGCAGGTGCTCATCCTGGCCCTCAGCCACCGGCCCACAGATACTCCCGCCGCAAAAGACGTACTGCCGCGCATGCTGGAGATGGGCGCGGTGTCCTGCAGTACCGAGATGACCGCCGAGGGACGCCAGGTGTGGGCCGTCCTGGACCTGATGGCATAGAGGCCCGCGCGCCCGCGCCGCCAGCGTGTGCGAACGGGCACCATGACCGAGCTGTCGCCCACAGCGGATCCGAAGGCGGGCGGATCTCGCTGCCATGGGGCTGGAGGTGCACCACGCCCCACCAGCTGCCGGCCCCCGCTCACGAGGGCATGACAGACGTGGACGGTCCGGGTCGCCCTCGCTGACCCCAACCGGTAGGAAGCCTGCGCCACTCGCGGTCCGTACGGGAAGTCCGACGATCTCCGGGAGCGGAGGAACGACCAGCAGTCGCCGCTTCCTGTGGTGGCCGAACAACTACTGAACCCGGACCAACCCTTCAGCCGGGATCTTGAGGACGTCGTCGAGATGACCAACGGCGTGCTGGTAACCGGCCAGCTTCAGCTGTCGGCGCCCTGGGAGGATTCCGTCATCGTCGCCGCCGGGGCCGCTTCGACGACCTGGGTATCGATTCCCTGCCGGGCGCAGAAAGTTTTGATGTCCGCGTCGTCTTCGGCGGAGTGGTTCGAGCGCACGTGCATGCACGCCGCGGCGCCCTCATCTAGGGAGAGCGTGCCACGGTTATCGCCACCGCGTTCCCTTTGCGGCGACCGGTACGGTGGCCGGCATGACCGACGAGGTACAGAGGGCTGCTGCGGCCTGGGGCCGGATCGGGACGTGGCTTCGGGTGCATGCACCCGCCTCCGCCGCGCTGCTGCGGCCGCCGGCGGGTGAAGCTGATATCGCGGCGGCGCAGGCGGCCCTCGGGCTGGAGCTTCCGGTGGCGCTGGCGGCCTGGTACCGGCTGCATGACGGTTTCGACGAGGGCCATGGAGCTGGGCTTGGTCACCAAGCCCAGCAAGGAAGAGCAGGAGATGGCGGGGACCGCGGCAGCGGCGTCCTGAGGTCGGCTGGAGCCGTGGTTCGGGCTGCCCTGTGGGCCTGCCAAAGAACCAACCGCACGTGCCGCGTCGGTCGCGCAAGTCCGCTGTTGCGCCCGCAGGGAGTGCGGCGCAGGGGTGCACGGCCTGGAGCCCGCTGTCTTTCCTGGCCCTACCCGGCGAACGGGCGGGGCCAGTTCTGCCACATGCCTGCCGGACACAATCTTTCTCCGCCACCCTAGGGCCATGCACGCACTGCGCGATATCGAGTACGAGTACCGGGCGTCCCGCATCATCCGGACGCTCAGTGCCATCCGGATGTTCGCGATCTCTTTCGTGACGGTTCAGGGTCTGGCTGCCTTCTACCTCTCCGGGGTGATCACGTGGAAATCGTTGATCATCACATGGCTCGCCGTCGGTGCCAGCTTCGTCCTGGAGCGCGAGTTCGTGCACCTCGTTCTCCCTACCAAGCACACAGGCAGGACCGGAGATGAGGAGCCCGACCAAGAGCCTGCGTACCGGCCGCCCGCGCCGAGGCATCGCGATCGCGAGGCCTATCTGGTTCTCACCCTCTTCGGGTTCCTGAGCTTCGGGCTCTACCATCTGCTCTGGACCTACGACAGCGGCGTTGGCCTTGGCCCCGGGGACGCCCCTGCGATCGCGGCCGTAGCGGTCAGCGCACCGACACTGATCGCCCTGGGACTCGCAGCAGTCCCGCGGATCCTCCGGGCATGGGGAGCCAGGGCACGAGACACGGGGCAGGGCAAGGGAGCAGCCTCCTTTGGGGAGGCCGACGTCATCCGTGCCCAGAAGGAAGGAGAGGCCGCAGTCCTCCGGGCCCAGGCCGAGATGAAGCGGGCCGAAGCCGAGTACCTGCGGGCAGAGAAGGGCCTCGATCCGCTGCCGCCCGCGCAACTCCCGCCGCCCGATCAGCTGCCCGCACTGCCACCGGGATCAGGCAACGGCGCCACCCCCGGCGGAGCCCCGCAACTTCCCAGCGCCTGACCTCGTCGATGCTCCACAATTCAGGCGTCGCTGACAGCTCCTGACATCCTCGCCCTGCAAGAGTTCATTCGACGAAAGCGGAACCGGCCGCGACCGCTGGGAGAGCGAAGCCGCCTCGCTTATCCAAGACCTGTCCGAAGAATGCGGCCTGAGTGCTTCCGTGCGCGTCAGCGCCGGCCATCCGCACGGCACGGCCCATGGCGGCAAAACTGGCACCGTCCATGGTGGACCGCGTTGATGTGGAACCCCCACACCGTCGATGTAGTCGAAGGGTCATACCGCGCCATCGGCGCTCCCGGTTATCGGCATGGCTGCACCACAGCCCGCTTCGGCGTCGGAGCCAAGGGTCCGGTCCTCATCGCCGGCTACCACGGGGATCTTTTCCGGCTGGGCTATCGGTACAACGAGGCGCTGCGACTCAAGGGCACCACCTGTACGACGGGTGGTGTCCGGCCCGCCCTTGGCGTGGGGGACGTCAACTCGATCTGGATCAGGGCCCCCTCCCGACACCGTTGGGAAGTCGACTTGAGCGAAACCATCGACAAGCGGAGCTTCTCCGTGATCGCCGGTAAGGACGACTGCCAACTGGCGGTCTGCTGGGACGCCACCCTCAAGAAGGTCTCCGGCCTCGGCCTCAGCTCCTGCGGCCGCTTCCCCGACCGTGCCGCAAGAGGAGAGCCTTCGCCGCCCTCCCGTGGCATTTCGCCGACGTGGGGTAGCCGGTCGTGGTGAGGTTCGGCCAGTCGAGGAGAGGAACGTCTTTCATGCGTGCTCGGAACATAGGCGCGTCAGCCGCCACGGCGTTGGCGCTGGTGGCCGCCCGCGACCTCGTGCAGAAGAAGCACGCACTGCTGAGGAACTTCCCCGTGCTGGGGCACGCCAGGTACGTGCTGGAGAAGATCGGGCCCGAGCTGCGGCAGTACATTGTGACGTCCAACGACGAGGAACGGCCCTTCAGCCGTGACCAGCGCAGCTGGATCTACGCGTCGGCGAAGGAGGAGAACAACTACTTCGGGTTCGGCACCGACAACGACGTCGAGCACGTGCAGGGTCACGCGTACGTGAAGCAGCGCACGTTCGCCGGCCGGCTGCCCGATCTGCGCGACGCGCAGGCGCCGTTGCCCTCGGCAAAGGTGCTCGGCGGACCACGAGGCCGCGCGAAGGCGTTCCGTCCGGCGAGTGTCGTCAACATCTCGGCGATGAGCTTCGGCTCGCTGTCCGGCGCGGCCGTCACGGCACTCAACAAGGGTGCGGCGCTGGCCGGGACGATGCACAACACCGGCGAGGGCGGCCTGTCGCCTTACCACCTCAACGGTGGGGAACTCGTCTTCCAGATCGGTACGTCGTACTTCGGCTGCCGCGATCAGGACGGGACGTTCAACCTCGACCACCTCAAGTCCGTGGTCGCCAGCGGGCCCGTCAAGGCGATCGAGATCAAGCTCTCGCAGGGTGCGAAGCCGGGGCTCGGCGGCTTGCTGCCGGGCGCGAAGGTGACCGACGAGATCGCCCAGATCCGCGACATCCCCGCGGGCAAGGACTGCGCGTCGCCGTCGCGGCACACCGCGTTTCACGACGTGGACTCGCTGCTTGACTTCGTGGAACTGCTCGCCACGGAGACCGGATTGCCCGTCGGAATCAAGAGCGCCATCGGGGAGATGGGCTTTTGGGAGGAACTCGCCACCCTGATGGAGCGAGGTGATCGAGGGGTCGACTTCGTGACCGTCGACGGCGGCGAGGGCGGCACCGGGGCTGCTCCCCTGATCTTCGCCGACTCGGTGTCGCTGCCGTTCCGCATGGGCTTTGCCCGCGTCTACAGCGTGTTCGCCGAGCGCGGGCTGACCGACGACATCACCTTCATCGGCTCCGGCAAGCTCGGCCTGCCCGAGAACGCCGTCGTCGCGTTCGCCCTCGGCGTCGACATGGTCAACGTGGGCCGTGAGGCGATGCTGTCCATCGGCTGCATCCAGGCGCAGAAGTGCCACACCGACGCATGCCCCACCGGCATAGCCACCCAGAACCCGTGGCTGACGCGCGGCATCGACGCACCCTCGAAGGCGATGCGGGCCGCGGGCTACCTGCGCACCCTGCGCAAGGAGTTGCTGAGGGTCTCAGGTGCCGTCGGCGTCGCCCATCCCTCGCTCATCACCCCCACCGACATCGACATCCTCAACGGCGACTACGACGCCCGCACCCTGGCGAGCGTTTACGGCTACAAGGACGGCTGGGGCTCGCTGGGCCCCAAGCTCGCCGATGAGATCACCGAGCTGCTCACTGCCTGAGCACGTCCTTGCCCCCTCGTCGGGTATGCGCAGATACGACTGCGGCCTGATCAGCACGCGGCGTCAGGCGTGTGCGCCGTCCTGTCCGGGGCGGCCCTCGGGGCGGCCCTCGGGGCGGGACGCTGCGCGCGAGGCGTCACAGCGGCCCGGCCGGCGCGGCCCGTAGGGGAGTCGGGCCGCGCCGCGCGGGCGGGTCAGAGCGCCGAGTCGAGGTGCCCGAGGTGCTCGATGAGGTTCATGTTCTCGGCGTAGTCCACCGGGCAGTTGATGATCGACACGCCCGGGTCCGCCAGTGCCTCACGGAGCGTCGGCAGCAGGTCCTTGGCGGAGGCGATGTGGTAGCCCTTCGCGCCGAAGCTGCGGGCGTACTGGACGATGTCCGGGTTGGTGAAGTCGGTGTTGGAGTTCTCCCCGACCTCCAGGTCCATCTTCCACTTGATGAGCCCGTAGCCGTTGTCCTGCCAGATCAGCACGGTCAGCGGGATGTTCTCGCGGACAGCCGTCTCGATCTCCTGGGAGTGCATGAGGAACGAGCCGTCGCCGACCGCCGCCAGCACCTTCGTCTGCGGCCTGGCGAGCTGGACCGCGAGCGCGCCGGGCAGCGCAAAGCCCATGGTGGACAAGCCGTTGGAGATGAGGCAGGTGTTCGGCGCGTACGTCGGGTAGAGCCGGGCCATCCACATCTTCAGCGCGCCGGTGTCGACCAGCACGATGTCCTCGCGACCGAGCGCGGCGCGGGTGTCGGCGATCACGCGCTGCGGGGCGAGCGGGTAGCGCTCGTTGGCGGCGCCCTGCTCGAGTTCCTTGGCCAGCAGCGCGCGCGTGGCCGCGGTGTCCTTGTCGTCGATGGTCCACCGCAGGCCGTCGAGTGCGGTGGCCAGGGCATCGAGAGAGGCGGAGATGTCGCCGATGATGCCGACATCGACCGAGTAGCTGTCGTCCACCTCCGCCGGGAAGCGGTGAATGTGGATGATCTTCTTGTCACCATCCGGGTTGATCCGGGACGGGTCGAACTCCTGCAACTCGTAGCCGACGGCGATGACGACGTCGGCCTCCTCGAACCCGAAGTTGGTGTAGTCGCGCCGCATGAACCCGAACGTGCCGGTCGCGCACGGGTGGTCGTCGGGCAAGGCGCCCTTGCCGTGGAAGGTGGTCGCCGTCGACACGTCCAGTGCGGTAGCGAACGCCGACAGCGACTCCTCGGCGCCGCCGCGCGCCGCGCCGTGTCCAGCGAGGATCACCGGCCGGCGGGCCTCCCGCAGCAGCTCCACCGCCCGCTCGATCTGCCTCGGGGACGGAGCCTCAGGCTGCACGACGTCCCTGCGCAGCGGGCGCAGGTCCCAGCCGTCCGTCGCCTCGTCGACATCCTCGGGCACGGCGAGGTAGACGGCGCCCGGCCGCTCGGACTCCGCGGTCTTGAACGCACGCCGCACCATCTCCGGGATGGCCTGGGTGGCCGGGACGTCCGCCGACCACTTCGTGACCGGCGCGAACATGCTCACCAGGTCCACGAACTGGTGGGACTCCTTGTAGTTGCGCTCCTTGCCAACCTGCGCGGAGATCGCGACGACGGGCGTGCTGTTCGTCATCGCGTCGGCGACGCCCAGCATCAGGTTGATCGCGCCGGGCCCCAGCGTCGCGGACATCACCCCCGCCGAGCCGGTGAGCCGGCCGTGCATCTCCGCCATGAAGGACGCGGCCTGCTCGTGCCGGACAAGGACGTAGCGGATCTTCTCCGAGCGGGCGAGGGCGTTGGTGAAACGGATGTTCTCCTCGCCGGGCACGCCGAACACCACCTCGACGCCCTCGTTCTCCAGGCAGCGCACCAGGAGTTCGGCCGCTCCGTCGGGGGTCTGCTTCCGGTACTCGGCGTCGCTCACGCTGATCGTGTCCTCTCCCGGGTTTCGTCCGCGCCGATGGGCGGACCGGTCAGTCGTCTACCCCGGCCCACCGCTCAGACGCCTGCGGACCGGGTCTTACGAGCCAGACCCTCGGATTCTTGATCGCCGCCCAGCGTTCCTCGACGTCCCAAACCGCAGCCAGGGTCTGGCGGGTGCTGGACGCCATTGCAGAGCATCGGTGCCGCTCAGGCCACCATCTGGCCATCCACCGATACGACTTCAGGGTGTTGCAGGAACGTCAATTCGACGGGCCTGTGCAGGGCACCACGCGCATCGCCGTGCGGGCCTGCCGGATCGGCGGCATCGACATCGAGGCGGGGCAGAGGGCCGTCGCCTTGTTCGCGGCGGCCCACCGCGACCCGGCCGCCTTCGAGTGGCCGGACGACCTGGTGCTCGACCGCTCCCCGAACCGTCACCTCGGCTACGGGCGGGGGCCGCACTCCTGCATCGGGACGACGGTCGCCCGGGCGGGCCTGCGCGCCCTGGTCGCGGCCCTGGCCGGGCACTTCGCCTGTCTGGAGGCCGCGGGCGAAGTGTGGCTGCACTGTCAGTGCGCTGTGGTCCACTGAAGCGTCGTGCGGGAACGCCAACTGGCTGAGGAGGCCGGGCGGTTGGAGATGGTGCGCGGGCAGAGCTGAGCGGCAAGCTCGCCGAGTTGCGCGGGCATCATGCGGACGTGCGTTCGACGTTAAGGGCGTCTGTGCCGCACGGGCTGAGCGACGACGAGCATGAGCGTCTGCTGGAGCGGCGCGGGAAGCTGCAGTTCGCCGCGCTCGCCGTAGGGGCGGTCATCACAGGCGCCGCGTTCATCGGCTTCCTCGTCTGGCTAGGCGCCTGGTTGAACGATCACTGGGGGATTTATACGGTCCTGCCGCACGCGAAGCCTTCCCGGTCTTGACCCGGGTCCTGCTATGCCGACCGCTGTCCGCCACCGGCCCCGCCGCTATCCCTCCGACACCACCGTCGCCGAATGGGCCCTGCTCGAACCGCTGCTGCCCGTCGAGGCATGCCAGACCAAGACCGGCGGGCACCCCCAGAAGTGGCCCCGCCGGCAGATCGTCGACGCCATCCGCTACCTCGTCGACAACGGGGCGAAATGGAGGTCCCTGCCCGCGGACTTCCCGCCCTGGCAGACCGTCTACGGCTTCTTCGCGCGATGGAACAGGGCCGGAGTGGTCACCTTCATCCGCGACCAACTGCGGTGCCACATCCGCATCAGCAAGGGCCGCTGCCCCTTCCCGGTGACGCTGATCGTCGACTCCCAGTCCGTGAAGGCGGCTTCCACCGTCGGCCGGGACAGCCGCGGCTACGACGCGGGTAAGAAAATCAATGGCCGCAAGAGACACATCGTGGTCGACACCCTGGGCCTGCCCGTGATGATCACGGTGACGGCGGGCGACGTCCGCGACGAGATCATCGCCCGCCACCTGCTCTGGCGCCTGCGGCTCACTCATCCGCACCTCACCCAGGTCTGGGCGGATTCCGCCTACGCCCGGGACCTACTGCCCGCCTGGACCGCGGACCACCTGTGGATGTCCCTGCGGCCCGTGCTGCGGCCCAAGGGCACCTGCGGCTTCGTCGTCTTGCCCCGGCGCTGGAAAGCCGAACGCTCAATCGGCTGGATCATGAACGCCCGCCGCAACGCGCGGGACTACGAGCGACTTCCCCAACATGCCGAAGCCCACCTGAACTGGGCGTTCATCACCCTCATGACCCGACGCCTGACCCGCAAAGGCCCGCACTTGAGCTAGGCGAAGAATCGCCGGTGATCCGGCACCGCATCCCGCAGCGACCTCGCAGCCGCCCGTGCAACGACTCCTCGTTGACGAACGGCCACTCCTGGTACCGCTCCCCGGTGCACTACCTGGGCATCTAGCAGACGTACAGCCTCGTGGTGCTCTCCTGCTCCAGCTGACCCGCAAAGCCCCGCCGTGAACGAGTGCTTGGGGCCGACTCTGCCACGATGACGGACGACGGGCGGTCGTCGAACGCTTCCAGTGTCATGGCATCGCCGGTGAGTTCCAGCTTGTCTCTCGACACACTGGCCGTCCGCTACCGGGCCGGCCTCCACCTCGCGTCACTCATCCTCTGGCTCCGCGAACCCAGCCATGATCATTTGGCAGACAGGTCCTAGCCAGCCGTCCGGGCATCAGGTGGTGGCGCGGAGGGTGTCGCGGAGGCTGGTGGCCGAGTCGGCGAGGGCTTGCAGTTCGAGGGTGCGGGGGTCGGGAGGGGCGGGGGCCCCGAAGAGGAGGAGGCCGATGAGGCGGTCAAGGAGGGCGACGGCGCGGGTGCGGTCTGCAGGAGGGCCGCTGCGGAGGGTGTCGGCGAGGCCGAGGATCAGCGCGGTGGCTTCGGCCGCGGCATCTCGTTGGCGGGTGCGTTCCGCGGCCGGATCGGGAGCGCCGGGGACGACCGAGGTCTCGTGGTGGCGCTGGGACAGGCTGGTGAGGGCCTCGGCGAGGTCGAGACCGTGATCGCCTGGCAGGGCGGCGTGGACACGGCGGAGCAGGTCGGCGGCGTGGACGCTGGGGCCGGAATCCGGTGAGCCGAAGGAGGCCACCCCGATCAGGCGGGACAGGAGGGGAGCCATGCGCCTCAGGTCCGATTGTGCTGGCGCGGCCTGGACCAGAGGGCCGAGGAGTGCGAGGGCTTCGGCGGCGGCCTCGCGCTGGCGGGCGAGTTCGGCGGGTGGGTCAGGGTGGCCCGGACGGAAGGCCGCCGAGTGGTGGATGAGTGCCTCGTCGGTCCAGACGGCGGCGATGTCAAGGCGGTGGTCGCCGGGAAGGCGGGCGTACAGGTCCCGGGCTCTGGCCCCTGCCGCGACGGCGTCGGCGCTGTCGGCGGCTCCGAAGGCCAGGTAGCCCGGCAGGCCGGCGATGCGGGAGGCGAGGTCGGGTGCGGGGGGCTGTTCCGCGGCCAGGAACTGGTAGAGCTGCCAGGCGTTCTGGGCTGCGGCCAGTTGGAGCGGGATGTCGGCGGGGTGGGCGGCGCGGGCGATGTCGTGGAATCTTCCGGCGGCGGCGATGAGCCCGGCGCTGTCCAGTTCGGGGGTGTCGAAACGAGCCTGCCGGAATTGGTCCAGGATCTCGTGGGTGAGGGACAGGGCGGCGGCGGTCTGCCCCATGCGGAGGCGGTCGCTGGCCAGGTCCGTATAAGCGGGCCACAGCCGGTCGTACCAGGCGGAACAGGCCGGTTTGCCGGTCCGCTTGGGGTCGAGCGGGTTCCGGTAGTCGAGGACGAGGGGGGCGTCACAGCCCGGGGTGTGGATCTCCAGCATGCCCGTATGGCCGTCCGAGCGCAGGAACTCGCCGCTGACCAGGGGCAGGGTGTCCAAGTCCGGGACGTCGCCGCGTTCGTCTTCGATGCGGGCGCGGTACTTGCTGTCCTGGTGGCTGAACCAGATGCGGAAGCTGGTGCCGTCCGGGGCATGGAACACGTGGGTCGAGCCGTGCGCCAGAACGCTCGGCAGGTGGTTGTTGGCCAGCACGATCCGGTTGCGGAAGTCGTCGAAGGTACGGGCCGAGGCCTCGGCGGCGTAGACGAACCCCAGATTGTCGATGGGGGGCAGGCGAGGCTGGTCGGGCAGGGGCGGTGGCGGGAGCGGCGCGGCAGGACGACGGTAGACGGCCAGGTGGATGCCGAGGTGGGACAGATCGGTGAAGATCCACGGGCCGGGGGCGACGAAGGAGCCGTCACGCGAGATCCGCAGGTTGAGCAGGTCGGCGCCCTCGCCCTTCCACGCAAGATGGAGCAGACCAGCCGCGGAGCCGAGGGCGGGCGGTTCGGTGCTGATGTCCGGAAGGATGACCTTGGACGTGAGCCCGTCGATGCCGAAGTCGCCGGCGGTGCTGCCGTACAGGACGACGCGGGCGACGTTCAGGTCCTCGTTCCCCGATCCGCGCCAGCCGAGGTAGAGCAGGTCGTCGTGGGTGGTGAGGGCCGGGCCGCGGTCGCTGTACTCGCCGAAAATGTGCTTGCCGTGGAACGTCAGACCGTCGTCATCCGAGAAAGCGAGGTTGAGGTCCTCGTTGCCGGATCCGCGCCAGCCGAGGAAGAGCCGCCCCAGGCAGGAGACGAGCGCGGGTGCGCCGTCGCTGGTGTCGCCGAGGACGGCCTTCCGCTCGATGCCCTCGATGTCGTACCTACCCGCGGTGCTGCCGATCAGCACGACCCGGGCCACGTTCAGTTGCTGTTCGCCCTCGCCCGTCCAGGCGAGGTACACGCGGCCGTTGTGGGAGGCCAGGGCGGGCGCCATGCCGGAGCTGTCGCCGAGCGTGGTGGCGGAGGAGAAGGTGCGCCCGTCGTCGGCGGAGACGGCGAGGTTGAGCTGATTGTTCCCGGCGCCCTTCCACGCCAGGTAGAGCAGGTCGTCCTGGGACGCGATGGCCGGAGCGGCCTCGGTCGTGAACGCGTGGGTGACGATGTCCTGGAGTCCTTCGACGCCGTCGATGCCCATCAGCGTGGTGATCTGCGCCCTCGAGACGTTGATGTTCTCGTTGCCCGAGCCCTTCCACGCCACGTACAGACGGTCCTTGTGCGTGCACACCGCCGGCCCGTGGGAGCTGGTCTGCCCGATGATCCGCTTCTCCGCCGGACGCAGGTTCGCGCCCGCCATGATGCCGCGGTGGACCCCGATATTGACCGCGGACATCTTCTCGGCGTACGGGTCCTCGTCGGGGTCGTATCGATTGACGACATACGGGTCGAGCTGCGGATCCGGCCAGGACTCGAACCTGAGCAGGTCGGCGTAGGCAACGTCGGCGCCGGTCGGGATGAGCGTGCTGGCCTGGGCTCTGGCGGTCTGCTCCCAGCTGTTGACGCCGATGTTGAACTCATCGCGTCCGTAGCCGCTGTTGAGGAAATTTCCTCCGGCCGTCAGCAGGAAGGACGGCGAGCGGTAGTAGATCTCCAGGCCGCCGTCGGCGTCGTCGGGTGAGGTGGTGAGGCGAGGACGGCTGCCGTGGAAGAAGCGGTGCAACGAGGGCGGCGTCGTGCGGTCCATCGCGATGAGGTAGGCCGCGGCCGGCGGACGGTAGGAACTCGTCGCCGCGATCAGCGCGGTGTCGGTGAGCGAGGCGGGGAAGCGGGCGGGGTTTCCGGCGGTGTCGACGTACCCGGTATAAGCGGCGAACATCCCCGTCACCTGGTCGCCGGAGGCGGCGAACAGGTCGTTGCGCTCGTTGGCGGCGTGATTGATCCGGTGCTGCACACGCCGGAAGGGGCTCACGCGGCGCCCTCGGTTGCTGGAGACCGCGTATTTGACCATGGTGTAGTCGAGCAACACCTGCGCGGCTGTGCGAATCTGTGCGTCTCGCGCGAACTCGTACAGGTTGAACAACGAGTGCAGTGCGAGACGGGCGTAGGGCCTGGAATTGAATTCCAGGAAGTCGTGCTTGGCGACGCGCTGCAGATATCCCAGGAGCCAGTCGCGCAGCCCGTTCTTTACGTTGTCGTACGCAGGGTAGGGATTCCTGTCGTGCAAGAGCTGGTTGTTGAGGTACCGACAGCTCTCGATCATGAGCAGGTGGTTCTCGGTCTCGGGGACGTCGATGTTGAGGAACGTCACCTCGTAGTACTCGATCGACGGGCGGTGGCCGCTCGTCATATGGTAGGGGATCAGCGTGTCGAGGATGAAGTCGTGGTCCTCGGGACCGAACAGGCCGGGGTAGCGGCAGACGGCCGTCATCAGACCCTTGAGCGCGATGTCGTAATCGCGTTTCGTGCCGACCTCGCCGTCTCCGGCATTCCAGTGATGCAGCACCTTGGGGATGAGGGTGCGACTGGCCTCGGCTCCGGGGGCGGCAAACGCCGGGTCCGCAGCCGCGGCGTGGAGGTGCGCGATGAGCGCGGTGGCGGCGTCCTCGCTGAACTTCCTGCCGCCCGGGTCGTCGAACTCGCCGAGAGGATGCGTGTAGGCGTAGTGGCGAGCGATCCCCAGAGCACGTTCCTCATGGCTGGCGTAGGCCGCTTCCGGGGTTCCGTTCAGCGCCGGGGCGTCGAGGTAGGAGTCGGGGATGGGCATGGTCGCGTCACCTCGGCGGCATGAGTTCCGACTTTCTGCTCTTTGCTGTGACTCAACACCAGTGCGGCATTTTCCGTCAAGAAGGGGAATTTCGAACGTATTGACGGTATTTCAAAGGGTGCAAGCTGAGTGAGTTCGCCGAGATGCCTTGGCGCGAAGGGGTCTTCGGCCACTTGAGCGGCACGGGTGAAGGCAGACGGTCCGGACAGTGGAGCCTCTGGTCTTCGAGAACGGCTTGTCTTGGTCGACAGCCAGTTCTACTGGTTCTCTGCTCAGGCGGCGCATGAACCAGCACGGCGGTGCGGATTCCTCTCATCCGAATTCCATCGCTCCGCTGGTAGACCAGCCGTGCGACCGCGCCTTCTCGGTCATCCACGGCTTGCGGCAACGCGGCCGGCCCGCGGCGTTTCCCCAAGCCGTGGTTGGAGCCACAGACCAGCGGAAGACCTGCCCTTCACGGAGCAGCCGGGGGCGGATCCGCCGGCGTGACCGGCGGAGCTGTGACATCGACCCTGAACCAGTTCCGCAAGTAGCGGAATCGAAAGAGAAGGCCCCGATATGAGCACTCTCACCGTTGCGCTGATCGCCGCAGGCATCGGAATTGTTGTCGGCTCACTGACTGTGTTGCTCGTGACGAGGGCCCGGCGACGCCGCTGAGTCAGTAAGCCTTCTTCCCGCACCTTGTTGCGCTGCGTTGTGAAAGCGCACGTCGTCGCTGCCGCTGTGGAGCCGTGGCGTTGCCCTCCGGCATCGCCGCCGTGAGCGCACCTGTTGTGCGGTGGCATGGCGTCGGTGAGCGTCGTGTGTCTTCGCGTCACGGGAGCGCGACCTGATTGACCGGCCGATCCTGTCTGTTGTGCAGCCTGACAACGTCGCGTGGTCCCCGCAGCGTGGTCTGGCGCGTCGGCCTCGGCCAGTGTGCCCTGCGCTGCGTCCGCGGAGGTGGCCCCGCGGAGCGGGAGGGCCGAAGGGCACTGCGCGTCGTTGGTCGTGCGTCAGGTGTTTGCGCGGGCTGATGGTGAGGACGCCTGCCTGTAGTCGGTCCAGGCTCGGGCAGTTGTCTCCATGGCGGCCAGCCACGTCTGGTCGGGGTAGCGCTTGGCCCGTTTGCGGTACATCCGCAGGTTGGCCCGGGCGAATGCGTCGATGGCCGCAGGGTCGGAGTGCGTCCAGGCGGTGCATTGGGATGTCCATGTCTCCGCGTCCTGCGGGCTGTGGCCTGCAGCGATGAGTTGCAGGGCGAGCAGCGCGGGATCGATGAGAGCGCTGCCTCTGGTGGGCCAGGCCCAGTCGACGACCCATGAACCGGTGTCCCCGATCAGGAGGTTGCCGGGGTTGATGTCTCCGTGGATGAGGCTGTCACCCTTAAAGAGTGCGGCCTCGTGAGGGTCGGATGCGAAGCGGTCCCATCGGGTCTCTGGCCAGAGCTCGGCTGCTGCCGGCAGAGGGATCTCCCCGATCCTGTTGACGAGCTGCATGATGGCCGGTAGATCCGGGGAGTTGGGTGCAAAGTTGCTCGGACGGCCGTTTAGCTGCTCGAAGCCGAGAGCGATCCACTGATCGTTTTGTGCATGCCAGCACAGGCGGGGGGAGAGCGGGTGCACGGATGGGTTGATGATCCGCTCTCGCAGGAGGGAGTCACGTCGCCCTCCGGCCCGGTTCTTGATGCCCTTGACGAAGAAGCGTCCCAGGTCGCTGTCGATCAGCGTCAGGACGTCGGAGCTGAACCCCCGCGCTGCGGGCTGCGCATCGAAGATCTCGCCCGTGGAGGGGCGGATGAGGTCGAGGAAATCGGCGCTGGGAAGGCGAGGGTGCATACCGGTTTCCTTCTAGTTCCGGGGAGTGCACTCACTTCCCGGAAACCCGGGCGAGCACTCATCTTCGTTGTCGTCATCGTCGTCGTCATCCCCGCCGTTACCGCCCCTGCGAACTGAGGAGCTGATGAGGGCTTCGCAAGTCGAGCAGTCGCGCCAGCTGCGCGAGGCCCACGAACAGCAGCTCACCGGGGCGGAGGAACCGTTCGAACCGACCGTGCGGCGGATCAACCACGCACTGGAGTTCCTGGATCTGGTCGGGGCCTGCCAGCGGTACGTCGCGGCCACGGGGCGGATCGTGCCGTCGCTGCGCGAGCGGCCCTTCTCCGACGATGAACGCGACACGGTGCACCGCAACGTCGACCGCGTGCGGGCCACGTGCGAATGGATCCTCACCGCCGTGGACACCCATCCAGCGATCATTCCAGCCCAGTCCACTGCGCAACGGAGGGTTTCAAGACGGGTTCTGACCGCGCTCGCGACGATGCGGGATGATCAGGCCGGTACCCCGGTAGCCTCCGTCTGCGATCGCCGTGGTGTTGCCGACGGCTGTCCGAAGGGTTACGGATCCACCGGCCGCCGATGGCCAGGCCACATGTCGTCATACGCCGCATCGAAAAACTGCGCCTGCGGCCCGCGTAGTGTGGACCCCTCGGGTATCCCTTCTCTGGCTGCCTCCGCGAGGCGGGCCGCATAACGGTAGGCAGCGCCTCGCAGGGGCTCGTTCCTGGCCGCCAAGTCGATCTCCGCATGCGCGAGCCACAGATCATCGACGAGCTGGTCGAGCTCGGCATCGGCCGCGATACTGCCCCTGCCCGAGCGAGCGAGCGCCGCCTTCTCCACCTGCGACGCAAGGCCCAGGAACTTCAGGGCCGCGTTCTTGAGCTCCGCCCGGTGCGCGGCCAACTCCTGCACTTCGAGCTGCCGAGTGCTCGCTCGCGAGACGAGGTACTGGCCAAACAGCGATCCGCCCGCGCCGAGCGCTACACCTGCCAGAGACAACAACGCTGGCCCCAAAGTTCCCCAAGATCCCATAACTGGAGTCTCTCAACACCAGGTTCGTCGCTGTGTGAGGGCTCGAGCATCCGCGGACCACTCCTGCCACGGCGGCCACGGACAACTCTGAGCAAGAGGCGCTACACGGGGCTGTGGTCACTAGCGATGGGCGTCTGGATACAGGTGAAGCTGATGCCTGGCCATAAAGGCTCGGGCGTGTCGGCGACGGTTGAAAAGTGGTTCTGGATCACTTTCAGTGCCAGGGCCACGGAGGGTCACCGAAACCGCGATCATGAACGGCCGTGGGTGATGTCCTCCTCCAGGACCTGTGGTTCCACCAGGTCGAAGGTGTCGTGATCGAAAACGTCGTGCCCGACGGCGAGTTGGTGGCAGTGCGGGCCAGGGCTGCTGCCGAGCGGGCTGTGTGTCCGGCGTGCGGGACACGGTCGTCCCGGGTGCACAGCCGATACGTACGTCGGCTTGCCGACAGCGCGGTCGGCGGGCGCCCGGTGCTGATCGAGTTACAGGTCCGGCGTTTCCGCTGTGGTCAACGTTCGTGCAGACAGGCAACGTTGGCCGAGCAGGTCGAGGGGCTGACGGTTCGCCACGGCAGACGCAGCACCGGCCTGCAGAGGGTGCTGGAGCGGGTGGCGGTGATGCTGGCCGGCCGCCCCGGCGCCCGCTTGTCCCAGGCTCTGGCGGCCGGGGTGAGCAGGTCGAGGCTGCTGCGGTTGATCCGCCGCCTTCCTGAGCCCGAGACCTCGACACCGCGGGTGCTCGGGGTGGACGGCTTCGCGCTCCGCAAGGGCCACCACTACGGCACGATCCTGATCGACATCGAAACCCACCAGCCCATCGACCTGCTGGCGGACCGGACGACGTCGACAGTCGCCCGGTGGCTCGCCGAGCATCCCGGCGTCGAGGTGATCTGCAGAGACCGCTCCACGGCCTATGCCGAGGCCGGACGGCTCGGCGCCCCGAAAGCCATCCACGTCGCGGACCGATGGCGCATCTGGTCGAACCTGGCCGAGGCCGTCGAGAAGACGGTCCTCCAGCACCGAGCTCTGCTGCGGGAACCGCACGACCCCTCAACCACCAAGGTCGCCGCAGACATGGAGAACACGAACCTCGAACCATCCCCTCCCACCGGGCCGCGGACAACCGGCCGGCTCTCCGACCGTGTCCGTGAACAGCACACGGCCATCCACGCTCTCCTCGACCAAGGCAGGGGTTGGACACACGCTCGCTGCTGCGGGCACGGCGTTCGGCGCCGGTGTGGGTCTGGCGACGTGCGCACCAACTATCGGTGCCGGCTGTGCAGCAGGTGTTGCTGCCGCCGGTACGAGCATAGTAGAGGGAGTCAACGCGTACGAAAATCTCACGAAGGCATTCGACGAATGATTTCGGACGACCGAAGAGTATTCGCCATCCTCGGGGCTATCCTCGTTCTGGTCGGCGCGGCGGTTGTCGTCGCGAAAGTGATCGACGCCGATGCGAGTAACGCTCTGCGGATAGTGGGATTCTCTCTCATGGCCGTGGGGGTCCTGATGTTCATCGTCAGCTGGATGAGACGGGCGACACGACGGCAGGAGTGAGGCGAGATCCTCCTTGCGGCCCCGACGCTCAGGCGTTGGGGCCACAAGGCACTCGGTGCGCGGCCGAGGCAGGGCAGGCACTTCCTCGACAGCGCCGAGGGCGTCCGTTCCATCAAAGTCCATCCGCCAGGCGGTCCGGTCCGCCATACCGGCTCCCAGTCTGCGGGCCTTGTCGGCCAGGAGCCAGTAGCCGAACTCCGGATCCTCGCGATGCGCGTCTAACAATGCGTTCGCGCGAGTGGCCCGCTCGAATGGATGACCGGGCCGGATCCCCCTTGCCGGAGCGATGGCCGCTTTGAGCAGCACGGCACTGCCCAGCAGGCTTCTGGCCCCCGGGAGTCACGCGAGGGTCAGGCCCCGTCGTCCTTGTCGCCCTCGTCGAAGAGGTCCTGTGTCCCGTTCAGGCCGGCTGGGCACGGCTCGGGTTGCCAGCTGGAGCACGTGGCCGAACAGGCGGAGGACGTCGCGTAAGCCGACTTCGAGAGCGACCCCGAGACCGCGCAACCAGGCCGTGAGGCGGCCGACCGGCGGGCCCAGGCCTTCCGGAACCCGCCACAGTGGCCGACTCAGTCCACCCCTACGACAGGCCCAACGACCAAGGGCAGCTCGTGAACCTGATGCACGCACTGAAGAACCTGCACCACCCTCCCGCCAAGTAACGCCCGCCGCGCCCGATCCCCGCACGGATGCTTCCCGCCTTCAAGGCTTATGCCGACGGTGATCGCCTATTGGAGCTTGTTGCGTCCTGTGGTGGGGGAGGGATTAGAGCGGCGGCCGCGGACGATGCGGCCGGGTCGGCCGCGTCGTACCGGGCCCTGCACACCGGCCGCGCGCTGCGCCCACTTCGCGACCGTCTCCTGGGGCACGTGGATGGAGCGCATCGAGGCGGTGACGGTGGAGGCGCAGGCGGGCATGCCGCAGTGCACGGGGGAGGCGTCGATGCCCAGCAAGGGGTAGGTCATCGAGGCGGGCGGCAGGTACTGGGCCGCGCATCCCAGGCACACGTAGATCTGGCGGCGGGGCGGGTCGGTGTCGTGCATGGCTCTCCCTGGTGGTGCGGGTGGCGCCGGTGGTGCGGTGTCAGCTGATGCCGCTGCCGTTGCAGGTGCTGCAGGGTCCTGTCCATCGGCGTTCGACGGGGAGGAGGTTGCCGTCCTTGTCGGGCTCCCACGTGTGTTCGCTGTGTTCGGTGACGCGGTCGCCTCCGCAGGCCGGGCAGGGCTGCACAGACGGGCTGTTCATCACCGCCACACGCCTTCCAGCATGGACGCTCAGGGGGGCGGCGTCAGTCCTGCGGCCAGATCCGCCCCGTTTGGCGTGGGCCGCTCGCGCCAACAGGCTGAGCGTGTACCGGTCGGCGACGGGCGGGGGCAAGAGAAGGGGCGTCGCGTGGAGTTGGGGTTCGTGCGGCTGTTGCGCAGAGGAATGCCTTTCGGAACGGCCCGGGAACCAGGTCCTTGGAACAACCCGTGGAGGACTTCGGTGAGTTCGATTATGGGGGCGTGCGGCGTGAGGTTCACTACCCCGCCCGGCCTGTGGTCGCCCCCTGACCGTCGCCGACGTCGCGGGTCGGTGGTGGCCTGCCGAGGCCCTCTGGCAGGTCACCACCGGACCGCCGAAACACGGCGGGACCGCGAGGGCCCTCTGCGCTTGTGTGAACCCCACGAAGATAGAGATGGCGTCGGCCGGACCGCGGAGGTCGTGGAGGGGGTGACGGCGTGTCAGCGGTATCTGGTGAACTGGCTGCTACAGGGCCGGGGGTGCTCTCTACGGGTCGCAGGGGGTGGGAGCGTGGAGGTCGAGGCGTTCTTCAGCAGCGGGGACGGCTGGGCCGAGCTGTGGGTGCTCGATGTCGAGCTGATCGAGTCGCTGCGGTTCGGCCCTCCTGCCGGCCGCACCGACCTGGAGGTCGCCGTCGCGCTGACCCGGCTTCTGGAGTACGACTTCGTCTCCCACGGCACCGACGGCAAGGGCAGACACCTTGATGACGAGAACGTTCCCCTCGTCATCAAGGCTCACCGCGCCGTCCTGGAACGCCTCGCTCTGAAGCCGCCCACCTGGCCGTTTCGGACGTTCGACGGGCCGCGCGGCTTCGGCACCTACTGGCGTGACAACGACATGCGGGGCAGCTGGCAGGCCCGCCGGGACTGCATCGAGCAGATCCTCGGGCCGACCCGCGACGCGCTGGAGGATCTGCAAGAGCTGGAGTACGAACGCCGCTTCTCCAAGGGGCCGTCGGGCACCTTCAAGAACCTGATCTTCGCCGCCGACGGCGCGAAACCGCAGATCGTGCTGCGCGACGCGGTGAACAACGACGTGGAAATCGTCCGCCACGCCGACACCTGTCTGGTGTTCACCGACCCCCTGCCGCGGCACGGCCTTACGTGGCGGCAGATGGTCGCCTGGTGGATGAACAACCACCAGCCCGACGCCGACGAGGAGAGTGCCGCCGACGCCCTCTACCGGCGTCTGTACCGGTCGCTGGACTCACCGCCCGAACAGCTCCTCATGATCACCTACTGTTCTCGCTATGCCGAGGATGGAGGCTTCGACCTGCCCGCGCTGATCCCGCAGGTCTACCTCCACTACGACCCCTACACACGGCGTAGTGGCAAGCAGTCCGGGGCGCTGTACCGGCAGAGGATGGATTTTCTACTCTTGGCGCCGGACCGCTCGCGCATCGTCCTCGAGGTCGACGGGGTGCAGCACTACGGCCGCCCCAACCCGCCCGGCAAACAGGGACGGGTCACTCATACCGCCACGCCGAAGCTGTATGCGGAGATGGTCGCCGAGGACCGGCGGTTGAGGTTGGCCGGATACGAGATCTACCGCTTCGGCGGCTGGGAACTGTCCAGGCCGGGCGGTGAGCAAGTCCTGACGGACTTCTTCACCGAACTCCTCGCTCGCCATCAGAAGCCGCCCCTGTGACGGTAGCTCCCGGGGTGAGATGACGAGACCGGTGGCGGGCGGTCAAAGGAGCATCGACGGTCTCGTTGGCGCAGTCGCACGGCGATACACCCGCCGCTCGAAACATGTACGCGTCGGCGGACAGGACGGTCAATGGCACGGCGCCCTGGCCCGGGTCGCCGGAGCACCCCCGCCTGTGCCCCGCTGTCGCCTGAGCGCTGTAGCAGCCATGCAACCAGACGTGATCGCAGAGATCCACACGCCCCCCGGGCGGCAACAATCTAGAGGTGCAATTCTCGGGTCGTTGGCAGGAGGCCCAACTCGCGTGCGGTGCGCAGGTCTTGGTAGGCCGTCGCCCGCTCGACTCGGGTGCCGGGACAGACCCGGTCCTTGATCACTTGCCGGATGGACATGTTGTCGGGTGCGTCCCACACGATCTGCGCGGTTGCCTCGATGCGAGGCAGGTAGATGCTCCACCATTTCGCTCCCGTACGGCGCCGGAGCTCTTTGACCAGCGTGAGTTGCGCGCCGGGCATGGCATCGCTGAGCCGTCCGATCGGCGGCGGGGCCCACTGGGCAGCAGCCCACTGCCAGCCTGACTCGGTGCGCCGGACGGGGCCGTAGGGCATACCGGCCAGCGCCAGAGGCACAGCGAGTCTCCGGGCACCAGATCGGATGAGGTCCTTCTCCCCGTCCGAAGCCGCGCCACTCACGGTGGTGGTGTTCTCCGGCTCGATGAACCCTCCCCGGTCGATCTCGAGCGCGATGCACATGTCGGCGCCCGTCGCGTTGCAGCGCATCCAGATGCGAAAGCGAGGTGGAAAGGCATGGCCGGCGACCGTGACCAGGCCGTCCGCGAACCACGACTCGTCGCCATCGTGGGGAGAGGAGGGCTCGACGCGTAGTCCCTGCGCCCAGTAGCGGTTCACTCAGGTCCCTGGCTGTAGTGGTCCCTGAGTTCGCTGAATAGCAGCAGGCACAGTGTGGTGGTCGTGGCGAAGGCCACGCTGGCGTCCCGGGCTGCCGTGGTTGCCGGTCCGCGGTCGATGACAACAAGGATCACGGCCACGGCGGACGCGATCAGCCCGAGCAAGATGGCCACCAGTACACGGTAGTGAGTAACAGTCACGGCCTCACTCTGATGCCAGGGGCTGTGCCAATCCAGCGATGGGCGGTCTACAGAACCACGGGCCAAGAATTGGACAGCCCTGGACCTGCGCAGATGCATATCGTTGCGCGAGAGCGGTTGCCGCAGATGGCGTCCCGGCGGGTGGTGTAGTTGGACGAGGGCGTGGAACGCGCGGGCGTCTGCTCGGGGCGTGCGCCCGTTGAAGGTGACTGCTCCCTCAGCAAGGGCGGGCCATCGCGCAAGTCTCCGTGATGAACGGCCAGTTCAACCATGGAGGACGCGATGGCCCTGTCTCAGTCTGACCTGATGCGGCTGCTGGAGTCGATACGTACGGCCGACGGGGTCGGGGCGATCAGGGTGGCGTGCGAGCGCATCCTGCAGGAACTCATCGGGGCCGAAGCGACCGAGGCCATGGGCGCGGAGGCGGCGGTTCTCCCGCCGCAGCGCGGCCAGTTCCTCGCGCTCGCTGCTGTCAGTCCGTTGCGTTCGCCCGCGTCGACCCCGGCCTGTTTCGCCCAGTCCCGCACCGCGGTCTCGGTCAGTTCGAAGTCCTTGGCGATCTGGCCGAACGAGCGGTCACCCCCACCGGCATAGCCCGACGATCCCAGTCTTGAACCTCCGGCTGAACGAGCGGTGAAATTTCTTTCCCCATGTTCTCCGTGATGGACATCCTCCCGGGGCTGAACCTCTGATCTCGAATGTCCGTCGAGGAGCAAGCTCACGATGCCTGCTATCTCTCTACGGTTGTCGTGAGTTGAATCTGGGTTACAGCTCGTTGGATCAGTTCTTTACGAACGGGGTCCCAGAGAACATAAATACCGGATGACTGTCCTAGATACAGCATCTGCCGGGATTCATCGATCACCTTGCCGCTCGAATTCAAAAACTGAGCTTCGACTGGGCGAACCCGGACGCCCAGCATGTATGGAAGTGTGGTGGAGTATTTTCCGGCAGCTAGTTCCTCTGCATTTCGCGCCATCACCTGACCGAGAGCGTACGCAACCCCTGCTGTGACCGTCAGGATGAGGAAAGCGCCTGCGAGAAGTCGACCGATTCCGTGAACTCGAGACAGGAAGATGACCGTCAGGTAGATGAGCCCTGTGCCCAGAAGCCACAAGGACCAGCGGGGAAAGCCCGGGGTGGTGGCAGGACTCTCGGCGTAACTCATCAGTACCCATATGAGCCCGACCGTCATGCTGGCGAGCAGCTTGCGCAGCCAGGAGTGCCCTTTAATGAATTCCCCCACGCCTCCGAGGAATGGCTCGCACCAAGCGGAAAGGAAGGCCATGGCGGGCCACACAGCCAAGGCCGGAACGACGAAGAGGACTGTGAATACGCCGAAGGTCACGACTGCCCGTGTAGCCAAGACTGCGACATCCAGGCCAACCTCCTCGGGAGCGAGTCCGCCAAACCGTTCGAAGAATCGGTCCACTGCCCAGTATTGAATAAGGGTTAGTAGGGCTCCACCGATTGCAAGCGTAGCCGCGAAGTGCTGGAGGACATGCTTCAGGCCGAGCGGATTGCGCTCCGAGTTCGCGCTGGAGCCCGCATCTCCATGGGTATTTCCCGCCATCCCGTCCCCCCATTGAACCTATCTTCTGGCCCGCCAACGGTATATCGCGATCGGCCCCTCGGCGATCCGTTCCACGTACCCGGCGAGGACGTCCGGGGCCAGCTCCACGTTTGGCGGGGCTCAACGATCGGGATGAGTCGGCACGATACGCGCCGCAGTGGCTCGGTCCTTCTGGTCTGTGAGGGCGAACAAAGCCATCAGCACGCTGGCCGCGGTGAGCCGGGCGTCGCCGGCACCGGCGAGCATCACGAGGTCCTTGAAGGCCTGGCGCTTGCGCATGGCGTCCGCGCCGCGCCAATGAGCGAGCTTGAACTCCGCGATGCGCTGGTCTGTCTCCAGGTCGTACGGGCGGCTCGGGTCGTTGCCGGCGCCGAGGGAGGGGCGGACGGCGATGCCTTGAGGGAAGGGCCCTACTCCGCATCCCTGGCCACCTGGTCCCGCCCTGGAGAGGCCTCAGCAGTGGCGAACAGCAGAGAGCGAAAACCATCTCGCGCCATCGCCGTCAGTCGGCGTGGTGTCTGTCCACCCCCAGCAAGGCCGGGTAGTACGCCGAGATTTGCCCATAGGGCATGGTTTCTGCGTACACATTGACGGTGGAGCGTTTCATGAGGGATCGCGTCTGCGGATCACTCCGTCGTCCTTCGTACACACCGTGCTCATCAGGAGTCCGCCCGCGCTGCCACGCTTCCCACGCGCTCCAGAAGGTGACAGACCGTGCTCGTTCTTCCGCCGACGTGAGGGGGCAGACATCGTTGGCTCCCCACGCGTATTCGCGCCTGCCGTCTTCCTCGCCGGTTCCCACCTGCTGGGAGACGGCCGCTTGGCGTGCACCGGTGGCTGTCATCCACTGGCGCACCGTCGAGATTTCTGGTCGGACGTCGGCCAGGGGAGTGCCAAGAGTGATCGTGAACCGGTACTCGGCGCTTCGTCGGTTGTTGCGATCCACCTCGAAGGAGGGGCGGAAATCGGGTCGGCAGGACGTCACCGCGTACACCAGGGTCGAGTTACCCGGCTCGGTGATCACCTCGACCCGGTAGTCCTCGCGTGGGCGGAACACGTGCATCGTCAGCCTGGCCTTGTCCATGCCCGGGACCTCTACGCCGGGGGCATGGTCGCGAAACGCGAAGCGGTAGGAAGCCGGGCCGAGCGTCTGGGTAAACCGTTCCAGCGCGTGGCCACCGCGCAACGCGCGCAGCTTGCGGTACTCGGCCGGCCGCCAGTCCGCCGTGGACTGACGCAACACCCCCCAGGCCGTCGCCAGAGTGCTGACGGCCGTCACAATGTTGGACAAGAACAACACCGCAACGATCAGCAGGTTTCGCTTGGTCAGCCCGTGCACCCACGCGGTTACACCGCCGCCAGCTTCCTCATGATCGGCCATGCTTTCGACGCTAGAGTCGTGTGCCCGTTCGCGCATATCGCACGAGCGCCGTCCCGGTGGCCCAGCCGCTTCCCGTCACCCCGGGAGCCCAGATCACCTGGTGTCTCTTTCAAGCAGCCAACGTGTCCGCGATCCGTTCGAAGTCCTGGGCCTTGCGCATGCCGGCACAGATGGCCGCGTTCCTGCGGGCGGGGATGGTCCCGTCGTGCTCCTCAACCAGAAGGCAGCTGCGGACTGCTCCCCGCACCCGCGGGGGATGGACCCAAGATGATCAAAGTGGCGGAGACGATGCGTCGCAGCTCCCTGCGCGAGGGGATGGAGGGCGGCTCCCGCCGAGGACCGTGTAGAGATCGGAGACCTTCGACAAGCCCTTGCCCTGATGGAATGCGACCTGCTGCCGTTGGCGGCCCACCATGCCATGAGCGACCTCACCCTGGGACCGCGTGCCCAGCGTGCCGTGATCCTGGCCCATACCGGCGACTTCACGGCCGCAGATGCCGAGATGGCCCAACTGGAGCACTACAACCTCACGCCCGAACAAGCCGAAGAGATCGGCAGTCAACGCACCCTGATCAAGCTCCTGGCGTCGCAGCAGGGCGGTTTATGACCTTCCCGGTCGTGGCCGCACAACTCAGACTGCGCTGGCCAGATGACACGGACGTCAGTTCTGATTTTGCTCGGCGTCCCCGTCAGTCGCTGTCCGTCGCGCTCGGGACCGCTCCCGCGCCCATTGCGTGTATGTATGCAGAGGGACCGCAAAGTACGCGTTGAACCAGGTGGCGATTGGGATGGCCACCAGCATGACCAGCCCGAGCATGATGGAGGTCAGCAGTTCATGCGCCAGTTCAGGCGAACCTTCCGGAGCGCCTTCTGCCAGGTAATACAGCGACTGATATGTCACCACAGCGAGAACTATGGAGATCAGGACCCAGAAGACACTCACACCCATGGGCAGAGCAGCCTTCAGCACAGCACGCCGGGTCATTCCGCCCAGCTCGGCTCTGATCTCCGCCTGACGCTCTCCGCTTGCCCCGTCCACCTCCGCCAGCAGGGGCTCGGATGCCTGTCGGTCGTTTTCATGCTGCCTCGTCAGCACCTGAGCGTAGGAGCGCATCTCAACGACACCAACAAGCAGAATAATCGGGGCAGTTGCAGCAATAGCCTGGGCGAAATCCGATGTCATCTTCACGGAGTCAGCCTGACCATCGCCAAGATCACATAAACGCGGCGCCCTCGCCTGTTCCGATGCCGTGCGACGCGACCCCTCTGCTCCTTCGCGCTGTGGGCCGCAGCGGGCTGTGCGTTGACTCGCTCGAGCCCAAACCCCTCCACGCGCGGCGCTTCAGCAGGGCGGGGAGCCGTTGTTGCCTGCTGGCCTGCGCCGATTGTGGGGAGGGTCCCTTTGCTGCGGTATTTGGAGACTGAGTGGTGGGGCGGGTGGGTTCGGGGCGTGGTGGTGATGGTTTGTGGGGGTCTGCGTCTAGATCTTCCGAACGTGTTCCAGCAATGCGGTCCAGGCGGGTGGTTGGAGGGATAGGTATCCGTGTTCGGGTGCTTTGGTGTCCCGGATCATCACTTTGTCCGGGTTGTTGTCGGCTACTTCGAGGCAGTTTTCCGTTCCGGTGTAGGAGCTGGTGCGCCAGTGGGGTGTCGTGGTCTGCATGGTGTTGTCCTAGTCGTCGGGCATGTGGTCGAAGTGTTGGATGGCGGTGAGGATGAGGTCGCGGACGGCGCTTCCGTAGACCGCTGATTGCTGCAGGAGCGCGAACGCTTTGGTGTAGAGCTCGATCTCCCGGGGCTGGGTGACGGAGAGTTCGGCCGAGTAGGTCTCGACGAGGACGAGCTTGTTGTCGAACATCGAGAACGAGTTGCCGGGCCAGATGGCCGCCGGGGCGGACCGGGGGATGATGCCCAGGCTGAGGCGGGGCAGCCGCATGACGGCCAGCAGGCGGTCGAGCTGTCCTTTCATCACCTGTGGTCCTGCGAGATTGGTGTAGAGCGCCTGTTCGCCGAGGACCACGTTGAAGATGCGGTTGCCTTGGTAGAGGTATTGCTGGCGTTGGAGTCGCTGGGCCGTGGCGGCTTCGGCGTCGTCGGGGATCTCGTAGTAGTCGACCACCTGCCGGAAGGTTTGTGCCGCGTACTCGGCCGTCTGGAGCGTCCCCCACACCAGCGTCGGATGCCAGATACGGAAGACCTTGGTTTTGGCGTAGACGGGCAGGGCCTTGCGCTGGCGTCGTTCCGCCCCGGTCTGCAGCTGCCGGCGCCACTCCAGCCACAGCTCGTCGATGTGGCGCACGGTGGCGATCAGGTCGTCGATGTGTTCGTGCCTGTCGGTGGTGGTGCACCAGGTGCGGATGTCGTTTTCGCTGGCGTTCTGGCGGCCGTTCTCGAGCCGGGACACCTTGGACTCGGCCCATCCGGTGGCCACGGCGAACGCCCGGCCGCTGGTGAAGCCCGCATCCTTGCGGAATGCGCGCAGCCGGGCGCCCAACGCCTCGCGTGCTTCTTGCGCTTGGTTGCTCACCGCTGGATCAGGGCTTGTACTCGGCGTGGGCAATGCCGAGGGACCACAGCAGGTCCCGCACCCGCACGCACTGGGCCACGAGGTCGGGGTCCTCGGTGAGTTCCGTCCCCAGCACGCGGCCTTCGGCATCGAAATGACCGATCGCCAGGAGCCGGTCGTCGTACAGCCACCAGTCGTTGCCGTCGGCGGGCAAGACGATGCCCTGGGGCAGCTGGTGTCGTGGCAGCCACCGGATGTCCTCGCCCGCCTCGATGTTGAGCGGGGTCAGCGAGTGCTCCCAGGCGACGTACCGACTGTGCGGCTCGGTGACCACCCGGACCCGGCGCACCGTTTTGCCCTGTCCGGTGACCCGCCCCATCAACGCCCTCCAGGGATCGAGCCACGCGTAGTCGTCACGCTCCCCTCTTTGCCATCGGGCGTAGGGCGTGTCCTCGATGGGAGACCCGTAGTCGTCTCTCAACTCCAGGTGGAAGGCGTCACGCTCGAAGCTGTTGAACAGCTCGTCACGCTGGGCGGGCGTGATCAGGTCCACTGACTTCCTCCAGCAGGGCCGTGATCGAGGACCGGGGGACCTCGATGCAGGTCTCGTAGTCGGGCAGGCGCATCTGGCCCAGGGCTTCGGAGTCGTTCATCTCCGGGCCTTGGAGAACGCATGTCCCTTGTTCGGTGACGATCATGACCGGGGCGGCGAACTTCTTGAGTTCGCCGGACGCTTGCCCGTCCTTGGTCAGGTGCTCGAACAGCTCGATGGGCACCTCGACGGCTGTCTCTCCTTGCCGCACCTCGAGCTGCATGAGCAAGTCGTTGGCGAACACCTTCCAACCTTGGATGACGTAGGTGTCCTCATCGCTGGCGTACAGGGTGGGGCTGTCTCCGGGGGTGGAGTTCTTCCCGAGGAACCGTAGCTGCATCGCTGGTCTCCCGTCCGCTGTCTTGCGCCTGTTTGCGCGACAAGCCGATCGTCGCGAGCCCATTCGAGGTAGTCAATCCACTTGCTGCAAACTCACGCAATCTTCTTGGGAGTTGGGAAGCAGCAGCCCTACGTTCGTCCCAGACCTGAACAGCCGCCGCACCGGATGCGGCACCGAGGGGGCCCGGACCAGTGGATCAGCACCGAAGCCGACACTGCGGATGCATGCGGCGAGCCCGAGCGACTCACGGTCCTTGGCTTCCCCTTCACACCGGCCGTTTCCTTCGGCCATCAGCGCCACCGGAACGGCACGTCGATCATCTGGGCCGAAGCCGTGGCCCGTCGGCGGGGCAAACCACGAGCCCCGCAATCCGCCTGTGTGCAGCTCCCCAGCGACGCGCTTCGGGGCATGCGCCCAACAGCCCTCCTCCACACATGCCATGGAGCTGAGCACAATGTCCAAGACCCCCGCCGGCGCACCCACCGTGCCGATCACCACCCTGGTGGGTGCGATGCCCGACCATCCCCGCGCAGTGCTCTACACCTGCCACACCAATACGGCGACAGCGGCCCAGGCTCTGGCGGACCTCCGCGATGTCGCCGATGCGCACCGCTGGCCGGTCGTTCACGAGGTGTACGACCTGGCATCGCCCGCCCTCCCGCGCCGCCGGCGGATCGGCTGGTGCACGCTCGAGCAGCTGGTGCTGCGCGACGCGACGAACACCGTTATTGCCCCGGCAGAGCGGGAGATCGCCTGGACGCAGAGCGAGCGGATCACGCTACGGGCGTGGCTGCGCGGCGTATCAGGCTGCGCCCTGTGCCCGCAGGCCGGTTTCCCGCGGGCCTGCGCCCCGGTGCGGCCGGAGGGGAGGCCCGCGTGATGTATCCCGCAACATCTGGAGACCGCGTGAGCGTGCCGGACGCCTGCAGATCACAGTCGTTGAGCGCGTGCCGGCGGCTGCCTGGGCATTCCGAGCGGACGCCCGGTGAGGCCCGTGCCTATGTCGGTGTGACTCTCGCCGACTGGGGTGTGGCCGAGGCCGTCCGGGCGGACCTGCAGCTGATCGTCAGTGAACTCGCCACCAACGCCCTGGCGTACACCCGCAGCCCGGAGATCGTCGTGTCGATCTGCCTCGGCGCCGGGACGGCATCGGTAGGCGTCGAGGACTGCGGCCCTCATCGCCGGCTCACCCCCCAGTGTCCCGGTTCTGAGGCCGAGCGCGGACGGGGGCTGCTGATCGTGAAAGAGCTGGCGAGCCGTTGGGAGCAGAGCAGGGCCGACAACGGCGGCACCACGGTGCGAGCGGAAATCGACCTCCCCACCCACCAGCGGCTCTCAACCGGCCACACCATCAAGGAGGCACCGGATGCCGCCCGACCCCACCCCTGAACGAGCCCGCGCGCTATATGAGGAGATGAACCCCCGCGTCGAGTGGCAGCACATGCCGTCCGACGTGGAGCAGCAGGCAGCCAGAACCTGGCGCGACTACCGGACCTCTACCGGCTAGGAACTCGGTCGTAGCCATCGGGCGGGCAGTACCCCGCCCATCGGGCGGGCAGTACCCCGCCCATCGGGCGGGCAGTACCCCGGCATCAACGAGCAGATGGAGAAGACAGGTGACAACAGCCCAGGACCGTGAGGCCTTCCCTCTCACCCCGCATGGTGGGCGCACCCCGTACAGCTCCGAGGCGCCGACGGGCGAGGGGACCCGTCCGTGGGCGCTGCGGTTCGCTCGCATCCCTGACTCGACGGGGGCCGCCCGGCTCCCGGCTCACGACTACGACCCCGAGCGCCAGATCAACCTAGGCAGCGACGGCGGCCCGCTGACGTCTATGGCGAACACGCACACGCCGACCGTCCCAGACGGCGACCCGAACAACCCGCCGCCGCTGGATGAAGGGCCCAAGGACTGATGGCCGCGCCCGTCCTGATCATCGCCGCGCCCGACGACTGGCCCACGGACCGCATCGTCGTCGAGCTGGAAAGACGCGGGGGCGAGGTGTTCCGCATGGACACCGCCGACTTCCCGCAGCATCTGAACCTGGCCGGAAGGATCGACCAGGGGCGCGCGTGGACGGGCGACCTCACCACCAGGCACCGGACGGTAGAGCTGTCCCGGGTTGGCGCGGTCTACTACCGCACCCCCGGGGCGTTCCGCTTTCCCCCGGGGATGTCTGGGCCGGAGGAGAGGTTCGCTGCCGCCCAGGCCCGCGCCGGTCTTGGCGGTGTCCTGTCCGCGCTGCAATGCCGCTGGGTGAATCATCCGACCGCCATGGCCCGCGCCGAGTACAAGCCCGTGCAACTGGCCTCCGCGCGTGTCTGCGGACTGCGCATCCCGTCCACGCTGGTCACCAACCGGCCTGAAGAAGTGGCGACGTTCGCCGCGCAGACCGGCGGGCGAATCGTCTACAAGCCGGTCTCCTCCCCCGTACTCATCGAGACCGGCCAGCTCAAGTCGGTGTATACGCAGCGTCTGCGCCCCGAGGACCTGGAGGACCTGGTGGGCATCGACACCACCGTCCACCTGTTCCAGGCGTGGGTCGACAAGGAGTACGAGGTGCGCCTGACGGTGGTCGGGGAGCGGATGTTCGCCGTGGCCATCCATGCCGGCAGCCAGGCCGCCCACGAGGACTGGCGCAGCGACTACGGGTCCCTGACGTACACCGCCACCACGGTTCCTGATGAGGTGTCTGCGGGGATGCGGGCTCTGATGGGGCGGCTGCAACTGCGCTACTCAGCGGCAGATTTCATCGTGGGCCCGGACGGGCGGTGGACGTTTTTGGAGGTCAACCCGTGTGGCCAATGGGACTGGATTCAAGGGGCGAGCGGCCTGCCGATCGCCGAAGCGATCGCTGACGAGCTGCAAGGAGTGTCCTGATGGACTTCAAGCCGTACGCGGCCACGCTCGCGACCCGGGCCACGCATCCCGGGTCCCCCTGGTGGGCCCCGATCAGCCAGACACCCCGGCACCTGCTGGTCAGGAACTGGTTCACCCCTGGCGAGCACGGATGGACAGTTGTCAACGGCCCGGCCGACGAGGACAGGTGGGCGGCGGGCGCCTACTCGGACACCACGCTGGTCACCCGCATCGGCCCCGTGCACGCCGACCAGGCCGAGGCCGGGCATCTGGTCACCGGTCATCCCACCTCCTCCTCGACGCTTCCGAGTCTGGTGGTGACGATGCTCGAGCACGGCCGTCTCACCCCGGGCATGCGGCTTCTGGACCTGGCCACCGGCTCCGGGTACAGCGCTGCTCTGGCGTGCCACCGGCTCGGCGACAACCTGGTGACGACGCTGGACGTCGACCCCTACCTGACCCGCATCGCCGCTGAACGCCTCGACGAGATCGGCTGGCATCCCACCGTCATCACCGCGGACGGCAGCGCCGATGACCTCCCCGGCACCTTCGACCGGATCGTGTCCATGGTCTCGATGCCCCGCATCCCCCTCTCGTGGCTGTCCTCCCTCGCACCCGCCGGGCGTCTGGTCACCACCATCGCGGGCACCGGCCTGATCATCACCGCGGACAAGACCGACGACGGCGGCGCCAGGGGGCGCGTGGAATGGGACCGCGGCTCGTTCATGACCACCCGCACCGGAGACGACTACCCGCCCGCACTGCGAGAGGTGTTCATCAAATCCGTCGAGCAGGAAGGAGAAGAGGTCACCACATCACCGTTTCCCGTGCTCAACGTCATGCAGGCCTGGGAGGTGTGGTCGATGCTGTCCCTCGCGGTCCCGGGCATCGAGCACCGCACCGGAACCGATGACGACGGCAGCCGCATGACGTGGATGCTCCACCCGGACGGGTCCTGGGCGCGCGCCTGCACCCGGCCAGGCGAGCAGACAGCGACCGTGCACCAGAGCGGCCCACGCCGCCTGTACGACAAACTCCACAAAATCCGCTGGCGCTGGATCGAGCGGGGCGAACTTCCCCTCTACGGTGCCCAGGTCACCATCGCCCCCGACGGCACGACAACTCTGTCCCGCGACGGGTGGACAGCAACGCTGTAGCCCTGAAAGCAGCACCGACAGGGCACACTGGACGGGAGCCGACGAGGAGGGAGCACCCCTATGGAAGACGAGTCCCTCAACGCATGGGCTGCACGCCGTGCACAGCGTCGCCCCAAGCCGGGGGAACGTCGCGCCACCCCGCTCGGTGAGGATTCCACGCACGGGGCCCACGTTGACCCCGCAGCACCCCGCGGTATCCAGGAATGGGACGGGCACCAGTGGATTCCGGCCGGAGTCGCCAAGGACTTTCCAGCCGCTGCGGACGAGACCGGCAAGGACACGGCCCCCCGGGCAGAGCGGGTCCCCCTGCCGGCGTTCAGCAAGCTGCCTCCCGCTACCGAACCCTGGCGTCCGACCGAGCCGTGGCACCGGCCCTGACACTGCCCAATCCACACGACGGCTGTGCCCTCGAAGCCCCCCTCCGCCTGATGCCTTCCTGACGGCAGAGACTCACGCGCATCTGACCTGGCCGTCCACAGTGCCCTGGGCAGTCGTGCAGCCGGCTGCCCTGCCCTGGCAGGCACTTACCCAGGGCGAAACGCTCCATGTGATCAGCACCGCCCCCAGCGGTACTCCGGCACCGGCGTGCCCATTACCTTCTGGGTAGAGCCCGAACTGGGCTCGTGGCCTCCGGGGCCGGTATGGCTCCTTGCCCCTGTCGTTGATGATCCGGGGGGTGCTGCCGCCGGTCCTGGCGGCACCGGATGGTCGCTGATAGAAGCGTGTCCGCCCGACGGCAGGGCTGCGTAATGTGGCTGCCGGCCTCCGGTGCCCGGTGGGCCACCGGCCGTGACTCCGGGGAGGGGAAAGCCCGGTGACCAGCACAGACTTCACCTCGATCGATGTGTTCTGCGCCCTGGACGTGGGCAAGGCCGAGCACGCCGGTGCCCGCGCGGTATCCGCCCGGGACCTCGCCGGGCTTGGCCGTCCCCGCAAACGAGCGAGCACCCACTTCGAGGATGCACTGAAACTCAGGAAGCCGGGGTTCGACCGCGTCCGCGTCATGGACCGCGTTGGGCTCGCCGCCGCGCTGTTCGACGAGGGCGAGGCCGAGAGGGGCGCCGCGGCGGCCCAGCAGGCGCTCGACGACGCCGCTCGGGTTGACTCCACACTGGTGGCCTCCCGGCTCAACACCCTGCTGTACGCAGCCCGTTCGTATGAGACAGGCGCCGTCGACGAGGTGCGTACGAGGGCGAGGGATCTCGCCGCTGCCCGGCCGACCACGATCGCGGCCTGAGACCATCGAGCGCATGGGCAAGCACAGTCGTCCCGGGCCGCCGAACCAGCCGTCGCGCGCTTTCCCGCGCGTCGATGCCGACAACCCGCTCGCCGCGTACACCAAGCGGCGCCGTCCCCCGATGGATCAGTACCGGCGTCACCGGCCGCTGCACGGCGGTGCCAGCCACCGTCAGCCCGAGGAACCCAGGGCCTTGGAGGAGTGGGACGGTTTCGTCTACGTCCCTGTCGGCACTGCCCCCGACCTCGCAGCAGCCACAGCGTGGGCTCACGGGCCCGGCTCCCGCGACTCGCCCGATCAGGAGTAGGGCCTCGATGGAGGTGCCCGGCGGCGCAGGGTCTTGGCCGACACGGCCGCCGGGTTCGGGAGCAGAACCGTTAGGACTCGGCGGCGTCAACGGCCACTGGCACGGCTTTCGTCCCGGATCATGCGGCGGAGGCCGGTACGGGCCACCGCGAGGTCGTCTTCGGCCTCCTCCAGGCGCCGACTGAGCTGAGTGTCGTCCTGCCGAACCTGCCGGAGCTGGAGGGAAAGTTCGTCGTCGCGGCTGGTAGGGCTGTGTGCGGGGTGAGGCGGCGTAAAGCAGCTCGCTGAGGCCCCTGGGCCCGGGCAGGCAGCTGGCGCCACGTATCTGCGGACAGGGTCGCCGTGCTGGCGCGGCTGGCGCCGCCGAGCGTGTGGAGCGGGCCCTCGACATCGCCGCGCACCGCCGCGCCCTGCGTGGGCAGGTGCCCGTACCAGACGAGCGGCACGGCGACATCGCCAGTTGCGGGCACGACCTGCAGCGGCGGACCCAGTGGCTCGAGCTGCTGGGCGAGCGCGGCCAGCATCTGGTTGCGCAGGGGCTCAACGGGACGGGGAGCCGCCCTCGTGGCGTGTGTCTGAGGGCGGGGCTGATCACGCGATTTTCCCTTCCCTGGTGGGCTGGGCCGGGGTCATTCGATGCGGCCCGCATCCCAGCGTTTCTAGAGAGTGCTTCTGTCGTGGCTGGCGGCTGGGTGGCGGGTCTGTCGGGCTTTTTTGGCTACTGGTGGGGAGGGCAGCGGGGTGCGATCAGATGGTCGTTCACGGGGGCTGGACCATGGTTACGGCATTGCAGCACCTTGGGTGGTGGGGCGGTGGTCGGGGTGGCGCGGCGTAGGACCGTTGGCCGGGGCGCTGAGGTCTTGGGCTCTGGCGGGCCTGGTGGGCGTCAGGGGCGGGACAGAGCGCCTGGAGAGGTAGGGCCGTGTCCGGTCTGCCGCAGCCGTGGCTGCTGGCGCGCTGCGGTGCCGCGGCACGGTGGTGGTGAGCCGTGCTGTGCTGGCCGTCGTGGGGCGCCCGGTCGGTGAGGTGCAACTCCCGCTGCCGGGGCCGCGTTCGAGGGGCGCGTTCGTGGGGTGGTGGGGTGGAGAGCCCGTGCACTGCTGGGTGTTGTTTCCTGGTTCGTTGGGCGGCCTGCTCAAGAAGGTGTTGGCGAGCGAGTTCAGCGTCAGCGTCATCGAGGAGGGCAGGTGGCTCGGTGTGGGGTGGGTCGCCAAGACTCTGTCCTGGAAGCGCAGATGTCCGGGGTGTGGGTTTCGGCGGCCGTGCGGCGGATGCTGCCGGCAGGCGCATGGTGGCGGTTCCTCAAGGTCAGGCAGATGCTGCGGCGGGAACGGCTGTGACCGCGGGCGATGCGGATGCAGCCTCCGAGATGATCTCTTGCATCGGCATCTCGTTCTTGCAGCGGTGCCCCACTCCTTGACGGCGGCGTACTCGGGGCCGGCTTGGGGCGGCACTGTGCGGTTTGAGCGGGAGCCGGCCGCGATGCCGGAAGGCAGAACGGGCCCGACAGGCCGTGCCGCACGGCGAGAGGCAGCTCCGTGACGGGTGAAGTCCTCAATTGCTGCACCGGCGAGGCAGCATGGATGCCGCGCTATCGGATGTTGTCGATGATCGACATGGCGGTCTGGTGGCGCAGTGCGCTCAGCTGTTCCAGAAGGATCCCTGTTGCCGCTTCGTCCTTCAGCCGCCGTCGGAGAAGGTAGCGTGCGCGCCTGCGGGGACTCATGTATCGCAGCAGATGCTTGCGCCACCGTGGGAGCGTTCCGCCGATGACGGTTCCCGGTGTGACGGCAGGAATATCGAAGGTCGGTGCAGGCTCAGCTCGACGGGAGGCGCCACGGGAAAGGGTCCACCGCAGGCGGAAGGCCCCCCGCAGATTGCTCAGTGCCAACTGCCAGCGAGTTGCCGCATCTTCGCAAAACGCCAGGTCGGCAAGCCATTCTTCTGCATACCGGTCGCGCCCGTCGGCGGGAAGCAGGACCACTGTGAGCAGCACAAGCCGCTCAGGCACGCTCCTGCGCTGTGTCATGACCTGCCCGGGCCGCTGTCCGAAGGATTCGGAAGGGCGAGCTCTTCCACAGGTCCGTCGGCGGGGGCCTCGCCGATGGCAGCGCGCACGACTTCCGCCTGGTTCTCTGGTGCCGATTTGTCGAGCGCACGTCGGCCCAGCGACCACCGCACCATCCAGGGAGTGGTGCCGATCGTGACCCAGCACAGCAATGCGCCGATTCCGAGCACCAGTACGACCGCTGCAGGCAGACCGAGCACTGTGATCATGAAACTCCCCCTGCTGTACCAGGACGCGGCACCGAGGTCTTTGCTGGCGCAGGACCAGGCGTTGGCTGCACTGAAGGCGCAGCGGGGCGAGCGATCGGCCCCCCTTCGGACAGAGCCGTGCGGGCGAAGGTGATACCGCTTGCGTTGACTGTGTAGAAGCGACGCCGGGGGCGGCCGTGCACGGGTTCCGCTGTCTCCCAGGCGCTCGTGACCAGGCCCGCCTCTTCAAGGCGGGCCAGCAGCGGATAGACGGTGCCGCTTGGCAGGCCCGTGCGCTGGATGAGTTCCAGGCCGTAGGGGCGGTCCAGGTGAAGAAGCGCCTCAAGGACCGCAAGCATGGCTGGGGTTCGGCGTAGTCTCGCTCCCATAGGTATCAGACTATCTATGTAGAGTTAGAGATTGCAAGGGGCCTGTCGCCTACCCCAGAGAGCGCCCCGACACTGCCTCAGATCCGATGTCGCCCTCGCCGTCCACGTCGGTGCGCAGAGCGAGGGTGAGGTGCATCTGCCCGAGACGGAGCTCCGCGACCTGGTCGCCGTCGGCGAGGTCCGAGCCGGGCTTCCGCCGCCACAGCGGCAGGATTTGCGGTCCGAACACCCGGTGTGCGAGCAGCAGGTCGCCCAGTCCCTCACCGTCCCTCACTTCCGTCTCGCCCAAGAGTGGCGTTGCGGGTTTGGGGCAGGCGCTCCAGGAACGGCAGCAGCCGGTAGAGGCCGTCGGCGGAGATGACCTTGTTGAAGCCCCTCCGCCTTGAGCTGCGGGTGCGAGTGGAGCACGGCCTTGTACTGCCGGAATACAGCTTGTGCGTCAGTGAAGGAAGAGATACACCGTCACAGCCGCCGTCATGGGCAGGCACAGCGCGATGCAGGCCAGAGTGAGGCGCAGGACAGCAGACCAGCTGGCCATGGCCTTGTCGAGGATGGTGCCGAGCGTCTGCGTGAACGGGTCGCTCGGCGGTGCCGCCTCGCGCGCCGGACGATTCTTCTTCCTACTCACCGGAACTCCTTCTTCAGCGATGCTGACTGGTGAGCACAGGCTGTACGCTCCGACCGTTCTGAAGCGACAGCGTTGGTCAGTAGTGCGCGAAATGGCTCATCCCTCCAGGTCGCAGAGCATTCCGGCTACCATTCCGAATGGCAGCGAAAGGCCCGTTGCGGAGAATTAGATGGCGCAGATCAATCCGGATCAGATCCACAGTCGGGAAGACCTGATCGAGCAGTTGGCACAGCTGTTCGACACTCGCGGATTGAGCATTCAGGCGTTGGCGGGCGAGAGCGGGCTCAGCGCTTCGACGATCCACGGCATGATCAACGGTGCAACCGGTGTCCCACGACGGAGCACCTTGGAAGAGTTCGTCAAGGCCTGCGGACGGGACCCGAAACCCTGGTTGGAAGCGAGGGGCCGTCTGGGGTGTTCACCCCGACAGGCCACTGCCGCGAGCCGCACAAGAGGCCGTCAATTACGGGAGTTCTGGCGCGACTTCGTCAGGCCTGATCTCACGCTGGTGGTCGGCTTGCATCAGTTTGCCAGTTGGGAGCCGTCAGGTCTGATCGGAGTGGGCGACGCCTTCGCGCTATCCGAGATCCAACAGCACTTCGTCCGGATTGGCGCGGCGTCTCCCGTGATCAGATACAGCGACCGGGTGGACGGTGAGGCCAGACGCAAGCCCCTCATTCTGATTGGAGGGCCAGACGCCAACAAGATCACAGATGAAGTCGTGCAGCGCCTGCGGTGCTCACTGGGCTTCACGCGACACACTCCTCACGACATCTCCATCCGAGACAGCCAGACTGAACGGATCTACGTCCCCAGGCTGTTGAACCAGGGCGAAGGAACCGACTACGGGCTCGTGGTGAAAACCAAGAACCCGTTCAACCCACAGGTTCCCGCTCTGATCGTCGCTGGCAGCTTCGGTTACGGCAGCTGGGCCGGGGCCAGATTACTCACGGACCCCACGAGCGCAGAACTAGCAATATCGCATGCACCGTTCGAATGCCTCTTTGACACGGAGATCGTTGATCGAACCCCGCAAGCGACAGAGGTCCTTGTTCTGCGGGCACTCACGTAAAGTCGCTGACCAAGGCGTTGGGCGTGTCGGTGGGTGATGAGGCAGGTGGCGAGGCTAGGAAGGTTTCGTGGATGTCGTCGCGTCGTTCCCCGCGGATGCGAAGACGGCGGAAGCCGTGCAGCCAGGCGATCGTGCGTTCGACGACGTAGCGGAAGATGCCCGGGCCAGAGCCGTGTGGCTGGCCGCGTTCGGCGATGACGGGGCGGATACCGCGCTGCCGGAGCAGACGGCGGTACAGGTCGAAGTCGTAGGTGCGATCAGCCAGCAGGGCGTCCGGCCTTTGCCGGGGCCGGCCGTCGCGTCCGGCGTCGGCCGGGATCTTATCCCAGAGGCGGCAGCTGCGTGACGTCGTGGCGGTTTCCGCCGGTGAGCGAGACTGCGAGGGGGATGCCCTGGCCGTCGGTGATGAGGTGGTGCTTGCTGCCCGGCCGTGCCCGGTCGACCGGGCTGGGCCCGTTTTTGGGCCCCGCCGGGCCGCCCGCACGTGCGGGGAGTCGATCACCGCCCGGGACCAGTCCAGCTGGTTCTTCGAGCGCAGCTTCTCCAGCAGGACGAGGTGGAGTTGGTCCCAGACGCCGGCCTCGTTCCAGACGGCCAGCCGCCGCCAGCAGGTCATGCCCGAGCCGAAGCCCAACTCCTGGGGCAGGTACTCCCACTGGATGCCGGTGTGCAGCACGAACGAGATGCCGCGCAGGGCCTGCCGGTCCGGCACCCGCGCTCTGCCCTGCACCAGCTTCGGTCCCGGTTCGGGCAGCAAGGGCTCGGTGAGCGAGAACAGTTCATCCGACACGATCCACGGCCGCGACGATGTTTCGCCACAACCAGACCAGCGAGCGGCCAGGCCAACAGTCACATGATCAACCGCTTTTGTTAGAACAGTTAACCGGCTGCACCAATCGGATCCGCCGGAACGCCTGCGGCAGCCAGTGTTGGGGCAGTCGAATGGTCCTCATGTCGCACCGCCGTAACCAGCAACTCCGTCGGGTCGGTGAGCGCGCTGCCCAGGGACTCTCTTCTCCGGCCGCGGACCCCAGCCCTCCATCTGAGTCCGTGCAGCCTCAGCGGCTGGACTGGGCCCGCCGTATCGAACTGGGCGCCGTGGTCTTCGGCGTGCTCCTCTCGACCGTCGTCTCGGCGGCCGCCATCTGGTACTCCAACGATCAGGTCAACGAGCAGTTGAAGATCAGCAGCAGGGAGTTGGGCATTGCGCAGGAAGGACAGATCACGGACCGATACACCAAGGCGGTGGAGAACCTCGGCGACGATTCCTTGGACGTCCGGTTGGGTGGCATCTATGCCCTGCAGCGAATTATGGAGGACTCCGTACGCGATCACCCCACGATCGCCGATGTCCTGGTGACCTTCGTGCGTACACACGCCACGAAGTTGCCTGCGAAGGGCAAGAAGGTCTCACCGGACGTGCATGCGGCCCTCAAGGTGATCGCTTTCCGGGACGAAACCAGAGATGGAACATTCAGGCTCGACTTGGGGGGTGCCTGCTTACCCGGCGAAGAGTTGGGGCCGCTGATTTCCGCAGGAGCGATTGAGTCCCGGACCGCGGCGCAGCTAGCCAACGCGGACCTGAACAGGACAGATCTTTCCGATTCGAACCTATCGAGCGCTGATTTGGCTGGCGCCTCTTTGTTCAAGACGAAGTTGTCCCGCGCGCGTCTACCTCAAGCGAACTTGGCGAGCGCCGTATTCTTTGAGGCAGACCTGCGAGGCGCCGACCTGCATGGTGCAAAGATGATGAGAGCGACCATCCACCGCTCAGACGCGAGGAACATAGACCTGAGGGAGGCATCGCTAAGAGATGCGGATCTGTCAGGTGTGAACCTGAGCGGAGCGAATCTTCGCGGCGCGGACCTGACCGGAACGGATCTGCATAACGCGGACCTTACCGGCGCTGAAGTGGATAGGGAGGGCCTACTCAGAGCCTATCTGTCCAAGGGAACGAAGCTCCCGGAGTACCTGGCGGAAGATCCGGATCTCAAGGGTCGGATGGTCCCGAAGGAGTGGCCGGGGCAGATTTCGTGATCACGCAACTGAGCCCCCCCGAGCAAGAGCAGTGACCGTACACGCGACTGGCCTGGCGATAATTTCGACTACCCGCAGCACAGTTGGTGCACGGCGTCAGGTCAGGAGGGTGCATGCCCACAGGCAGCGACCAGAGGCGAGAGCGGCTGAGGCTGGCGAGGCGTCGTCCCTCACCTGACCGCGTGAGGGCCCGAGTGCGAGACAGCGGGGAGCAGGATCGAGGCGGGAGGTCGCGACGCATCGACTGGACCACGTGGGGGACGGTGGCCGGAGTCATCGCAGGTATCGGTTCGTTGCTGTTCACCGCGATTGCGACCTACTACGGCGCTGCGGTATCGCAGGATCAACTGGAACAGTCCCGAGAAGACGCCGCTCGCGACAGTCGAGACCAGGCAAGCCGCGTGGCCGCGTGGGCGGAACTCGACAGCAAAGGGGACTTTGCTGTCCACCTGCGGAACAGGTCTCAGGACCCAGTGGAATCAGTTCGCATGCACTTTTGGGTACACATCGAATCCAGGCAAGGATATGGGCATTCGACTGTCGTCCTCTTCCAGCAACCCATGTCGGTTATCGGGCCCTGCACGGACTTGATAGTTGACGAAAAGTCCCTGCTCTACACCAAGACCTTCCTGGGCCGCACGCACAAGTTGCCTGATAACGCTGGTGTCGAGCTCAAGTCCGTGCAGTTCATAGACCGAGAAGGGCTGCGATGGGTGCGTGCCTCCGGGAGCGGTCTTGACCAGGTCAAACCGGGCTCGCGCGAAGGGTGGATGAGGCCAACAGCCCCCGGTGCGAAGCAACTGGAGGGCCTCATCGACGGTGAGCCGGTCTTCAAGAGAGCGCCCGGGTGCGGCGGTGATGGTGGGTAGAAGCGAACGCTGGGTCACGTCCTGCGAAGTGGTGTAGCGACAAGGACGGTTCGCCGTGTCCTTACCGGTGCGCGCCATGTGTAAGACGCACGGTTACACCACTCGGCGGGACACCACCCGAGTTCGATGGCGTCCCGCCGAGTGGTGTATTCAGTCGAGTTCGTGTGGTTCCGGTTTTGCGGGGGTTGGCCGCTGCGGGGTGGTCTTGTCTGCGAAGAGT